>JAIVFU010000025.1 GCA_020829485.1 Nostoc sp. CHAB 5834 | reverse complement strand
TGATTGGTGGTATTCAAGCTAGAGGGGAAAAAGGAAACTACAGTACACAACGTATTAAATTTAGCTCTAACAGTTCTGGTTAACTTTTCGTTACATAGTTATGATTTTTCCTGCCGACTTACTTAAGGCAAAGAAGTGACAGAATTACTCACAACTTGTAAATCTTTGGTCACTTGTGTATAGTATCTTCAGGAATAACACTATGAAGAGATGTAGCTAGCTATATCCTATAAAGACTTACAAGAGCAAAACCATGAACACACTTCCTTTGCAGCAGTGGGCGATTGCTTTTAGATGGGAGCATAATGGCAACTTCAGAGATAAGAAAATATCTAAACTAGAAGCTGCCAGAGATAATCTAAATGGTGCAATTATTAGAATCGGTCGTGATCAACCGTCATGCAACCTATATCTAGAGGATAGTAGTGTATCAGGTCAGCACGCTGAAATCTATTTTAATGAACAGCAACAAAAGTTTTTTATTAAGAGTTTGCAACCTAAAAATACTCTCCAAGTAGACGGGCAAGACCTTGTTTACGGTAAAGAACTGCCATTGAAAGAAAACAGTACTATTGTTTTAGGACTGCAAAGAATTGAAATTACTGGTATTCAAATTTACGAGCTTCAATCAACTAATTATTCAGGTGTAGTCAATTCCAGCCAAAATTCAAATCTAGTCAATCAAAATCCAAATCCAGCCAATCCCAATCTAAATTCAATTCCAGTCAATCTTAACGTCAATGTAAGTAACGCCAATCCAAATCAATCAAAATATTGGTGGCAAGAGCCGACAATTCAGGTAGCGATAATAGGAGCGATAGTAACACTTGTTGGCGCATTACTTACTTGGAATGCAAATAGAGAGACACAGTTAACGGAAATAAAGAAGGCAAAGGAACAAAAAGGCACTGAACTAGCCAAAACAAACATAGAAACATTGGCAAAAAAACAAGAAAAAGCTGAAGACAGGTATTACCAGCATAAAGCTGAAAATTTAAAGTTAGAAAAAGAAGCAGGTAAACTTCCTCAAATTACTCTGCGTAATGAATGTGATAAATCTATCAATATTGCAATTAATTACACTGCTTTAAATGATATACAACAAACTAGAGGTTGGTTCATTCTTAATAAGGATAATAAGAAAACTTTTACCATATTTAGACGATCTGGTATATTTTTATATGCTTCTACATATGATAACAAGTATGAATTCAAAGAAGGAGACACAATTCGTGACAAATATACTGTCAACCGAGATTTTGATTATATTGCTGATGATCTTACTCTTTTTTATCCATCAGACAAAGAACGGAAAGAGTATGAATTGAAAAAGAAGGATTTTTATCTTGTAAATCTTGACGAAGGTGATTTTACCACTAAAACCTTTACTTGTGCTGATGAAAAGAGTTTAAAGTTAAATTAAGTAAGATAAATAAAATCCTGCGAGATCACGTAGATGGTCATAGACACAATTCTCCGTAACCGCTACAGAATTATACAGTTTTTAGGAAGTGGTTCATTTGGCGACACCTATATAGCTGAAGATTTAGATTTGCCTAGCCATCCTAAATGTGTCGTGAAACAGCTTAAGCCTAAAACATCGGAGGAGGAAGTTTTGCTGGTTGCTAGACGACTATTTGAGAGCGAAGCAAAATTTTTATACCGTTTAGGGAACCTTAGCAACCAAATACCTAAAGTATTTGCTCATTTTGAGGAAAATGGCGAATTTTATCTGGTGCAAGAATTTATAGACGGGTATGAATTGACCGCAGAAATAATACCTGGTAGCCAATGGAGTGAAGGTGAAGTTGTCAAACTATTACAAGAAATTCTACAAATTTTGACTGTTGTTCATCAGGAGAATATCATCCACCGTGATATCAAGCCCCAAAATTTGATCCGTCGTCGTGATGATGGCAAGATTGTGATGATTGACTTTGGCGCAGTTAAAGAAATTAAAGGTTTAGCTGCGAATACTCAAGGTCAAGTTACCTCCACTATTGCTATTGGCTCCAATGGTTATATGCCAAATGAGCAAGCTAATTCTAAGCCAAAACTATGTAGTGATATCTATGCAGTGGGAGTGATTGGTATCCAAGCTTTGACAGGCAAATTACCTCAAAACTTCCAAGAAGACCCTACCAATGGAGAAATAATTTGGCAACATGAGGCAAATGTCAGCAAGAAACTGGCTGATGTTTTAACCAAAATGGTACGTTACAACTTTAGTCAGCGATACCAAACAGCAACAGAAGCATTGCAAGCACTTACTTCATTACCACCTCCTCTACCATTACCAAAACTACAGCCAGCAAACTGGCGATTTCTCTCTAATAAGAAAGTGATAGTAACAGGTGGAGCAGTTTTAATTATGTTTGTTTCATTTATGTATATAGTATCTGTTTATACTGGAAAACAAAATACTCTAAATCCACAACCAGAAATTACAGAATCTCCTACTACAGTAATTACAGAATCACCTCCCCCAGAAATTACAGAATCACCTCCTAAAATCGAAAAATTTTCTCAACTACCTTGCGATAACGACGAACAACTATCCTCACCCCCTCCAGCTAAAGGAAAGCCAACGTGGGAAAATAGCACCTATAAATATTATGGGGATATAGATCCAATAACAAAAGATGCTAACGGTAGAGGCTTGATGGTTTTTAATAAAAATGGTTTTCAATACTATGGAGACTTTAAGAAAAATAAGCGTGATGGGTGTGGGAGATTATCATATCCTGTAGAAAATAATATTAACTATTATTTAGGTGAGTTTAAAGACGATAAATTCCAAGGGCTGGGACGTTTGAAATTGAGAAATCAAAATGAATATAGAGGAAGTTTTGTCAATAATAAATGTCAAGGAAAAGGAATATATGTCTTTAAAGATAAGCCTGAGCAAAACGGATCATGGCGTGAAGATAAGTTAGAAGGAAGTGATAACTTGTTATGTAAGAATTCTTCAGCACCTGTTACTTCAAAAACAGCTTTTTTATCTTAGAATATTTTTAATTATTTCAATTTCTTGACTTAGGTGATGCTCACCCCTAAAAATTTGATTTTTATGAACTAAAAACTGATTGAGTTGATATATTAAAAATAATTATACTAAATTTTAATCGAGTTACACTTGTTATGTAATATAATTCTTTCAAGTCCTGATTCTTCACCTTATAATTCAATACAGTTCAGTTAAGGATTTTTGGTACTGATTTTAGACCTGTAGAGACGCGAAATTGTACTTCGTCCCGCTACGCTAACGCGTCTCTACCAAAGTTTTTGGGCTTAACTGAACGGTAGCCTTATAATTAGTCTAATTTTAGACTAATTAATAATGGTAAATAAATTTCAGGTACTGTACACATAACAAAAGCAAAGGTTCTTTATGAAAATAAAATCTATACTTTCTTTTTCTTGTTTATTGATTTCTACAAGTTTAACCCTTTTTCCAATACAAAAAATACTAGGGCAACAAACAACTCCTGACTTAAATACTGTACCAGGACCTACAACAACTCCTGAATCAAATACTGTACCAGTACCCACAACAACACCAGATATAACACCAACAACCCCACCAGTACCTACAACCACACCAACTTCTTTAGAATTTTCTCAATTACCTTGCGATAACGACCAAGAACTATCCTCACCCCCTACAGCTAAAGGGAAGCCAACGTGGGAAAATAGCACTTATAAATACTACGGCGATATAAATCCAAAAACAAAAGAAGCCAATGGTAGAGGGCTGATAGTTTTTAAGAATAATGGTTTTCAATATTATGGAGAGTTTAAAAATAATAAGCGTGATGGATGTGGGAGGTTATCATATCCAGTAGAAAGTAATATTATTAATTATTATTTAGGTGAGTTTAAAGACGATAAATTCCAAGGTCTGGGACGTTTGAAATTGAGAAATCAAAATGAATATAGAGGAAGCTTTGTTAACAATAAATGTCAAGGCAAAGGAATATATGTTTTTAAAGATAAGACTGAGCAAGACGGATTGTGGCGTGAAGATAAGTTAGAAGGAAGTGAGAATTTGTCATGTAAGGAGTTCAACAGCAACTATCGATAGTGTGGACATAAATCTAATTGATTTAGTTTGGCATTCTGACAATGTTAAACTGAAATGAACTAATAGACCAAAGGTTATTAAAGAATATGAGACTTATACTTTCTGCCACTAGTCTAGTTGTTTTTGTGAGTTTAAGTTGTCTTTCAGCACAAAGGTTAATGGCGCAAGAGATACCTGTCGCAGGTTCGGCAATAGAACAAAATAAAAATACATTTAGTGAACCGCCTGTTGCAGGACGTGCAATACAAGGATCGCAACGCCCAAGAAAAAGTAACCAACTCGCTTTTAGACCAGATAAATCAGGTGGTACAAGAGAATCTACAACACGGGCTAGACGACGTGAGAGAGTTATTGTTAGACGAGAATATAAACCACGGGTTCGGTCAGTAAGATATACACCAGAGAGAGAAAGTATTCAACAAAGGAGGATAAGAAGACCTGTTAGATCATCTCCAAGAATACCTTCAATACCTCAAAACTTCCCAATTAGGAGGGGGTAAAAATATAGCGGTTCTCGTTTATGTGAGGTACATTCAGTAGGGGCACGGCACTGCCCATTGGTGTCAACTTAAGGTGAAACCCTTGCCAAGACGTGATATTCAGTTCTCTGGCTTCCCATCAGTCACCGCGTCACCCCACCCTAACCCTCCCGTTGCAAAGGGGAGGGAACAAATTTCCTGTTTCCCCCCCCAATGTATTGGGGGGATTAAGGGGGGTAAAATGTGGGACATGCATTTGAGCTTAAGTTGACACCTATGGGCACTGCCGTGCCCCTACACTTGGCGATATAATGTTGTACTGCATCTGAATGGGAACCGCTATAGATTTCTGAAAAATTAATAAAAAAGGCCAAACTAGAAAAGCAAAAATCATAAGTCAGAAATGAAGCTGGTTGATTCTTGAATTCTGAGCATTTTTTATTAATCCAATAGGGGTTTAGTTGGAAGGTAAAATAAAGGGGAAGTGCAACAATAAATCCAAAATTGGCTATGAGGCTTACTTAGAACCTGATAGCCGTGATTTATTTAGGCAATCTTCATTACTAGTCCTATTATCAAGATAGATAGTTTATGCAGATCAAGATAATAAAGAATAGCCTATATTTTCCTACTGGTTTAAGTATTATTTTTGGTGCAATCGGATTATTTTTTTGGATACAATCACAACATAATGCTAATGTGACTGTTTTGCAAGGTGCAGATTCCCGAAAGACAATTGAGAAGCCAGCACCTCCTAAAGTAAAACTAACTACTGCAATAGCTCCAAAACAACACATCCGTCTAGTGCTTAAAAGAAGTACACGGCAACTGTATGTATATAAAGGAGACAGTTTACAAGCTAGCTACCCAGTGGCAGTTGGTAAATCAGGATTGGAAACGCCATTAGGAAAGTTTAAAGTTATTGAGATGTTGAAAAACCCTGATTGGACAAATCCTAAAACTGGAAAATTAGTTATACCGGGTGCAAATAATCCATTGGGAGAACGCTGGATTGCATTTTGGAATGTTGGTAGAGAATACATCGGATTTCATGGCACTCCTGATAGATCATCTATCGGAAAAGCAGTTTCTGGCGGTTGTGTTCGGATGTATAACGAAAATGTCCGTGAACTGTATGAAATGGTCAAACTTGGTACACCAGTGTTAGTAGAACCTTAATTAGTATTGAGCCGAGATAGGGATACCAGATACCATCGACGAATTTCTCAAATAGGGATAAATATACAATACCTTCGCCGTTTTTTGTAGGTTGGGTTGAGCGTTCGCGTAGCGTCCCGTAGGGAAGCAAAACCCAACGTATTTGTTGGGTTTTGTGCCTCAACCCAACCTACGAATCGAGGTATTTTTCGATTTGGCGAAGGTATTGATATAGCGTAGAGATTGTTGACGAAACATTGCTTAATAATTTTGGCAAGTAATATTGCACGAAAATTCCGTTCTTGGCAACTTTTGGTAATGATTGAAGGTTACGTCCTTTAAAGCAGAAGCCAGAAGCCAGAAATCAGAAGGCTTTTAAATATTTTGCCTCCCATAGGGGAAACTTGTAACTAAGACTCAGTTCCAATTTTGTTGACGATGACACACACCTATGACGGTAGGTGGTTCTTCAAAGGAGTACAAGTAGGCATACCTTATATTTGTTGCCTGACTTTGCCTTTCATATTAAAATTTGGGAGTAATACTTTTGGTTAATACAGTCAAACGTTCAATTCGGATATTAAAGATACGCCCCTGCATGTCTGATTTCCTTGATCACCTTACAGGATTTATCTTCTTCCATTTCCAACCCTTTTTTGTGGTGGGCTGTACTTATGGTAGGTGGGGGCAGGCGATCGCACCCACGCGATCGCATCACTAGTTAATTATCTGTTAACGATCTACTGGATGCAGAGAGTTGGCTCGTATGTCATCCTAGATTAGGAGAGTTAATTTGGTGATGTCTTTGGTTTTAGTATTGAAAGGCTTTTTCCTTTTAGTATTTACAGACTACTCAGAGAAATTAAAATCTCTACACAGTGATGATTTTGGAGAGAATCGATGTCAATTTATGTAGGTAACCTCTCGTATGACGTTACACAAGAAGATTTAAGTGGTATTTTTGCAGAATATGGTACTGTAAAACGGGTTCAAGTACCTACTGACCGTGAAACAGGTCGTCCACGCGGCTTTGCTTTTGTGGAAATGGGAACCGAAGCTGAAGAAGCAGCTGCCATTGAAGCTCTCGATGGTGCTGAGTGGATGGGTCGTGACCTGAAAGTGAATAAGGCTAAACCCAAAGAAGATAGAGGTGACAGAGGCTCCTTTGGTGGTGGTAGAGGAGGATACGGCGGTGGTGGCGGCGGTGGACGCAACCGCTACTAATGTTGGAAACAAAAAAAATTTACCTAGAGTCTTAAGGTCAGACAAGGTGTCTGTCTTTTTTTTGTAATGTTTAGTGCTTCCATAGCCATTGATGAAGTCAACTTAGTTAGGAGAGATAATGACCCAAGTAATTGTAGGTGACAATGAACACATTGAATCAGCCTTACGGCGATTTAAGCGAGAAGTTTCTAAGGCTGGAATTTTTCCAGACATGAGAAAGCATCGCCATTTTGAAACGCCCCTAGAAAAACGCAAGCGCAAAGAAGTTGCCAAGCACAGACAAAGTAAGAGAAGCTTTCGTAACTAAGGGCTGACATAAATATAACGAATACCCTCATAGATTTTATGAGGGTTTTCCTTTTGGGGACTTCCAAGAAATAAATTATCCAATCTTGTGGGGTGGGCAACATGAGCGCCTTAGACTATAGGCTCTTGTGTCGCCCACCCCACAATAAATAGTTGTATATTTTTTTATTTGGAAGTCCCTTGGCTATTTTAAAATCAGGAAACCTAAAGAAACGCTAAAATCAAGTCAGCCTTTGTATTGTAGCGGTTGTGTCTCACATCACTCAGAGGGCGGTTCACTGTATAAATCCTGATTGTCAACGTCCTTATCCTCAGCCTTGGGGAAACAAATTTTGCAACAGTTGTGGCGCACCGCTAGAACTGTTAGACCGCTATGTTCCACTTCAGCCTTTGGGGTCGGGAGGATTTGCTCAAATTTACACGGTTTGGGATGAAAAAACTCAAACAGAGAAAGTGCTGAAGGTGTTGGTAGAAGATTCGCCAAAGGCACTGGAGTTATTTACCCAAGAAGCGGCGGTTTTATCTAGTTTGCACCATCCAGGTGTCCCCAGAGTCGATGCCGAAGGGTATTTTCAGGTACAACTGTTTAACCCCAAACCGCACCAATTGCCTTGTCTGGTAATGGAAAAAATCAATGGGCAAACTTTAGAGGAGATATTAAAAAAGTTTCCCCAAGGCTGTCCAGAGGATTTGGTTTTAAACTGGTTTGCCCAAGCTGTAGAGATTTTACAAGAATTACACAAACGTCAGATTCTTCACCGGGATATCAAACCTTCTAATTTAATGCTGGGCACTTCCTTGCCATCTTTAACCCCGCCGCAAGGGCAAAGAGAGGGCGATCGCTTAGTACTAATTGATTTTGGAGGAGCAAAACAATTTAGCGCCTCTAAGCTGCGTTCTCAGTCTAGTTCCACCCGATTATTTTCTTCTGGCTACAGTCCACCAGAACAAGTGACTGGGGGGATTGTCGGGCCAAGTGCCGATTTTTATGCCCTTGGTCGAACGGTGATTGAATTACTAACAGGCAAGTACCCGCTAGAGTTGGAAGATCAGCAAACGGGTAAATTGCGGTGGCGAACTACGGTAAATGTCAACCCCCAATTGGCAGATTTGCTGGATGAGATGGTGCAGGAAGATGTGCGATCGCGTCCAGCAAATGCAGCTATAATTCAAAAACGTTTGGCGAAAATTTCTCAACCATTACCGCCGCCAGGATTATTTGCCCAACTGCGAGATAACGTTAAGCAAGTCTCAACGCAAGTTTCCCAAAGATTTACACAGCTAATACAAGCTATTGAACAAGTTTTAGCTAACTTTAGCCAAGCTGTAACCAAAACCGTTATTTTTATTGCTCAGACAATCATCAAAATTTTGCAAGCTTGTTTGGCGACGATTTGGGCGATGATTCTGGCTTATGTTGGCGCTTGTTTTGGTGCGATCGCAGGTTTTATTTTGGCATATCACACAAGCTTGGGTCGTCAGGTTGTGGAATTTATTGGGAGTCAGCAAAACCAATTAGTGCCAAATACTCAACCCGTCTTTGGGGCAGATATTTTGGTATTTGTCGCCGCAGGCTGGGGAACCGCTTGGGGACTGACAGTATCCGGGTGTTTTGGTCAACAGCGACGCTTTTTAGTAGCATCGCTGATGGGCATGATTAGCTATGGCTTCGGCTGGTTGATTTTGCAATTAATCACACCCAAAGATAGCGGCGAGGGCTTAGTGGCAGTAATTTTAGTGGGAGTTTGCCTACTTACCTTGAGCTTAGGACTCCGCAGCCATCAGATAGTGTATGCTGTGTTTGCTGCCTTTGGTAGTGCGATCGCCTATGCAGTTTTGATTCTTTTGAGGTTAGCGCCTCCGATTTTCCAATTTTCTAGTCAACCAGGCTGGTTAGAGTTACAGTTACCTCTGATTTTTTTTGGTTCTGTAGGCGTTTTTATTAGCTTCTGGTTAGGAGTGAGTTACTACCTAATTGTCCCAGGATTGCGGTTTTTAGGGTGGCGTTAAATCAGTGAACAGTTATCAGGTATCAATTTTTAATCTGTTTTTGAGAAATATTCAGGACTTACACAAAATACCTCTCAAACTCTTATTACTCCGTGTTCTCTGTGCCTAATAAGGTTCGATTTTCCGTTATTTGTGCGTAAGTCCTAATATTGTATAGTTTTGCATTTAGCCTCAACCAGAAATTCAATCCAAAATTTAAAATCTAAAATCTAAAATCTAAAATTAGTCAAAGAGATAAAAGAAAAATTTGGAGGCGATCGCTATGGTATCAGTCAGCGATGCACAAGCAATTATTTTAAATTTAGTACAACCGTTAGATCACCAGCGTGATACAGAAGTTGTCGATTTATTAGTAGCAGATAGTCGGATTTTGGCACTACCTGTCACCAGTCCGCTAGATTTTCCCCATTGGGATAATTCGGCAATGGATGGCTTTGCAGTTCGCTATGAAGATGTACAGCATAGCAGCGAAAACCCAGCCGTTTTAGAAATTGTTGAAGATATTCCGGCTGGGTATCAGCCCAAGTCTACAATTCAACCAGGGCAAGCCGCGCGGATTTTCACAGGTGCGGTGATCCCAGCAGGTGCGGATACTGTAGTCATGCAAGAAAAGACACGCCGCGAGGAAAACCGTGTATTTATTCTGGATGCGCCAAAACCGCAAGAATTTGTCAGACACAAAGCATCTTTTTATCAATCTGGAACACAATTACTATCAGCAGGAATTAAATTAAATGCTCCCGAAATTGCCGTATTAGCAGCAGCACAATGTCGGCAATTAAGTGTTTACCGCCGTCCGCGTGTGGCAATTTTTTCCACTGGTGATGAGTTGATGACAGTTGATCAACCGTTGCAACCGGGGCAAATTGTCGATTCTAATCAGTATGCGCTAGCAGCTTTGGTGAGACAAAGTGGCGCAGAACCAATACTTTTAGGCATAGTCAAAGATGATCCAATTGCTTTGGAGAAAGTTATTGCCCATGCCGTTGCGATCGCTGATATAGTTCTCTCTTCTGGTGGTGTCTCAGTAGGAGATTATGACTATGTTGATAAAATTCTAGAGTCACTAAAAGCAAAAATCCACATTCGCTCTGTGGAAATGAGGCCAGGAAAACCCCTCACTGTCGCCACACTCCCCAGTCCCCATACTCCCTCATCTCCCCCACTCCCTCATCTCCCCCACTCCCCACTCCCCACTCCCCACTCCCCACTCTACTTTGGTTTACCAGGAAACCCTGCTGCTGTGTTGGTGACATTTTGGCGGTTTGTGCTACCAGCAATCAAGAAACTTTCGGGAATTACTGAAGGTTGGGAACCAGTGTTTTTGAAAGTGCGATCGCATCATGAGTTGCGATCAAATGGCAAGCGCGAAACTTACCTTTGGGGTAAATTGCATTTAATTGATGGAGTTTATAAATTTCATCAAGCTGATGGTATTCAAAGTTCCGGCAATTTAATTAATTTAGCTCAAACCAATGCTTTAGCTGTTCTCCCGGTGGGTAAAACATTAATTTACCCACAAGAAGAGGTGCAAGTTTTGAAAATCGATAGCTGAAGTAGTATCCCAGGAGATAGATCCCTGAATTCTTAGAGAAGTCGGGCAACTATTTATTGTATTTATTTATACAACTTTTTCATAGTAAATATTAAGTTTACTAGCTTCCAAATATGAAGCTTAACTACACAATTGCTGATCAGCCTGCCTTGTTTTTAGCGATTGCATGGTGTTAGACATTGCTAATTTGTTATATTTATTACTTAAATATTTAAGTTTATTACTGACTACTCAGTTTCAGCTTATACACAAAAAATCTTAATGCCGTATATATCACAGTATGTATTTTTTTTTGAAAAGTTAATTTAATTACATAGACATTTTAGGAATCAGGCAATATGAAAATATCCAAAAATTTGACAAGTATACAAGCGATCGCAGGTATCACAGTAATTGCGGCAACTCTTACTATAAATTTTTTTGTGGCTCCAGCTAATGCTCAACGAGCGTGTCAGTGTACTGACTATGTAGCAAGTCGTTTCGGTATTTCTGGTTATCCTCACGCTGGCGATTGGGATAATGGCTACCTCCAAAATAGAGATTTTATCCGCGTTGCAGCTCAACCGGGCGCGATTGTGGTCATGGAACGCTCTTTTTCTGGTGCTAATACAATGTATGGTCATGTAGGCATCGTTGAGAGTATTCTTGCTAATGGGCGGATCAATGTCCGTGGCGCAAATCAAAGTGTTGGTAGTTCTGTATTTAATGAAGCTGGTTGCTCTAATACCCGAATCACTACCTTCCTAACTCCTGCCGTCAACAACCCAAATGTTTCTTTCTGGGTGCGCGGAAAAAACCCTAACATTCGCCTTGTGAATTTCAGTGCCCTTGCAGCTCCTGAAGGTGTTAATATCCGCTCTGGTACTTCTACAAACGCTCCCATTGTTGGGCGTGCTGCCCCTAATCAACGCTTAAACTTTGATGCTTGGACTTATGGGGATAGTGTTGCAGACCGTTGGATTAAGACCCCCGATGCTCGCTGGTATCGCATTGCTGGTACAAATAATTGGGTAGCTAGCGCAGTAGTTAACGGTAATGCCCCTGGTTCTAGCCCTAGACCATAATCTCCCCTAATTATTAATCTCTCACATTTTTAGAAACCCCGCTAAATAAGCGGGGTTTCTACTCGAATTGCCAGATTTTGGATCTGGTGTGTATGCCCCGTTATTGCTTTGCTTTTAGCTTTGTGCTTAATATCTTGGGGATTATACCTTTCTTCACAAATTGCTTGGACTGGTAGCAGTTACGGCGACTCTACAGAGGTTAAAATACCTGCTCAAAAGCCTCAATCAAACTGTTAACTTCCTCAAGGGTGTTGTAATGCACCATACTCACCCTGACTATTCCACCTTGCGAGGCTAAACCCAGGTATTCAATCAGCCGTTTAGCATAAAAGTCTCCGTAGCGAATCGCAATATAATGTTGGTCAATTTTTGCCGGAATGGTTGAGCTATTGATTCCATTTACTACAAAAGATATAGTTGGTACACGGAATTTACGGTCAGCTTTTGATTGACCAATCACTCGCACATTAGACTTGCTGTTGAGGTAATTTAAGAGGCGATCGCTAATATGTTCTTCATGTATGCTAATTAAATCAAACGCCTGTACCATTTGATTTCTCAAATCAGGTGCAGTTTGTTCGCCGTAGTGCAGTTGTGCTAATTCACTTAAATAATCACATAAACCCAACATGCCATAACTTAATTCAAAATTGACATTCCCCAACTGAAATTTATAAGGTATATCTGTCTGCTCAATAAAATAATGGTTAAGACCAGGTAATCTTAATAAATGTTCTTCTTTGCCATAAAGTAAAGCATGATGTGGCCCATAAACTTTATAAAAACTCAAAGTATAAAAATCAACATCCAAATCTTGGACATCAACTAACCTGTGGGGTGCATAAGCTACACCATCCACACAAATCATCGCGTTGCGATCGTGTACAAATGCAGCAATTTCTTTGATAGGATTGATGGTTCCCAGAACATTAGAAGCATGAGTCAAGGCTACTAGTTTTGTACGCTGACTCATCAATGGTTCTAAATCTGCTAAATGAAGTTCCAAGCTATCTGGGCGAATTTGCCACACTTTAACCTTCATTCCTTGTTTTTCGAGAGCAACCCAAGCACCAATATTAGCCTCATGGTCACAATTAGTAACAATAATTTCATCACCAGGCGTAAAGGTTTGACCAAGACAAATTGAAAGAACTTTCAACATCATTGTAGTAGATGGGCCCATAACCACTTCTTTATAAGAATTGGCGTTAATGAAAGTAGCCATTCCCCTAGTTGCTAAAGCTAATCGTTCTCCTGCAAGTTGAGAAACTGCATAAGAAGCTCCCAACTGGACATCAGAACTCAGGAGAAATTCGCTAATTCTATCTACTACTTTTTTCAGGGTTTGTGACCCGCCAGCATTATCAAAAAATGTCCATTCACCAGCTAGGGCAGGAAAATATTGCCGAACTTTATCAAGATTTAGGAGCATAGTATAAGTTTTTTGGAGAATGTTCTTTACCCTAGCCTACCTTTTGGCAAGTCGCCCAGAAAGCATCACATCCTCTCTTAGAGTTTACAGCTTGTTATGCCAGCCTTCTTACTCTGCAAGAATCTTTCTAGAGAGGGTATACTTGGGGACTCAAAGAGAATATTACTGACATATAGCGGTTCCCGCATGGGTAAGGTACAAAAAAATCATTAACTATAGATACTAGTACCGCAAGGGGGAAGTCAAAAGTCAAAAGAATTCTATTCCAAGCTTTTGCGCCATTTGAAATGGTATGTTTATTTACGCCGTGCTGTACTAGTAGGGACACGGCCTCATTCAATTCAGAATCGCTATATCTAAACTTCCTATAAGGGTTAATGTCTTGATTCTTTACAATTATCGCCAATTTTATTTGATAAGTTTAAGGTAGAGCCAAAGCAACTATTGTTTTGATTTTTAATTCCTTGATTGAAAACAAAGGAACGAGCTATGAATACTACGGTTAAATACAACATTGAGGTTATCAAAAAAGAAGTACTTCAACTTGTTAAAAAGAGACTTGTTAACCGTCAGCAGTCAATTTATACCCTGTGTAAATATATTCCTCATCGGGACTGGCTTAATTTTGAACTTGAGTTAGAAAAAAACGAATTTCTGCTCAGAGATAGAATTATCGACCTATTGAGTCACGAATTGTGGGAAAACGATTGAGGCTGCATTTAGCAGCATCCCAATAAAATTAAAATTAAAAATTAATTTCTAAGCATTAAAAAGCCTCAAATTCAGTTGGGGGTTATAAACATCCCGTGTTTAATTTGGTATCGTCTTTTGATAAGAGCCGCACCCAAATTATAAAGAGTGAATAATTCTTGGCTAATATCGAATTCGCGGATCTACATAAGCATTTAAAATATCAATTAAAATGCTGGCACTCACAACGATCGCACCAAAAAATACTAGCACTCCCTGGACTGTGGGATAATCGCGATCAGCGATCGCTTGATACAATCGATTGGCTAACCCAGGCCAAGAAAATGTTACCTCTGTCAAAATCGCTCCACCTAACAGAGAAGCAAAGGTTAATCCCAAGACTGTAATTACCGGAATTAAGGCATTTTTTAAGGCATGGGAGGCTAAAATCTTATTTTCACCAATACCTCTGGCTCTAGCCGCTTCTACATAATCTGCTTGCAACGTTTGCTTTAAATTCACTCGCACAATTCGCTCAAAAATCCCACTGAGCAAAATTCCTAGTGTGAGACTCGGTAAGGCAAGATGGTGCAAAGATGTGAAAAACTGACTGAAATTTCCACCGAGTAAGCTATCAATTGTATACAATCCAGTGACAGTAGTGGGAGCCAGAAGATTAGGCGGAAAGCGGTTGGAATTGGGGAACCAACCCAGTTGGACTGAGAAAATCAACTGCAAAAGCATTCCCGCCCAAAACATCGGGAGTGCGTAGGTGATAATACCAAATAAACGCCCACCAACATCAAAATATGTCCCAGGACGAGAAGCCGAGAGAGTCCCAACCGCAATTCCAACAATGAGTGCAACCGCCATACTACATACTGCTAACTCCACTGTCGCCGGGAAATATTGCCCAATTATGTCCCAAACATTTTGTCCTCGGCTCATTAAAGACGTTCCCAGATCAAAACGTAGTATGCTTCCCAAATAATTGAGGTACTGTAGCCATAAAGGAAGGTTTAAACCGAGTTGTTTTCGCAATTCTTCTTTAGCAGCTTCTGGCGCACGTCCGCCGAGAATTGCATCTGCTGGATCTCCTGGTGTTGCTCTTAGTAAGAGAAATACAATGGTGATGATAGTTAATAGCTGAAGTGGCGCAAGAAGCAACCGGGAAACTATGTAATATTGTAAAGCTTTAGAGCGAGACATAAGCAATTCAAAATTCAAAATTCAATTTTTGAAAGTATCTTGTCTATTGACTAGATACGAAAGATATTTACTTAAGAAGCAAGAGTCAAAATAAAAAATATTGGACATAACCCTTTCAAAGCGACTTGTAAAATTTCTTTATTCTCTCTGCGCTCTCTGCGTCTCTGCGGTTAAAAATTAATTAAATCAACCACAGAGGTGCAGAGAACACAGAGGTAAGAGGTTAAAGAGTAATTTCTTGTCCCTTTGACTTTTTAACTACTTTTTAATTGTCTGGTAAACCAAAATTTGGGTGGGGTTAAGTTGTACGCTGTTAACACCTTTTTGGGCAAATACATAGTCTTTACTTTGCCATAAGGGAACATAAGGTACATCAGCAGTTACTTGCTTTTGAATTTCTGCAAAGATTTTCTGACGCGCTTCGGGATTTAGTTCTTTGCGTTGCTGATCAATCAGTTTATTCATGGCTTCGCTATAGTAAAACGAACCCTGAGTTTGACTGGCTCCATCTTCGCATCCTTTAGCAACTGAACCTTTATCACAAGTCAAAAACGGCTGGACATAATTATCTGGGTCTAAAAAGTCTGGATACCAATCAAGTAAAGCTCCTGGATATAAACCTTTGGAAATGTCTTTAAAGAAGGCTGGCCCTTCCGCTTGGGTGACTTCAAATTGAAGTATTCCATCCATTTTGGCATCAACAAGAGATTTGAGCGTCTGTGCTGCCAAACTCCGAGTAGGTGAACTAGAAGGATACCAAATTTGTACTTTTGCCGGATTCTCTTTAGAAAAACCAGCAGTAGTTAACAATTTTTTAGCTTGATCAAAGTTAGCATCACCATATTTTTCTTTAAATAATGGCACAGAAACTTTCAACGTTGTCGGAATCATGCTATAAAGCGGATCAGCTTGACCAAGTAACGCCCGCTCATTTAACAGTGGACGGTCAATTATTGATGCGATCGCTTGTCTTACTTCTAATTTATCTAAAGGCTGCTGATTCCGGTTTAATACCAGATAACTTACTACACTACCCTCAGCTGCGATCGCTTGCCAATCCCCTTTTTTACCACCTTCTGACAAGCTACGATTTTGATCTGGCTGTAGTGACAGATAAGCTACATCGATTGCGCCTGTACGGAAAGCATTAAACAAATTAACCGGACTAGTTTGAATTTGGAGGTTAACACCCTTGTTAACTGGTTTTTCTCCCCAATATTTATCAAACACATCAAATCGGATTGAATCAGTACCATACTGTCCTAACTTGTAAGGGCCAGTCCCCACAAAAATATTCGGCTTAAATTTACCAGCACCAAGTTCGTAAGCTTTTGGCGAAACTGCACACACCCCAGGAAACGCCAGCAATGAAGGAAATGCTGCAAAGGGCTTTTTCAGCTTGATGGTTAACTCATACTCGCCTGTGGTGGTTACTGAATCTACTATATCACTTAGTAAAAAAGAGGGTTTTCCTTTATTTTGAATAAAGCGGTTGATGGTAAATGCCATTGCTTGGGCATTGAAGGGAGTCCCATCGTGAAAAACCACTCCCTGACGTAAGGGAATGGTATAAGTTAAGGCATCTTGGCTAACTTTCGGTAATGCTGTAGCTAGCTGGGACTTAATTTCCGTGCTTCCTGGTTCGTAGGTGTAGAGGCGATCGCTCATATTAAACACCAAACCCAAGGCTGCTAACTCATAAGCATCAGCCGGATCAAGGGTTCTCGGCTTTGCTGTTGTACCTATAGTAATACGACCATCACCTGTAGGGCTATTTACAGAACCCGATGGGGGCGTAGTAGTCTGTGGACGAGGAGCGCAACTAACAACTAAAAATAAACATAGACAGAACAAAGATAGGAATTGTGTAATCCGACCCCACCGTTTCACGGACAAGGAAAACCAGGTCATACAGTTAAATTTTATGTGATTAGCGGTGAGTGATTTTACTATATATTCGCTACTTTTATAGCAATTTTTACAATTAATTACTAATCTACATACATTTTATAGAGCAATACCGTTCAGTTAAGCCTAAAAACCTTGCTAGAGACGCGTTAGCGTAGCGGGACGAAGTACAATTTCGCGTCTCTACAGGGCTAGATGAGAATGAAATAGCCGTGACTTTAGTGTGCATGTAACTGATTTAAAAGTTGCTCCAATGATCCTCGGCAATTTTCAGGAGTCTGGTCAAGAGAAGAGTAGCTTAATATAAAAATTTCTTTCCCCTTGTATCGTTCACCTTTAAAGTTATCTTGTTTACTTTTTCCATTTTTTTGATCGTCGGTTCTACTAATTGTATAATTCCATTCTTTGTCGTGTATTTCCAATGCCCATTCATATAATTTTCTAATGGCTTCGCAATTATCATAAGTTATAAGAAATTTTATTCTTTGCTTATGTTTTTTTAATATTTGGCAGAGCCTGAAATGATCGTCTTTAGAAAATGAATGAACATAAAATTTATCTTGATCTGCATTGAAATAAGGAGGATCAATAAATAAGAAAGATCCATCAGGTATAGATTCAATAACTTCTTCAAAGTCGAGATTAGTAATTTTAACGTTTTGAAGTTTCTCAGAAGTTCGACGTATATTCCTGGGCCAATTCTCTGGACGCATACTGTATTTTTCACCATATCCCCAATAACAGTTCTGATGCTTCATGATCCCAGAGTAGGAGGTTCTGTTGAGGTAAAACCATCTACCAGCTTGCTCTAAGTTATTTTGTGGTATGAATTCATTTTTGTAATATGTATGTCTTTCTTTAGTAGCAGATTCACCTTCTAAAAATTTTATTAATTCTTCAGGTTTATCTCGAATTATTAATAAGGTATTTATTAATAATTCATCAATATCATTGAGCCAATTAATATTTACCTTATCTTTTACAAAAAAGATAGATCCACCCCCAGCAAAAGGTTCAGCATAATAAGAGTGAGAAGGAATATGATTAAGAATCAAATTGCGAGCATAAAATTTGCCACCAGGATATCTAAATGGTGAGTTTATAGGTTTGTTCATAATTACCTGAAGTATTTATAAAATTATATTCGGCATTTGCTTACTATAATATACATAAAGATTTATTATGAGCTTGGCAATAAAATCAAACTAGTAGTTAAAATCAGACATGATAATTCTGTTATTTATTGTACTGAGTTAAATGAGGTAAATAAGTATTTCTTCTATTAATAAGTGGGTAATAATTTAGACAGCCTTTAGTTAAAATATCATTAGTTATACATTATTAACAAATAATATACGATATCGTAAATAGCAGATTGAAAGTCTAATAGTGAGACTAAAAACGTGAAGTATTTCTTTCTATCTGAGGGATGGGCAGTTGCTAGAGTCTGGGCATCTGATGGACTCTGGCAAATAACCGCATGGCGACGCGAACCAGATATTCAGCGAATGAATATTTGTTTAGTGGAACAAAACGAATTGCTATGGCTTTATCGAGTTGAAGAAGCCGTTTTAACCGTGGAAGTGAAGCCAACAACACCAGTCATTGCCAGTCAGACCATAGGTCAAGTAGTACTCAAGCGTCTGATGAGCGCTGAACAAGTAATTGAACGCCTGGGTACGGCTGAGACGAAATGTCAACTGCAAAACATCCAATTGGTGGTTCAGTAGATAGTGGGGAGTGGGGAGTAGGGAGTAGGGAGTAGGGAATAGGGAATAAGCCAAGTAACATAACAACATAATTATTCTTGTCCCCTGCTCTTGTTCCCCCACTCCCCACTCCCCATTCCCCACTCCCCTTATAAAGAAATTTAATCTCCGAAAGGGATTGGTAGCGAAAAAACTTAGACATGCTACGCGATCGCATCAATTTACACGCTTGCAAACAATTCCATCAATAGTTACACTTTTTAAAACATTCTCATTTTTTGCTTGGCGGTGGCTACCCTACAAGGTAAACCTCCCGAAGCGAGTAAGCATTGCCAAAGCACTCACACTGTCTGACTTATAAGACTCACTGTGGTAGTACTATGGCTCTGGCAATAACAAAAAACAAGAGAGAGTTTTCTGAGTGGCGAATTTCGTTCCTTAGAATCTCAGTAAGAAAATTGCTTTGTAAACTAACTCATCGAGGAGGAGCGTAGTCGATGGGACTACCCTGGTACCGAGTACATACAGTCGTTCTGAATGATCCAGGGCGGCTGATTTCTGTACACCTGATGCACACAGCCTTAGTAGCAGGCTGGGCTGGTTCGATGGCACTCTACGAACTGGCTGTTTTTGACCCTAGCGATCCGGTTCTCAATCCCATGTGGCGTCAAGGGATGTTCGTCCTGCCCTTTATGTCACGTTTGGGCGTTACCCAATCTTGGGGTGGTTGGAACGTTACTGGTGGCCCAGCAACTGATCCTGGCTTCTGGTCATTTGAAGGCGTTGCAGCAGCTCACATCGTTCTTTCCGGTCTTTTGTTCCTAGCCGCCGTTTGGCACTGGGTTTATTGGGATTTGGAACTCTTTAGAGATCCCCGCACTGGTGAACCTGCCCTAGACTTGCCAAAAATGTTTGGCATTCACCTCTTCTTATCTGGTCTACTTTGTTTTGGATTTGGTGCTTTTCACCTCACCGGACTATTTGGCCCAGGTATGTGGGTTACTGACCCCTACGGTATAACTGGAGCAGCGCTTGCAGTCGCACCAGAATGGGGCCCAGATGGTTTTAACCCATATAACCCTGGTGGCATTGTGGCTCACCACATTGCTGCTGGCGTTGTTGGTATTATTGCAGGCTTATTCCACCTCACAGTCAGACCCCCCGAACGGCTCTACAAAGCCTTACGGATGGGGAACATTGAAACAGTACTTTCTAGCAGTATTGCAGCAGTTTTCTTTGCTGCTTTCGTTGTTGCTGGTACTATGTGGTACGGTAACGCCGCCACTCCCATCGAATTGTTTGGCCCAACCCGCTATCAATGGGATCAAGGCTACTTCCGTCAAGAAATTCAGCAGCGCGTCCAAACTAGCGTTGCCCAAGGTGCAACCCTTGAGCAAGCTTGGTCGCAAATTCCCGAAAAGCTGGCTTTCTATGATTACGTCGGTAATAGCCCCGCTAAAGGCGGTCTATTCCGTACAGGGCCGATGGTTAAGGGTGATGGCATTGCTCAGTCTTGGCAAGGTCACGCTGTATTCAAAGATTCTGAAGGACGGGAATTGACCGTGCGTCGTCTCCCCAACTTCTTTGAAACCTTCCCAGTGATTTTGACCGATGCAGATGGAATTGTCCGCGCTGACATTCCCTTCCGTCGGGCAGAATCTAAGTATAGCTTCGAGCAATCTGGTGTCAGTGTCAGCTTCTATGGTGGCAATCTGAATGGTCAAACCTTCACAGAACCAGCTGATGTGAAGAAGTATGCGCGCAAAGCTCAAGGCGGTGAAATCTTTGAATTTGACCGGGAAACCTTGAACTCTGATGGTGTATTCCGCACCAGTCCTAGAGGTTGGTTTACCTTTGGACATGCAGTATTTGCTCTCTTGTTCTTCTTTGGTCATCTCTGGCATGGCGCTCGGACAATCTACCGAGACGTATTTGCTGGTGTTGATGCCGATCTAGAAGAGCAAGTTGAGTGGGGTCTATTCCAGAAAGTGGGTGACAAGTCAACCCGCCGGAAGGAAGCTCTCTAATTTCAGTGCTGAGTTATGAGTTAAGGCTCTAACTCAGCACTCAAGCGACTCAGCACTAAAAACTTTCATTACTGGCTCGATAGGCAGGAAATCGTAATATGGAAAGCGTTGCGTACATCTTGATTTTTACTCTGTGTATAGGTACTCTCTTCTTTGCGATCGCATTTCGCGAACCCCCTCGCTTTGAGAAACCAAAAGATAAGTAGATCCTATATACCAGACATTTAAGCGGATTTAATGTTAGTATCCGTTGCTACAATTATTAGTGGCAACGGATATTATTGTATTTGTCCTTTGTCCTTTGCTAATGACTAATGACCAATGACTAAATCATTTTAAGATTGTGATATAATTTCCAATCTTGGGAGTAGATATGTGTTAATACTAGCTTTTCTGCGCTAGGATGAAAATGGATGTTAATGTAAGCTGCCATAAAAGTGTTTGCATAACACATCGCCCTTGTCGCACAACCTTTACGGAGACTAGAACCAGGAACAAATCAGCATGGTCAATCAGAATTTAACCGCTACAGAAATTGGATTCACTCACGAAGATTTCGCTGCTCTACTTGACAAATACGATTATCATTTTAGCCCTGGTGATGTTGTCCCAGGAACAGTTTTCAGTATAGAGCCGCGCGGCGCTCTGATTGACATTGGTGCTAAAACCGCAGCATATATTCCTATACAAGAAATGTCTATTAACCGGGTAGATAGCCCGGAAGAAGTCTTACAGTCTAATGAAACACGGGAATTTTTCATCCTCACCGATGAAAACGAAGATGGTCAATTAACCCTTTCCATTCGCCGTATTGAATACATGCGGGCTTGGGAGCGCGTGCGACAGCTACAAGCAGAAGATGCTACTGTCCGTTCTGGCGTATTTGCCACCAATCGCGGTGGGGCATTGGTACGGATTGAGGGATTACGTGGCTTTATCCCCGGTTCCCATATCAGTACCCGCAAACCTAAAGAAGAATTGGTAGGCGAAGATTTGCCATTGAAATTCCTAGAGGTGGACGAAGAACGTAACCGCTTAGTTCTATCTCACCGTCGGGCGCTGGTTGAACGTAAGATGAACCGCCTAGAAGTCGGCGAAGTAGTAATTGGTACAGTTCGTGGGATCAAGCCCTACGGTGCTTTCATCGATATTGGCGGCGTAAGTGGTCTACTGCACATTTCTGAGATTTCCCACGAACATATTGATACACCTCATAGCGTGTTCAATGTCAATGATGAAGTAAAAGTTATGATCATTGACTTGGATGCAGAAAGGGGTCGGATTTCCCTATCTACGAAGCAGCTAGAACCCGAACCCGGCGACATGATTAAAAACCGAGATTTGGTCTACGATAAAGCAGAAGAAATGGCTGCTAAGTATCGTGAACAACTGTTAGCCAAGCAACAAGGTGCTGCTCCTGCTGGTGCGGAAGTTGTAGCAGAAGAAGATATTCCACCAGCAACGGAACTTGATGAAGATATTCCACCAGCAGCAGAACTTCACGAAGATATTCCACCAGCAGCAGAACTTGACGAAGATATTCCACCAGCAGCAGAACTTGACGAAGATATTCCACCAGCAGCAGAACTTGACGAAGATATTCCACCAGCAGCAGAACTTAACGAAGTAATTCCAGTAGTTGCGGAAACTGAAGAAGAAATTCCAGCAGCCACGGAAACTGAAGAAGAAATTCCAGCAGCTATTGAAGAATAATACATTTATAGTTTTACTTCTTTTTAAGTAAGAGTATTAAATCATTGTATAAAGAGGGTTTTCCCTCTTTTTTTATGTGGAAATTGGTAACGGTTAGGAGTTAAGTATAAAAACTCATAACTCTTCACTTTTAACTAAATAAATGGAATGAAATATTGTGGCAACTATTAAATGTAGAAACATCACTTTTGATAACATCCAGGCAATTTTATTTGACAAAAACGGTACTCTAGAAGATTCAGAAACGTATTTGCGATCGCTCGCACAAAGAGCAGCCAGGTTGATAGACGCTCAAGTTCCCGGTATTGGGGAACCCCTATTAATGGCATTTGGCATCAATGGGAGTATTCTAGATCCGGCGGGTTTGATATCGGTAGCGAGTCGCCGTGAAACAGAAGTTGCAGCTGCGGCATATATTGCCGAAACAGGAAGAGGATGGCTTGAATCCTTAAAAATAGCCCGTCAAGCTTTGGATGAAGCGGAAAAATACATTGAAAAAACTCCTTCACCCTTGTTTGTGGGTAGCTTAGACTTGTTGAAATACCTACAGAAAGGGGGTTTGAAACTCGGTATTCTCTCAGCTGCAACAACTGATGAAGTACATAACTTTGTAAAGAATCACCAATTAAGTGATTATATCGAGTTGGAAATGGGAGTTGATGAGGGGCCAAGTAAACCAGATCCAGTGCTATTTTTGCAAGCTTGCCAAGCTTTGGGAGTTGAACCAGGCGCTACATTGATGGTGGGTGATTCCATTGGTGATATGCAAATGGCGCGTGATGCTAAAGCCGCAGGTTGTATTGGTATCACTTGGGTGGGTAAGTCGGATAACGTCCGAGGTGCGGATGTGGTGATTAATCAACTTGATGAAATCCAGATTTTAGAAGATTAGATTAATTTATGGCAGTTTTCAATTGCGTGAAGTAGGGGCATATATATGTGCATTGGTGTCAACTTAAGCTAAAATGCATGTCCCACAGGCGTTTTACCCCCCTTAGAAAGCAGGGTGGTTTCATACAAGCAGAGAAAAACTAAAACTGGGTTTCAAAGCCTCTCCCCCCGTGGGGGAGAGCAATGGAAGTGAGGGAAAAAGCCATGCCACAAAACGAGAAATCAAGACTTATGTATTTTTCTTTTTTCGTATGAAACCACCCCCCTTAATCCCCCCGATTTATTGGGGAGAAACAGGAAATTTGTTCCCTCCCCTTTCTAAGGCTACCGTGTACACACAAGTATAGGCCGCAAAGGTTTCAACTCTTTTAGCCCCATAAATACCCAAAATTTGGGCGACTTGAAACTCCATTTCTCCCCCTAATTTTAGGGCTAGGGCAACGAAAGCAAGTTTTAGGTGGGATTTCAAGACTTGTGTGTACACCGTAGCCTTTCTAAGGGGAGGGTTAGGGTGGGGTGACGCGGTGAGTGATGGAAAGCTAGAGAACTGAATATCACGTCTCGACAAGGGTTTCACGTTAAGTTGACACGCATGATATGTGTGTCTCCTTGCATATCATAGTATTTTTGGTGTGTCAAGTTAAAACTGCTAGGATATTAATTGCTCCTCACGGTTGCTAAACAAGCCATGCAAAACACAGAAACGACGTTACAACTTCGCCTGTGGACAGTTAAAGAATACCACCGGATGGCTGAGGCTGGGATTTTTGGTGCAGATGAACGAGTAGAACTGCTAGAAGGAAAGATAATTTGGATGATTGCGAAAGGGACAGCCCATAGATCAGCAGTGGGGAGAACAGATAGATTACTGCAAAATAGTTTAAGGAATCGGGCTTTGATATGTGTTCAAGACCCAGTAAAGTTGAATGAATGGTCACAACCAGAACCGGATATTACTGTAGTTAAAGTGCATCCGTTGGACTACGCAGACCACCATCCTACTGCCAAAGAAGTTTATCTGATTATTGAAGTAGCAGATAGCAGCCTGAAACTAGACTGCGAAATCAAAGCTAAAGCCTACTCGCAAGCGGGAATTACAGATTATTGGGTGTTAGATGTGGTTCGTCGTCAATTGCACGTTTTTCGAGAACCAACTCAGGATGGCTATCAAAGTGAAGTAATTTTAGCAGAAAATGCGACTATTTCACCTTTAGAGTTTCCTGATTTGAGCATTACGATTTTGGAAATTTTACCACCGTTGAGAGCATCTTAGGTAAAAGGGATGTCTCAAGACAAGCACTGATGCTCGTAAATGTTGCGGTAGCGAGGAACGAGCGTCCGGAGCGTCTGACTCGCTACCGCACAGTCGCCTGACGCGACTTCACAGCAGTTGCTGCAATGTACTTGCTTGGGGCCTCCCCAAGTAGAGCAAGTAGCTGCCGTGCCGAGAGAAACCCTACCAACAGCGCTGTCTCGCCGCTACATATCTACGTACTTTCCCGTAATAATTTGTTAAAATTTGCTTGATCTATTCCTTTAGATAGATATAAAATATTTCTCAGATGACTTACTATCTTTTTGAGGTTTGTTACAAAAGCAATTCTCAATGTAAAAATTCAGAAGTCAGAATTCAGGAGTCAAAATCAATTAGTGGGGGATTAAGACCCGCCTATTTGTAGTTGACCATTAAATCTTCTCCTTTGGAGACGCTACGCGAGCAATTTAGTCGCCGCCTTAAACCATTTATTCATTCGCTCGTAGGGTAGCTAGGCCAGTTTTACAGAATTAAATTCTAGATTGCCAATTTTAACTCCTGAATTCTTGTCTGATAAGTGAAATACGCTGATAAATAATTAATTTCCGAGCTAGAAATTGATTGTTTTATCATGCTTCTGTATACCTTAACAGAGCGTATTACACACATTTAATAACTGCTAAAAGTCCCCAAACCCCAAACAGGCTGCTTGGTAAAATTCCTTTGTGATTAAGTATCTTAGGAATTTTAAGTTGCAGCTAATGTCCACAGGAAATTACACATTTTTTCGGAGTCCAAAACTATGAAAATTTTAACTGGCATTATTTCCAGCTTGACCCTACTGAGTTTAAATGTTATCGGTTTATCTCAGGTACAGGCTCAAACACCACAAGGATTTACTTTTCAAAAAGTTCCAGTAACTCTTTTCGGAAATGGTTGCCCAAAGGGAACAGCAGAGGGAATTTTGAATGGAGATACTCTTTCAGTAACATTTTCTAAGTTTGAAGCTAAAGCTTTGCCTCCTAGGGTTGTATCAGTAGCCTGCAATCTACGGATCGGTCTTAATGTACCTTCTGGATTGAATGTTCAGCCGATTAACGTCCAGTATCTTGGCTTTGCGGATGTGCCTACAGGAGGCAGTGCTAACCTGAACGTTAGAATACTATTTCAAGGTCAAATAGTTCCAACTAACAATAATCCAAACGCAACGTTTAACGCTGGCTTCTCAGATGTCTGGGACAAAAATGTAGGTATTACACTAGGTACAATAAATGCATGTAGGAGGCCAGTGAGTTCGATTTTTGGTATCAATACAAATCTGACGGCAAGAGCTACAACTGTAGCTGCAAATCAAGAAACCCAAATCCGAATTGATACAATTGACACAACAATCGGGCCTGTATTATTCAAAATCAAGTTTGCTTTTAATCCTTGCTAGGTTTTAAATGCATAATCTGCATTTAATTTTTCACAAAAGCTGATGCCTCTAACGAGGATGTTTTAAAACTCCCAGAAGGTATACTTTTACCATTCTTGCTCAGTTCAAGTGCGACGAAAAAAAATACGATTTCAGCCATATACTGAGATGGTTAACCGTGCTTTATCATGAGAGGAAAATACCCTTTTAAAACATCCTCTAAACTTGCTTTACCAAACTTATCCAAAGATTTCTTACAATTGCTCTGAAGAAATCTTTGGCTCTCTGTTTGGAAAAATAGTATTGGCAATAAAATGGCAATTCTTAACTTAAATAAATGAAATACGCTGATCTAAAGAATTTCAAAGCCAGAAATTGATTGTTTTATCTTATTTCTGTTTGCTTTAGCCAGAGCGTATTACAGACAATTAAGAACTGCTATAAGTCCCGAAACACCAAAGAGGCTGGTGGTTAAAATTCTTTTGTGTAGAAGGAAGAGTTTTAGGGAATTTTAAGTTGCAGCTAATTTGTACAGGAAATTAAATCTTTTCGCGGAGTCTAACAATATGAAAATTTTAACTGGCATTATTTCCAGCTTGACCCTACTGAGTTTAAATGTTGTAGGTTTATCTCAGGTACAGGCTCAAACACAAGGATTTGAGTTTCAAAATGTTCCAGTAAGTTTTTCGGGAACTGGTTGCCCAGAGGGAAAAATAGAGGGAGTTTTAAATGGAGATACTCTTTCAATAACATTTTCTGAGTTTGAAGCTAAAGCTTCACGTCCTAATGTTGTATCAAAATCCTGCAATCTGCGGATCGGTCTAAATGTACCTTCTGGATTTAACGTTCAGCCGATAAACGTTAAGTATCTTGGCTTTGCAGATGTGCCTACAAGAGGCAGTGCTGACCTGAACGTGAAAATACTCTTTCAAGGTAGAGAAGTTGCAACTCTCAATGATCCAAACCAAAGGTTTAACGCTGGCTTCTCAGATGTTTGGGGCAAAGATGTAGGTATTGTATTAAACACAATAAATGCATGTAGTAGACCAGTGAGTTCGGTTTTTGGTATCAATTCAACTCTGACAGCAAGAGGTACAAATATACCTAGAAACCAAGAAAGCCAAATCCGAATTGATACAATCGACACAACAATCGGTGAGGTATTGTTCCAAGTCAAGTTTGCTTTTAATCCTTGTTAGATTTTTTAAATGCATAGTTAGTTTTGCGTTTAACTTTTTTTAAAGCTACTCCCTATAAAGTTGGTTTACCAAATTTTCAAAAGATTTCTTCTAATCGTTCTGAAGAAATCTTTCACTCTCTGTCTTGATAAATAATTAGGTCAAGTCAAAAAAAGTAGCTGAAAAATCTAACGAAATCATAGTTTGTAAAACATCTGTCTTTGATAGTTTGTAAAACATCTGTCTTTGGATAAGTAAAATATACTTTTCTATGATTTTGAACTTTTCAAGGATTATTATAAGGGCAATTCTTGATTGGAGAAGAATTCAGAAGTAAGAATTCAGGAGTCAGAATCGATTTAGTGGGGGGTCAGACCTACCATTTTATTGTTGAACAGTAAGTCGAACGCAAGTGCGTTTCCAAAGAAAAAGATTGAGTGGGTTTAAACCCATTTATTCATTTGCTGGTAAACTACCTACTGCTGCGCTATCCCCCAGTTGTATAGAATTCAAAATTGAATTCTCAATCCTGACTCCTGAATTATTTTCTGATAAGTGAAATACGTTAATAGATAATTTCTGAGTCAAAAGTTGATTGTTTTATCCTATTTCTGTCTCCCTGAATGAGAGCGTGTTGCAGACAATTAAGAACTGCTAGAGAATTCTCCAACCTGGAAAATGCTACTGGGTAAAATTTGTTTTTGTAGAAGTATATTTAGGAGTTTGACATTGCAGCTAATACGCACAGGAGATTACATAATTTTCGTGGAGTTATTATATGAAAGTTTTAACTGGTTTGATTTCCAGTTTGACGCTACTGAGTTTAAATGTTGTGGGTTTATCTCAGGTACAGGCTCAAACAGCGACAGGATTTAAGTTTCAACAAGTTGGTGGAACTTTTTTTGGAAATGGTTGCCCAAACGGAACAGCACAGCTAGTTTTGAATGGAGATACTGCTTCAGTAACATTTTCTCAGTTTGAAGCTAAAGCTTCATCTCCTAGAGTTGTATCAGCATCCTGCAATCTGCGGTTCCCTCTTGATATACCTTCTGGATTTAACGTTCAGCCGATTAGCGTCAGGTATCTTGGCTTTGCAGATGTGCCTACAGGAGGCAGTGCTGATTTGAGGGTTGAAATATCATTTCAAGGTGCAAGTGTTGCAACTATCAATAATCCAAATCAAACCTTTCCGGCTGGCTTTTCAGATACTTGGAACAAAAATATAGACGTTATAGCAAACACAATAAATGCATGTAGTAGACCAGTCAGTTCGATTTTCGGTATCAATTCAACTCTGACTGCAAGAGCTAGAGGTATACCTGCAAATCAAGAAACCCAAATCCGAATTAATACAATTGACACAACAATCAAGGATGTATTGTTCCAAATAAAGTTTGCTTTTAAGCGTTGTTAGGTTTTTTAAATGCATAGAATTTGTGCATTTAATTTTTCCCAAAATCTGCTCCCTGAAAAGCTGCTTTACCAACTTTTTGAAAGGTTTCTTCCAATCGGTCTAAAGAAGTCTTTGACTCTCTGTCTTGATAAATAGTTAGGTCAAGTCAAAGTAGCTGATAAATCTAATGAAATCAAAATTTACAAAATGTATGTCTTTGGATAGGTAAAATATATTTGTATGTAGATGTATAATTTTATCAAAGCTTCTCACGAGGGCAGATTCTTAATTAAAGAAGAATTCAGAAGTAAGAATTCAGGAGTCAGAATCAATTAGTGGGGGGTTCAATCCCGCCATTTTCTTGCTGAACATTAAATTAAACGCTAGTGCGTTTCTAAAGGAGAAGATTTAGTGGGGGACTTAAACCCATTTATTCATCCCCTAATAGACTCACTACTGCTACGCTATTTGCCAGTTGTACAGAATTCAATTCTGAATTTTAAGTGCTGACTCCTGAATTATTTTCTGAGAAGGGAAATACGCTGATAAACAATTTCCGAGTCAGAAATTGATTTTTTTATTCTATCTCTGTCTCCCTTAACTACAGCGTATTGCACACATTTAAGGACTGCTAGAAACCCCCAAAACCCAAAGAGCCTGCCAGGTAAAATTTCTTTGTCTAGAAGTATCTTAGGAGTTTGATATTCCATGTAATGTAATATTCATAGGAGATTAAACATTTTCGGGGAGTTACTAGATGAAAGTTTTAACTGGTATGATTTCCAGTTTGACGTTACTGAGTTTAAATCTTGTGGGTTTATCTCAGGTACATGCTCAAACACCAGGATTTGAGCTTCAAGAAGTTCCAGTAACTCTTTTTGGAAATGGTTGCCCAAACGGAACAGCAAAGGGAGTTTTGAATGCAGATAGTCTTTCAATAACATTTTCTGAGTTTGAAGCTTTAGCTTCGCCTCCTAAGGTTGTATCAAAATCCTGCAATCTGCGGATAGCTCTTAATGTGCCTTCTGGATTGAACGTTCAGCCGATTAACCTCAAGTATCTTGGCTTTGCAGATGTGCCTCAAGCAGGCAGTGCTGACCTGAACGTTAGAATACTTTTTGAAGGTCAAGAACTTCCAACTATCGATGATCCAAACGCAGCGTTTGGGCCCGGCTTTTCAGCTACTTGGAGCAAAGATGTAGGTATTGTATTAGGCACAATAAATGCATGCAAAAACCCAGTAAGTTCGATTTTTGGTATCAATACAAATCTGACGGCAAGAGCTAGAGATATACCTGCAAATCAAGAAACTAAAATCCGAATTGATAAAGCCGATACAGAAATAGGCCCTGTATTGTTCCAAATAAAGTTTGCTTTTAATCCTTGTTAAGTTTTTTAAATGCATAGAGTTTGTGCATTTAATTTTTCCAAAACCTGCTCCCTCTAAAGCTGCTTTATCAACTGATTGAAAGATTTCTTCCAATCGCTGTGAAGAAATTTTTGACTCTGTGTCTTGAGACATAGTATTGACAACAAACCTGACAACCTCTCCTTAATTTGAGATGAAAGATATGAAAGTTTTAACTGCTCTTATTTCCAGTTTGACGCTACTGAGTTTAAATGTTGTGGGTTTATCTGAGGCACAGGCTCAAACACCAGCATTTCAGTTTGAAAGTGTTCCAGCAACTGTTTTTGGAAATGGCTGTCCGTCGGGAAATGCCGTAGTAAGTTTGGTAGGAAATACTCTTTCTGTAACTTTCCCTCGATTTCAGGCTACAGCTGTATCTCCTAGAGTTGTATCACAATCTTGTAATCTCAGAATTGGGCTTAATATACCTAGAGGCTACAAAGTTCAGCCCATTAACCTGAGGTATTCTGGTTTTGCAAATGTGCCTCAGGGGGGTACTGCTGCCCTAAGGGTTAGACCAGTGTTTCAAGGGAGAGTAATTCCATCTACCAATGATCTAAACGCGAACTTCCCGTCTGGCTCTTCAGGTGGATGGATAAAAAATGTAGCTATTACAGGAGATACAGTAGACGCGTGTGCTAACCGAGTGAATTCGGTTTTCGGCATCAACACAACTTTGATAGCGCGTGCTACAAATGTAGCTGCGGGGCAACGAACTATAGTTGGATTCAATGGAATTTATAGAATTAGGTTTAATTTGACTCCTTGTTAGTAGTAGTCTGTCAAGCTAGTTTTGATGGTTTTTAGTAAGGACTTTAGTGCTTAGAAAATAAGGACTAAAGTCCTTACTACTAACTTCCGTACCCATCAATTTAGGCTTGACAGGCTAGTAAAGGCAAGACCCGTTAAATTAATCCTCACAATAAATGTGTGAAAAGCCAGCGCACTAGCCTCAGTATGATACTGGGGTAGTGCTTCTGTATATCCTTGTGCAACTATCTAATCAGCATCTCCGATTACATAGGTTACTGGGGGATTTGGCAAATATTTTGGCAACGTTTTTCTGCTGTGCCCTAAAGCAGCAAGCATAAATATTTCAACCTTGCCAACTAAATTGAATAAGACAGAGGGAAGGACTTGGCATCCTTTGGCTTCACATACACCCTCTGTTTCGGTTCTAACTCTAATTGGTTAAAGCGATCGCGTGTTAAATGCGCCATCACCACTTGCCCATCATCGAAAGTTAATTCTACCTGAATTTCCCAACCCAAATGTATCAAACGGCTGACTGTCGCAGTCGTAGTAGAACCGTTAGGAACCTTTTCCAAAATCACATCTTGTGGACGCAAAAATACTTGTGGGTGTGGCGCATCAAATCCGCTACTTTGAAAAATCTTTGAGTTACTGGGTAACACATTCACCGGGCCAATGAAGCTCATTACAAATGCGGTGGCAGGATTATCGTAAATTTCAGATGGTGTCCCTACCTGTTCCACACGCCCTTTATTCATCACCACAACTTCATCGGAGACTTCCATTGCTTCCTCTTGGTCGTGGGTGACAAAAACCGTGGTAACATGAACCTCATCATGGAGGCGGCGTAACCACGCCCGTAAGTCTTTGCGGACTTTCGCATCGAGTGCGCCAAAGGGTTCATCTAGCAGTAATACTTCAGGTTCTACTGCCAGTGACCTTGCTAATGCTACCCGTTGTCTTTGACCACCAGAAAGTTGTGACGGATAGCGATCGCCTAGTCCAGTCAATTGCACTAATTCTAGTAACTGTTCAACCTTTCCCTTAATCTTCTTTGGCTGTGCCTTGCGAATTTCTAAGCCAAAAGCAATATTCTGTCTGACAGTCAAATGCTTAAATAGGGCATAGTGCTGAAACACAAAGCCAATATTGCGTTGCTGTACGCTTTGGTATGTAGCATCCTTACCAGTAAGCAGAATTTTGCCGCTATCTGGCATTTCTAAGCCTGAAATTAACCGTAATAGTGTAGATTTACCCGAACCCGAAGGCCCAAGCAACGCAACTAACGAACCACTCTTAATTTCCAGGCTAACCTGATCAACTGCCTTGAAACTCCCGAATTGTTTGGAGACATTTTCAACTACTATACCCACTGCTGCTATACCTCTGCAACTATCTACAGTTCCCTGCTAGGATTACCGTGTCTTATATATACCATACATAGTTATTTATAGATGAACAAGATTTAGGCTCTACTTTTCAGTTCACATAAATGCTCCATGCCAACTTACCTAGTTCGCAACAACTGCACAAAGGTATTACTCACCGTATTGTCTTTGGTATCAGCCGCGTATTGAATCAAATCTTCTCGCAGTTCTTTGGCTGCATCTAAAGGAAGTAAGGTTGCTAGCAAGAAGTAAACGCCACGAAAACGCGGATCGCCCATTCTATCAACTAATAGTCCTTCGGCTGCATCAGTTTCGCCGAGAAAGTTTTGCACCAAGAAGAAATCCATAATTTTATCGTGGCGAAAGTACCATTCTTTCTTCGCTTCGCTTTTTTCATCTTGCCACTGACGGCTAACTACCATTTTGTATTTCTCGTCTTCTAAAGACATGACAACTTGGTGAAATTCATCCCCAGGTAAAGCTTGTTTGTCATCAAGTCGCATTTGGTAGACGGCGGCGGAAAATCTTTTGAGGGGAAATTCTTGTTTCCATTCTTGCAGGTATTCTGCCGCCATCAGGTTGTATTGCTGTTCTTGCAGGCGAAATAAGTTTGGGTGTTTGCCTTGTGATAGCATGAGCGCTACCACTGTTAAATCCATTGGATTGGAAAGAATTCGGCGGACAGCATCTAACTCTTCTTTGGCTTGCTGATCTTTGAGGACTTCTGTTAAATAATTGGTACAAGCTTGGGCGTAATCAGCACCTTGAATTTTGGCATCTTGGGGGAGTCGCGGCTGACGGGAGATCAAGAACTCTTGAATTTGTTGTCGCTCAAGGGGGTGCAAGTAGTATGTTTTGGCTGTTGAGGGGGGTGTCCACTCTAGGGGCTGAGTAGTCATGATAATGTTGCCCCGGAAATAGCTTTCGACAAACTGGCAGATTTTTGCCCGTGTTTCGGCGGTGACTTCGTTGAGTCCGTCGATGCAGATATCTATCGCGCCACTGTAAATTAGGTTTTTCAGGAAGCTGGCATCTTGGGCTTGGCCGTGTAGCTTGTCTTGGATGGCTTCAATTACGCCTTTATGACATTTCTGGGCGGGGAGATAAACGACTATGCGCTGGGAGTTTTGCAACAGATGACGGAGAAACATCGACTTGCCTAAGCCGGAATCTCCTTCTAAGATAATTTGTCCTTGAATACTGGGTAAGGCTGCGGTAATTGGCTGGATGTCTCCTGATGTGGGGATTTTGACTTTTGACTCTGGGAAGTATGATTGGTCATGAAAATTATCTAAGCCGGCATCGGCTAATAGGGAAGGTTTGAAGGGTTCAAATAATTTGCGACGGAAGGGGGGAAACCAGGTGAGGAGAAAGCCGACATAGCCCACGCCTAAGATTCGGCGTACCCAAGGGTTCCAGAAGAAGATGGCTTGGACTTGGGGGAATTTGGGGTAGGCAAAGATGAGGGCTAGCCAAAAGGCAGCATGAATCAGGATGGTGTTTATAGAACGGACAAACCACTGCCACACCTCCAGTTTATCTATTGCTGACTGCACCGCATTAGCATTGGTGGAGTTGACTTTTGTGAGGTTGCTGTGGTGAGTTTGCAGTAAACCAATATCCTGTAAATTCCAAGAAACATTTTTTTTGGCGGCTACTTCCGAAATTTGCTTGGCTAACTCGTTGCGTAAACGTTCTAGCTCTTGACTGCTATTCCAAGCTTCTTGAAATACCTTGAGGGTTTTGACACCTTCATCGCGTGGGAGTTTGTCAGGAACGACTTGAGAATAGCCAAGCCATTTGAGTAGAGTTTTTACTTTCTCAGTGCCACCGCCCAGAAAATAGGTTAGAAAACGCCAATTTAAGTATTCTGAATTACCAGGCTCATAAATATTATTCAGAATTACCAAAACTTCCTTTAAATCCAGTTTTTGGATATTGCCCAATGCCACTGCTGCACTGCGACGAACATCTAAGTCAACCTTTTCATCCTTGAAGATATTGAGGATGTCAGGGATGTATTGAGCCGCCGCCTGCCCGAACTTGCTCAATGCCACTGCTGCACTGCCACGAACAGATGAGTCAACCTTTTCATCCTTGAGGATATTGGCGATGTCAGGGATGTATTGAGCCGCCGCCTGCCCGAAGTTGCTCAATGCCACTGCTGCACTGCCACGAATATATGAGTCAACCTTTTCATCCTTGAGGATATTGGCGATGTCAGGGATGTATTGAGCCGCCGCCTGCCCGAAGTTGCTCAATGCCACTGCTGCACTGCCACGAATATATGAGTCAACCTTTTCATCCTTGAGGAATTTGAGGATGTCAGGGATGTATTGAGCCGCCGCCTGCCCGAAGTTGCTCAATGCCACTGCTGCACTGCCACGAATATATTTGTCAACCTTTTCATCCTTGAGGATATTGGCGATGTCAGGGATGTATTGAGCCGCCGCCTGCCCGAACTTGCTCAATGCCTCTGCTGCACTGCTACGAACAGATGAGTCAACCTTTTCATCCTTGAGGATTTTGAGGATGTCAGGGATGTATTGAGTCGCCGCCTGCCCGAAGTTGCTCAATGCCACTGCTGCACTGCTACGAACAGATGAGTCAACCTTTTCATCCTTGAGGATTTTGAGGATGTCAGGGATGTATTGAGTCGCCGCCTGCCCGAAGTTGCTCAATGCCACTGCTGCACTGCCACGAATATATTTGTCAACCTTTTCATCCTTGAGGATATTGGCGATGTCAGGGATGTATTGAGCCGCCGCCTGCCCGAAGTTGCTCAATGCCACTGCTGCACTGCCACGAACAGATGAGTCAACCTTTTCATCCTTGAGGATATTGGCAGCTTTCTGGGCAATTTCCTCCGGTTTCTTAAACACGGTTTTTAAGTCTTTTAGCTCATATTCAACTAACTTGTCTAGCGCATATCCCTTTACTTTGTCGTAACTGTCGTCAAGGGCTGCTACTATGCCTTCAATTTGCCAATCTTGGGGTTTGGGTTTGGGGGTTTCTTTGGCGTTTACCCAAGGTAGAGAGAGGAAGAGAGTCAAGAATAGGGTGAAACAGAAAAGGAAAAAGAGCGGCTTGCTGGTGCGGCGGGGTATGGTAAGCATAATTGGGTGCAAGGTGGCAGATTACACGCGGCTACCAGCATAATAGCAAGCTTGCCCGGAGTTCTGAAGTGGAAGTACAAGTCCTGCAAAATTTAACTCCTTCTCTACAAAGCAATACGGGTTTTAAAGCCTCTCTCCCAATAGGTTACGGTGTACACACAAGTTATGCAATTACCCAAAAGTCCCTAAAAACCTCACCCTGTCCTAACGGACATCCCTCTCCTTACTAAGGAGAGGGACAGGTTTTGCGTAGCAGAACCAGAGTGAGGTTTTCTTAGGCTATTCAATAAGTTCTAAGGTGATTTTTGATGAAAAAATACCTATGTTGACGAGTTTCGACTTCTCTGCGAGACGCTACGCGAACGCTCAACTCTCGATCACTCAGTTGGTTTCGACTTCGCTCAACCAACGGCTATGGTAATTTTATTACTAGAATTCACCTAAACACTCGCTCACGAGTATAAAAGACTCGCTCACGAGTATCAAAGACTCGCCCACGAGTATCAAAGACTCGCCCACGAGTATCAAAGACTCGCCCACGAGTATCAAAGACTCGCCCACGAGTATCAAAGACTCGCCCACGAGTATCAAAGACTCTCTGGCGAGTATTAAAGACTCGCCCACGAGTATCAAAGACTCGCCCACGAGTATCAAAGACTCGCTCACGAGTATCAAAGACTCTCCCACGAGTATCAAAGACTCATTCAGCAGTTAAGAAAACAGAAAGGGGAAAAGAAAAGCATGTGCATCTACCTTTAACTTTTCCCCTTTCACTCTTCCCCTATCTCTGGCAAAGTTTACAGCCTATGAACCAGAAGCAGCTTTAAGAGGTTTACTTTTAATGGCTTTAAACCGTTCCCCTAACTGTTCGGCAATAGTTTTTAACCCTGGAGTTTTCTTAGCAGCAGTCTTCACGTAATCGTAAACAGTCAAACTGCTACCCATTGCTTCGCTACCGACTGCCATTAGGGTATCATCTACCTGTTCTGTCAGTTGTTGCAGTTTAATCAACAGTTCGGTAAGCGTTGCGGCTAATTGATAATCCCGCACAAATTCGTCTACATCAAAGCTGGCTGGTAAAATGTCTCGGTTAGACTGGGCAGCAGTTAGGCTAGTGTTAACAAAGGCTAGGCTTTTATCGCCCATCTTAAATAACTTGCGTCGTTCTTCCACACTCAGAGTCACCAGAAAAGGCATCTTTGCTTGGATAGTCGCAAAGGCAGCTTTAATTTCTTGGATATCTGCTGGAGAAAGGGAACCTGTAATGTTTTGGTAAGCCATTGGATATTTACTCAGGTGAATCTGTTTGTTATGATTCCCAACAGTAAATGCGATCGCACAGTCTTAAAGAATGGGGAGTGGGGAGTAGGGAATGGGGAGTGGGGAAATTAATCTCTCTGGTGTACACATAAGTCGAATTACCCCCCTTAATCCCCCCTTATAAAGGGGGGAAAAAAGAAATCTAGTTCCCTCCCCTTTATAAGGGGAGGGTTAGGGTGGGGTAAAACTTACGCTTCAAGCTAAATGAGTTGTTATGATTCCCACTGATAAATGCCATCCATCCGCCATCTCGCTTTTCGTATCGAAACATTAAGGAATATTGCATTTGTGCATAAACCTGAAGGAAAAGCGCCAAATCACTAGAAAGACCGTGGTAGTATGCTCTCGGTAAATGTGAAGATTGGGAGAAAGACCTTTGACACTACGGGTTGCTGTTATTGGGTCAGGCCCTGCTGGTTCATCTGCCGCAGAAACACTGGCAGCCTCTGGGATTGAAACCTACCTGTTTGAGCGGAAGCTAGACAATGCGAAGCCTTGCGGGGGTGCAATTCCCCTATGTATGGTGAGTGAATTTGACTTGCCACCAGAGATTATCGATCGCCGGGTACGGAAGATGAAAATGATTTCGCCTTCCAATCGGGAGGTAGATATCAATCTGATAAATGAAGATGAATATATAGGAATGTGCCGCAGGGAAGTACTAGATGGCTTTTTGCGCGATCGCGCGGCAAAAGTCGGCGCAAATTTAATTAATGCTACTGTTCATAAACTTGATATACCAGGAAACAATACTGATCCCTATACCATCCATTACGTTGACCATACAGATGGTATATCACAGGGTATTGCCAAAACTTTAAAGGTGGATCTAATTATTGGGGCGGATGGGGCTAATTCTCGCGTTGCTAAAGAAATGGACGCTGGGGATTACAATTATGCGATCGCTTTCCAAGAGCGAATTCGCTTACCCGAAGACAAAATGGCCTACTATAACGACCTCGCCGAAATGTATGTCGGTGATGACGTTTCTACTGACTTCTACGCTTGGGTTTTCCCTAAATATGACCACGTAGCGGTTGGTACTGGTACAATGCACATTAATAAAGCCAGCATCAAACAGTTACAAGCTGGTATCCGCGCTCGTGCTTCCGAGAAGTTGGCAGGCGGTAAAATTATCAAAGTCGAAGCGCACCCCATTCCTGAACATCCCCGTCCCCGTCGTGTTGTCGGTCGCATCGCTTTAGTGGGAGATGCTGCTGGTTATGTTACCAAGTCCTCTGGTGAAGGTATTTATTTTGCCGCTAAATCTGGGCGGATGTGTGCCGAAACCATTGTAGAAACATCTAATAGTGGTAGCCGTATTCCTACAGAAGGCGACCTGAAGGTTTACCTGAAGCGTTGGGATAAAAGATACGGACTCACTTACAAGGTGCTGGACATTCTGCAAACCGTGTTCTATCGTTCTAACGCCACCCGCGAAGCCTTTGTGGAAATGTGCGATGACCTCGATGTACAACGGCTAACATTCGATAGCTATCTGTATAAGACGGTTGTCCCAGCTAATCCCATCACCCAACTGAAAATTACTGCCAAAACCATTGGTAGCCTAATTCGGGGTAATGCCCTTGCACCTTAATTGAGTGCAAAAGACTGGGAATTCCAACAAATAAATTACCAAATTTTGTGGGGTGGGCATCCTGCACGCTTATTAATTAGGGCGGGCGAGATGCCCACCCCATAACATATATCGATACTTTGGACAGAATTAACGGTCTTTTATTACTCTCTGGAGTTTCCCTTCTCTACGAGACGCTCCGCGTTGGCGGAAGCCTCTCGCAGAGAAAGCGCTAGCCTCTCCCTTTGGGAGAACTAGGGTGTACACACAAGTCTCTTGACAATGCCATTGCATCGGCTAACAATGCCATTGTGTCGGCTAACAATGCCATTGTGTCGGTTAACAATGCTATTGCATCGGCTTGTAAAAATTAACCTACTCTACGTTACCTAGCAACTCTAAAAGACTTGTGTATGGGGAGAAGGGGAAACGCTGCGCGTAGCTAGCTTAAGAGCAGGGGTAGGGTGGGAAACCCCAAGGGCGCAGTGGTTCCCCATCCCTAGATTTATCTGCCGTATTTCAGGTAAAAATAATTTTGGAAAATCCCGTTAGGGTCATACTTGCGCTTAAGGGCGAAAAATTTAGCCGCTTGTGGATAAGCTCTACGAAATTGTTCAGGTGTGGCATGAAGACGATAGGGGAGATAGTACCTACCACCGACTGCTAGGGCTGCCTCAATCAGTTTCTGGGTCATTACCTGCATCTTTGCCTCCCCCTCTTGGGTGCGTTGCTGATGAAACAGCATCACCAATCCAAAAACTTCCTGATCAGCATATCTGAGAAAACTATCGTTATCCTGGTGAACATTTCGCACCGTGACATTGAGCAAATCCCCTTCGTACTTAGGAATAATGGTGCGGCACTGCTCTAAAAACGCTTCCAGAGATTTAGGGGGAATAAAGTACTCATGCAGGATGTCAGTCTCTGCCTGGTGACGATTCTCAAATAAGCCGGAGGAACGGTTAAGAATGTGGTTTCTCAAAACCCGGTTTCCGGCTTCTCCCCCAACGATTTTTTCTAGTTGCCAGCGCAAGCTTTTGCCATAGTTACTGCCGATGCTGCCACGGAAAACCGTCCGAGGTAATCCAGACTCTGCCTGTTTTTCTAAAGAGACAATAGCGTGAGTTGCTTGTGGGACTTGGCGGTAGGTGGTAAGAATAGCTTCTTGTAAAAAGCTTTCCGGTGCGACAGAAAGTCTACCGTATGCCATACCAATAGTGGCTGCACCATCTACCTGTTGCCGATAGGTTTCAATATATTTCTCGCTCTTAATCACGAACCGTTCAGCTATATACGTTTCATTGGGTACTACTCTCAAGTCCACGTCAAGAATGATCCCGAATAGTCCGTAACCGCCTAAAACTAGAGAAAATAACTCTGGGTTTTCCTGTCTGGAACACTTCACAACCTTTCCACTTGCCAGCATTAACCGGAAAGCTTCAACCGTGCTAGCAAAGGGAGGACTATTATGTTGCCAGCCATGAGCATTGGCACTCATCGTGCCGCCGACAGAAAAATCGTTATTGGACTGCATCACGGCGACAGAATAGCCACGTTCATTTAGATAGGGAATAATATCAGACCATTTCGCTCCTGATTGCACCGTCAGAATTTTAGTCGCCGGGTTGAATTGCATCCGGTTGAAGTGGAGCATCCCCAGCGAGATGCCTTTAGCATACAGAGTGTGACCACCCATCGTGTGGCGTGAACCTGCGATCGCTACCTTCTTACCTTGACGTAAGGCATCTCTAAGTACAGACTGTAGTATCACCTCAGCAACTCCAGGCTGACTCTTAACCTGCTTAATTGTCACCTGTGTCTGGTTCAGGTGACTGGCATCATCAACCGTGCCGCTAGGCAGGGGTTGACGGTCATCGCGATCGCTCCAGGCTGTTAAAGTCAGGTGAGCAACAGGTCTGGCGATGACTGTCAGGGCAATAGTGGTAGTTGCCACAAGCACAAGCAAAATAATCTTCAGCCTGTTTTTTAAGAATTTACTGCGGTAGGAACGCTGCATAACCTGGATTGAGGGGGCAAAATAGAAAACATGACAATTGAATCCGATTCCTCTAATCTACCAACCCCAGAACCAGTTCCAGAAAACGACTTGCAACCAGATGACTTTGACGGGAGTGCAAGTGAGAAGAACCTAAGCTCAGAAGCACTAGCTACACAACAAGCCCTAGCAGCGATCGCATCTTTGCAATCTCCGCAACATACAAATGCTCTAAAACTTGCCCGTTCTGACTTCAAGCAACCTACTACCAACCAATTCGTAGTTAAGCCGAGGGCATTGCTGCTCATCCTCCTAGCGATCGCCATCACCTTCATTGGAGTTATCCTCAATAACTGGATCGTCGGCATTATCGGAACGCTGATAACTTTGCTGTTATCCCTAGCGATATTATTGCCTTGGTTGCAAAAAGCATTATACGAGTGGTTTTCACCCCAAGAACGCACCCTGTTTGTTGCCATTTTGGGACTAATAGTAGCCATCATCGGCTTGATCAAGTTTACAGGTGTGGGCGATCGCTTGCTAGTTTGGGGAAGCCAGATTAACTGGGATATTGCTGGAACCCTCGCAGATTGGTTTGGCGCTTTGGGGCAAATTCTGATCGCCGTCATCGCCGTTTACGTGGCGTGGCGACAATATGTTATTTCCAAAGACTTGACAATTCAGCAAAACCTGCTAACAGTTCAGCAAAATATTATTACCCAGCAGCAGACAATTGATTCCTATTTTCAAGGCGTTTCAGACTTAGTATTAGATCAAGAAGGATTATTAGAAGATTGGCCTCAAGAAAGAGCGATCGCTGAAGGACGCACTGCGGCAATTTTAAGTAGTGTAGATGGCAGTGGTAAAGCGAAAATTCTCCGCTTTCTCTCACGTTCCAAGTTGCTCTCACCCTTACAACGCGATCGGCTATTAGGTCGAGCCATTCTTGACGGCAGTGGCGGATATGCAGAAGACCGCCTAGAAGGTGTGCGTGTCATCGATTTAGGCGTAACGCTAGCCGCAGCAGACCTTTCTGGTACTGATTTGCGTTGGACTGACCTGAGCGAAGCTAATCTTGTCCGCGCTAATCTGAGCGGTTGTGATTTAGTAAAAGCCAACCTCTCCCGCACTATTTTATATTGTGCCAATCTCACTGGTGCCGACATCAACGGGATTCGTTTATTCTACGGTGTAGTAGATAAAGCATCACCCCGTAGTCGCACTCAACCACCAAATTATCAAACCGGCGAACACACTGGCGCTGTGGTGGAAAATGCCGATTTCACCAATGTGCAGCGCATGTCTGAGTCTACACGTAACTACTGTTGCGCTTGGGGTGGTGAAAAAACTAGAGGTACTATTCCTGGTGGTTGTGAAGGTATTCCTAATAAGTTGGGAAGATAATTATAAGACTAGTAGGACTTACGCAAAATATCTCTCAAACCTGATTTCTCCGTGTCCTCTGCGCCTCTGCGGTAGCCTGCGGCAAGCCGAAGCGTCTACGTTACTCCGTAACTCGTGCGTAAGTCCTAACTAGATAAAAAATTAGTTAGCCGCATTAAAAATCTGCTGTGCAGTTAAATTTAATTGGGGAAAGGTAGGTGATGAAATCGCGGTGTTACCTTGAAACGCTGTCATTTGATATTCACCATCAACTAATTCGCATACAAAAATAGTGGGTTGTTTGGGATTGCCGATGAACTTTCTTGCACCCAATGCAGCATAATCAGCAATCCAATATTCGGGAATGCCCATTTCTTCATAATCTCTAAGCTTATTGTAATAATCATCTCGCCAGTTAGTTGAAACAACTTCAATAACTATTGGAACCGATGCTGCTTGGCTTACTGTTGACTGTTTTTGAAAAAGCGGTTCATTGTCGAGATTATCAAGATTTAGCAGCAACACATCAGGCGAATAAGCCGATTCGGCAGAAGGAGTTTGGATCAATGCAGTTTTGGGGATTCCATAGGGTAAATTAAGACGATCAAACTCCACGGTTAAGTTCCGCGACAAAAATGCAATAACTTTTTCATGCGAACCGGTTGGGGGTGGCATTTCAACAATTACTCCTTTGTGCAATTCATAGCGTTTTCCATCGTTGGGATACCATTCGATAAATTCATTAAAGGTTAGTAATTTAGGCAACGCTTGGGTCATAATCTTACCTTCATATATGTTTTACTTTATCATGCGATAAATGTTGATTAGGATTACAAATATATTAAATGGCTTTATGTAAATTTTTGGGGGTTGCCCGAATTCAATAAACGACTGCCCGAATTCAATAAACGATTACCCGAATTCAATAAACGATTACCCGAATTCAATATAGGAACTTAGTACACGTCACCCTAAAAAAGGGTCGAAATTTAATTTTTTGTAGGTTGGGTTGAGGAACGAAACCCAACAAGCGCGGAAACGTTGGGTTTCGCTCCGCTTAACCCAACCTACAGTTAGTATTTCTAACGCAAACGCTCCCCTCCTCTTACCAAGGGGAGGGGTTGGGGGTGGGGTATTAAAGACTTTTGCAAGAAGTCTATTAAACGATAATATCGCTTGCCACTAGTAGTGGTGATCCTTCAAGCTTAATCTCAAAATTAGCCGCTAGATTACTATCAGTGTTACCTTGGAGAATACCTCCAGAATAACGGATCTGACCTGCTGCGGTGAATGCGCGACTTCCTATGTAAGTGAAAGCTTGGTCGCCATTTTTGGTGGTGTTAGCATCTATGTCAGATATATCGATTATGTCACCGAGTAAGTTACCGTTTCCAACAAAGTCTTTGATAATATCTCGTGACAAACCAGGTTGACTATCTGAAACTGAAAAAAACAGGAAAACATCGTTGCCAGCACCCCCAATGAGGCTATCAGTGCCAACATCCCCAGCGAGTTTATCAGGGCCAGCACCCCCATCGAGAGTATCGTTGCCACCAACGCCATAGAGGGCATCGTCGCCGTCCCCCGCACCCCCAACGAGGTAATCGTTACCACTAACGCCGCCAGAGTAATCATCGCCTAAGATGACATCTCTGTAAGCACTGCCAACGATGAAATCGTTGCCAGCACCCCCATAGATAATATAGGAAGTAAAAATATCTTGCCCAGTGATAATGTCGTCACCGCCAAATCCGTTGATGGTAATTAGACTAAAGTAACCATCGCCAGGATAGCGATTGTAGTCAATCAAACTGTCAGGGCCATTCGTACCGTTAATAGTATAAACTGCCATTGATAAGTTTCTCCTTAACTTAGAGGGTAAAAAATTACCTCATCACTTCTCCATCAGAAAACGACGTTGCTAATTAAACGTATGAATTTGGTTCCTCCAAAAGCGCAAAGAAAACAGTTTTAAACATGGAGTTTCACACTTTCATTCAGCAACGCCGAGAAAATAAGATGGAAAAATAACGAGTGGGAAGACAGGGCTATTTCATTCTCATCTAGCCCGCCTCAGAATAAATTCTGAGGCTAATAGCTTAAGTCCACTAAAGTGGACTTAAGCTATTAGCCCGGAACTTTAGTTCTGGGCGGTTTATGTTTAGAACGAAATAGCCTTGAGGTTTTCCAGATGCCGCTGAATTGTCAGCTAGCTTCAAAACTAGAGCAGCAATACTGCTTTTTAATTATTCTAGCTACCTTTAATTAGGCAAAAGTCAATTGACTAATACGCTTCAAAATTTGGAGTACATTATATAATTCATTACCACGATTACGGACATCAAAAATATCCGAAGTGGCATAGCGAGGAGGATGACCTTTGAGCAGTTTAATGAACATAAAACTTCCACCAGAAGTAATCATCCCAAATACTACATCTTGTGACTGGGGAGCAGCCAGCATATATGCCAGAATTTGGTCAAGTCCTGCTTCTACCGAATAAGCAACCTGTTTAGACTCAATAACTGTTACCCAGAATTTTTGATTTAGAAGTAAGAAGTCAATTCGTCCTTTGATGATAGTTTGCTTGTCTGGTGTTTCAATCTCGATAGATTTCTCTAATTTGACGTGAAAAGGAGGTAAATAAAACTTGCCAATGAATAGCAGTGGTGATAAAACAATCGTGTTAACTGCATTTTCTAATAAAGGCGGATAGTTTCGTAAATTTATATAACCTGCCTTTATTTGATCCAATAGCTGCTTTTCTAAACTTGTCAGTTCTGGTAGATCATCTTGCCACTCTCGAAAGAATTCTTCCGAATCAACTAACTCTAATCCATAGAGCAATATTAGTTGCTCAAGTGTGACGTTTTCCGCAGCAAGAGTTTCAACCATTATGTTAATCAAGGAGTAGAAAAATCTACCAGTTTAGTAATTCTCGCCTTCAGGTAGGGTGAGGATTTCAACGCCGTCTTCAGTTACAGCTAAGGTATGCTCACATTGAGCAGAAAGCTTGCGATCGCGCGTGACAGCAGTCCATTTATCGCCCAGAACCTCGACTTCGTAAGTACCTTCGTTAATCATTGGCTCAATAGTAAAAACCATCCCTGGTCTGAGGCGCTTACCCTTACCGCGTGTACCATAGTGGGGAACATCCGGCGCAGTATGGAAAATATTACTGATCCCGTGTCCAACGAAATCTCGTACTACAGAAAAGCCTTGTGCTTCAGCATACTCTTGAATGGCTGCACCAATGTCTCCAATACGTGCCCCAGGTTTAACTTCAGCAATACCCAAGCGCAAACACTCTTCTGTCACCTCTACCAACTTTCTCGTTTTCGGCGAAGGAGTACCAACAAAGAATGTCTTAGATGTATCGCCGTGATAACCCTCAAGAATCGGCGTTACATCAATATTAATAATGTCACCTTCTTTGAGAATTTGCTTGGCATTGGGAATGCCGTGACAAATTACCTCATTTACACTAGTGCAAATTGATTTAGGATAGCCTTTATAACCAAGGGGGGCGCTTTTTGCTCCATGCGCTTGCGTCCAGCGTTCGGCTTCATCATTTAGTTCAAGAGTGCTAACCCCTGGCTTCACTAAAGGTTCGAGATGCTGGAGAAGTTTAGCAGCTAAACGCCCAGCTTGACGCATTTTGTCTAATTCTCGTTGGGATAAAATAACAATTAGTTCGGTTTTCATTAACTTTTATCTAAAGTATCTTTCATAAATATAGTTAACCCTGTCTGTGCAGCTTTTTGTGCAGCATCAGCAACCTTTAGGGTATACAAGCTCTCCTCTGGGGTAACGTACAAAGGAGTGCCATCAAAAAGATGGTCTAAAACCATACTTGTGTCTTTGGCGAACAAACCCCGGCGAGGGCCAACCTCTATAGGTGTTGTTTCTCCGGGCTGGATAAACAATCCTGTGTCGCCATTAAAAATTAAACCACCTTTTTCACCGTGAACTTCAAACTTGCGTTCTGATTGCCAAATAGTTTCACCTTTGCCATAAACTACTTGAGCTAAAAGTCCGCTAGTAAAGTACAGTTGACTAGTACAGAAACAGGTTTGGTAATATTCCGGTTCTATTTCCCAATATCGCTGGTGACAGTTAACAGTCAATACTTTACCAAATAAATCGGTGAGACGATGTAGGCGAGACAAGGCACCAATTAAGGGAAAACCGAATAACTCGTGGTTATAAGTCCATTTGCGGGGTGCAGGATTCTGGGGATTTATGGTGCTGTAGCGAACATAAAAAACCTCACCAATTATGGCTAAGTTTTGCTTCAAAGCTTGATGCAAACCACCTAAAAGTTCCAGGTGTTCAACGTGCAGCAGTTTTTGTTGTGCTTTGGCTAAGGCAATCAGTTCTTCAGCTTCGACTACATCCAACGAAAGCGGATATTCCACAATTACATGTTTGCCGTTGGTAAGTGCTGCACGAGCGATCGCACCATGATCTCGATTTATTGTGGAAATCACCACTAGGTCTATATCTTCACGCTCTACTAGCTGTTGCCAAGAACTCAACGCTTCAATTTGGTAATCTTTGGCAAAGGTTTCTGTTGTTTCTGCGGTATGACCAACAACTGCGATTAACTGCGATCGCATTCCCTCATTATGGAGCAATGCCTCAGATCGAAATTTTGCTGCATACCCAGTACCCACCAAACCTACACGCACTTTTGCTTTTTCTAAAGCTGCTCCTGAATTATACATGATCCTCACTAGTTCTGTTTTGATTCTTTCATGCTTCTAGTAGTGAGATTCTTTTTTCATAGGGAATCAAAAGATTTCACCAGTTTAGACTCTACAACATTCGTACTAAGCTGTTACGCATTTAACTTGTACATTTACCTGATGACTGTTGACTGTTGACTGTTGACTGATGACCGATAACCGTCAACCGTCAACGATTATAAAGAATGTTTATATAATTTAGACGCATATCAGCTTAGTAGTCTGTCAAGAAATAATTGACGGATAGATTAAGAGTAGAGACGGCGATTTATCGCGTCTCCCTAACCGTCAAAATGAATTTGACAGACTACTAGGGCATGTTTTCAAAACGCAATCCGATTTGATTTCTGAATCAATCGTAGAGGTAAGGGACTGGGAAGAAGGAATAAAGGTGTACTGAGTTTTGTTCAAAAATCAAATATGAGTCCTATAGTAAGTTGGGAATCTCTTCTGCGTAAATCCTACAAAATACAATTAGCATTAATCTTGTCAATGTTTTTTATCCATTAAGATAATTTTTTCTAATTACAACCTGACTTAGGACGGAAATAATATAAATAAAACTTATAGGGATTAAGCAACTAAATTTCATTACTAATCGGGTTCAATTTCCAGTCATATCGTTTAATTTTTCTCGTAGTATCAGAATTGAAGCAAATTTGAACGAGCGGCTAATCCCACAGAAAAGCCGTGACCTTTGCCTAAAGATAACTTATACTACCGTTTGCAAACGAGAGGATTACTCAATGGCAACTTATCAAGTGAGACTAATCAACGAGGCAGAAGGACTGGACACAACAATTCCCGTTGAAGACGATACTTATATTCTAGATGCTGCCGAAGAAGCTGGTCTTGACCTGCCCTACTCTTGCCGCGCTGGTGCTTGCTCGACCTGTGCAGGTAAGCTCGTAACTGGTGCCGTTGATCAGAGTGACCAGTCATTCTTAGATGACGATCAAATAGAAGCTGGATATGTACTGACCTGTGTCGCTTACCCTACCTCTGATGTGACAATCCAAACTCACAAAGAGGAAGAACTCTACTAAGAGTTAGGCCCCTCAACAATAAATCTCTTGCAAGAGTAAATAATGTTGAAAAATAGAAGAATCCCATGTAGTGTCAACGCCCTCTCAATGCCGTGTCGATAAAGCGAGTTTGACAAAAAGCCTAATTTCGTGTTGAGCAGGAACACAGTAAATATTGTGTTCCTGCTTGATTTTTTGGCGTTGCTGAATCGAGGTATGAATTTGGCGTAAAATTTTACGTCTCTACAAGGATTTTCACCGGAATGCACAATCGTTTTCATACCGCAATCAGCAATGCCGATTTTTTAAGTATGGAGTTTTCCGATTAGCTTAAAGTTTAGTCTCTTTGCTGAGAATCTGAATCTGAGTACCAGGATAGTAGAATTGGAGAATTTTTGGACTTGACCAACCTAATTTAGCTAAATTTTGAGCGCCAGTTTGACTCAAGCCGACTCCATGTCCTAATCCACCACCAATAAAAGCGTATCCCCACAGTTCGGGTTTTCCTTTGTTCAGGGCTTCTATGTAAAATAGCGTACTTCTAGGAGCAGCAAAGGCACTACGAACTTCGTCTTTGTGGAGAACAAAGGTGCTGTTATCAGTTTTAACGGCAAGTTCAAGGATACGCCCACTCTGGCTTCGCTTCACTACTGCCATAGCCTGAATTGTCTTAAATTTGGCATGGGGACTGTTTTTCACCTGCAAAAATTTCTGCAAGTCCTTGGTAATATCCTCTAAAGGGGTTTCCTTATGCCAACGAAACATATCCCACTTGCTTTCATTAAATCCTTGTTGGATATTAATAAATTTTTGGAAGTTCTCTTCATCTGCTAAACTCTGCTTAGACAAGTCCCAAAAATTAGTTGCAGCATCGAGTACAGGGCGCAGATAGGGACGATCGTCACCATTCCAGACATCGCTGAAGGAGGCGGTAACGCCACCAGTAGTAGAAGAATAAAGGGCATCTACTAGTTGGTTTTTATAGGTTACTACCTTACCTCTAGTTGAGGCGATCGCTTTGTCTGTTTTGGCGGCCGCTCCATTCAGCCCATAATAAACTTGACAGTGAGTATCAGCACACAACTGATAGTTATCTGCTGCGAACCTACGTAAATTTCTTAAAGCATAAGTCCGAGCCAGAATTGCTTGGGCTTCTAGCGCAGCTGTTGGTGCATTTATGCCTATTTCGTAAGGCACAACCCCACGCAAATAAGTTTCTAAAGGAACTTGGTTAACTAAAGTGTATGTGCCATAAGCATTTGGCTGCAAATTCATTCGCCCAGCATAAAGACGAGCATTTTCAGGTTTCTCGCTTTTATTCACCCGAATCAAGTTTTTATCACTACTAATTTCCAAATCATTCGGGCTATAGCGCTTACCATCCACCACCCAACTAACTCGCGGTACTTGTTTTAAAACTTTAGTATCAAGATATACTTTTTCTTTGGTAGAAGCTTGGATGTTTTGCAATAGCAACCGCCGCAGTAAAGGAGTGCTATAAACATCTCGTTTTGCCCAAACCTGCCAGCGTTCTGGCTGGGCTATTTCCACTTCCATTCCTTGAGAACGCCATTTATTAGCACTGTCTTCCGCAGTTTCAAAGGTGCGATATGTGCCTAAAACTACTACTTCCTCAACTGTTGGCTGGGGTAAAGCTTGCATGACTGTTTCCAGCTTTACAGGATTTTTGGTAACTAGGGTTTGCTGCTTGTTGCTTGCAATAATAAATTTTAGCTTTAAGCGATCGCCTTTTGTAGGTTCTAATTGCAGCTTGGCTGTGGGTTGTGAGCCAAATCGCTGCACAATCCCAATTTTCAGTTCCATACCCTGAATGTTACTCTCAGGCGCTGATGCAGCAGTTAGTCCCAATAGACAAAATGTAGTCAGCACAGTGTGGGAAAAACGCCAAAGCGAAAATTTCATAGCTACCTGATAGCGAATCCCTACGGGGAAGCAAGCTGGTAAGAGCGTCTCCAAAAGTTGCCATAGCGAGTAATCGATCGTCTTCTGCCCCTTAATGCGGTGTTGGAGCGGATTTTTTAATTGCTTTGTAGTGCGGTTTTTTTGTCGCATGAGTGCTCCAATGATACCATTAGCAGTTTTGCCCAAACAGGTTGCAAAACGTAGTCATAATGACTATGATTTATTTAGAGACACAAAACAGAACTAGTTGGCTAAAGTCCTTATGGTTAAAGTCCAAGAAATTCCATTAAATCAGATAAAACGGCCGTTGCCCCGTGCAAACGATCCAAATAAAGTGCAAACCTTAATGGAATCGATTGCGGAGATTGGGCAGCAAGAACCTATAGATGTCCTAGAAGTAGATGGACAATATTATGGCTTTTCTGGTTGCCATCGGTATGAGGCTTGCCAGCGTTTAGGCAAAGAAACCGTTTTAGCCAGAGTTCGTAAAGCACCCCGCAGCGTTTTAAAGATGCACTTGGCGTAGAGAATGGGAATGGGGAGAAATCAATTCAAAATTCAAAATTCAAAATTCAAAATTGAAGAACTCCTGCCTCCTCTTCCCCAATGCCCCATGCCCAATTCCCAATCCCCAATTACATATAACCTAAATTAGGAGAAAATTATGTCATCGAAAGTAACAGTCAAAAATGTAAATATCGGCATTGACGAGGCGAGTAGGGCTAAAATTGCCGAGGGTTTATCTCGCCTGTTGGCTGACACTTATACACTTTATCTGAAAACTCATAACTTCCATTGGAATGTAACGGGGCCGATGTTCCAAACGTTGCATTTGATGTTTGAGACACAGTATACAGAATTAGCTTTAGCAGTTGATTTAATTGCCGAGAGAATTAGAGCGCTTGGCTATCCCGCGCCGGGAACCTACAGCGAATATGCGAAACTGAGTTCGATTCCAGAAACTCCCGGAGTTCCGAAAGCTGTGGAAATGATCGGTTTACTAGTGGAAGGACAAGAAGCCGTAGTCCGAACTGCACGCTCTATTTTCCCCGTGGTAGAGGAAGTTAACGACGAACCTACCGCCGATTTATTAACTCAACGGATGCAAGTACATGAAAAGACAGCTTGGATGTTGAGAAGTTTACTGGAAGAATAGGATTGGGGAATGGGGAGTAGGGAGTAGGGAGCAGAGTTTTCCCCCCTTCCCCCTGCACCTGCCCCTCTGCCTCTTTTCAATTCCCGATGCCCAATTCCCAATTCCCAATGCCCAATTCCCAAAAGTTGCAAGATTTAATGCAACAGGCGGGGATTCCTAGTTTCAAAGCGCTGAGTCGCGCTGCTGGTGTCTCAGAGCGTCAACTTTTGCGGTTACGCCAAGGAAAGCTTGAGCAGATGCGAGTACATATACTGCTTAAGCTGTCGCCAGTGCTACAAATTTCATTAAATGAATTAATCGCAACTTTTTCAACCGTAGAGTTCTTATCAGAGAAAGCAGCGCCCACTCAGGAATTATTAGAAGAAATTGCAGATTTAAGAAAAGAGTACCAGCGATCGCAACTTCAATTAGAACAACAGCGAGAAATATTACTACAAGAACTCCAGCAGTCGAGTTTGCAACTGCTGGAGTCTTTATTATTGCAATGGCCAACCGCAGCACAGAAAGCGCAGGAGAATCCCCAGCTAGCAGCAGTCAAAATATTACCATTGGTGCAAAAACCTCTAGAAAAGCTTTTACAGGCATGGGGGGTAGAAGCGATCGCACCCGTAGGGGTAGAATTACCTTATGATCCCCAACTGCACCAATTGATGGAGGGAACTGCACAACCTGGAGAAATAGTCAAGGTGCGCTACACTGGCTACCTTCAAGGTGAAAAGCTGCTTTATCGAGCTAAAGTAAGTCCTCTTAGAGAGAGCTAGAAGGCAAATTTTCGCCTTTCTCGAATGCCCTTAAAGCTTTAAAGGCTTATATTTGTTGGTGTAATTCCCCCCTGACTAAAGTCAGGTAGCCGCCTCCCCGCCTGAGCTACAAAACCGCTTATTTGAACTATATGGCTGCTAAAACCAAGTTTTTTTGCTAAAGTTTCTTCATCTAGACAAGAATTATTGCAATTATGTAAGTAATCGGACATAAATAAATGTAAATGCTAATTATTATCGTACAAAGCTGCCCATTAATTCCCTCAGACTGGAAGTCTGGGTTACATAAACAAAGCCTGCTTTTGCAGGCTATTTTGATAATTTTTATTGAACAAATTTCAGTTTTGCAAAAATCTTTAGCAAATTATGCGAAAAGCTGGAATTTTTACTTTTAGTTCAATATTAGCCTTTAAGAAGATGTATATCCGTTATTCTTAGTTAGCCATTTCCTAGTAATCAGGCAATATTTAGTTAAATAAAAATTAGTTTTTGATTAACAATAAGATAAAGATGTTTAGAGTTTATCCTTACTTATTCTTCTGGTATCACTTATAAATAAATATTCAGTAGCAACCTATGATTTTTACTTGGAAGTATTTTTAATTTTCTATGATCGGTATATAATAGCAAAATCAAAGCATCATTTACAGAAATCAGCATAACATATATTATGATAGAACAAGTGAAAATTATTAAGCTCACCGGTAATTTAAACGCCACAACTTCACAAGATTTTCGACAGAATATTACTGAAACTTTAAAGGTTGGTACAAAAATTGTGCTAGTTGATTTTCAAGATGTAACATTTATGGATAGTTCCGGTTTGGGGGCTTTAGTATTAGCTTTTAAAACCTTGCGAGCAGCGGATAGTAAGCTTGTTATATGCTCAATTAATGAGCAAGTGAGGATATTATTTGAACTGACTAATATGGATAAAGTGTTTGAAATATTTCCTAGCCAAGACGCATTTAATCAGGTTTTAGTGCCAAAGAATTAATTAAATTTAATTTGTAAGATAGATAAATCATCATCAAAAGCATCTTTGGAGTTTAGAGCGATTAAATAACTCAATACCTGATCGAGTTGGCAATCAACCGGATTTTGTAAGCTAAGTAGTAGCTGAATAAAAGCATCCAAACTCCAAAGTGTGCCATCTGATTTAGTGATTTCATAAGCACCATCACTAAAAATGTAAAGGGTACTGAATTTTTCAATATTGTAAAACCCATCAACATATTTTGCTTCTGGAAACATCCCAACTGGCATACCGGGGGTTTTCAAGAGTTGAACTTTAGACTTTCTTGGAGATGTGCCAGTTACTAAAACTGCTGGTGGATGACCTGCACTCGCATAAATTAACTGACCGTTGGTTCGGTTGTAAACTCCGTACCAAATCGTAAAGTATTTGTCATTTTGATAATTCATCTGAAAGGTATCATTCAAAGCCTTCAACACATCACTAGGTTGGTAATAATTTAGACCTTTGAGCGCACGGGAACGCAGCAGATTCAGCACTGAAACAGAGGGAAGAGTAGCTTTGAGTCCATGTCCGGCAGTATCAAGTAAGTAAATTGCCAAATAATCATCATCAAGCCAATAGTAATCGAAACAGTCACCGCCGAGTTGCCGTGAGGGAATGAATCGGAAATTTATATTGAAGGGTTCAGTCATGGCAAAAGGCAGTAGCGATCGCACATATTCTGCGGCTTCTGACATTTCTGATTCTAAAAGCAACTTTTGAGCCTGCAAATCTCTACTCAACTGATGCAGACGTAATCCTGCTCTTACCCGTGCTTGTAATTCATTATGCTCGATAGGTTTAGAAATAAAATCATCAGCACCAGCATCTAGACCTTTGACGCAATCAGCAACCGAATCTAAGGATGTTAATAAAATAAAGAATGTGGTGGAAAATTTGGGATTTTTCTTAATGTGGTGGCAGACTTCCAGACCAGTTAAACCCGGCATGATCCAATCACAAATAATTAGTGCTGGACGGTAAACTAGTGCCTTTTCTATCCCTTCCTCACCGCTACTGGCAGTCACTACCTCATAACCCTGTTTTTCCAACATCCTTTTCAGAAGTATTTTTATTGAATAATCATCATCAATTACTAATATTTGAAACATAGACAATTGTAGTAAACACTAATTAATAAATTACTGTAAAAATAGAAAATAAAAATAGTTTCCGGGCTAATGAGTTAGTAGTATGAATATACATATACTACTAACTCATTTCTATTTTTCCGTCGAATTCATGACTTTTTAATTAGTCATAAAACATTATGGGGGTGCAAGAGGGTTTACCCACAAGAGGATGGTATTTTTTAGCTGGTTCAAGTCGCGGTATGCTTCTTGTTTGAACCATTGCCCTAAGGCATCAAAGGGGGTGAAAGATGTTCCAGTTTGCCATTTAATGTCTTGACCTAGTGGTGTTGTGTGAGTTCCTGGTAACGTTTGTGTTGTCACCATTTGATCAAAGCGTTCTTGTAAGATTTTGGTTAAAGCTGCGGATTGGTCAATGGTGTCATTGCTAAATTTTATTAATAAATTGCGCCTGATGTCGTAACGCTCTTGGACAAGCTGGTTGGTTTCCAATGGCGAGGGGGTAAACTCGATTTTCAAAGTAGAATTGAATTGTTCTACTAAGGGGATAGCTTCTTTAGCGGCGTAGTTGTTGAAGGATATTAAAATATTGCCTGCGCGTTCTACTTTAAAGAGGCTACCAATCAGCAAGTGAAGTTTACAGCCCATACTGTGCCCAATACCGTAGATTGGGTAGTAAAGCTTGCGTAATGCCCCAGAATCTTGTAGACGTTCGAGGGTGCGATCAAAGTTTAGCAGCACAGATTTTGCGATCGCAGTATGATCCAAGGTGTTGACGAAAGGCGTAGCAATTACAACATAACCCTTACTTGCCAATTGTTCCAGTAACCAGCGATAAGTGATGTGCGGTGCAGTGGCGACAAATGCACCTCCTAAAAAATGGATGATACCTATGGGATTTCGGGGAATGATTACCCAGTTGCCTCTGACTTCTTTCCAGTCCATGCCGATAAGCGATCGCTTTTTTGTATATTCTTTATGTTAGACCGGCGATCGCAACCGTGGGAAGGATTATGAAAAAAGCCATTGAGGATATCTAGCCAGTAGGTTGGAAGTCAACCCACCCAGCGTGTCTATGGACTTATCGGAACCATCTACGCTTTTTCCAACTCTTACTGAGTGCTGAGTCAATTCACGAGTGCTTTCTAAATCTCCATTACAAAACTTAATTACCTTAGCGCAGAGTCTCGTAGAGAGCATCATTACGAATTACAAATTACGAATTATCTTAACGCTGAGTCTGTAATCTTTTCATTTCGTGTTGCACATCTAATGCAATCTGTAATGCTTCGTTGAGTAACCTTCCATGCTCAGTAGCTTGTTCATTTACTTGCATGGCTGTTAAAGTTGCTAAATTGTTGACGAATAATTCTGTATTACTAAGGATAAAACTCTTATTCTCTCTCAAAATTCTTTCTGTCTTCAAAGCGCGAACTAAATCTGATTTGGTCAGTTTTAGAGCTTCGATAACACTTGCTCTTTCCTTTATAAGCACTTCTGGATTACCAGCTTCTTCTATTTGGTCATTGATATCTATTGCTCTAATAACAGTATTATATCTTTCAACATCGGCTAACAGTATTTGCAGAGAATTTGTCATGTTAAGTTTGACAATTTTACTTCTACTTTTCCATATTAAATATAAAATAGTTTGTGTAAAACAGCCAATCCATAGGGCTAATATCATTAATAGTAGCCAGGATGGAATTGATATCCATGCTACAAATATTTTTATAAAAATATCAAATAAAAGGTAGCCAAAAACAAATGTAGCAAACCCAATAAAAATTACAGTTGCTCCTTCCGAGCTTTTAAGCTTTTGTATGTATAATTTTGCTAATTTTTTCAGAGGGTTTGTAATAATTAAAAGTTGATCATTGACAGGTAAATTAGTCAGTTTTTGCAGTTCACCCTGACTAATTTCCAAGCCCTGTAAATCATCCCGCACAGCTTTTCAATCCTTGCCAGAATAGTGATCTAATCTAATATAGCAATCAATTTTCTGGAATGCTGGTATTTTGTCTAAACTTTTTGAGGCAAGTTAATCCTTCTAGGCAAACTCAAGATATTTTGTACAATATGATACTTTTTTAAAGATAACTATTTTTACTATAAGACTAACAAGAACGAAAATAAATCACTTGTCTGTAAATGCAATGAAAATTTAACAGGTTATTGTCATAGTTAACAGCCACTTGCAACTACAATAAACCATAATACAAAAGCCAGCAAAAACTAGCATTTTGCAGAATTTTCGATTAGCATCATCGCCCACCCATAAATAAATTTTAGCGGCTTAGAGCCACTATCCACTCAAGTGGACTAAAACCCTTGTTCAGTGTTCTTTGCTGCTTAAAAATACTTACCTAAACTTATTCAAAGCTAAGAATAGAGATTTCTTCCTCCTTCAACCAAGGATGCCGGCATCTTCTTGTCCAGAGGCGTTAAGTTTCGGTCAAGCCAACCGTTTAAGATAGGTGTGCGGATGAACAGTGAACAGTTGATGATATTCCTGTAATTGTGCAGTGGTTTCAAGAAATGGGTGCGCTGGCATGAGCGTTACCTGATAGTCTACTGCTATAGCCTTGCATTAGTTGCCATCTGTGGTCAACAGCAACGCATCAATAAGGCTCAAACACCACTCTTCAAACTGGCTGACAAACCTGGGGATGAGCTTGAGCAACTCGATCATTTCACTTATGAGAATGGCAGAGTCTCTCTATCAGCTACACTCCAAGCAGTGCAAGACATCATTTCCCCACACCCCTTAATAAATGAGTGAACTTACAGTAACAGCAGGCGTATTGCTTATAAATACCTTCTCTTGTGCCCTCTGCCTTTCCTGTTAATCCAATGTCCAAAAACAAGATCCCCCTAGTCGTGTTTTCATCGAGCTAGGGGGATCACATATATAGTAGTCTATAAGAGATTCGGTATAGTTCCTTACGACTTGATTCTATAGCCTAAATTTCAGTTTGAGTAGTCTTACCATTAGAATTTATAGTATTTTTACAGCTTCTTAATCAATGCTTCATCCCTGTTGTTCCTTAGGCAGGCGGTATATGTAAGTATGACAGTATGCAATATGCGTAACTTGTCATTTTTGCGGATATCTATAAAAAATATGAAACTCAAGATTGTCGCTACCGTCGCACTGTTAGCTTGTTTCGGGTTTGCAGAGCAAGCCGTGGCATCAAATCAGCTAGATTTGGATCAGTTGAAGGCAACAAGTACCTGTCCCAGGTGTAATTTGAGTGGTGCTGACCTAACTAAATTTAATCTGACTGGAGCAAATTTGCGAGGGGCTGACTTGAGTGGTACTACATTATCTCAAGCTAATCTCACGAATGCCGATCTCACTGGTGCAAATTTAGAAGGTGCGATTCTGAATTCGGTCAATCTCAGTGGTGCTTCCTTAACAGGAGCAAATTTGAAATCAGCATCTTTGGAAAATGCCGATCTCTCTAATGCCGGTTTCATCAGCGCCAATTTGGAAGCAGCAAACTTAAAAGACGCCAAATTGCAGTTTACCAATTTTCGGGGGGCTAACTTCCGACTAACAACTCTAGCTAATGGTGTCGTCACCTCCGACAAGCCTTATGGCTGGTCGTTAGAGCGTCAAAATCCTAGAGAATGTAATGAGTTTAAACTCGAAAATACTCCAGGTACAACCTGCTACTCAAAATAAATTGGGGAATAGGGAATAGGGAGTAGGGAATAGGGAATGGGGAATGGGGCATTAATTATTTCTCCCTCATCTCCCTCATCCTCCCCTGCCCCCTGCCCCCTGCCCCTTTCCTTGACTTCTCCTTGTATAGCAAAAGCATTTTGTTTGTTAACAGTTCTTTATCATGGGAAAAAAGCCTATAGATTAATTGAATCCATGCTTACCCATATTAAAGACTTAGCAGCAAAACTAGCGCCCCGCTTAATTGAAATTCGCCGCCACATTCATTCTCACCCGGAACTCAGCGGACAAGAGTACCAAACAGCAGCTTTTGTGGCTGGCGTTTTGTCTTCCAGTGGTCTGCACGTACAAGAGGGAGTTGGCAAAACGGGTGTTATTGGAGAACTGCAAGGCACTAGGGAAAATGATCATTTATTGGCAATTCGCACCGATATGGATGCCTTGCCAATTCAAGAGGGCACTAATTTAGAATATGCTTCTCGTGCAGATGGTATTATGCACGCCTGCGGTCACGATGTCCATACCACCGTGGGGTTAGGAACGGCAATGGTACTGTCCCAAATCGCTGAAGAGTTGGGTGGGAAAGTGCGGTTTTTATTTCAGCCAGCTGAGGAAATTGCTCAAGGGGCAAGCTGGATGGTGAAAGATGGGGCGATGGAAAATGTCTCGGCTGTATTGGGGGTTCATGTTTTCCCTTCTATCCCCGCAGGATCTATCGGTGTGCGTTATGGGGCATTGACAGCCGCAGCTGATGATTTAGAAATTCTGATTATGGGAGAATCTGGGCACGGGGCGCGTCCCCATGAGGCGATTGATGCAATTTGGATTGCTTGCCAAGTGATTACTGCAATGCAACAAGCCATCAGCCGGACACAAAATCCCTTGCGTCCTGTTGTATTGAGCATAGGGAAGATTAATGGTGGTAGAGCGCCGAATATAATTGCTGATAAAGTGCAGTTATTGGGAACGGTGCGATCGCTCCATCCCGAAACCCGGGCCCATCTCCCAAACTGGATTGAAAATATTGTAGCTAATGTTTGCCATACCTACGGGGCAAAATATCAAGTCAATTATCGCCAGGGTGTACCCAGTGTCCAAAATGATTATACCCTAACGCAATTGTTACAATCAGCCGCAGAAGAAGCTTGGAGTAGCGATCGCGTTCAAGTCTTACCCGAACCTTCCCTTGGTGCTGAAGATTTTTCTATGTATTTGGAACACGTTCCTGGTTCCATGTTTCGCTTGGGTGTCGGCTATAAAGAAAGAATCATTAACCACCCCTTACATCATCCTCAATTTGAAGTCGATGAATCTGCCATTATTACCGGTGTTGTAACTATGGCATACACTGCTTATAAATACTGTCAGCAAAATTTTTAAACAAAAACTCTCAGCACATCAGCGCTGGGAGTCTTTGTTTAACTAACCTTTTTTAGGGGATATAGAAAGCTCGAAAGCATCCTACACATTAGATTCGCTAACAACACCGAGCTTTTGTTGAATTCTGGTCTTAGCGGCTTTGAATTCAGTAGCCAGTTGCTCACTTTGATCGCTGCTCAAGTTGTTACGAATAGCAGCAAACATTGTGCTTTCTTCTTGACGAATATGATCGCCAACAGCTTCCATAAGTTTTCTAACTTGATCTTTGAATTCAGATGAAGAAGGGCTGATAGCCTTAATTTGCTCTAACACCCGCTTCATTTCAGCTTGCTCGTCAAACAGTTCTTGGGTGTTATCTTGACCGTAGAAAGGACGTACTTTTGGATACACTACTTCCTCTTCAGCTTCGGCGTGAGCAGTTAGATCCTTGTAAATTTGACCGAAGTACTCTTGAATCTTCTGTGGATTGTCGCTTTGCAGAAGTTCGGTAAATAGGGTATTTACCTTGTTGTGATCGAGGCGGATAACATCCTGGATATTCAGATCGCTTTTGTCACTGGTTTGGGTAACAGCACTACCTACTACACCACTTACCGCAGCCATAGCGTCTTGAACACGCGCCCAAATTCCTTGATCTGCATCTTGTCCGGTGAATTCACGAACACCCAAAATTTCTAGGATACCTTTGAGTTGTTCTTGGTGAGCGCGGTTTTCAAAGTTAATGGTATTCAAAGGCCCGATCGCTAACAACACATCCGCACCAACTTTTTGAGCAGCCTTGTGAACTATCAAGCCACTCATTACTAGTTGATGTTTCAGCAATTCATGCTGAGATACTTTTTCATAGAGGCTCAATTCAGAACCTTTGAACAATTCACGAGCTTTTTCAATAAATTCTGTAACAGTTTTTTTGGGTTCAGCCTGAATACCATACTGACCAATTACAGTTTCTAGAATGCCAAGATTTTTTTCGTCATCCTTGAGGAAATTGCGGATGCGATCGCCAATTTCGGCATCAAGTCCTTGCGTTAAAAGCAATCTCTCATTTTCGATAACCAACTGTTGAAGTGCTTTGATACTTGCCAATTTCACAGCAATAGCATTGCGTTTCGTATCATCTAAAGTAGTTACCATCCGTGTTCTCCTCGGCAAAGTGTTCATCATTATTACTTGATATAACCTTGACATAGGGGTTGGGGATATTTCATCTTTCTTTTGAGCGATCGCGCTCACAACTCAGGGTAGAGAAACAAAAATTTTCCTTACAATTTCTGTCTTTATACTTTTAGATAGATAATATTTCAATCTGCATTCTATCCACAGGCTGATAAAATATTAATAATCTAAGATTTATTTAATAACGCTCTTTAAATCCACCTCAGTAGGGCGTTTTTCAAATTGCTCGTGGCTATAAATCCACACAAGCTTGATTACACAATCAATTGTATTGGATGAAGACTGGCTACCAGAAGCAAGCAATATTTGATAAGTTTATTTCCTCGATTTGCCACTGATATATCTCTAGATAAGCGGCTACCGCGCGATTCATTCCGGCTGCGATCGCACATCACTGTGGAGTACGCAGGCTTCAATTTCCCCTAAAAGCGTAGAATAGATAGTCAGTAGGTCTTTTTGACAGCAGCATAACAGCTATGACCAAGCTATTTGAACAAGCGATCGCACGAGTAAAACAGCTTCCTGAAACAGAGCAAGATGCAATTGCTGCGCTCATTCTGGAAGAACTGGAAGACGAAGCCCATTGGGACAAAGTATTTGCAAAGTCTCATGATGTACTAGCTGAACTTGCAGGGGCAGCCTTGGCTGAAGACCAAGCAGGCAAAACCCAAGAGCTAGATCCAGAAACCTTGTGAAATCCAGAACAACGGCTTAGTTTCGCTACTTATTTGCTAATCTTCCTCATCAGGTTCAGCAACAGGCACGCGAAGCCTATAAGCAGTTTAAGCAAGATCCCTGGCATCCCGGACTTCGTTTCAAGCAAGTGCATCCTAGAGAGCCTATATACTCTGCCCGTGTTAGCAAAAATTATCGTGCTGTTGGTGTGCGAAACGAAAGTGGTATTGTGTGGTACTGGATTGGCACTCATGCAGATTACGACAACCTACTATCTCAGTTCTAATTGCTGTGGGCGTATCATCTCATTAAAAAAGGCACTGTCTCACGAACGAAAACGCTATGAACAATACCTCAAGAACCTATTGGGTTAGAGTCGAGCTAAAATATTAGTCGCAATCTTGTGGAGATGATTGGTAATGAAAATTAAAGCAGTTATCTGGCAAGAAGGCGGTGTGTGGTGTGCTTCTGTACCTGCCCTACCAGGATGCCACACTTGGGGAGACAGCTATGAACATTTGTTAGAGATGCTGCAAGATGCAGTTCAAGGTTGGTTGGAAGTTGCTAGCGAACGAGAAGAACTTGACCCGGAGAAACAGTTGGTTGAAATATCGCTATGAAAGCGGTTTCAGGTAAAGCACTTTGTAAAATTTTGGAACTTTAAATCTGTTCTGATAACTTCTCCGAATGTATTTTCAACCTTTTTATTAACTTCTATCCCTGTAATTACCCCAGTCAACGCTTTTTCATAAATTGGTATGCGTCTTTCATCTTCAGCAAGCATATACCAACAGTGATCGGATTCTTTGCTGACAAAAACATATTAAGGTTTTGGGACTGCTCCAAATCCTAATTTAACTTCCATATTTTTGATGAAGGTTTTGGTAAATATATTTATTGAGCAACAAGCCATGACGATTTGCACCATCAAGCTATGAGTTGCTTTATAGATATAATTCCCTAACCAGGAAGCTAATTAACATTAAGGCAGTGAAAATTACAAAATCTGGTGAATCTAAAACAAACTTTCTGGATCAACACCAAGCGCATTCAATCTTTCAATTAACATTTTCACCTGTTGTTCTGCTTCCACCCGTCGCTGTTCTTCAAAAGCTGTGCGTTCTTCCGCTTCCCTAATGCGTTCTTCTGGTGTCAGCAATTTTTGCCCTTCTTCGTCATACCAGTATAGCCACTCCCGCACTATACCTTGATAAATTCCCCGTTCTCGCCCAATTCCTAAACCAATCTCTGGCAGCCAAACGGGATTTCCTGACATTAAGATATATTCCCCATCAACTAAGTGATACACTTCCAAAGGTGTCTTTTTACGCCGAAGAGGAGTATATACAACGTAATACAAAATTCCTAATTCTTTGGCATAGAATTCTTTCTTAGTGCTATATTCTTCCCGATATATTTGAGAAACAACTTCTAGTGCTAAAATCGGTTGCTTCTTTTCTTCCCACAGCACATAACTTAGGCGTAAATCCTCATCAATGAAGCGTTTAACTCCTAAGCTGAGAAACCCATCAGGGACAATGGCTGGTTTGTCTGGGTGATAATAAATACCCATATCAACACCAAAGAACCAATCCCAACGATCGCACCAAGCCAGAGCCAGTGTCGTTTTCAGCAAGCCGGGAATTAAATTTTGGAGTTCATTATCCACAGCAGTATCATCTGAGTCGGGTAATTCTTCGGAAGATGGCAAACAATGCAGTGGATTGTAGTTTAACATGAGCGGTTTTGCAAATCTGATTCTAGATAGATTGTACGTAATCTATTGATGTGCGATCGCAGCGCCAGAATAAAGAACCATTTTTAGTGTAAACGTAGCCTGTCCTAAACATCGCATGTGAATCTTTTTCAATATTCACAGACTAGTGATTGCAAAATTTTACATTAAATTCATGGTTTTTCGATACTGATTACCAGAATCTCTAACTGACAATAGCAAAAAAGTGCGGAATATTTTTCTTTTGGTATGTACTGTTCTAAAAGCTTACCAAAAAGGGTCGGTACAAAATTCGCCCTCAAAGCAATAAATATTTCAACTAAAATAGCGATCGCTATCTAATTAGGAATTTGGGGCGCATTCAAAAAAACCTTTGGCGCTTATTTTTTTGCTAATGTCGGCACAGTTTTTAACGCATGATTGATGAATGCTATAGTTGAGCAAAGCGAAACTCAATGTTACAGCGTATTTCAGGTAAATAAAGTACACGGGTAGGGGCACAACATGTTGTGCCCCTACGATTATCTGTACCTCACGCCTGTTGCAATCTGCTGTAAGAATTTTTTAAATTTATCATCTGCAATCAATTCATGACTAATATTAGCGATGTCTACGACGGGCTACGCCTACGCGCTGATTTTGATAGCCCTTGGAAAGAAATTATAGAAGCTTATTTTCCCCAAGCAATGCATTTCTTTTTCCCAGAAACTTCTGCATTAATTGATTGGGAACGTCCCTACGAATTTCTAGATAAAGAATTTCAACAAATAGCTCGTGAAGCTGAACAGGGTAAGAGATATGCCGATCAATTAGTTAAAGTTTGGCAAACCCAAGGGGAAGAACTTTGGTTATTAATCCATGTTGAAATTCAGGCACAAAAAGAAGATAACTTTCCTAAGCGGATGTTTACCTACAATTTTCGCATATTTGACCGCTTTGATCGACCGGCAATAAGCCTTGCAATTCTCTGCGATCCAAACCGCGAATGGCGACCAAGCAATTACAGTTACAATTATCCCAATACTCGCTTAACTTTTGAATTTGGCAGTATTAAACTTTTGGATTATGAAAATCGCTTTCACGAGTTAGAAAATAGCGATAATCCATTTGCAACTGTTGTCATGGCGCATTTGAAAACACAGCAGACACGCTCATCACCCGAACAACGCAAAATATGGAAATTTAGCTTAATTCGCAGACTATATGATTTGGGCTTAGGAGAGCAGGATATTCGCAACCTATATCGATTTATCGATTGGGTTATGATATTACCAAAGGCATTAGAAAATCAGTTTTGGGAAGAGTTTAAACAATTTGAGCAGGAGCGGACTATGAAATACATAACTACAGGTGAGCGCATCGGCTACGAGCGCGGTAAAGCAGAGGGTAAAGCAGAGGGTAAAGCAGAGGGTAAAGCAGAAGGTAAACAAGAAGGTAAACAAGAAGGTGAACAACAACTTATTTTAAGGTTATTACAAAGACGAGTGGGAGAATTATCACCAGAATTACAAGAGCGCATCCGATCTCTTTCTTTAAATCAATTAGAAACCCTTGGCGAAGCTTTGTTGGATTTTACTGCTATGGAAGATTTACTTAACTGGTTGCAAAATCAATCAGCTTAAAATCTATTTTTATGTAAATTGAGCAGGAGCCAACTATGAGGTATATAACTACAGGTGAACGCATCGGCTATGAGCGTGGAAAACAAGAAGGTAAACAAGAAGGTGAACAACGGCTGATTTTAAGGTTACTACAAAGACGAGTGGGAGAATTATCACCAGAATTGCAAGAGCGCATCCAATCTCTTTCTTTAAATCGGTTAGAAACCCTTGGCGAAGCTTTGTTGGATTTTACTGCTATGGAAGATTTACTTAACTGGTTGCAAAATCAATCAGCTTAAAATCTATTTTTATGAAAGTTGTAAAAAATACATTTCATTATTTACCAATACAAAGTTTTTTTTAACTCAGTTCGATCTGACTTTTCACGTTATGTGAAAAAGCACACGAAAAACCTAACCCCCTAACCCCCAACTCGTCGCGGGAAGGGGGAAAATTCAAAGTCTCTCTCCTTTTAGGAGAGAGAAATAGAAGTGAGGTTTTCCAGATACCGTGAAAAGTCAGAGTTCGATGGGTTATTTTTTACTTCACCGAATCGAAAATTTTGAATGAGTAACAAAAAGGGCAGGTACAAAACCCGCCCTCAAAGTAATCAATATTTAAACTAAACTAGCGATCGCAACTTAATTACCGATTGGGGGCGCACTCAAAGAAACCTTTAGTGCATCGTCTTTTTGCTGTGCTAATGTCGGCACGGAATCACGCAATCTTGCCGTCAATTGTACAGTTGTAGCGTCATACATCTGAGTCAGCAATTTCGGATAGAAACCAATACCAATAATTGGAATTAACAAACAGGCAATGATAAATACTTCACGGGGTTCGGCATCTATCAAAGCTTGGTGAGAAACTAATTCTTTGTTTTCTTCTCCGTAGAAAATTTCTCGTAACATCGACAGCAGATAAATCGGAGTTAAAATTACTCCCACTGCCATCAAGAATACAACAATTACTTTGAAGGTAGAGCTATAAGCATCGCTAGTAGCAAAGCCAACAAATACCATTAATTCTGCCACGAAACCGCTCATCCCTGGCAATGCCAAAGAAGCCATTGAACAGGTGGTGAACATGGCGAAAATCTTCGGCATTCTCTTCGCAACACCGCCCATTTCATCCAACATCAGGGTGTGTGTGCGATCGTAAGTTGCCCCAACCAGGAAGAACAAACTCGCCCCAATTAACCCGTGGGAAACCATTTGTAACACTGCCCCACTCAATCCCAAATCGGTGAAGGAGGCAATCCCAATCATCACAAAGCCCATGTGAGAAATTGAGGAGTAGGCAATTTTTCGCTTCAGGTTGCGCTGGGCAAAGGATGTCAAGGCAGCGTAGATGATATTAACTACCCCCAAAACTACCAATACTGGCGCAAAATAAGCGTGGGCATCGGGCAGCATTTGGGCATTCATCCGAATTAAGGCGTAACCGCCCATTTTCAAAAGAATACCTGCCAATAACATGTGTACGGGCGCTGTGGCTTCACCGTGGGCATCAGGTAGCCAGGTGTGCAAGGGAATAATCGGCAACTTGACGGCGTAGGCAATCAGGAAGCCAGCATAGGCGGCAAGTTGGAAATTGAGGGCGAAGTCTTTTAAAGCGAGCGATCGCATATCAAACGTCACCGTATCGCCGTAAAATCCCATTGTCAGGGCAGACAGCAAAATAAACAGCGAACCGCCTGCTGTGTATAAAATAAATTTAGTTGCTGCATACTGCCGTCTTTTGCCTCCCCAAATCGACAGCAGAAAGTATATCGGTACTAGTTCCAGTTCCCACACCAGGAAAAATAACAGCATATCCTGGACAGCGAACACGGCAATCTGACCGCCATACATCGCCAAAATCAAGAAGTAAAATAGCTTGGGCTTGAAGGTAACAGGCCAAGCTGCTAATATCGCCAGCGTGGTAATGAATCCAGTCAAAATAATTAGGGGCATAGATAAGCCATCTGCCCCTACTGACCAATTCAAACCCATTTGTGGTATCCAGGGGTAACTTTCCACCAACTGCAAATCTGGATTGGAGAAATCATACCCAGTATAAAAAGCATAAACAATTAGTGCAAAATCTATCAGCCCCACGATAAGGGAGTACCAGCGCACTGTTTTGCCTTCTTTATCAGGAATGACGGGAAGAAGTAGCGACGCGGCTATCGGAAACAGAATAATCGTCGTCAGCCACGGAAAATTAGCTATATTCATCACAATTCGTCTGCTATCAAAATCATGTTTGGCAAAAAGTCACTAGTTATTAAGTAACAGCTTTTTAAGGATTTCGTCTTCCTCGTTAGGTTGATTTAATTAAATTGGCAATTCCCTATTTTTACTCTTGAGAGTCTTTTTTGACAGTTCCAGGTGCGGAATGTGCGTTGCGATACTCCCAGTCAAGTCAAAAATTTACCCTAAAAAAGCCGATAAAATTATAGTTTAGTGGTGCGATGTCTACGACAAGCCGCTCCGCGTCTACGCCTAGATCAACCTATCGCTAAAAATACATGATGCTATTTGGTGGTTGTTGAAAAAAGCGATTTGGTGCAAAAATGCATCAAAGAAGGAATAACCATAATGATAATGGCACAAATTAAAAGTCAAATTCGTTATCTCACTAACGTAGATGGAGAAACAACAGATGTACTCGTCCCTATAGAACTTTGGCAACAGCTTATAAGTTCCATAAATTCTGATAACGCCAGTGGTTTAGCTTGGATTGATGAACAAGAGCCAAAAGCACAAATATTAGCCGATCTGCAAGAATCAGTGCGACAAGCAGCAGTAGGACAAACCTTTCCAGTTTCAGAGCTTTGGGACGATATCGAAGCCTAGATTTATGTCAGAAGTTCGCTTTACATCTCCCTTCAAACGCCGTCTCAAAACTCTGACTAAACGTTATCGCCAAATTCAAATTGACATTCAACCCATTATTGATCAGCTAGAGGCTGGAAATTTTATCGGTGATCAAATCTCTGGGATAGACTTGACCGTTTTTAAAGTTTGAGCAAAAAATAGTGATATCCAGACGGACAAAAGTGGTCAATATCGCGTGATCTATCAAGTTGTCTCACCTAAATGTGTCTGATCTTCTACTCCGAGAGTACCTGGAAGATTTGCAAGATGAACCTCTAATAAGTTATACAAGTACTGTTGTTTAATATGTAACATTTAAATGTCACTTCAATTTCCTGATTCATGGCGCTTTATATCTTCACCAGATTCAGTTATTCCTAATGCAGCGATTGATGAATTTGAGAAACTTATTGGCATAATAGTAGCTAAGGGAGATCGCTGGAAGTTACTAGAGTATTTTAAAGAGTGTTTTGCCCATGCAGTAGGCTCTACGAGTGTCTGGAGTACTTCAGAGAATTGGGCAAGCACAGATTTACGGTCATCTTTGGAAGACGCGGCTAAAAACTCACCCCTGTTTCTGGAAGCGTTCTACGAGGCGTGTGAGAATCTTCGGGATAAATATACAATCCCTGACATTGAACGTATCAACAGTATTTGTCTTGAACACAAGATTGCTTATCAAATCCATCCACCAAAACTTGTGAAGCTATCCGAAGGTGAAGAAGCTATCCCTGTGGCCGAATCGCCATCAACCTTTACTGAGTCTGCAAAGCAACTCATTACTAAGTCTCTAAGCCGTTCTGAACAACTACTGATTGAAAATCGGGCTAGAGAAGCAGTTCAAGAACTGCTTTGGATTCTAGAATCAATTACAACTGCTTTTAGAGGTGAGCAATTACCATCTGGCACAATAATAAAAGGGACATACTTTAACCTAATTGTGAAGGAACTCCGCAATGCAAATGAAGGGACAGCAATCAAGTATATATTAAAATCTTTAGAAAGTTTACATGGTTATCATTCGTCACCAACTGGTGGTGGTGGTCGGCATGGACTTGATCTAAAAGAGGGCAAACCAATCACTCTTTCTGAAGGTCGCTTATTCTGTAATCTTATTCGTTCTTACATTTCTTTCTTTCTTACCGAGTATGAAATACTCATAAATAATGAGGTGTCGGACAATTTATAACAATGTGTTGCAGCGAATTTCAGCGACAATCGATTATTCAACTAACAGACATCAGAAAAACTTTGTGTTTATTTGATATTTGAACATTTCCTTGCTTACTTAAGCATTTAATAGCATTGTAGTTTCCAAACCGCGTATGTCCTTCTACAAGCTGGTATGGGCAATTTAATTCTGCATAACTTGGTATATTAATCATATTTTCAGTTTCTAATACAATTATTGAAACTAGCCAAGTTCCAAACTGCCTCCAATAATCTTTATCTTCATCAGTGCATGATAGATGCTCAAAATTTGATATATGACTTTTGCGGTCTACATAATCCTTAAAGCCTGAAAATATTTGCACTTTAGAAAACTCTTTTTCAGACCAATAAACAAGGTTAAAAGTCACTTGATGGTAATTAATCCAGCCATAGTTATTTACCATATCCAAGTCATAGATATGCTCAAATTGCCACTGAAGAAGTACCTCTATAGGAATATTGTTAAATATTGATATTATCCTTTGTGAATATTCTAGAGGTGTTTCATTAGATGGGTCAAGTCGATAATTAAAGTTGAGTCTTGGCTTGAGTTGTTTCCATGTATTATGACTTCGTTCCCAAACTTCATCATCTGGTATATGGTGCCGCCTGATTCTGATCTCTTCTTCTGTCATAAATAATTAAATGTTCTGAACGATTTTATTCTTTGAAGATTATTAAACATCTTGAAAAAATAAGAGCGGAACTAGAAAGCTAAACTTTTATAGGTTGTATTAAAAATTTTGGTCATCTTTTGAAACTCAACTCTCAATTTCTCCGCGTGCCTCTGCGTGAAACAAAAAAGATTTAGTTTACTTACCTGAAAATGGTTGTATCACAGAATTCAAGAAATAATGTAGGGGCGGACGATCGCCCACCCCGATTAAAATTAGGTGACACCAAAGACAATCACTAAGCCCAAAACCGCCCCAAACACAATCAAGGCATAGAATTGAGCGCGACCGTTTTCTAGGTACTTCAGACCTTCACCGCTAACAAGGGTGAAAAAGCCTGTGAGGTTAACAGCACCATCGACAACGCGGAAGTCAACTTCCATAACTTGTCTAGCTAGGCGACGCAAGCCGAGGACAAAAACCCGATGGTAAATGTCATCAAAGTACCACTTGTTGAGGGATAACTCGTAAAGTGGTTGGATTTTAGCAGCGATCGCAGCCGGGTCAATTTTCCGGCGCAAATACATCAGCGAAGCCAGGGTAATCGCAATCAAAGAAATTCCGACTGAAGCACCCGCCATAATGTAGAATTCCGTCGGATTGAACTCGGAAGCCTTTTCTATAACTTCGGAGAGAGTTTCGCTAGGAGGAAAGATAAACTCTTCAAAATAATTGGCGTAGGGAGTTCCCACTAAACCAATCAAAATCGAAGGCACAGCCAATAGTGCCAACGGCAGCGTCATTGTCCACGGCGATTCGTGGGGGGAGTCGCCCTGATGCCCGTGGGAGTCATGGGAATCATGCTGCTGACTAGTTGCCGCCAGTTCTCCTTTCTTCATTGCCCCAGGCCCAAAATTCGGGACTGGTTCTTCTGACTCTAATTCCAGGACAATTGTGGCCGCAGCTTTCTTGAGTTTTTCCTTGATTTTCTCGTCAGTACCCCGGAATTTGCCTTCAAATGTCATGAAATACATTCTAAACATATAGAAAGCTGTAATCCCGGCAGTTAGCCAGCCAATCAACCAGAGGAATGGATTAGCCTCAAAAGCCTTCCCTAGAATTTCATCTTTTGACCAGAAACCGGCAAAGGGTGGAATACCAGAAATTGCCAAGCAACCAATTAAGAAGGTAGTTGCTGTGACAGGCATATACTTTCGCAGTCCACCCATCAAGCGCATATCTTGCGCTAAGGCGGGGTCGTGTCCAACGACACCTTCCATGCCGTGAATTACTGAACCTGAACCCAAGAACAGCATCGCCTTGAAATAGGCGTGGGTCATCAGGTGGAATAGTCCAGCACTGTAGGAACCTATTCCCATTGCCATCACCATGTAACCAAGTTGGGAAATGGTGGAGTAAGCCAAGCCCTTTTTGATGTCGTTTTGGGTAATGGCAATGCTAGCCCCCAAAAACGCCGTAAACGCCCCAGTAAAGGCAATGACATTCATTGCAACTGGAACGTCTTCAAATACTGGGTACATCCGGGCAATGAGGAAAACACCCGCCGCCACCATTGTTGCCGCGTGAATCAAGGCAGAAATGGGGGTGGGGCCTTCCATTGCGTCTGGTAGCCAGACGTGGAGGGGGAATTGGGCTGATTTTGCAACTGGGCCTAAGAAAACTAAAATCGCAAACAGGACAGCGAGAAAATTGCTGATAGTACCTGATTCGACGAGTTGGGCGAGGCGATCGCCCATGATATTAAAATCAAAGCTTCCTGTGGCCCAGTACAGCCCCAAAATGCCCAGTAACAAACCAAAGTCGCCCACCCTATTGGTAACAAAGGCTTTTTGCGCCGCATCGGCTGCTGACTTGCGATCGTACCAAAAACCGACCAGCAAGTAGGAACACATCCCGACCAGTTCCCAGAATATATAAATCTGTACTAGGTTGGGGCTGACCACTAGACCTAACATTGAAGAGCCAAACAAACTGAGATAGGCGTAAAACCTCACGTAACCGGGATCGTGAGCCATGTAGCCATCGGTGTAAACCATGACTAAGCAGGCTACCGTTGTGACAATCACCAGCATTAAGGCTGTCAGGTGGTCAATAGTGTAGCCCATGCTCAGGTGAAAATTACCTGCTGCCGCCCACTCAAAGGTGCGAATATAAGACGGATGTCCTTGAATTTGACTCCAGAGCAAGGCAAACGACATCCCCATAGCTACTGCCATCATGGAGATAATCACCACAGCGTTAAGCTGCCGTAGGCGGTTTGTCACCTGATTCAACGAGATTAACCCTAGACCGACCAGCATTGCCCCAAGAAGAGGAAACACCGGAATCAGCCAGGCATACTGATAGATTACTTCCATCACTGACGCCTACTTTTAGAATTCTTGATTAGCGTGTCGAAACTGTTAATAATTGTGACTACACCCTTTAGGATAAAATAACCCACCCAAGACTGATTGGGTGGGGTATTAAGCATGGTTTTATATTTGGTCATTGGTCATTGGTCATTGGTCATTGGTCATTAGCCCTATGCCCTATGCCCTATGCCCTATGCCCTATGCCCTATATCCATCAGGCTGAACGACATTCTAAGTCCACTGTTTTTGAACTTTTGTAGATTTTGGGGTAATTGCTGTAGCTGGCTTTAATCTCTTCTAAAGCTAGACGTAAATCTTCTCTGCCGCGAAAGCCTTCCAATCGATGGCGAACAGTGCCATTTTCAATCAATAGTAAAGTTGGCAGTGACTTTAGCCTATAAGTAGTAGACAATTTAAAATTTTGATCGGCGTTAACCCCAACTAATTTAATTTCGTCCCCACATTGGGCTTGAAATTGCAACAATAGTGGGTGGATAATCCGACACAAGCCACACCAAGGTGCTTCAAAGTTAACTAAAACAGGAATAGGAGATTCTAAAACTTCTTGAGTAAATGTCTGCTCACTAACCGACAATACCATGACGCCTCTTGGATTATAAGGTTTTTTTATCAAACTACCTATCAGTACTGAAGTGAAGGATTGGTAAGTCAGTAACTGCCAATAGATACTTTCAGGAACCAGATATCAGGACACAGAATAATTGGGCAAAAATTCAACGTGTTGATGTGTCTCTGACAAAAAAGCCAGCGCAACTCTCACGGTGGCTTTTTTGAATATTAGACTCCTGATTGCTGTGGCCGCCTAAGAATTTGACTGAATCTGCGACTGACTCCCAAGGAAAGACAACAGGTCTTCAACTACCAATAAAAAATCTTAAGCTGACTGAACGCACCCCCAGTGATAGATGTTTGAATTTATCCTACATTGATTCGGGGCAATTGATAAGCTAAAATTTTAATCTATTTGGGATTTTCTGCTGACACTGGGGATCGCTTAAATTTCCCATTTTATCTTACCAGTTGCTTCCATCAACAGAGGGTGCGACCACCAAAGCAAAGCGATAAAAATGGCAACTCCCAAATAGGAAGGACGGAGAAATTCCTGCCATAAGATAGATTGACGGCCGTCAATAATTGCCTTAAAGGGAATAATTGAAGTCCGCTGTTTGGCAATTTCAAAGGCTTCCCCATAGCGATCGCTTAGACGGCGATCCCCATGCCAAACTCCAAACAAGTGATGCAACACCAATCCAATAGAAGTCACAAGTGTAAAGGTAGTACCCAGCCAGACAGTATGGGCAACACACCAAATTATTTGTCCTACCATCTGGGGATGACGGGTAATCCGAATAATTCCTGTTTCGTAGAGATGAACTTGGGGCTTTTGAATGGCAGCAATTTCTAGTAGATTGAAGGTAGCAGGATATAAAAATAAAAACGAGATAGCTGACAGCAGCCAAACAAATTCTCGCACTCCTGGTACTCCTTGTACCTGCCAAAGTTGCAAACCATCATATCGATGCCCAAAAAAGTAAATAATTAATATTACAGCCAAAGGTAAGCTGACTAATGCAAACAGAACCCGATAAAGCCTTGGGCCAATATATTTTTCGGCCCTTGGACGCAAAGCAGCGCCTCCACTGTGAGCGATCGCAAAAACTATTTGTAGCCCCAGCATGACAAAATGACTGGGTGTCAACCAAGAAATCAACAGCATATACACGGGTGAAATAATTTAAAGAAAATGGAACTCAGTACAACCAATACCACAAAGTATTCAAAGGGAGACTTTAGTCAAGATGTTGTGCTACTGTCTTTTTCGAGTCAAGTTTTCAAGTTTAATATGCAACAAATCATACCTGGCTAATTGCTGCCAAACCTAATTTGTTGTGTGCATCCGCTCCTTTTAAAGTTTGTGGTTTGAGCCTTATGTCTGACCTTCCTTTCACTTTAGATCAGTTACGTATCCTCAAAGCGATCGCCCAAGAAGGAAGCTTCAAGCGTGCCGCTGATAGTCTTTACGTTTCGCAACCTGCCGTCAGCTTGCAAGTGCAAAATCTCGAACGACAGCTAGATGTCCCCCTATTCGATCGGGGAGGACGACGCGCCCAACTAACCGAAGCAGGCCATCTACTCCTAAGTTACGGTGAAAAAATCCTCAGTCTGTGTCAGGAAACCTGCCGCGCGATCGAGGATTTACAAAATCTGCAAGGCGGTACTTTAATTGTCGGTGCTTCTCAAACCACTGGCACTTATCTTTTGCCCAGAATGATCGGTATGTTCCGACAAAAATATCCAGATGTGGCAGTGCAATTACACGTCCACTCTACCCGGCGGACTGCTTGGAGTGTCGCTAACGGACAAGTTGATTTGGCAATTATCGGCGGTGAAATTCCCGGTGAACTATCAGAATCTTTGGAAGTTGTTTCTTACGCTGAAGACGAACTAGCGCTAATTTTACCTGTCTTTCATCCCTTTAGCAAACTGGAAAAAATCCAAAAAGAAGACCTATACAAATTACAATTCATTGCCCTAGATTCCCAATCGACTATCCGCAAAGTAATTGATCAAGTGCTAACACGCTGTGAAATCGATACCAGACGTTTTAAGGTTGAAATGGAATTGAATTCCATTGAAGCAATTAAAAATGCTGTGCAATCTGGTTTAGGGGCTGCCTTTGTTTCAACTAGCGCCATCGCTAAAGAGTTACAAATGGGTGTTCTGCACCGTACCCCCATTGAAGGCGTTGTCGTCAAACGGACACTGTGGCTGATTTTTAATCCTAATCGTTATAGATCCAAGGCCGCAGAAGCTTTTAGTCGGGAAATTTTGCCCCAGTTTGCTAATCCTGGATGGAGTCAAGATGTGTTAACATTGGCACAAAAAAGCTTAGTGATATCTACATTGGATATAGCGACATCTACCTCTGCCGCCGAAGACTAATATCTAGTGATTAGTCTTACCCTTATGGCATCTACGTCATTTGTCCGATGTTTTTTGTAAATTACCAATGAGCAAATAATTCGTAATTCGTAATGGGCTACGCCCCGCTACGCTAACATAATTCGTAATTATTATTCATAGCTTTTCGCGTAGCATACAGTAGACAAGCTCAGAATTTGACATTAGTAAAAAAGTTTCCTGATCTTGATAAAGAAGTTTAGTTTCTATGTAACTTGAATGAATTACGTTAGCGTAGCGTTAGCGACGTAGGAGCGTCATTACGCATTATCGATTACGAATTATTTTGACTAATGACTAATCACGAAAATGGAAGTTTACTGTACTCGTCCACGTTGCCCACGCCCACAAAACTATTTTGCCGATTTAGATGATATTACGACGCTGAAAACAACGCAGCAGAGGTACTGTACTACCTGTGGTATGCCATTGCTGCTAGATGGTCGATATGTCCCCGTGAAGCTATTGGGAAGGGGGGGATTTGGAGCAGCTTTTTTGGCACGCGATCGCCGAATACCCGGGATGCGTCAATGCGTAGTTAAGCAGTTTCAACCTGCGGGAAATTTAAGCTTAAATCAACTGCAACAAGCACAGTTGATGTTTGAGAGAGAGGCAGAAGTTTTATCACAACTGGGTAACGATCACGAGCAAATCCCTGACTTGTTTGCTTTCTTTCCAGTGATAGTTAATGGTTTACAACCAGAACAACAAGACCAGTTTTTTTACTTGGTACAAGAATACATCGATGGGCAAAATTTAGAGGAAGAATTAGTTCAACAAGGCAAATTTTCTGAACAGCAAGTGTTAGAGGTGCTGCAAGAAATCCTGAAGGTGCTAAAGTTTGTCCATCATAGAGGCATTATCCACAGAGATATTAAACCCTCTAACATCATGCGCCGTCGTGATGGCAGACTTTTTTTACTAGATTTTGGCGCAGTTAAGCAAGTAACAAATGTTGTACTTGGTTCTGCTGCTTCTTCCACAGGAATTTATTCTATGGGATTTGCACCGCCTGAGCAGATGGCTGGAGGTCAAGTCTTCCCATCTACGGATTTATACGCTTTGGCTGTAACTATTCTTATTTTGTTGACAAATCAAGAAGCAATTCAGTTATTTGATGCCTACAGCAACCAGTGGAAATGGCGAACCCAAGTGACTGTCAGCCCTCGCCTTGCTGACATATTAGACAAGATGCTGCTACCTGCTGCTAATCAGCGCTTCCAGTCAGCGCAGGAAGTTTTAGATACACTTAACTCACAGGCGGCTCAAGCCCTTACACAATTTAATTCGCCCTCTGTAACACTTCCGCCGCAACCACCCAGTTCTAGTCCCGTCGTCCCCCGCCGTTCACCAACTCAACCAGCGTTTTCGACAGTGGAATTGCTGGGTGGGGCGGCATTTAGTGGATTTGAAGGCGCATTAATTGCGATCGCCCTCTTCAGTCTAGTAAAATTACCAATAGTTACTTTCACTGTTGCATGTGTGATTTTGGGGATACTGATATTTGCCCAAACCAGGCGGTGGATTGAAAAGTTCGATTTATTAATTATTCCGACAATTACTTTTGCTATTATTTTTTTTCTCCCTTTTTTACAGGGAGGACTTGGCATTCAGGGAGTAGTAATTTTATCAGTTGCAGCAGCCTTAGTAGCCATTTCTTTAACAGCCGTGTTTCGACTTATTTATAAATTATTATCTCTCTTACTTTAAAAAACTTTTGGTGCTAACAGCTAACTATGTCTCAGAAAAACGAAACACTTAGCCTTTTCTTAGCTGCTATCATCACCATTGGCTTAATCTTTAGTGGCTTATGGTTTTTTATGGAACGGTGGGCGCAACTAAATGGAACTATTGCTAAACCTTCGGGGAGTAGCAATACAAATAATTCCACAAAACAGTTTGTCAACAACAAATGTAACGTGTCAAATCTCCCAGAAGGAACATTCAACTATGGTGGTAGCACAACCTGGGCACCTATTCGTAAAGACGTAGACTCTGTACTAGAAAGCCTGTGCCCTCAATTTACTTTACGCTATACTCAACCTGCTTCCGGTCAACCAGGATCTGGAACTGGCATTCGGATGTTGATAGATAATCAACTAGCTTTTTCTCAATCTTCTCGCTCAGTTAAGGCAGAAGAAAATGCCGAAGCTAAAGAAAAAGGATTTAGTTTGAAAGAAATTCCGGTGGGGATTGATGGAATTGCGATCGCAGTTAACCAAAATCTTAATATTTCTGGTTTAACTGTCGCTCAACTAAAAGATATCTACACTGGCAAAATTACTAATTGGCAACAGGTGAGTGGGCCAAATTTACCAATTACAGTCTACTCTCGCAGCAAAGAAGCTGGGGGAACAGTTGAGTTCTTTGTCGAAAATGTTTTAAATAAAGAGAATTTTGGTAATAACGTTAATTACATTAGTACGACCACAGAAGCAGTACAAAAAGTAGCTGCAACTCCTGGTGGAATTTACTATGCTTCTGCCCCAGAGGTTGTACCTCAGTGTACAATTAAATCCCTACCACTAGGGCGGACAAGCGGTCAATTTGTGCCACCCTACCAAGAACCCTTTATACCTCAATCGGAATGTCCTAGTAAGCGTAATCAGTTGAATAGTCAGGCATTTCGTAGTGGAGACTATGCAATTACCCGCAATTTATTTGTAATAGTTAAACAGAATGGTCAAACAGATCAAGAAGCAGGCGTTGCTTATGCAAATTGGCTGCTGACACCTCAGAGTCAAGAACTGATCGAAAAGGCTGGATTTGTCAGAATTAAATGATCAAAGCGGTTAAATTTAGCAAAATAATCAAATAATAAAAAATTAAAACTTAACCAATACTTAACCTAAAAAAAACTCTCAACATGAGAAATTGAGTTTTATAGGCAAAAATCTTAATGTCAACTAGTGGTCTGTCTCATTAATTCTGAAGGGTTATAAAAGTTTGTAGTAAAGACTTTAGTCCTTGATTTGAGCGATTTATCGCTCAAATCAAACCTAGCAACTGATCTTCACAAATACTCAAGCCTTGAGATAAGAGACGAATAATCCAGGTGAAATTATTATATCTTCGCTTCTAAAGTAGTCAGAAGTTAGGATTTGTCAGAATTCGCCAACAAAACACCCGTCCTCCCAATACAATTTCAAGTAGCAAGCACCTATCAAGTCAAGCACTTGTATTGAATGGACGCGCGGGTAATTATACTATGTCCCAAAAAAATGAAACAACTATTCTTGTATTATCCATCCTAATCACCGTCGGGCTAATAGCTGGCGGTTTTTGGTGGTTTACTAAAAAGTCTGGTGTTAACCTAAATACAATTAATTTTGGTAGCACCAAAACGCCCCAAGCTGAATCAGAACAGCCTAGTGGCAATACTTTCACTACAGTACAGGATGTTCCTACAGGATTATTCAATTACGGTGGCAGTACATCTTGGGCACCGATTCGGCTGGTAGTTGATTCAGCAATTCAAGCGGCGCGGCCAGAGTTTCGGCTGCGCTATGTAGAACCTAGTAATACATCTCCTGGTTCTGGTACTGGCATCCAATCTCTGATAGACGGTCAACTAGCCCTTGCCCAGTCTTCTCGACCAGTTCTAGATCAGGAATTAAGCCGTGCCCAGCAGCGTGGGTTCACTCTAAAACAAATTCCTGTGGCAATTGATAGTTTAGCAGTTGCAGTTAATCCCAACCTGAATATCTCAGGACTAACGGTAGACCAGTTAAAGTCAATTTACACAGGCAAAATCTATAATTGGAGCCAGGTGGGTGGCCCCAATATCCCGATTAAGCCGTATTCTCGCCGCATTGCTGATGGCGGTACAGTGGAACTTTTTGTCCAAGATATCTTGGGTGGTCAACCTTTCAGCCCCAAGGTGGAATTTATCTCCACAACCACCCAAGCCTTGCAAAAATTGGCTGGTAGTCCTGGTAGCATTTATTACGCTTCTGCCCCAGAGGTGATTCCTCAATGCTCAATCAAAGCCTTGCCGTTGGGGCGAACGCAAGGGCAATACATTGCTCCATACCAAGAACCATCTGTCCTCCCGTCCGAATGTCCTGGTAAACGGAACAAATTGAACATTGAAGCTTTCCAATCAGGAAAATACCCGATTACCCGCAATCTGTTTGTGGTGGTCAAACAGAATGGTCAGACTGAGCAGCAAGCAGGTGTCGCTTACGCCAACTTACTGCTGACTGAGCAGGGACAGGAACTGATTAGGCAAGCTGGGTTTGTAAAAATTCGGTGACTCTTGCGATCGTCTCCGGCGGGGCGTGGCCCATCGCGCTCAAGACAGAGTGGCGGAAATCGCCGCTCTGAACTGTGCTTTAACCAGCTCTATTAATCGACTCTGCTGGCAAGCAAATGAGATTATCGCCTTGAGTCAGAATTAAGCCACGTTGACGCAGCTTACCCATCAAGCGAGTGACGGTAACACGAGTGGAACCAATCGCGCTCCCAATTTGGGCATGGGTGAGGGGGAAGGGCAAACAATAACCGCGAATCACATCAGGATCAGTGTCGCTCATTGCTGGCTCTCCATATTCCTCAATTAACAATGTGAGAAATCCTAAGAGTCGGTCAATTGTGCGGCGTTGTCCCAAGGCACTCAGCCACAGTAGCTTACGCTGGTGCTGATACCTAAAGGCATCCATGACTTCACGACGGAAGTGAGGCCAGTTGTCTAAGTCATGCCAGTACATCCACAACACCGCAGTTTGGTCAACATGGGCGTAAGACTGGAGTGTGAATGGTGATTGGGCAACAATTTCAAATGGCTGTCCCGCTCCCACAAAACCCAAGAACGCTTCTTCTGGGGTTCTGTTAATTCGTCGAGACGTTAGCTGGCTGGCAGTCGCACTAACTTGGGCGGTTCCTACCATCCGGATCGCACCCCTTTGCACCAAATATAGCAATCCAGGCCGGGCTGGAATGCGCTCATCTTTGCTAAAGGTACGGCAGCGGTAGTGTTCTTGAGCCCAGTCAAGAATGCGTTGCCAAGTTAAAAAAGGCCGTGATGCCTCAGAAAAGGAGGATGGAGATTGCATAGGTAACAAAGAGCGTTCGGCTGAAGACAAAGACGTAAATAAAAGGGTGCAAGGAGTGTCTTTGTGTTGGCGAGGCAGGCTTAACGCCTAACAGCGCCAGCCAATACAAAGAATAGAAAGCAAATTACTCTCTACTCTTTTGTTATACTTCCTACTGTACAATGATGGTAGTAAAATTTACTTACTATTCATCGATTATTCATCAAATTTTATCCTATTCTCATTTTTCTTTATCTAAATTAAATTTATATCGCAAGATAGATGACAAAAAAAGTAACAAATATATCTTACATGATTATTTAAATAATATTACGTGCATTATAAATTACAAGTTAGCAAATATACATCAATCAAACAGTTAGTATACAGTTATTTAATAATAACACTAAGCAATGATACTTATAAAGCAGAAAATAAATGCATAAAAAACGAAAAAATTACTCTACATAAAGGTAGAGATGATAATAGAGTTTTATACACCTCAAATGTGTCTTTGGAACTATCAAAATCTCAGAATCGAAAAGCGATAGAGCTTGCCAGTGCGATCGCCTCAGATATATCAGGGATTTGTGGAGACGTTTTTAGTATCCAAATAGTTCCCCCTGGTTTGATACATTTTGAATTAACTAACTCGATGTTAGCGACTTGGTTACAAAGTCTTGTAGAGGGGAGTGGGGGAGCAGGGGAGCAGGGAGCAGGGAGCAGGGAGCAGGGAGCAGGGGAGAAGAATTTTCCCCTCTGCCCCCTGCACCCCGCCCCTCTGCCTCTTCATTCCCCTCTGCCCCCTGCACCCCGCCCCTCTGCCTCTTCTCCATGCCCAATGCCCAATTTGTTTGCTGTTCAATATGCCCATGCACGTTGCTGTTCGCTAGTGCTTCTGGCTCATCGAGAGGGATTAATTAAACTTAGAGAACCAGTTCCAAATAATAGTCCAGCTTTTTGGAGTGTTATTTCTCCTAATCCTTTACCTTGGCTTAATTGTGACGGAACACTGCGGCTAAATCACCCAGATGAGCGTCGGTTAATTGGTGAGTTAATACAAGTGGTAGACAACATAGAATGCCCTGATGTTAAGGGTTCTGTGAAATGGGAAAAAGTAGCGCTGAGTTTGAGCGAAGCTTTTGAAAAGTTTTGGTCTAATTGCCGGATTTGGGGTGAGGTGAAAATTACTTCACCAGAGTTAGCCCAAGCCAGACTCGGATTGCTTATGGCTACTCAGTCAGTATTAAGATTTGTGCTAGAGGAAAACTTGGGTGTTTTTGCCCCCTTGGAGTTATAAATTGGTAATGTCGCTTAGGCCAAAATAAAAACTTTTATATATCTATTGACTCAATGCATCACCTCGGCTACATTAACAGGTGTGTGAGGAGCGAACCAGCTAGGACACCGAGACGAAACACGGCCAGTCGTCGGTGTCCTTTCTGATTTATATGGGTTGGGTTTGAAAAATTTCCCTCATTACAGCAAAAACTTTTCAATTGCTACTGCTGCTCCATCTTCCTCTACGTTGGGAGCTACCCACTGCGCGATCGCTTGCACTCCTGCTGGTGCGTTACCCATAGCTACACCAAGTCCAACATCCTCCAGCATTTCTACATCATTAAAGTTATCGCCAATCGCCATAACATTGGCTAACTCTAATCCCAGCAATTCTTCGGCTAGGTAACGTACAGCAGTTCCCTTATTCACAGAGGCGTTAGTTGCTTCAAAGAAGGTAGCAACAGATGTTGTCAGATAAAGTTCAGCCGGTGTGTATTGGCGGCGCAAATTCCCCAATAGCTTGTCGATTACATCTGTGTCATCGCACAAAGCAAGAATTTTTGTCGGTTCATTCGTTAAGGTTTGACGCAAATCACCCACGGGAATCGGGGTAATATCAGAACGTTCTGCATAAATTTGGGTTTCTCTGGTTACTTCACGGACGTATAGTTGATCGTTGATGTAGAAGTGGACAGATAGGAGCGATCGCAACTCAGGTTGTTCAAAATAGTCGAGTAGTTTGTGGGCGATTTCCCTGGAAACAGCGCAATGGCGATGAATTTTTTGGGTGATCGGATCTTGAATCCAGGCTCCTTGATAGGCCATTAATGGTAAAGTAGAGCCGATATCTTGGTGAAAGCGCAAGGCTGAACGATACATCCTACCTGTAGCGATCGCTACTTGAATTCCTCGTGCTTGCGCTGCAATAATAGCTTGCTTTACAGGTTCGCTGATGGTGTTAGAATGCCCTGCGATCGTGCCATCTATATCCAAAACTAGTAGTTTAATGTCTTTTGTCGCAGCCTGACGATCGTTAGATGCCAAATGTGTGGCAGATGCTTTCTGCATAATTTCCTAAATTTGAAGTTCCAGTAAGAGGTTAACTCAGAACTTGCACCAGTCCCCACGACCGCCTCAGAATGAATTCTGAGGCTTATAGCTCAAGTCTTCTAAAGAAGACTAAGTAAGGGTTGACCATCTGTAGAGACGCGATTCATCGCGTCTTTACCCAAGGATGTGTTGCAATCATTAATTGAATTGGTATTAGTAACGCGATGTGCAACTTTCCCTAGATGAAAATCCCACCCTATGCTTAAGCCAGAGATTGTGATTGTTATCTCTTGCAGGGGTGGGACAAATGTTATCTATGGAAGACTTTATCACAGCCGTGTTTTGC
>JAIVFU010000259.1 GCA_020829485.1 Nostoc sp. CHAB 5834 | reverse complement strand
AAGCCCGGTTCAGCTCGCGGGTAATTTCGGCCAGCTTAGTGCGGGAATAGGCCTGTCCCGGTTTAAGCTGAATGGCAAAGAACAAATACGCTTCGATAATGGTATTATCCACCCGGCCCGAATCGAACAAACCCATTTGCCGGTTCATTTCCCCTTCGGTTAGCTGAAACAGCAGGTGCACTTCCTGCCATTGGTTTACCAGGGCCTTCTCTGTATTGATTCGGTTGCCAATACCATAAGTCTCGTCCAGACAGGTAAATGTGGGTTCATCAAGCGGGTTCTGCCGTTCAGTATTATAACCTAATGCATTAAACAGGCGTAGACTATTATTGAAAATAGTACCTGCTTTGAACCCCTCGATAGCCCGTTGTATCGTTCGTTTAGATTCTTCAGTTCCGGTGCGGCTTATTTTATAATCAACCATGTAATCAAATCGAAATTATCCGTTGAAGTTACTCGCTCTTTGGCCGGTATCAAAACACCGCCCCGCCCGGATACTAACTGCCGGTTGGCCTGCTTTTGGAACGTTGTCACTACCCCTTCAACTGCCTGTTTCATCATAGCTGAGTAACCCGCCATATTGTTTCCTTTATCTGTTTCATCACTGAACAAGTCGCAGAGGGTTTCGTAGGCTTTTGTCTGATCTTGGCAGAGTAGCCGGAATACTTCCAGAATCTGTTTGGCGTTTACGTAGCTGTACTTAACCGTGCCGTCGTTATAGACGTAAGCGAGGTAATAGGGGTGTAATGGGTTTACCTGCTGTTGTTCGGAGACTGCGTTGGTACCATTGGTTTTTTGGCGCAGACAAAACAACGTACCTGGCTTAATAGCGTCGTTGTTGGCAATGGTTAGCTGACCGGCTTCACGCAGGTGGGCGTGTTTACCAACCGGCGATGGAACAACGGCATAGAGCCCCAGTGGCGCGTCGGCGAGTTGTTGTTTGTTTTTTTCGATGAACCGCATCAGCTCAATCCTGAAATCATCGAGCGTAAAATCGGTGAGCGATACTCCCCCTTCGTTCAGGTCTTCGAGGTCCAGCACTTCTTCCTGCAAACGTTTCAACTGCTTATCGCGGTATTTCAAATCCTGTTCTACCAGGTCTTCGATCTGTTCGTTGCTCAGAAGGTTGTCTTCGCCCGTAGCGGTTACATCAACCAGAGCCATACGGGCCTCCACGCGGGTTTTCAGGTTGATGTACTGATCGAGGTCTTTAGTGGGCCAGAAATTGACGAGTTGAATTTTGTCGTTTACCGAGCCAAGGCGGTCAATCCGCCCAAAGCGCTGAATGATGCGTACGGGGTTCCAGTGAATATCGTAGTTGATCAGGTAGTCGCAATCTTGAAGGTTTTGCCCTTCTGAAATACAGTCGGTAGCTATCAGCAAATCGATTTCACCCTGTTGTGGCATTGACTTGCCTAGTTTGTCGCGGCCTTTGGCGCGGGGCGAAAAATTGGTAAGAATAGCGTTGAAATCAGTTTGCCGCAGATAGCCCTTAGGCTGAAAGGTGCTTTGGTTGCTACCGTTGCCCCCCGACACTAGGGCTGAGTCAATACTAAAATCTTTTTTGGCCCAGCTATTCAGATTGTCGTAGAGATAACGGGCCGTATCGGCAAAGGCTGTGAACACAATGACCTTACGGTTATTGGTATTTAGCGGGTTTTGCACTTTGCCCTCAATCAGTCGTTTCAATTCCTGTAGTTTTGCATCGCGTTCGGGTGTGATGGCTGCTGCCGAATCAGATAGCGAAATGAGCTTATCTTTGTCTTCGCTTAGGTCTTTTAGCCAGGCATCGGTATTGATGTGAGCCAGATCAAACTTCTTTTTGCCGCCCACCAGATACGCATCTTCTACAGCCGTTACGTCCTCATCGTCGGGCGCTTCTACGGTCAGTTCTTCCAGCTCAAGCGTTGTTTGCACGGGGTTAGCCTGATAAGCTTTTATTTTGGCCTCGAGCTGTTCAATTTTCTGGATAGTCCGTTCCATCGATAGGCCAAACGATTTAACCGAGCTTTCCAGCCGTTTCAGAAAGCCTACCTTCATCATTCCGATAAGGAAATGCTCGCGTACTTCCTGCGAGAAGTTGGCCGTTTTCTGGGTGTCAATCCGTTCGCCGTACTGGCTCTTAAATGCATCGATAAGATAGGCCGACGGGTTGAACAAGCTCAGCTTATAAGCTGAAATCTCGCGGTTGATGGCATCGTACGAGCGAAACCGATGGTTAGTGTCCATTTCCGGGTAAACGGCAATCGGCTTGAGCCGGTCAGGAAATTTCCCGATCGCGGCCATGTCGTAAAATGTCTGGATGTGCCTTCGCGATCGTGCAATGGTCAGTTCATCGAGGAGTTTGAAAAAGCTACTATCTAGTTTTTCCATCAACCCCTGCACGGTCCGGTTGGGCGTCTTTCTTGGATCGGCCCAGTCCGAGAATTGTTTTTGGGCCGTTGACAACGTATTGCCTAAATGCTTTATTCCCGTCGACTCCGCAAGTGCTGTGTCAGAGCCACCAGTAATAAAATATAATTGGTTACGAAGGTCTTTAAGGGTATTGTTAACCGGCGTGGCTGACAACAACAACACCTTAGTTTGCCCACCCGACCGGATAATATCATCCATAAGTCGGGCATAGCGGCTTTTGATCAGGTTACCCTCGGCGTCGTATTTACCAACTGTGTTGTTACGGAAATTATGCGACTCGTCGATAACCACCAGGTCGTAGGCCCCCCAATTAAAGGTTTCGATATCAATATTATCCGCCTGTGCCTTGCCTTGTGTGCGGCCCAAATCGGTATGATACATAACTGTGTAGCTGAGCCGGTCGGCCTGTAAAGGGTTCAAGACCGAATTCTTTTTGGCTTGGTAAATCGTCCAGTTATCGGTGAGTTTTTTGGGGCATAGCACCAATACGCTCTTGTTCTTTAGCTCATAGTATTTGATTACAGCCAGCGCTTCAAACGTCTTGCCAAGGCCTACACTATCAGCAAGCACACAGCCTCCATGCTGCTCCATTTTGTTGATAACACCCTTCACGCCATCCTGTTGAAAGAGGTACAACTTCTTCCATACCTCCGACTCAGTGAAGCGCGTTTTACCCTCAAACAAACTACTTTGCTGTTGCTGACTTAGGTAGTTTTCAAAGATGTGGTAGAGGGTTTTAAGATAGACAAACTCTGGTGAAGTGTCTTTGTAGAGCTGTTCAAGGTATTTTAATACCTGAGCTTTTACATCTTCAACAAGGCCTGTTTGATCATTCCATAGTGAATCGAACCAATCGAGTAAATCCTCCCGCTGAGAATCACTGTCAACGATAAGATTCAATTCCATGTTGGGGCGATTCCCAAACCCTAACCCACTGGCCGTAAAGTTTGAGCTTCCAGCGATGGCTTTTGCCACCCCCGAAGCTTGCTGGATATGGTATAGTTTGCCATGTAAAAAGTTAGGCTTCACCATAGACCTGATTTGCACTTTCTCCTCAATCCATGTGGCGCAATCGCGGGCAATAGCTTTTTGCTTTATTGTATTGTCTAAACGAATAGCATCAATCTCAATTTTTGCGGCACGAAACGTTTTACTGTCATCAAGGATGAAGTTAGGTTCACCAAACAGGAAGCGAAGCTCTTTAATTTTGTTAAGTCGGTCTTTTAAATGATGGTATGCGTGGATGGTAAAATAAGCTGAAACTATAGCTAGCTTAGAATCGGGCTTGGTTTGGTCGTCGAGGAAGCCGCCAACTGAGCCACGGGTACCTTTTGGCCAGTTATCGCGAATGAGTGATGACATTTAATGAAGTGTAGGGTCCTTAATAAGAAGATTTGGGACAACTTATGCTGTTATCAACTTTTTTGCAATCCACTCGTGCAAGGTGCTCTGAGAGCAGCCGTAGCGATTGGCAATGAATTTCTTGGTTGAGCCGTTGGCGAGTAATGCTCGGATCTCTACTTCCCTTTCATCTAACTTTGACTTGCCTGGACCTTTAGGTCTACCAAGTCTCTTGCCACTCGCCCTAGCTTTGCGCAACCCCGCTTTTGTTCGCTCTGAGGTAAGTCTTAACTCAAACTGACCCATACCTGCTAAAAAAGACAACATTAAGTCGGCCATTGGAGAGCCATCCAGTATGATGTTTTCTCGAATCAAATGCAGCACCGCCCCTCGTTGCCGTATGGCGTCGGCCATTAGATGAATCTCTAAGGTGCTCCGGCCAATGCGGTACATCTCCGGCTCAATAAGTAGGTCACCTGGTTGAAGCTGCGAAATAAGATTAGCCACCTTTCTTTTTTGCCAATTAACCTTGCCGCTCACCTTTTCGCTCTCAAAGTTAACCGGCCCCATACCAATTCGATTGGCGTATTCGAGCACTAACAGCCGGTCCTTTTCAATGTCTTGATCTTCAGTTGAGACCCGGAGATAAGCGTAAATAGTAGGCATTTCAGAGATTGTTCGGGGAAAACCAAACTTATGTAATTTTCCTGGCATATTCTACCCGGCATTTATCGTCGGTTTCACGAATGAAAATTATCTGGCTAATACGGTCCTTTTCGCCGGTCACTCTACAGTTGTTGCTACCACACTCTGAATCTCTATGCTTTGAGGGCTGACCCCACTGTTATGTTATAGGGCGTAATATTTTTCCTAGACTATTCGATCGCCCAAAATGTAACAGGCACCTTACTTGAAGGTGCCTGTTCAGAGTATATGATTGCTACGTCAATAATTAACGCATATCACTGGGTTGAAATTGGCTAATTTCATCTCAATCATCCTCTTCAATTTCAACCCAGAAGTCATCGAGTGACAAATCATCTAACCATTTTTTTGCGTCCCCTTTGACATGCAGCGTTAGCTTATTGCCTGTTTCCTTAACGATAGCGGTGCGTTCGACTACAAAGTCAAGTAGCTCTTCAGTACAGACGATAATGGCCTGTTTGTCGGCATCGAACGACTTATCTAGCGTCTCTATGTAGTCAGTTAACTCTTCCTGAAATGTTTCAATGCTGGCAATGTATTCCTTGTATTCAGCTATCGTCCAATCTTCATTATCGCAGTTACCGGCCAGTATTGCGACCAACTCGTTGAAGGCGCTGACCAACTCGCTTTCTTTTTCGAAGTCATTCCGTGATTTTTCATCGTCTTGATCGTCATTCTCGTCGTCTTGATCCTCATCTATATTGGCAGTAGACTCTTTAGTGGGCTTGGTATATAGGGCATCAAATTCTTCTGTTAACCAAGATTTGATTTGTTGAATCTGCTTTTTCTCAAAATCGAAGGACACATTAGAACCGAAGAAACTAGTATTATCTTCTTTCGTCTGCTCGATCAACTTTGTCAAGTCTGCCATATTATGCCAGATGGCCAGCCCATCCTCATCTACCACATGCTTTTCACAGAATCGGCCAACTTTAGTCTTGAGGGCTTTGGCTCGTTCGAGGTAATCGTCTACTTCTTCCTCAGACCATGTGGCATCTTGACAATTTTTTAGTAATTCACGGATCACCCGATTAAACTTTCCTGTCAGTAACTCTTTCTGATTTCTAACTCGGTCTTCGTTCTCCTGCTGTTCTCGGTCAAATTGCTGCTCTCGGATGTTAAGAAGCCGCTGCTCGTTTTTGACTCGTTCGGAGTCCAGCTCCATCTGCCTACGTTGTAAAGCTTGTTCCTCCTTGCGAATCTCTAATTCAGCCATTTTACGTTCGTGGGTTAATGTAAGGTCTAGCTTACCCAGCTCGACTGTTTCAGCTGTAACGGGACGTTTACCAAAGGCTGGTGCCGGTGTCTCGCTAATAATAGGAGCGTCAGCATGGAACATTCGGTCGAGAGTTGACCTAGACACTTTTGGTACAATTTTCTTTTCTATGTCCCGAATGCTATACCCCTGTTCTCGTAGTTGATGTGCTTCTTCAATCTGTTCGTTTGTCATAGTAGTAGTTGATTAGGGACAAACGTAATACGAGTCATAATGGACGTGTCTCATTTAGGCTGGGACAGGCGTAAAAGTGCCATTTTATGCTCATGTTTCGTATCTGGGACAGTATGGGACGCCTTTTTAGGCATGAGACAGTCATAAAATTGAAACTCAATGCTGTCCTAATCAGCCGACTTTACCACTCTCCACACGCAGTCCAAATCTTTTCTACTTGCGCAGGAGGTAGTTTACCGGTCGGCAATTTTTGTCCCGCTTCATCAAGCCATTTACTAAGTGTCTTGGTCGACACGCCGTATTTTAACGCAATCTGTTTGCGAGTCATCGCTTTAAATAAGGGACGGTTAGCGTTCTGTGATGAGTTTGCAGGCTTAGTAAACATTAGGTCGAGTATGTTTCAAATGAAAAGTTAAAT
>JAIVFU010000258.1 GCA_020829485.1 Nostoc sp. CHAB 5834 | reverse complement strand
GCTCTGAGTCATGGCTAGTCACAATCGCTCAATCACTTGTCTATACTGAGTTTTACACGATTTTTGACTACTGCAAATACTACCCTTGACAATTTCCTCTTTTCCTTAACTTGTCACCAATGATCGCATTATCGATTTAAGTAGCGATGCCTTTAAAATATAAAATGACAGCGATAGTAATGTAACAATCGCTCTATGAATCAGGAATCGCCTCAATTCATCAACCATATTGTTTCAAGTTTGCGGTCAATTGAGGGAATTACAGCCATCTCATTAGGCGGTTCACGGGCACGGGGCAACCACACCAATAAGTCAGATGTGGATTTGGGAATTTATTATAATTCAGAAAAACCGCCTGATTTAATTGCTCTAAATCGCCTCGCCTCTGAGCTTGATGATAAAGGTCGCGTCAATTTAATTACTGCGATTGGTGAATGGGGAAAGTGGATTAACGGCGGCGGTTGGCTACAAGTTCAAAGTGTAGGTGTAGATTTTCTCTATCGTGATTTGGCGAAGGTAAATCGTGTGATTGATAATTGCCATGCTGGACAAATTACTATTGATTACCAACCAGGACATCCTCATGGTTTTGTATCCTCGATTTATATGGGCGAAATTGCTATTTGTCAGGTGCTTTACGACCCTAATGGTGTTTTAGAAGCTTTGAAGGTCAAAACTAAGCCCTATCCAGGGCAGCTAAAACAGGCAACTGTTGATACTTTCGCCTGGGAAATAAGTTTCTCGCTGGTGGTTGCAAAAAAGGCGATTGCACGCGATGATGTCGTTTACGCAGCAGGTTGTTGTTTCCGCAGTGTGGCGTGTATGAATCAGGTTTTATTCGCCCTTAATGAAGATTACCTGTTGAATGAAAAGGGGGCAGTGGCAATTGCAGCTAAGTTTACTATTTGCCCTACTGACTATCAGCAACGGGTTGAGCAAGCGTTTACACTTTTAGCTGCTTCTTCAAAATCGATAACTGAGGCGATCGCGATTCTTGAGACGATTGAGGATGATTTGAGCCAATGGTATGGAAATCGGCGATTAGCGATGTAATTTTTATTGCCATCAGCGATGTACTCAAATTCAGGTGGACAAAGAATTGCTGGCCGAATAGCCCGTAGACATCGCAAAAGTTTCCACATCAACACGAAGCACGCTAAATGCTAAATTTTATTTAGCCACCCAGCAGGAGTTTTCTTTTTCTTATGTGGTTCTGGTCTGCCGATTCAGTAGAACAAGAATTATTTGATTTGTACGCTCCAGCACTGCGGTCGCTCGGCGTAAATTTTAATGACGAGCAACTCCAAGACACTCTAGAAGCATCAAGCTATGGTTTAGAAGATGCTTTCAGGAGCGCAATTGTTTATATACTCTGGCTTGAAGAAAACCTAAAACCGATCTACCCGACTGCAATACTAATCGAGGCACTAGCAAATCAATGGCGCACCAAGTACTGGAAGCCGGAGTATTTAGAACTTGAACAGTTGCTCTCTCCCGGAAAACGCTGGTGGAGGGCAGCAGTGGATAAGTGGGGTTACGACGAACGTAATCAACTGGTTGCAGATATATTTTACGACCACGGGCAGGAATTTATTAAGTTCCGCAATGGTAAAGAAATTTTAGTTGACACTGCCTATAAGTGGGGATGGCAGCGAGTCGCAGATTATGCGTCCCCGTTTTCAGAAAATAATTGGTCGCTTGGCAGTATCAATGCAAGGGAATCTTGATCTAGCACTATAACTTATTCAAGAAAGCCAAAACTTTTTCCTGCCAAAAATTAATACGATTTGCTCTTGTTGCTGGCTTGCCCATGAGGTTAGACCATGTTTTATGATTTGCAGGGCTAGGATGAGGGAACTCAAAATGATTTCCGCTTAACCCTATGCTGTTTACTGTTGTAGTTGCTACTTGTCCCCAAGTGATAACAGCAAGGGGTTCAAAAATTTCTAACTCTGCCTTCAAAATTTTAATGAAACGCTCTTGGTCTTGTTTAATTAGAGGAATATTATGGTTTCCATTATTGGACTCGCTAACCCAAATTTTAAACACATCTGTCAAATAAACTCGATATCCCTCATTTAGTAAAACTCTGATCATGTCAAAGTAAAGCCTTGTACTGCGATGTTTTTCACGGCAATAGTTTAGATGTAAAGCGTATGGCGTTCCAATAGTAATTTTTTCTACTCTTTCTTTACTTTGCCGTCGAGGGTCTTGTCCAAGTATAACAACTGTTCTTTTCTCCAAAAGATTATCATTTTGTTCAAGTATGCTGGGTATATCCACTCCGATTACCCAACTGTCATCATAGGATTTTTGAAACCTTTCATTAGATGAACGAAAAATATCTCTAGAAAGAGTGTGTTCAGGGCAGCCTTCTGTCTCAAACTCTTTTCGCATTATTTCAGCGGAGATAAGTGGTTTTGTGGAATAGTAAAAACTTCAGATAACTGCTGATACAAATCCTCAAACTCATTACTTCTAAACTTTGAAAATAAATACTCAGACATATATAATATTGTAGCTAAACTATTCAGATAGATTACCCACTTTCCCCAACAAACAATCAGAAATTATAATTATTTAGTTTTTTGACTACAAATACCAGAGATAATTTAACTATGACATTTTATTAATAAGTCTTAAGTTAATTGCTTCCAGTCCCAATCCAATGGCATTTGAACGACAATTATGAATAACCCTCTTTCCCATCCCGAAGATCCAGGCTTCCATTCATCTATTCAGGAGAATCTAAAACAGCTTTCTGCTCAGTTGGGATCTCCTTTGTCCGAATTATCAGTCATGGAAATATACCAGAATGCGTGCGATCTACTGAGCCACGTTTCTCCATCACCTCTTACTCTTGCCCGCGTTGCAGGAACATTACTGGTTTACCGAGTCAAGGACACAGAACCGGAAGAATTTGAGTGGTTCAGCACCCAAGTGAAACAATGTCTGGACGAAGAAGAAGTTGAGGAGTTGATTGAATCCATACATCGCACGGATGCTTTGTAATCTCAGCTTCAGATTTGGCCATAATTGGCACACAAGTATCCTAAATTGAGCCAATGGTTTGAGGTATTGCATCAACGTCAATCGGTTTACTCTACTATGCCAAAAGCATAAAGCAATTTAGCTGACTTTAATCACTTGAGTTTTTGGAAGAAATCGTAGCTATTATATTCACCTATTCAATAGAAAGGGGACTAGATGATGACCGGACGAGAATTTCCGAACTGGGAAGCGCTCTATCAAGAACAAGCAAATTGCTACACTCTTTGCAATATAAGCATTCTAAACCATTTTGTCCCCCCGCAAGCTACGGCGCACATTTAGAGAAGTTAGACAGAGAAACAAAACTGTTATTACGGGTAACTTTCTTAATTTACGTCTCATTACTTGACAGGTTAGCTAGGTTTTGGCGTAAAATTGCAAGTGATTGCTCAAAGAATTGACCATCTGGCAAAGCTGCCCAATTAATTAGAGTGACAGCAAGTGTCATACTGTCTAATTTTTCTGGTGCTTCGGTTTCTAGATAGCGCTGCAAGATAGTTAACTCATCAGCGACAAAACCAGGGTCAAGGCGATCATCACTGGTAGACTCATATACAAGGTGCGATCGCATCAATGCACCTTGATCATTATCTGGACTTACCAAGCGTAATGCAACAATAATCTCCTCACCTGTTTTCACAGATGGAATCAGCAATACCCTGGTTGAGGCATCGAACAAATCTCCTGATTGTACTAGAGAGCCATTCACAAAAATTTTGACATCTTTTGCCCACCAAGTTAACCCAAGCCGTAATGCTAAATCAGTCAAAGGATAGCCATGCAAATCTTGAGGGATAATAAATTGTTGAGCAAGCCATAACACTTGACCACCAGCAGGTATGGTAATGTGTCCTTTGACATTGAGTTGAGCGATCGGCCAGTTCAAAATTTGTGTAGAGATGCCGATATTGGCATCGGGAGTATCTGAGGAGCAATACCGCCAACTGATTTGAACATTGAGCCGAGCCATTTGGTTCAATCTTTCAATAGCTTCAGAAATTAGGCTACTATCCATTTGGAAAATAAATAATTTTTATTGAGCGATGAGTTCTTTTAAAGCTAACTCTACACCTTTTTGAAATGCTAGATGCAAGCGACGTATTTTTGAATCCATCTGGCATTTTTGGTAGTACTGCAACAACTTTTCTGTCCAAGATTTTTTCTCAGGAACTTTACCCTGTTGAAAAAAATTTAGGATTGGCAGGGCTACTTTAAAAGAACGTGTCCGATTTTGCACATACCTGATACCGTTGGGGAATTCGCCAACGGTATCCATATCTTGGCGGATGCCTAATTAGTCAAATTTAAAAGTGCGATCGCAAGCCCCTCGGTAAGCGATGCCTGCGCCAACGCCTGCCTTCTTGATGCCCGTTCGCGTACCGTATCCTTTGGGAGAAGGGCTGTAGAACGAACGCACTTTTGACAGCAAATACTTAAATTTCTCGGAGCATTTCGATATTACTGAACCGGAAACCACAGGATGCAAACAACTTTCGAGCGTTTTCATTCACTACTGCCGTATCTAATCTAATTTGTTTGATTCCCATTTGCTCAAAACGCTCTACACACAGCATTACTATCTGTCGGGCAATACCTTTTTGACGGTATTCTGGCTCTACCCACAGATCGTAAATAAACGCATATTCCCGCAAGCAATAAATTGGGATCTCTTGCTCTACTGCTGAGATGAGAAATGCTACAAGCTGCCGTTCATCTTCTGCTACTAAAAATACGCTGCGCTCGTTTTGCGCCATTCGCGTTAACCATTTTTCATAACGCTGTTCTGGATGCGGTAGAAAACCGTACTTAGCATTATCCCAAGACTCGTGTAAAGCACAAATCTTCGCCACCATTGGCAGAACTGCGGGTACATCATCTGGCGTAGCAGAACGGATTAGCATGAGCTTGTGCAGTGTAATGTAAGAGTGAAATTTATCACAAACAGAGCAGACAACTAACTCACCTTCAATTACAGCTTTGTTACATCATCTTATAGCGAGAAGAACCATTACATCAAATATAAAGCTGCACCAAAATCAGAGAAGTGCGTTCGCTTGCCCCTGGTAAACAATTGTACTTCTCTTATCCTTGTTTTCTCATTCTGGGAGAACCTAATCGCTGAAAGCCTTTGAGAGCTTTAATCTTCAGGTTTTGGCTACAAAATTTAGTTACTGTTAGAAAATGAAGGCTCAAAGCTTGATTAAATCAAAGTTTCAAAATCTTGCTTCGATTATTGTTTTCCGAGAGTGACTAAACAGGGTTATTTCTAAAGCTTTGCTAAATTTAGGTGATTGCGATCGCCACTGGCTCATGGCAGGTACGCCATCGCTACTCATTCCACTTCACTAACACCCCATCCACAATCGCAATCCTCCACTGTGGAAACTTCACCAGCAACTTCTTGATCACAATCTGCTTTCGCCGGATCATCATTCCAGCACGAGAGCAAGAAGTAAAACCCCGGATTCTGAAGAGAATTCGTCGCAACCTTGACTTTCTGCATACGTTGTGGTCGCTCCAGGAACAGAATGTATGCGGCGAAATCTTAGTTAATAGCTATATTCTGCAACATTTTTTCCAGAAAAATACAGCCGATAAAAAGTTACTATACAGCAGTTACTCAAAAACAGGCAAAGCAAGATTATGGCAATAATTACAGGTACTGATGAGGACGATATTCTAATCGGAACTTCTGGGGATGACAGAATTATCGCTAGTGCAGGTGATGATACCATTACTGGTGGAAATGGTAACGATATTGTTGATTACAACGGTTTAGGACAACCTGTAATAATTCAACCAGCAGGTTTCCAAAAAGGTGTAATTGGAACTGACACATTTAATGATGTAGTTGAAACCCTGATTGGTGCTACTGGACAGGCTAACAGTATTGATGCGACAACTGATGCTACAAATATATCAATAATAGCTGATTTATCTAAAGAAAGGCTAGAAATCAGAGTTGGGGGTTCAACGCGAATTGCAGTTAAGGTGAAAAATTTTGTTAATGTAACTGGTACAAATCAAAAGGACACTATTACTGGTGATGCTGTTGATAATCAATTATCAGGCAGTGGTGGTAATGATATTATTAGAGGTAGTGCAGGTAATGATACCTTAAATGGTGGAGATGGTACTGATACGGCTGATTACAGCAAAATAGGTGTAAGCTCTACCTGTAGTGAACTGCAAACATAAACGCTTCAAACCGCAAACAAGGCGATTTTGAAACCACATTAACTGCAAATAAGGGGGGTCTCAAAACCACATTATTTGCAAATGAAACTGCAAACATAATTTTCAA
>JAIVFU010000257.1 GCA_020829485.1 Nostoc sp. CHAB 5834 | reverse complement strand
CGCTGCCGTAAGTTTCTAAAGCCCTCATAACGCTCTCCTTGCGTCGGAGAACTTCTTGCAACAGAAACGCCCAGGCACGTTGAAACAGTTCTAGCTGTAATTGGTGGTGGTCGCGGTAAAAAAGATTATAGAAATCCCCTTGTGGGTAACTATCGATTTGTTTCTGAATTTGTTGATGTTCTGCTTGTTTTAGCTCTCTTTTCTTATTTAAAGCTGTTAGTTGGGTTTGAATTTCAGTGACTTTTTGGTGAAGATTCTGCCATTGTTGTGAGAAATCTAGTTTTTGGTTAACAGAAGCCTGGGCTATGGTTAAACTAGGGTGGTCAAGGGGGGTCTGAAAAGGATGCCCTGTCGCCAAGGTGTTTAACACAGCTGCGTTGATTCGCAAAGCCAAGCGGCGAAAAATTCGTTGATCGGTAGTAGCATTAAGCCAGTTCAAGGCGCGTTTGGTGATGGAGTCAGACTCTTTTGGTAGTTCTCGTTCTGCCTGGGATAACTCTTCTCGTATTTGCTGGTAGGCATCAAGGGGAAAATTTGCATAATCAGACAAACTTGATAGCTGTTCAGTTAGGGTTTGTAACTCGGAAGACTTAGCAGCAATATCGTTATTGAGTAATTCGATTTCTACATCCAGTTGCGATCGCAGTTCGGTATCAGTAACTTTTTGAGCAGTATTCAAGTGGTCTTGCTCTATGAGTTGCTGAATTTGACTTTCTGCTTGCAGTAATTCGAGTTTGGCTTGTTGCCAACAAGCTGTACTCCCTTATCTAATACTTTTGAATAAATATCTGAAGAACGCTCGACAAGAGCTTGAGTCAGTTCTTCTAACCTGATGTAGCCTAACCAAGCTTGTACTATCTGGGTAAGTTTTTCTGACTCTAGCATGGGGACTTAAACTTAAAAAGGAACACAAGCTTAGTATAAAAAATATTTGAGCATTTTGCCTTCTACGTCTTGGTTTGGGTATGCCAGGTTACTCAACATTTGTCAGCGTCTCCAGTTGTGCAAGTAGTTTCTCTATCTGTTTGCGCTTCTTAGGGTCTGACCAAATACGCGACTTTCTTAGTTTGGTGGTCGCAGCAGTAAAGCGCTCTTTGTAGTTGTTCGATTCGGTGTTTGGGGTAGAGGCTGGGGTTTTATTTTCAGTAATGCGCTGTCTGATTTCGCTTAAAGACCAGTTTTGAACAAGAGCTTGTTCTAAAAATGCAATGCGCTCATCTAATTTCGGAATCTGGGCGATCGCTCTAGCTTTGGTGTACTCAAGGGAGCCAAAGCGTAGTGCTGAAAGGATGTCTTCTGGAAGGTTTAGTAGTGGCAACCGGTTGTTGGCGAATGATTCCCAAGTCATTAAACCCAAGCCATCAAACACTTCTTCAACGATTTTTAGGTCTGGATTTACAAGTGTTGAGTCTGACTGCTTATCATTTTCGTCCTTTCCAATAACGTTATTGGAAGTGTCTAATTTATCATCTTCATCTTTGACAATAACATTATTGTCAGTTTCATCGGGGTCTAATTCCTCTTTGACAATAACGTTATTGTTAGCATCAGATGAATCTATTTCTGGTTTCTCAATAACGTTATTGTCATCATCTAATTTCTCGCCTTCCTCGTTGACAAGTACCTTATTGTCAGCTTGCTCTGAGTCAAATTCACGTTTTCCAATAACGTTATTGGAAGATTTAACAGATCCCTTGCGTTCGTGTTGCAAGCGGCGTAGTAATGGCGGAATTTCGTCAACGTTTCGACCTAGTTTGAGAGCCAGTAGTTGTAGTATGCCTTCAGTTTCTTCAACTGGGTTGAGGTCTGATCGAAGTAAGTTTTCTATAAGTGCAAATTGAAAAGCTGCGTTGTCGTCTAACTCTCTAATGACGACGGGGACAACTTTCAGCCCAATACTTAAGGCAGCACGATAGCGGCGCTCTCCTGCTACTAATTCGTGTTTTGATCCATCAAGGGGGCGTACTAAAATGGGTTGCAGGATACCATGCTGTTTGATAGATTCAGTTAACTGTTTTAATGCCTCGGAGTCAAAGTAACGACGCGGTTGATTCGGCGGTAGAGAAATCTGGTCTAATGGCATGGACACTTGAGAATCAGCGTTGTTTATGCCTGTAGTGTCCCAAGGTACTTCAATTTTACTTTTGAGGGGCTGGCTGGCTTTAGTGTGTCTCATTTTAAGGATTCTATGCTAACGGCTATTTTTTTCAAGATTGCAACAGATGGGTGCTTTGGTTCGTAAACTGCAAGGGGCATTCGTTCTTCTGAAGCATCAACAAAAGCAGTAGAGCGAGGAATTGGGGCAAAGACTGTTCCAGCAGTTGCTAGTTGTTCGGTGATGGCTGCTAGGGTACGAGTGTCCTGGGAGTTACGGGCATCGTATTTTGTCGGCACAAATCCGGCTATTTGCAATTTGCGGTTTGGTTTGTTGCGTACTGTAGCAACCGTTTTTAAGAGTTCGCCTGTTCCCTCAAAGGCTTTGAAATGGGTTTCCAGAGGCACGAGAACATGAGTGGCAGCTACAAGGGAGATGTAAGAGAGTAGCCCTAAACTGGGAGGGCAATCTATTAAGATAAAATCGTAATTGGATTCAATTGGTTCAATAGCTTCTCTTAGGCGGAAGTCGCGCATGGAAGCATTAACCAATTGCATTTCTGCCGTACTGAGAGAGATGTTGGCAGGGGCTAAATCCATACCATGAATCCCCTCAAGAATTGGCAGGGGTTGTTCATCCACAATGGCATTGTTGACAGTTTGCTCTATGTCTCTTGGAACCAAGCCCATAAAAATAGTTAAGCTGGCTTGGGGGTCTATGTCGATGAGCAGAACGCGATGACCCAGTTGTGCTAGGTGGTAGCCCAGGTTTTGGGTAAGGGTGGTTTTGGCAACACCTCCCGCCTGATTAAAGACTGCGATGATTCGGCTCATAAGTGAGTTTGTTTACCTGCACCATTACAACTTAAGATAACTGTGATCTGTAAACTGGTAATGTTTATTTTTGTTTTGGGTAAATCTCACCACCAATATACAATTCATACCAAGTTTTATCTCTAATTACAGCGTTTGCTGATTTTTGCGAGCGCTTTGCAATTACGGCATGGTCATCAAAACTGAACCGAAAGCTTCTCGCTTGGGTGCTAAAAAGATTGGTTGCCACGTTGAAGGAAAACTGGAGAATAACGTAAATTGGGCAGAAGTTGATGCAGTAGAAGCGTTGATTGAGGAGTTATTAGCGGCGGGTTATTGCTTAAATTCTCCTGACTCTGAAAACACAATTGGCGTGATTTCACCTTACCGCCGTCAGGTAAATGCACTGACTCAACGTTTAAAATCTCGCTGGTCAGATTTTTCAGACAAGAGCGTTGGCACAGTTCACACGTTCCAAGGTGGTCAGAAGTCGGTGATAATTTTCTCGACTCGCCAATGCTCTGCAACTGATAGCCTTTGGTTTATTAATCGGCGGCCTAATTTACTCAATGTGGCTGTGAGCAGAGCGCGAGAATTGTTTATCCTGGTGGGGAATTTGGATCGAATTTGTGAAGGGGGGCATACTAAAGATTTAGTAAAATACATTGAGCAATTTGGTGAGATTCGATAATTTTAAGAAAGTGCAAATGCCAAAATCCAATACCTTTGAAGAAAAATATCCTTATATTTCACGCTTTGTAGAAGAACACGGATGGATTGAAATTGGAGAGAGCGAACACATTAACTCCTTTGTTAGAGCCTATGATTTTGGTGGCACTGTTTATGAAGGCAAGGCAAGTTACCGGAGTATAGAAGCGGCATTGCAAGACCTAGAAGCAGCTATCAAAGCCAACATGGAAGAAAGGGGAATTTAAAATAGTTATTCGACCGGGATTGCAGCCTATCAATTTATGCAATTAAGCACAAGTAAGAAAAAAGTAAGAAAAATTGGTTTTTAACTGGCTAAAAAGGTTCATAAATAAAGGTTTCAGCTAGCTGTTGTCTCGCATATTTCTTGCACAGTCGAGGTTTATTAAATTTCTTAGCGTGCATTTTCCCGTTTCGGCACAGTAACCCCTAACTAGGATTACTGGTAAGCTAGTTAACAATTCAAGTTTGCTAACTAAAAAGAATATATGGAAAATATACAAATATTTATTGACCTCTCTAACCTTGACCCTCAACTTTCTCCAGAACGTCTGGAAGATTTAACTGGTGGAGTGGCTGATGAGATGCGTGGAGAATTGGTGAACAAGGTTGAGCTAGTCAGGGAGGATGAAATACCTGAAGAAGGTAAACCTGGTTTCGCTGGATTTATATTAGGTTTGCTCAAGGCAGAAGTAAGTGCAGCTAACATTAAAGCTTTACTGAACTATTTACGAGAACGTTTTAATGGTAAAACACTCAAGCTGGAGTGGGAAGACAATAAAAATGGAATCAAAGTCGTGCTGGAGTACCAAAACGAAAAGCAGTTCGAGCAGCAACTTCAGGCAGTAGAAAGATTATCTAAATTGAAAATATCTGTTGTTAATCAATAGTCCAGTAGATGTCAAATGGTTAAAGTTGCTTTGCTTATTGGCGTTGGTGAATACTCGGAAGATTCGGGTTTCAAACCGCTGTCTGCCCCCACTAAGGATGTGGAAGCTATGAAACGGGTGCTAGAACACCCGGAGATAGGTGGTTTTGAAGTGACAACTTTGATTAATCCAAATCAATCTGAGATGGCGATAAAGATTGAAACTTGGCTTATGGAGCGAAAACCAGATGATTTAGCTGTACTGTTTTACTCAGGACACGGAGCCAAGGATGAGCGACGAGAACTTTACTTCTCAGCTAAAGATACTCGCAAACAAAGGGAAAAGTTAATTCGATCTACTGCTGTTTCTGCTGAATCAATTAATAAATGTATTCAAGATAGTTATGTAACTCGCTTCGTTCTTTTTCTCGATTGCTGTTTTAGCGGTGCGTTTGGAGATTTTCTACTTAAGGACGATAGTTCTGTAGATGCTGAACTTGAGAATCAACTCGGTGCTGAAGGACGAGTCGTATTAGCTTCTTCAAGTTCCCTTCAATATTCTTTGGAAAAGAAGGGTGAAGATATTTCAATTTACACTCAATATATAGTTGAAGGAATTGAGACTGGCGCTGCTGACTTAGACAACGATGGCAAAATCTCAATAAAAGAGTTACACTACTATGCTAGCGAGAGAGTTTATGCAGCTAATAAGAATATGACCCCTCGTATAATTACTCTCAAAGATCGGGGATTTGATATTGTTTTAGCAAAATCACCTAAAAATGACCCAAAATTAAAGTACCGCAAGGAAGTTGATAATTGGGCAAAACAACAAGCTGAACAATGGATAGAGCAGAGGAATATTAAATTTTCGATTCCTATCCGTAAACTACTCGACCGTAAGCAGAGTCAATTAAACATCTCCGCATCAGACGCGCAAAAGATTGAAGTTGAAGTTTTACAACCTTTTCAAGAGTATGAGCGGCAATTGAAAGAATATGAGGATACTCTAGTTGAAACGCTGAATGCAGAGGGCTACCCATTTAATCAAACTATTGAAGAAGCTCTAAAGGCTTATCAGGCATCATTAGCTCTGAAGTCTAAGGATGTCGAAGCTATAAAAAAACGGATACTACCTATAGAGAAGATTGAGCAAAGGCTTAAGCGTCAAGAATTGCAAAAGTCACGCCAAGGACTAGATAACGCACTCGCACAAAGATCGACTATTCTTTGGGTTGATGATCGCCCAGATAACAATATTCATGAACGACAAGCACTGGAAGCAGTGGGAGTCAATTTTGTACTGGCAGTCTCTACTGAAGAAGCATTAGAGAGGCTCAATCAACAACAATTTGATGCAATTATCTCAGATATGGGGCGGCCACCTGATGCACAAGCTGGTTATACACTCCTCGACAAGTTACGTTCTATTGGAAATCAAACACCGTTTGTTATTTATGCTGGTTCAAAGACTCCAGAACAAGTGGCGGAATCGCAACGTCGAGGGGCCAGTGGATGTACGAATAGTCCAAATGAACTGTTTGAAATGGTTTTATCTGCAATTGGTCGCTTGCAAGAATTCTTTAGACAACCCATTTAAGTAATGAGCCATTACTTCGCAAGGAAGTTTCGCAGTCGTGGCTACCTGAAACCTTTACCAAAAGGGATTGACAGCTTTTACAAAGTCGCCTTTCTTAGCTGGTTTTCTTACGCTTGCCAGTTGTAGCGAAGCGGTGACTGAGCGCTGCGAAAAATCTAGTTGACCGCACTAAGTACACGTCACCATAAAAAAGGTGCGGAAATTAAGCTGCGATCGCAAAGTCTATTTGGCTGGTAAAATTGTCATCTGGAATTTGGCACTTTGCGATAATTTTCAAGGTTGACTTTTCATTCC
>JAIVFU010000256.1 GCA_020829485.1 Nostoc sp. CHAB 5834 | reverse complement strand
GATTCCTGGCGAAAACACTCCACCAGTTTAAGCGACAGACGCTGACATTCATTCGGGCCTACCGGGCAAGGCCCCTTTTTTTAGCCTCAATCGCGTTGCTGGCTACTGAGCAAGTGATTGATCAGCTGGTAAACGAACTGTCAAATCCTACCTACCGTAAAATTGGGGCTATCCATTGGCCCGGACAGCTCCGGCAGGTAACGACACACGTATCGCCAGTGCTGTCTGCTTTTCTGAAAGAAGCGCTGTTACACATTCACCTGGCGGGTCCGTCCTCTGCTACTGAGTTGGAAACGACGCTGCAAATCGTTGCCCGACGGCATAACCTGCCCTGGCGACCCTTACTTAGAAAACTGTTTACTCTGACGACGCTCTTTCCGGCTCTTCAGCGCGACCCTTTTTGGGCACTACTCGTTACCGCCTGGGAGCGGGAGAAATTGGGGATGGCAAAAACAGAAAAACCATTACCCCTGACCTTTCCCCAGCGGCTTCACAATGCCCTGGAGCCTGTTTTGTTGTACCTGCAAACGGGTACGCCCGCTGCCAACGCCCCAAACATACCACCATCGGCTTTACTAACGGCGCTCCTGGTAACGCATGGGTCGGCGCTTTGGCCGGGCCTTAGGCCGTATCTAACCCAGCCCCTGACCCGTAGCCGACTGCTCGACCTGCTGACGGACAACCAGTTTCTGTTGATGCTGAAAACGCTTTACCCCGGACAGTACCGCGTACTGGAATCGGTGCTGAGCGATTGGCAGAAACTCGTTGGAGCGGGTCTGGTGCAACCCGGAGCAGGGCACACTCGCTGGTTTGAGGTAGTGCTGATCTTTATTCAGACCACGCACCCATCCGCCTTCACGAGCCAGAAACTCATGCTGGCTCTGCTAACCTCCAATAGCCAGGTAAGGACTACGGGTAAAATGGCTGATGTGCAGCAGGCCGCCAGAAAACTGTTAGCGGCAGTCAGAAAATCCAATGTTCAACTTACCAGTGTGTTAGCCGCGCTTCTGACTGCGTTAGCCGCTTTTAAGCCAATTGAAACCACGAACACATCCACAATGTCGAAAAATAATGAACCGTTAGTTCCTCAACCCGAACCAACCGAAACGGTCTACATCGAAAACGCTGGCCTGGTGCTACTATGGCCGTTTCTGAATATGTTGTTTACCCGGCTCGACTACCTGACCGAACGGCAGTTTACCAGCCCAGCCCATGCCGAACGGGCGGTTCATCTCCTTCAGTTTATGGCCACCGGCGAAGATCAGGCCCCTGAATTCAAGCTTGTCCTGAACAAATTGCTCTGTAACGTTAAACAGGGCCGACCGCTACAACGGGACGTAGCGTTGACAACTGAAGAACGCGCTCTGAGTGAAGACTTACTTCGGGCGGTGATTGCCCAGTGGCCCATTCTGAAAAATACGAGCATCGACGGGTTGCGGCAGTCATTTCTGATGCGGTCGGGTAAGCTGGAATGGCTGCCCGATCAGATTATGTTAACCGTCGACAACCGAGCATTCGATATGCTGCTCGACCAGCGGCCCTGGCCCATCAGCACCATCCGTCTGCCGTGGATGGACAAACCAATAACTGTGCAATGGAGGTAGATAAAATTACCCAAAACAGCGCCACTCTGGAGGGGGAGCTAACCTGGCTGGCGACGGTGATCGAAACGCGCTTGAAACAGCATTTCGAGAATGACAGCGCCTACGAGGCTATTGATGACATTGTGCCGCCCGACCTGACGGGGGATTCATCGTCCTATGCTACGCTGATAACTGAGCAGGCCTTCCGTTGGGAAGACCGGCTGGCCCTGATCCTGGCGCTGACTCCGCAACAACGACCCCACCTACTTGATGTTTTTTACCTAAAAAACAGCACCTACGACCGGGGCTTTACCGAGTTTGGTGGTATAAAAGGCAAAAATCATGGAGGCTTTCTGCCCACGGGCGAAACGGCGCTGTTTCTGCTGGCGGGCCATGATCTGGACCAGCGTATCCGGCGGCAAGCCTATCTACTGCATGACTCTCCGTTGATACGGCAGGGGATTTTGCGGCTGGAGCTTACGGAGCCCGGTGAACCCCTGTTGAGTGGTGCATTAACGGTTACGAGTGAGTATGCCACCATGCTGACCACTGGTGAACGCAGTAAGCCCGACTACAGCCCCGATTTTCCGGCCAGTTTGGTAACCACCCCACTCAATTGGGACGATCTGGTGCTGGATGACCATGTGCTGACGGAATTGCAGGAGCTGCTGACCTGGCTGGAACATCAGGACAAGATCCTACAGAACGCGTACTTGAGCCGACACCTCAAGCCGGGATACCGGGCGTTATTCTACGGCCCACCCGGTACTGGCAAAACCTTGACGGCCTGCCTACTGGGTAAGGTTACAGGCCACGATGTGTACAAGATTGACCTGTCGATGATTGCGTCCAAATACATTGGGGAGACAGAAAAGAACCTGGCACGGGTATTTGATCTGGCCCAGAGCCGGAAATGGATTCTGTTTTTTGACGAGGCCGATGCGCTGTTTGGCAAGCGCACGGCCACGGCCTCGGCCAACGACCGCTATGCCAACCAGGAAGTGTCGTATCTGCTACAACGCATCGAGGACTTTACCGGTGTCATTGTCCTGGCGTCCAACCTGAAAGCCAACCTCTATGAAGCTTTTTCCCGCCGTTTCCAGGCTATAATTCATTTTCCCATACCCTCATCTCACGAGCGGGAGCAACTCTGGCGTAAAACATTTCACTCTATAGCCGTAGCCGACGATGTTAATTTTAGCCTGCTCGCTGAAAAGTACACGTTGGCTGGCGGCTCGATCATCAACGTGTTGCGCTACTGCGTTTTGACGGCATTATCCAGGGAGGAAGAAAATGTAATAATTAGCCTGGCCGATGTTGTCACCGGCATAAAGCGGGAGTTAGCGAAAGAGGGAAAAACGTGATCTTTGTTAATACACGCGGCATTGCTACTGTTACCTTACCTGACTTACCCAGTCAAGCACGTGTTCCGTGCTAATGTGGCATTTGTTGACAAGTGAGCCAACTATAAAACTTTATTTATGAGTGTTACCTAGCTCTCAACGGAAGGTTTTCTAGTTAATATTCCCAGACAATGCATGTTATCTTTTCAATGAACTGCTTGTTGTATGGCTTTCACGATCATCCTCGGAGCCTGCTTGATGAACGGACATCATTAGATCTATGGCCCGCTGCATAATTTCTTTTCGATCTTAATCATCGGGTCCTTCACCTTCAATTGCTTTGTCCATTTTTCTGGCCAGTTCCTACTAGCTAAATACGTATATTTCTTCTTTAAATCTTCTTTAGCCTCTGTCACTGCGGTTTGATAGGCTAACCTTCTTTCGGTTTCCTGTCTAGCAGTTCACTCCTGTTCGGAAAGGTGGAACTCCCCGGCATTGCCAGCGCCAGTATCTGGCCCCATTTTAAATTTCATCATCCTTTGAACTACATCAAAGCTTTCCCCGCCAGCTTATAAAACTTTCCTTGACTGACGTGTATTCGCCAAGAGTTCGGTTGTCTCCTTTACTAAGTTCTCCCTGCTAGCCTTATTTACGGATTTTAATACGCTTTCTCCCATGACATCTGCCTCTTTCTCTAGCCCTTTATCATCATTCACCGCCACGCTACCTTTCATCTGAATCGTCGGCTTGACCCGCCCCTGCTTTTGCTGCACTACATGCCAGGCTTCATGAGGCAGGTGTTTTTCCTGGCCCGGGGCAACATGAATATCCGTGCCCTGCGCATACGCATGGGCCTGTAGCTGTGCCGGTTTGGCCGAGTTGTAATGCACGTTTACATCATCCAGGCTGTGGCCCGAGTAGTTTTCTACCCCCGCTTTGAGCTGATCAGGCCGGCCGGTTCGGTTGGGTTGGCGCTGCACGGGAAGGCTGATGCCGTTAGGAACGGCGGAACGGGAAACGCCCTGAGCACCGCTTTGGTGAGCCTGCGCCTGGTGGCTATCAGCCGTGGCGACCTTGGGTTGCGATTGTGTTGATTTCATGGTATGGCGGTCTAAGAGCGGTCTGGTAAGTGAAGGCTGTTAAGAGTCCCTTACAAATCCTTATTTCTGATTGTCAAGCTATTACATTTTTATTGGAATCCGGTCACTATGTGCTAGAATAACTTCGGTGGTAAGAGAAAAGAGGTGATTTTACCAGTACACTAAATCGTCTTAAAAAGCCGCGTCCAGCTTCTGCTCGCTCGGCTTTTCATTGGACTGATTGCTTTGGTACAGTAACTGCTTCATTCCCCATTTCCATCCTGGCCAGCTCCGGCCGGAATCGGAGGCTTTCGTGAACGGTTTCCAGCGATAGCTGATACTGACACAACTCATTCATTGATAGCAAAATAACGAGTTCATTTAATAGTATTCACACCCATTTATTGACCGGAAACTGCCGGTAGAGTAGGAGGGGAGGTAAACAGGTTTGGTAGATAAAGTAAAAGAGACATAACCTGTATCAGAGGCCTGACCAGGGAGTTCGAGATCATTCTTGTCCAGATGAATCGGTACATAAATAACTCATTCTTAGTAGCGCATTTGTCATGACTGCCGTATTATAGCCAACCACCTCCTGCAAGGCACAACGAGGCAGCGACGAACCTTCAAATTGCCAACTGTAATGTTTTTGCAAGCAATCTTGATGGAATATTATAGCTACCTCAGTCTAATAACAAAGCACATACGGACTTATTGGATTAGTTTTCAATCAAAATGCTTCTTAATTTTTCAACCAAATCAACACCATCAAGTCAATGGCTAAAATTGTAGGAATTCACGGTATTGGTCAGCAGTTTCTTGGAGATAAAGTTATACACAAAACTTGGTGGCCAGCCCTCTTAAGTGGGTTACATTTAGCGGGAGGTGACCTAGCACAAGAAAGCGATCTGGCATGCGCTTTTTATGGCCACCTGTTTCGTAAAGAAGGAACACTGTCTACGGGTGGAAGTTACCAACAAAGTGACATGGGTCAGGAAGAAAAAGAACTTCTTGAATTATTATGGCAAGAAGCAGCTACTGTAGAACCGGATAAAATACCTTCTCCTGAAGAGTATCCCGATAGCCAGAGTTTAGTGCGTTATCCACAGGCTGTACAACGAGCTTTAAATGCGTTGTCTAAAAGTAAATACTTTGCCAATATATCACAACACCTTATGGTTGGGGACCTAAAACAAGTAGTCCGGTACATGAATGATGAGCTGGTTCATGAAGCTGTACTGGATACTGTTGCCAATTGTATACAGGATGATACACGAGTAGTTATAGGACACTCGCTTGGCTCAGTTGTCGCCTATGAAGCGTTGAGCCGCAACTCAGTTAATGTGATGAGCTTTATATCAATTGGTTCACCTCTAGGTATAAGAAATCTAATTTTTGATCGGTTGACGCCCCCGCCTGATGAATCGAAGAACGGTCAGTGGCCAGGTAATATCACATACTGGACGAACATCGCTGACAAAGGAGACATCGTTGCTTTACAACGTGAATTAAGCCCTTTGTTTGGAAGGTGTGTTAAAGATATTTTGGTCTATAATGGTTCTGATGCTCATCATGGAGAACGGTATTTATCTACAATTGAAGTTGGTCGGGCAATTCTTGAAGGGTTATGAGCCAAAAATTTTTAATATCAGCGTGTACTTCAAAGTATGACCATCTTGAACAGGATCAACAAAGACCTTTACTTTATCATGTAGTTTCTGCTATAAACCAGTTATTTACCCAAAAGCTGGGCTATAAGCAAGAATTGGATGAGCTTAATGGTAACCCCACTGCTAATGATCTTCGAGTTAAACTTGATAAATGGTTTGCTTCTGATGAGAGACAAGTCGATGATTGGGTTGTTCTTTATTATACTGGACACGGTGAGTTAATTGGCTCTGATGCTCTTTACTTCCTCACGAGGGAATTTGAGAGTGGTTTTATTACGAGCACAGCATTCCCAGTAAGTCAACTTGGCGAAATGATAATTAGCCCAAAAGCTAACGGAGAGAATCGACTGGTACGCCGATTGCTACTAATTCTTGATACCTGTCATTCGGGAGTCGGTGGCTTTGAGTTGTCTCGTAAGCTAAGTAGTTTGTTTTCCCAAGGTATAAATGGCAGCATGTTTTACATTCTGGCAGCGGCTTTTCCCAATGAAGAAGCCATGTCGGGAGCCCTCGCTAACGCGTTGATTGAGGCTTTAGAGAGCGAAGCCACCACTGGGAAGCACCAAGAATTCATTTATTTCGATCAATTAATTCCTGTTATTAATCAAAAACTCCGGAAACACAAAGTTGTATATCTACCCGTATCGTCGCCAGATATAGAACCTGAGTTCTTCCCAAATCCCTATTATATCGGAAAGCCTCTGCC
>JAIVFU010000255.1 GCA_020829485.1 Nostoc sp. CHAB 5834 | reverse complement strand
TGGAATGAAAAGTCAACCTTGAAAATTATCGCAAAGTGCCAAATTCCAGATGACAATTTTACCAGCCAAATAGACTTTGCGATCGCAGCTTAATTTCCGCACCTTTTTTATGGTGACGTGTACTTAGTTGCAGAGGTGTTTGTTGGTAATCGCAGTATCAATGTGAATATGGTGCAAGAGGGACAGGCTGTAGTTTATCGCCAGTATCTCAAAGGCTGTCCAGAGTCTAGAGATAGTCTGTTGGAGGGTGAAAACACCGCCAAACAACAGCGTTTAGCATTTTGGAGTCAGGCTAATCCTTTGATGCCTTGGGACTTCCGCCACAGAGCTACCCAAAAGACAACTTCACAACCGATTCAACCGCAGCAACAGAATAACTGTGATCCCTCTTACCCAGATTTTTGCATTCCAAAGAATTCACCAGACTTAAATTGCCGAGATATTAGCCAACGAAGGTTTAAAGTGCTGCCACCTGATCCTCATGGGTTTGACCGAGATAGGGATGGGATTGGGTGTGAACGGTAGATGTAATTTTAAGAAGATTTTGGACAGCCTTTGTCAGGAGAAGCTGGACAAATTGTAAGCTGAAACCTAAAACTTTGTTAAGGAAAGAATAAAGCTATCGTCTTATGTAGTCTGACAAAAGTTTCTGGTTAGCTTTAGCCATCTGGGTGGCATTAACATACCCCTTGGATATCGCGTATTTGCCTATCTGCCCATACTGGGGCATTTAGTTGATTTCTGAATCACACCAAAAGTGTGTCAGCATTATAATTGGCTTACTTTTTGTAAATGAGTTTTGCAAAGCGATCGCGTTGCTTCCTGGCTGGCGATCGCTTTTGCGTTATCACTACCTCAGTGTAATCAAAAAACTCTAAAAGTACAATTCGGTGTTGTAAATTAGAGGGGAGCTAAATGACAGAGGAGGTCTGCTTTGTGAAATTGTCCTATGTATCTCGTTTTACTTGGGATGAAGAAACAGCACAGCGATTGAGAAAACTACGGGGTAAAACTAGCCGAGATAAATTAGCGATTCAAGCTGGTCGCAGCAATACTTTTATCCAAAATCTTGAATGGGCAAACCCTGGAAATAGACCAGAATCAATTTCCAAAGAAGATGCGTTTGCTATTTGTAATGCGCTTGATGTACCTATTTGGAAGTTATTTCCAGCGTTAGTAATCAATCCTGAAAGTTTACAAGAAATATGCAAAACTCTATTGACGTAATACAACATGGTGTTGTAAATTATATATACAAGAGAGGAATTAAGCGCGATGCCTCTCAGAGAAACAAAAAAGCGCTTAAAACTCAAACCAAACAAATTGAATTAGCAACAAAACTATTAGAAACCAATAGCCGGCGGGATGAGTAGCCGCAGCCTAAAACTTGTAATGGCCAAGCCACCGCGAGATGATTCCGATGACCTACCACGTCTAAAAACTGGTTGTAAAAACTTCAATTTTTTCAGAATTAAGGCGATTATTACTCCTCAGTATGTAATCGCCTTTTCAATTGTTTCGACATGGCTGTGTCTGTACAGAGGGCACGATAAATCCGATATCTTCTCTACAGCTTAGTGCTGTCTGGTGTTTTGACATCAGTTAATACGCTTTACCCTTGAACACTTTTATAGAACCCATTTGAGATATATACAGGAGGGCAATCGAATTTGGCTGAACTACGAGCTAAGTTACAAATTTTATAGATTGATCGTCAGGATTTTTTTCTTGCTTTTTTTGTCGCTCAACACGACTGTATTGTAGGGTAATGTATCCGTTCCCAGGGGAATTGGCAGTCTAAAACTGGGGCTTTTATGATCGAGTTCGCCTAAATCAATGCTTTTCGTTATATCGCCATCTGTTGCAAGATTTGCGGTAAGTTCGCCTTTATAATCTTCAATTAAAAAGTCTCTAAAGAAAACGACTTCCCCAGCATCAGGATCTATCCCAAGGATGACCGTACCTCTGAAAGTTGCGCCTTTTCGTTCTTCATCAACCGTTGCCATTGTGATTTCCGAGGGGTCTTGACCGGACATATCTGCCATAAACTTTTTTCTCTTGCGAATTCTCAACAATTGAAAATGATTTTACAAGAGCGCTATGGGCGATCGCAAAACTCTCAGGACGTATTTCTGCATCGGTCTTGCAAATGTATAGCCAAGTTAATTCTGGTTATACGCCTAATTGGAAGATTGAGTAGAGATGAGTAGGGGCCCAAAGCGATCACGTTAGCGAAGCGAGGCGTTAGCCTAGCGTTGCTGCAAAGCAGATCGCATCGCAGAAACCTGATTCCCAAATGGGTTCTATAAGGCTTCGCCAAATCTAGAGTGAGAGTGTTGTGGCAAGCCGCAACAAACTGACCAATAAAAATAGGACGATCGCTGGCCTGGAAAACTTGCGATCGCCCTTATGCCCCAACCTACTAAAGAAGAGGCAATTTATAATGATGACACAAAGTTTAGCCCCTGCGCCAACAAAAGATCCGCTAATCACACGCGATCGCCAAATCATTGCAACCATCGTCAATGAGTCGGACTACTCCAAAAACTGCAAGCCCGAAGATGTAGTGACTATCTGGATCAACAGTGATGATATCGTCTGGGTAAAAATGACCCACGGCTATGCTCGTTACCACAAAGAGTGTTTCAAACGTGCAGTAGCAGAAGTGAAAGAGAGCCTTTCTACTCCAGTAGAGTGCAATCACCAGGAAGATAAGGAATTGAAACAAGCTGCTGAGAAAATTGGCTTGTTAGGCAATACCTTAGCCAAAAAAAGAAGTAGTCTAGCTTTTGCCGAAATAGCCCAACACAAGACCATGCTTGATTATTAAGCAAAACGTAAAACCCCAGTCCAGACGTACAGGACAGTCAAAATTACTTCCACACAAACCATACAATATTTTATTGGCTCAGTTTTTTGCCATCCGGCAAAAACAAGCGTGTAAAATCTTAGGTTTGTTCCATATCAAGGCTCGTAAATTGGCGAAGGTATTGTTAGGTGATTGTGATTGGCTATCGTTGAGTGTCCAATACTATCCTGATAAAGTAATCGGTCATGCTGGTTGTTATATCTCTCACAAGGCTCGAATATTAACGCCACCGGCTGAATGGGATTTCACCCTGCCCAAGTGGAATATGCCTGCTGTCATCTGTCCAGACTGCGAAGGGCATGGGTGCGGTAACTGCGGGTATCGCGGTACTCGTGCAGAAGACTTGTGCGAACCAGTAGACGGCTATCGACTGACCTATGTAGGACGCACTAGCCTTCAGACGGTTCACAATGTATATCTAGATGGTGAGTTCTTGGGAATTGTCTTCAAGGTCAGGAATGCTGATGAGTCATGGGAAAACGATCCTAAAACTTACTATTGGCGGTGTGGGGATGGAGTACGGTACTGGAGTGTGAAAGAGGCTGTAGAGCTGCTATCCAGGGCAACTGCTCCGATTGAACTGCCGCAAGTTCGTCGGGAGTTGGTAGCAGCGTAAATAAAATAGTGGTGGAAGAAAATTCTCTTCCACCACTATTTTAAAATCAGTGCCACTCAGAATTAGAGCTTCGCTTATTTTTTGCGAAAACTAACATTAAAGAAAGGCAAGCAGCTACTATGACAGCTTTTGACTTTGATTCTGCTGAACACAAGCTATACGAAAAGACCCCAGCAGCCAAAAGCATTCCTTCACCCGCAGGCATTTGGATTGCTTACGAAAATCAACAATTAGCAGGATGGTACGAAAATAAAGAACTAGAAGGTGGGAAAGAGTATAAAGTTCTCACTAACAAGTTGGACGAAAACGATGAAAAGATAGGCATTCCTGGCGCTCTTTATAGACAACCACGAATACTTGTGATTGGGCGATCGCCTCTGCTATACGGAAACGATAGAAAGGTGATTGGAGTTTGGCGTAGCAGTGATGGTTTGGACAAGAACGCCTACAAATTCGGTAGGCGGTATATGGTGATTTTCGTCGATGCCCAAAATCAACCTCTTCATATCGCACCAGTACAAATAACTGCTTGGGGAGTGTTCCAAGTGTCGTTTGATCAACAACTAATGGCATTCCGTGAAACCTGCGAACAAGCCTATGCAAGTTTTCAAGGCAAACATCACCAACCGAAGAATTTACTTTGGCATTCGATGTGGGTATTTTGTCCCATATTGAAAACAGAGAAACGTGAGAAAGGGGGGCAAACTTCCAATGCCTGTGTATGTAGTGGATACGAAAAGCCAACTGCGCTCAACTGGGAAAGTTATTGTATTGGCAAGAAACCAATAGCTCAAGAAATTGCCCTTGTGCATAATTCCATCTGCGATTGGTGGAAAAAAGGATTGCCTAACAATAACTTACCAAAGCATACGTCTCATGCACTAGATCGCAATCAATTGATGATGGAGTCACAACGATTGATTGAAGCTTTAGGTTGGGGTGAGGAAAAGGGCAAACAGTTTCTCATAGAGAACTATGGTAAAAAAGGAAGGCAGTCACTAACTAACGAAGAATTTGCTAACTTCGTCAACAAATTGCAGTCTATGCAAGCAAATTATGACGATGAAGTTGGTTACTGGGAGGATGTGCCTTCTTAATAGCCAAATACTTGTTGAGGTGATTACAGCAATTGCGTTCATCTTTATGCTTCCTTATTTACCTTCAAGTAGGGAAGCATATTTGATCAGTTCTCAAGTCTTTTCTACAGCTAATAAAGAAGGGACAGGGGAAAAGGTAAAAACCTTGCTTTTCTAAGGATAATTTAATTCATGAATCCCTTTCCACTTTCCCCATCTTTTGATTGGGCTGTACGTATTTCAATCATTTAAAATACCCCATGACTATTACAATCGTTCACCCCACTATCGAAAACTTACAACAGTTTTCTGACTTGTTCGACATCGAGAAACTATTGCAATCTAAGGGAATTCTGCCGTGGCTTTTAGCAAATGGCTGGAACTATGACAATGAATCTTGTTTGATTGCAAACATTATTGATGAATCTACAAGCTTGGATCAAGTTTGGGACTCTGAAGAGTTTGATTTTAATGCTCTGTCAGATGAATTAAAAGAAAAACTCAATCAGATTTTTGAGAATTTCTATCTGTAGTATTTGTCACTTTCAATCAACAAGTAATGTAAAGGTAACGAATATGCAACCAACAATCACACTTCCACGAGGCTACGGAATTCCAAAGTTTAATGTTGGACAACGGACTCAACAAGGCAAAGTCATTGGTATTGAAGTATTACCACACGATAGCGTATTAGCTGAGAATTGCGGTCATGGCTACCGTTATGTTGTCATGGCCTCCCGCTATACCAAAGAAGTTAAATATCTGGAATCAGATCAGATTACACCACTCTCGCCGACAGAAGTAGAAGCTGAGATTTTAGAAGAGGTTGATTACTATTTAATTCAGCTTGTATTACTGCAATCAGAGTTAAAAGCTGACCTCAAGATTCAGACTCCATTTGGTCAAGTCAACCCACCGATTTCAACAACTAAACGTACTTCTGGGAGTGGTTCTAGATTGTCTAAACCAAAGAAACAAGAAGTGGCTGCTTGACGAAAGAAGAATCAGATTATGCGTGAAAAACTCTCCAGTCAGATTTAATTAGTCTGACTGTAGAGAAAAATCGATTCCACAAAAGATTATCACACACTCTACTTCAATACTAATCAGATGGAAACAAATTTGATTAAAGTTTACGACGCAACACTGTTAAGCTCATCAAAAGTTTACCAAATTAATGGTACACATTGTCGATACTTAGGCGATGAAGGTACTATAAAACATCCACAGTATCTATTTTTACCTCTGCCAAATCAAAGAAAAAAAGTCAGCTTTCGACTAAATCGAAACAAACTCATGACTCGCTGTTATGAAGTCGAAGGTATGGTCTATAAGAAGCCTGCGGTACAGGATAATTCACAGCAACTTCAGCTATTTTGAGCCATGTCCATACATAAACCACCAGTCATTAAAAGACCTGTTCGACTACAAAATAGCTCTAAAAAAGTAATCTATAGAGCTACTAAAGACATTCAAATAGCCACAAAGAAAGCTTCGCTTAATTGAAAGTGAAAAATAATGATTGAGGTAAATAATCATGGTACAAGCAATCGACAACCCTATTGCTGCAAATTTTCTAACTGATGCAGTAGTCGAGCGCCACAATTTCTCACAGTTAAATAAAACCCGTATTCGCTTCCGTATTCAGCTAAAGAATAGTACAAAGTCTGCCGCGCCTAAATGGGCAGATGTGCTAAAAGCTGAAGTGTCTGAAATCGAATCAGACCTTGTTAAAGTTACTAATTCTGAAGTTGGGTTGCGTGGTATTAAGGTATTCAAGAAGCTGGATGAAGCTGCTGCCCAACTGAGGCAAGAGATCGCTTCAGTTCAAGAGTGGATGTCTG
>JAIVFU010000254.1 GCA_020829485.1 Nostoc sp. CHAB 5834 | reverse complement strand
CGCCAGTCCAATAAAAAGCAGGCAGTGGATGAGTGTGGTTAAACCAGTTACGTTCTGAATAGTCATCATCTAGGTAAACATAAACACCGTGCATATACTCTCGCCAGCCAAGCACCTGACGGATAAAGCCTTCAATGCTGTTTAGCTCCCAGTCGCTGCTGTTGTCTAAATATGCAAGCTGTGCCGCCTGAACAACTTCCAAGGGATGAAGCAATCCAATATTGAGATAGGGAGAAAGCATCGCGTGCCACATTGTTTGTTCGCCAGTCACCATCGCGTCCTGGTATGGCCCGAATGAAGACAAACGTGTTTCGATAAAAAACTTCATTACTTGTAGTGCTTGCTGTCGCGTTACACCCCAGCAGAAGGGTTCTAATTGCCAGTAACTTTGATTGTCTTGGAATGCCTCAGATTGCTTAATGAAGTCAATTACATCTTGTGTAATTGAGTCTGGTTCAAACCATAAAGCTTCGGGTAAGGTCAGTTTGCCTTTTGGTGGTTTGCGATTTTGTTTGTCAAAGTTCCATCGACCACCAACAGGTTGGTTGCCGGACATGAGAATGTTGAACCGCTTTCGTCCCTGGCGGTAAAAGTCCTCCATGATTAGGCGTTTGCGTCCACTGGCCCATTCAATGAACTCCTGATCACTCCAGATAAAACGGTTATTTGGTGTAAAAGTGACTTGAATTGTCAAGTTTAACTTTTGAATTAATGTAGCAAAAGGGCGATCTGTGGGAGTCATCACCCGCAGTTCGGTAATTTGGTATTGTTCAATCCATTGAAGTAAAGGTGTATTGAAATCTTGGCTTTGAGCGTATGTTACAGTCCAGCCAAGCGATCGCAATTCGGCAGCAAAGTGACGCATGGCTCCCCAGACCAATACCAGTTTTTGCAAATGGTAAGGAAGTTGCCCTGCATGAGTTAGAGATTCGATAAAAATCACAGGAGTCTGTTGGTGTTGTTGTAGGCAACTCTCTAGCGCTGACTGCCCAGCCCAAAGTTGATCTCCGAGAACCCAAACACCAATAGTCATGCCTTTGCTCCCTCTGATACCGTGCGTTGGCAACGTGATGACAAAATGCTACTCAATCAAGTGTAACGCTGTTGTTACAAAAACTTTCTCAATGAAAAAACTGATGAAAGCCCAAAATCGCTAGTGCTAATGTACTATTGTGGTGAGAAATTTCTCAAATATCCAGATTGAATCACAAATTTACCAGAGAATAGTCGTTCTCGCCGCTTGGTAGAAATAGTAATACTTCAACAACAATGCAGACGAGAAAGATAGTTCACGTAGATATGGATGCCTTCTACGCATCGGTAGAGCAGAGGGACAACCCTAGCTACCGAGGTCGTTAGTAGTCGGTGGCAGTCCGAATCAACGAGGCGTAGTTGCAGCTGCCAGTTATGAAGCTCGTAAGTTTGGCATTCATTCCGCGATGCCGTCAGTAACAGCGATCGCAAAATGCCCCGGACTTATCTTTGTCAGACCGAGATTCGACGTTTACCGAGATATTTCCACTTCAATCCACGCCATATTCAAACGCTATACTGACTTGGTGGAAGGGGTCGCTTTAGACGAAGCATATTTGGACGTTACTGAGAATAGGCAAAACATCACCTACGCTTCTACTATCGCAAGATACATCAAAACTGCGATTCTCCAGGAAACTCAGTTGACAGCAACCGCAGGCGTGTCAATTAACAAGTTCCTAGCAAAAATGGCATCAGGCCAAAATAAGCCCAATGGACTGACGGTGATTTTGCCAGAGGATGCGATCGCCTTTGTAGAACAGTTGCCAATTGAAAAATTTCACGGCATTGGAGAAGTGACAGCAGCGAAAATGCACTCGCTCGGCATTCATACTGGCGCAGACTTAAACGAGCGATCGCTGACTGAGTTAATACACCATTTTGGGAAAGCTGGTCATTATTACTACAAGATTGCCAGAGCAGAAGATGACCGCCCAGTTGAAGCGAATCGGGTTCGTAAGTCCATAGGTGCAGAAACCTCGTTTGCACAAGACTTAAGCGATGTAGGTCAGATGTTGCAGGAACTCGAACAGATTGCCCAAATTGTCGAGCAACGGTTAGACCAGCACGAAACGCGAGGCCGCACATTAACTCTGAGTGCGATTCGTTCAGTCTAAACCGAGTAATCGGGGGATGACTGGCTTTGATTGAGTAACCCATAAAGGGTGGAGTTCGCACTTTAAGCCTCAATCAATGACAACTCACTATCCATGTAGGTGTGGAAATCTAGCCGAGCCAACAGCTAAGAAAGCTAGAAGAGAAAGGGAAAGATTGAAGTTACCAACTTGAATTATAACCCAATCAAAATACACCAAGTCCTACTGTCCCGGTGCGGGATTAAAAGCACACAAACTACCAGAATTATGGTAGCCCCTACATCCGAGACTGATTATCAAAGGTGTAAAGCGGGGGTGAAAGCAGGAATAGGTGGTAATTGCTGAAAGCACCTACTGCAAGCAAGAGTCTATGGGTAGAACAAGCAAAGTGTCATCTGAACCATCGTCATAATGTACCAAGGGTTATAAAGCTAGTGGCATAAACCACCCTACTTGGAACGGAAAAATCCGACAAAGGTAGAGACTATCAGGATTTCAGAACCGCGATAGCGCACCTCTCACAACCTCGGTGGATAGACACGCCCTAAAGACTCAATTATGGACACTGGGAACGAAACAACCCTTCATGCTCTCCTGAAATTGGTAACAGGTAGGTATCAGCCATAAGACATGAAGGCGCAGGATGACTCAAGAAGCAAATGCCTAACCCGAATTAACGGGTAATGCCTTAAAAAGGGATGGCGTAATTGCCGGGATAAGCAGACGTGAGCCGCAGTGTGGGAAAACTAGAGGTAACAGTAGCAATGCAAAAGCCTAATTTGGATTCAGAACAACTGAATACCGAGGGATGGAAAGACATCAATTGGCGACAAGCCGAAAGATATGTTTTTAAGTTGCAAAAACGCATCTACGCTGCTTCCCGCCGTGGCGATGTCAAGCAATGCCGTAAACTCCAAAAGACGCTGATGAGGTCTTGGTCTAACAGGGTGTTAGCGGTACGACGGGTTACACAGGACAACCAAGGTAAAAAGACGGCAGGTGTGGATGGACTAAAATCACTGTCCCCAAAAGCACGTCTTGAACTTGCAGGGCAATTAAAACTAACTGGAAAGTCCAAACCCACCCGTAGAGTATGGATTCCAAAACCAGGAAGAGAAGAAAAACGCCCACTAGGAATACCGACAATGTACGACCGCGCACTACAAGCCGTAGTAAAAGCTGCGCTTGAGCCAGAATGGGAGGCAATTTTTGAACCAAACTCCTATGGCTTTAGACCCGGAAGGTCATGCCACGATGCGATAAAACAAATTAAAAACTGTATTCAAGGCAAGGCTAAATACGTGTTAGACGCGGATATAGCCAAATGTTTTGACCGCATCAACCATGAAGCACTGCTCCAAAAGTTGAACATCTTGGGTAAAGTCAGGCAACAAATTAAAGCCTGGTTAAAATCCGGGGTGATAGACAAAGGAGCATTTACTGCGACATTTGAGGGTACGCCGCAAGGTGGGGTCATCTCTCCACTATTGGCAAACATAGCCCTCCACGGTTTAGAAAATCACCTGATAAAATATGCCGAAACATTACCTGGAAGAAAGCGGGAGAACCGCGATAATCTTGGATTTATAAGGTACGCAGATGATTTTGTGGTTCTCCACAAAGATAAAGCCGTTGTCCAAAGATGTCGAGAAATTATCTCGGAATGGTTAGCTGGTATAGGACTTGAATTAAAACCTGAAAAAACCAGGCTAACTCACACATTCCTACCGGAATTAAGCGAGGATGGTAAAGCCGGATTCGACTTTTTGGGTCATCACATCCGACAATACCCTGCCGGGAAATACCGGAGCAATATAAACTCAAAAGGTACAACATTAGGTTTTAACACACTCATCACCCCATCCGCGAAGGCAAGTAAGGCTCATACTGAGGAAATCGGAAAGATCATCAAAAAACATAGGTCAACTCCCCAAGCAGTTCTCATAAAAGACCTTAACCCTGTCATAAGGGGATGGACTTCTTTCTACACAAAATCCGATGTCAAAAACGTTGGAGAATTATCTAAACAAGATTACCTCACATACCTGAAACTTCGACGATGGGCAAAACGCCGATGTGGAACAGCAAAAGCAGGTTCAGATAAATACTGGACTTCCATAGATGGTGATAACTGGGTATTCGCAACCAGGGAGGGGACAGCGAACCCCCTCCGGTTATTAAAACACAGTCAGTTTGAATGCAGTAGCACTGATTATGTAAAAGTTAAAAGCGATAAAAGCCCCTACGATGGCGACACAGTTTACTGGAGTAAAAGACTAGGGATACACCCCCAAATGCCTAATCGTAAGGCTAAGTTGCTAAAACTTCAAAAGGGTAAATGTCCTTGGTGCAGCTTAAGCTTCCAAGAATGGGATGTTTTAGAAGTAGACCACATCATCCCCAGAGCCATTGGCGGCAAGGATGAGTACAAAAATCTGCAATTATTACATCGGCACTGTCACGACGAAAAGACCGCACTTGACTTAATAGAAATTCGGAAAAAAGACCACTCAAAATTCCGCGAGAAACTTTCTCAATTTTGGAATAAATCTAACTGGGAGTGGATACATGATATTCCTAATTTCATAGGTCAAAAGGTGAGGGAGTCCGACTTGACAAATGGATAACACACTGAGTAGCCGTGTGCGGTGAAAATCGCAAGCACGGTTCCGAATGGGAGGGGTGATGCAGTAATGCACACCTCGACCCTACCAAGTCAAATTCTCTGATTATCAGCAGTTAACCCGTAGTAAGACAATGCTTGCTCCCATTAGTGAACTCTCTACGATTTTTGAGATAGCCAAAGCGCTGTTTGAGTCGATTGATCTGGAAAACCGCAGTATTAGGTTGTTGGGAATTGCATTGTCCAATCTGAAAAACGCGAAACAGACACAAGTAATACAACTGCCATTGTTTGAATATATGGAAATCAGGCCAGAATAAACCCAATGGACTAACGGTGATTTTACCGGAGGATGCGATCGCTCAATAAACAGGTTGGGAAACATTATCAACGTTATTTGTCACAAGTGTTTAGAGCTACCATACAGTTGCAAGTGTTTTAACTTAGTGATTACTGTGTAACAGGTGTACCGTTTAAAGTCATCACAGGATCGCGATCGCAAAGGCTAATATCAGCTTTCCAACGGGAGGGGAATTTTGAATCAATGAAAGTGACTTTAAATCTGCCCCAATGATAAGTAGGTTTCCCATCTGCCCCTTCTCTATAGGTATCGCAACGTACCGATGAAGACTTTTGTACCCAGTAGCCATTGTATGAACCTCGGTCATTAAACACTCCTGCTAAACCATCAATGAAGATTACTCCATCGCTACCATAACGCCACACGGCAGTTTTATTACGATCTTCTTGATAAACCACTTTATATTCTTCCGTTTTCCAAACCTCATGAAGAGAGCTTTTTGAGGCGCAGCAGTGCAAATCAATAAGGTTAAAGTCAGGAGAACATAGTTCTTTTTCATAAAATTGACTTTGATCAATTCAAAATTTGGCATGAATTACGAGGTCAATTTTCTCACATTTTTATGCGCTTATTACGAAAATAAAAGGTTTTGGGGCTAAAACGCACATATTGCTGCGAGATTAGATTATAAAATCGCAGTAGTGTTTATGATGTTGGCTTGCTCAGTCTTTTGTGAAAGTATGGAATGAACGAGCTTCGCTTTTTCTAGCTCCAAAAACTTTTGGAAAACCCTAAAACTACTCTTATTATTGAGCGACAGTTTATAATATTCTATAAAGATGATTAAGAAAAAATGATTAAGCCTAAAAATTTGTATCGCGGACACTCAATGGAAAAAGTTGGTCACGGTAAAAGAGCAGTATTTAAAACAACTATCAACGAAAAAGAATGGTCTGCCGTGACTGAATTAAACGTAAAAATAGCAATTGATGTTTGGATTGATGAAGGAATAGAGCCGTAGTTTAGATATAAATAGTCTTAAAACCCTTCTGTCTCTTGCCTCCTGCCTCCTGCCCTCTGCCTCCTGCCTCACCTCACAAAATCGCATTGCTCCCGAGCGACCTTTGGTGTGCGCTTACCTCTGATGAGCATCTCTTCTATTTCTAACGGTGCAGAATCAATTTCTGGAAACGATGATAATCAAATTTCACTCAACGGTTTACGAGTATTAAGTAGGTCGGCAGGAAAAAACGAAACTATGTAACAATAAATAAATACGGAGAATATATCTACCGAGGTAACAAAAAATATGGGCGCTCGTTTGAGGGTATTTCTGACTAAAGAGGAAAACAAA
>JAIVFU010000253.1:2500-6418 GCA_020829485.1 Nostoc sp. CHAB 5834 | reverse complement strand
AATGGCGCCTTCACTGGCTCACCCTTGCGCAGGATCTCATTGGCCTGGCGCAGCTCGCGGTTCTCTCGCTCGAGCGCCTTCATCGTCACGGCCATCTCGCTCGGGATGCCAGCGCGACGGCCCCTGTCGACCTCGGCCTTCTTGATCCACTCGTTCAGGGTCTGCGGCGTGCAGCCGATCTTTGCCGCGATCGACACGATCGCCTGCCAGCGGGACGGGTGCTGACCCTCAGCGTCGAAAACAAGCCGAACCGCGCGTTCCCGCACTTCAGGGGAAAACGTGTTCGTCGCCTTGCTCATGATGCTCCATCCTACTCAGGAGTAAGAGCCTCCGGCAAACCCAGCGCGGTTCAACCCACGCGACCACACCTTCTTGCGTGACCGGCCCCACACTACGGGCGTGCACTGACCCCGCTTACGCGTCCACGCGAGCTTAGGGTCTGGCCAGAGGATAGGGCCGGTCGATAAAGCGATCGAAGTTTACCGACTAGAAGATCGTGTCGATTTTTTGGGAGCAATATTGGGCGGCGATCGAACCTTATCAATTTCGACGCTTGGCTTGCAGGTGCACTACCGGACAACGATCGGCAGTGATGGCTGCACGGCATCGGCCAGAGGGCGTGCCCGGACGCTTACGTCGCGGCCACTTACGGCGATGAATCGGATGAGGTTTGGTTGCGGGGACAGGATTTGAACCTGTGACCTTCAGGTTATGAGCCTGACGAGCTACCGGGCTGCTCCACCCCGCGATGATTTTGTATCGTGAGAGGGAGAATGCGGTTTGTGTATTGGTCTGGCGGCGACCTACTCTCCCGCGTCTTGAGACGCAGTACCATTGGCGCGGCGGGTCTTATCGGCCGAGTTCGGGAAGGGATCGGGAGTTTACCTCGCGCTGTGACCACCAGACCGTGGGGTGTGGCCTTTTGGGGGGTCACGCCGCAGGGGATGGTGGGGTGGTGCCCAAGTCTTAGGACTGAACGTGTTGGGGGATTGGGTGGTTTCGTGTCGTGCGGCTACCGGATCGGGTCAAGCCTATCGGGCGATTAGTACCGGTCAACTGAACGCATTGCTGCGCGTACATCTCCGGCCTATTGACGTGGTGGTCTTCCACGGCCCTGATGGGGAGACCTTGTTTTGAGGGGGGCTTCCCGCTTAGATGCCTTCAGCGGTTATCCTGTCCGTACATAGCTACCCGGCACTGCGGCTGGCGCCACAACCGGTCCACCAGTGGTACGTCCACCCCGGTCCTCTCGTACTAGGGGCAGCTCCTCTCAAGTCTCCTACACCCACGGCAGATAGGGACCGAACTGTCTCACGACGTTCTAAACCCAGCTCACGTACCTCTTTAAATGGCGAACAGCCATACCCTTGGGACCTGCTCCAGCCCCAGGATGAGATGAGCCGACATCGAGGTGCCAAACGATGCCGTCGATATGGACTCTTGGGCATCATCAGCCTGTTATCCCCAGCGTACCTTTTATCCGTTGAGCGATGGCCCTTCCACTCGGGACCACCGGATCACTATGGCCGTCTTTCGACTCTGCTCGACGTGTCAGTCTCGCAGTCAGGCGGGCTTATGCCATTGCACTCAGCGAACGATTTCCGACCGTTCTGAGCCCACCATCGCGCGCCTCCGTTACTCTTTGGGAGGCGACCGCCCCAGTCAAACTACCCGCCACAGAGGGTCCCGGAACCGGATGACGGTTCGCGGTTAGACGTGAAGCAGGACAAGGGTGGTATCTCAAGGGAGGCTCCACGGGAACTGGCGTCCCCGCTTCAAAGCCTACCACCTATCCTGCACATGTCGTGCCTCACGCCAGTCTGAAGCTGTAGTAAAGGTGCATGGGGTCTTTCCGTCTGACCGCGGGAACCCCGCATCTTCACGGGGAATTCAATTTCGCTGAGTCTGCGTTGGAGACAGCGGGGAAATCGTTACGCCATTCGTGCAGGTCGGAACTTACCCGACAAGGAATTTCGCTACCTTAGGACCGTTATAGTTACGGCCGCCGTTTACTGGGGCTTCATTTCGGAGCTTGCACACCTCCATTTAACCTTCCAGCACCGGGCAGGCGTCAGACTGTATACGTCGCCTTGCGGCTTCGCACAGCCCTGTGTTTTTAGTAAACAGTCGCTACCCCCTGGTCTGTGCCCCCCGCCCCTGGTTGCCCAAGAGCGGGGCCTCCTTCTCCCGAAGTTACGGAGGCATTTTGCCGAGTTCCTTCAACGCAGTTCTCTCAAGCGCCTTGGTATGCTCTACCAGTCCACCTGTGTCGGTTTAGGGTACGATCTGATGGAGGGCTATTTCCAGGAACCGCTTCGCCGCCTGCCCAATCCGATAAGGGCAGACAACACACGCGATCCGTCACATCCTCCTGGCCCAGGAATATTAACCTGGTTCCCATCGACTACGCCTTTCGGCCTCGCCTTAGGGGTCGGCTCACCCTGCTCAGATTAGCTTTAAGCAGGAACCCTTGGACTTACGGCGAGGGGGTCTCTCACCCCCTTTATCGCTACTCATGTCAGCATTCTCACTTCTCAACGCTCCAGGATCGGTCACCCTCACCCTTCACCGCATTGAGAACGCTCCGCTACCGCATCTTTCGATGCCCAAAGCTTCGGCTCGTGGCTTGAGCCCCGTTACATCTTCGCCGCAAGACAGCTTATCTAGACCAGTGAGCTGTTACGCTTTCTTTAAATGATGGCTGCTTCTAAGCCAACATCCTGGTTGTTTTGGCCGTCTCACATGCTTTCCCACTTAGCCACGAATTGGGGGCCTTAGCTGTTGGTCAGGGTTGTTTCCCTCTTCACACCGGACGTTAGCACCCGATGTGTGTCTGCCGAGTAGTACTCTTCGGTATTCGGAGTTTGGTTAGGCTCAGTAAGTCTGTGGGACCCCATCACCCATCCAGTGCTCTACCCCCGAAGGTATTCGCTCGACGCTCTACCTAAATAGATTTCGCGGAGAACCAGCTATATCCGAGTTTGATTGGCCTTTCACCCCTAGACACAAGTCATCCCGATCTTTTTCAACAGATGTGGGTTCGGTCCTCCAATGCATGTTACTGCATCTTCAACCTGCTCATGTCTAGATCACCCGGTTTCGGGTCTGATCCCACGAACTCATGCGCCCTATTCAGACTCGCTTTCGCTGCGCCTACGCCTAGCGGCTTAAGCTTGCTCGTGAGACCAAGTCGCTGACCCATTATACAAAAGGTACGCCGTCACTTGCGCTCCGGCTGTTTGTAGGCACCCGGTTTCAGGAACTGTTTCACTCCCCTCGTCGGGGTGCTTTTCACCTTTCCCTCACGGTACTGGTTCGCTATCGGTCGATAAGGAGTACTTAGCCTTCGAGGGTGGTCCCCCGATCTTCGAACAGGATTTCACGTGTCCCGCCCTACTTGATATGTCCAGATCAGATACCGCATACGGGGCTGTCACCCGCTCCGGCCCGGCTTTCCATCCGGTTCTGCTCTCATCACTGGCTCGGCTGATCCGCTTTCGCTCGCCACTACTCGCGGAGTATCGGTTGATTTCCTTTCCTCCGGGTACTGAGATGTTTCAGTTCCCCGGGTTCGCTCTTGAAGCCCTATGTGTTCAGGCCTCAAGTCCCTGGATCATGCCTCCGGTGAGGAGGGCCCCCGTGGGGCTGCTCCCGTGCAGCGTGAACCGCAACGGAGCCCCTCGGGCCATTCCTCATCGGAGCCATGTCAGGTGGGTTTCCCCATTCGGACATTCCCGGATCAAAGGGTGCTCTCGCCTCCCCGGGACTTATCGCAGAGTGCCACGTCCTTCATCGCCTCTTATCGCCAAGGCATCCACCAGGTGCCCTTTTCGCGCTTGATCCGATCCGGTAGGCGCATGACACGCCACCCCGGACCCTCAACATTCGGGATCCACGCCCTCGGCAGGACGAAGGATC
>JAIVFU010000252.1 GCA_020829485.1 Nostoc sp. CHAB 5834 | reverse complement strand
TTTGTTTTCCTCTTTAGTCAGAAATACCCTCAAACGAGCGCCCATATTTTTTGTTACCTCGGTAGATATATTCTCCGTATTTATTTATTGTTACATAGTTTCGTTTTTTCCTGCCGACCTACTTATATGATGGAAAAAAATATTTGACTGATTCATATAGCATTGTCACAGCTTCAAGCTTTCAACAATTGCACAATCATTCGGCTAAATTCCAAAATTCTAATATTTTAATTGGCGGGATTTCTCAACCTAGTCCTAGTCTTAACGACCCCTCAGTTCCTAAAAATTTACCAGCTTTGCCAGAAGTCAAAGCAGAAATCGAAAATATCAAAAAAACTACTACTTCTGTTTTAACTTTAATTGATAGTGATTTTAATAGTCGCAGCTTTCAACAAAAAATTGAAAAAAATTCATTTTCTTTAGTTCATTTGAGTACTCACGCTCAATTCAGTTCTGACCCTGAACAAACCTTTATCTTGACTTGGGACAAACCTTTAAATGTCAAAGACTTGAAATTTTTACTCAAAAATGAAGGCGACACAATTAATTTACTTGTTTTAAGTGCTTGTCAAACTGCAAAGGGTGATAAACGCTCTGCCCTTGGAATTGCTGGAATAGCTGTACAAGCCGGAGCACGCAGTACATTAGCTAGTTTGTGGCTAGTTGATGCTGATTCTACTGCTCTATTGATGGAGGAGTTCTACAAAGGATTGAAAAATGGACTTGTTTTACCAGAAGCACTAAGACTTGCAAAACTGAGTTTGTTGTCTAGTGAAAAATATTTCCATCCCTATTACTGGGCTGGCTTTATTCTTGTTGGCAACTGAGTCAAAAAGCATGTCAGTGGAAGCATAAGTTGTCTACTGCTTCCATTTATAGACCAGTTATCGTCCACCGACAAAGCACTGTGCAACAACTTATGGTGTCGTCTGCAACGAGTCAGCACTAGTTAAATCTAACCGCCCCTTGCTCTTTCTCATCTTTTCTGGCTCTGATCTGCAATTTTCGCTCCTGCTTCTGCTTTGACTAATTCATCGGCATTATTCTCTTTTCGAGCTAATTTGGTTGCAGTTGCATATGCAGATATGGCCGCAGATGGCAAGTATGCCTCTAGGTAGCGATCGCCTAATAATCGATAGATAGTGGGATTTTTACTATCTGCTTTGGCTCTTGCCTTTAACACCAGAATCGATTCGTTCACCAAGTTCTCTGCCTTGTATACACTATCTACATCAATAGCCAATTCATCTTGGAACTGATTGAGACTTTGAAGACGATTGATTGTCGTCGCTATCTCTTGTGCCTTATCAGTAGGGACTATTAGGAGGATGGAGGAACTAGCAGCAATCGGCTCATCTCCACGATTAGCAATGACGTTTACATTATAAACATTCCCTGACTCCATAGCTGGCTGATCTTTCGGGTATGGCAGTTGAGTTGCCTTAACCTCAACTAACCAGTTTACTCCTTTGCCTTCAATTTGCACCGTATAGCTAGTAGCTTCAGGAGTGGCAGACCAAGATAGTATCGGATTAGTATTTAAAATGACGACACCATAGGGAGTGATTAATGTAGGTATATTTTCATCTGACCCTGGGCCTTTGGGTGTCACACAGGTATACCCATTTTTCAAAGTACAATTCTCAAATCGACGCTGGGAAAGCGGTAAACAATGTTCACTTACAGTACTATCTGTGAGGTATATAAGCTTTCCATGTGAATAACAAAAAATTTCAACCTTACGCCCACGAACTGGATGAATTTTGTCATCTTTACAAAGCTTACTTTGGGGTGTCCAATTGATATCGCCACTAATAACTTTTGCTACAACTTCGCAGTCTCGCTCATGTGAATCGCTTCTACCTACTGATTGAGCTTGTCCCCCTACACTGCTAAAGCTTGAAAACAACAGTATTAATGCAATGGCTAGGAATTGAGAGTTTGAAACTTTTTTTCTTTTGGCTGTTGACTTTGGTACAATCAGCATTCCTATTATTTAGTAATTTGCTATCTATTTGATAGCTTATCGAAATTGACGCACCTTAGTCAATTTGTTGGAAAAATGCGCTGTAGAATTTGTTGTTTCCATTCTGATATTTCTGGTAGACCAGAATTATTTGATATTAAGCAAACTTCCCAATGTGTCCTAGCATTATCCAAGTCACCTAACGCTTCTTGTGTTTTTGCTAGCAAGCAGTGAGCATCTACTCTTCGAGAATCTAATTTCACCGATTTCTGCAAGTAATCTTTGGCCTCTGCGTAACGCTGTTGTTTGAATCTTGCCCAGCCTAAATTTTTGTATAAGGCTGCTTGCCATACTGGATCTGAAGTGCCTTTCAATCCTTCAAGTGCTAGTTGTGCTGCCTCAGAGTATTTTTCTTGTATATTTTTGAGCCGTGATAAATTGTTGACAGCATTCATCGGTTGATTCTTGCCGTACTTAATCGATAACTTGTATTGCTGCTCTGCTTGGTCATATTGACCTTGCTCATCGTAAAAATTGCCGAGATTATAGTGCAGTTCCCAAGCATTAGGCTTGAGTTTGAAAGCTTTTTGGTAGTTCTCAATTGCACAGTTGAAGTCCTGAGTTACCTGGCAAGCTACTGCCAAGTTATTATATATTTCATCATCTTTTGGATTGTAAATTAATGCTAATTCATAATATTTTTTAGCTATTTTAGGTTCATTCATATAATGTCCAGCTTGATTAAAATAGTAAGCAGACAAAGCCAAATTAATTTGTCTAAAACTAGTATTAATAGTTGCTACTAATGAGCCTGCTAAAAATAATTTAAATATATTTGAAACCAAAAAACGATTAAGTTTTAATTTAAATGGTAAACGCTGCAAACGTTCCAATATTACTTGAGTTGTCTGTGGGCGTTGTCCTGGAAAAGGAGCCATCATGTCATCAAGTAAATCAGCAAGAGGCTTATCAATTTGTGGTGCTTTATCTCTCCAGATTAGTCTTCCTGTGTTTTGATCTATTGGTAATTCCAATAGTGATATCCCCGTTAACAAATTCACAAAAGTTCGCCCCAAAGCATAAAAGTCTGATTGAGGCAATGCTTGACCGTTAAGTTGTTCAAGTGGAGAAAATCGAATCGTTCTAACAACTGTTACTTCATATCCACTACTGAAGCGTGTTCTTTTATTCACTCCACTAGCGCCAACTTTTGCTAAATATGTTGTGGTAATCTGTCTGGATGCTCCAAAATCAACGAGTGCCAGTTGACCATCAGGTTGATAAATAATATTTTCTGGTTTAATATCTCTATGAAAAAAGCCAGAGCGGTGTACAGATTCCAGAACATCAACTAGTTGTGCTAACCAATCCAGTGCCACTTTTTGAGGAATCCTTCCATAAGATTTTAACCACTGTTGTAAATTTTCTCCTTCAACTTTTTCCATTACTAAACAGTGCAATACTAGACGACCGTCCTTCAGTTTAAAAGTGAAATAGTCATCCACACCACACTTAGGAACTCCTGGATGATATAACGTCTGTAATATAAGTGATTCTCTCTGAACCAGACGAACTAATTTAGGATCGCTCCACCTTAGTACTTTCATTACTCTGATTCTAGATTTTGTCCCCCATGACGGCTCAACGTCTTCAACCTCAAAAACATCTGTATAGGTAGACGGATCTTCATCCAAAGAACGCAATGGTCGCAGTAAACGAATGCGGCCATCTATTAGTAAGGGATTACCACAAGCTAAACAATTTTCAGTGTCTTCAGGATTATGCCGCCTACTACACAAGGGATTTATACAGTAGCTCACGGAGAGTTTTGCCCCTGTACATAACTGGTTAATTCTTTCTTATTTGATGATTTATATACTAAACCGTATGGATCTACTAAGATATATTTCTTAATAACTGGTTCCATACCATAGCTGAGTTCATGCTTACTTGATTTCTTACTGGCTTCAATTAACGAGCGTTGCTCTAAAGCTTCCAAAGCTGATATTACCTTTGAAATTGACATTGCTTCTAATTTTAATCGCTCTTTTAAATCATTAATAAGCTTTGAGAAAGGGATTAAAGCAGAACTTTTTGCCATCTCCTCAGCTAAGTAAACCATTAGTTGCTTTTGAAGATCAGTCAAAAGCCCACTTTGTCCAAATTGGAGATTTAACATCGCCTCAACTCGCGGGCCAATTACAGTAGTCCTATAATCGAAAAATTTTTCTAGGCTTCCCCCAAAAATGCGATTTATTCGATCAGAAACAGCCTCTAGTTCTGACGGATTTCCACGATATGTTTCAATCAATTCTTTACATTTTTCTCCAGCTATGCCCTTTTCACGCATTAACTGGATTGCTGCATCTTCTTCTAAACCTTCTACTTGAATAGATACAATAGATGAGTTTACATTCATATAAGTAATTTCTTTTAAAGGCACTTGGCTTGTTACAATTACACAACTCTGATGTTTTTCTTGTGTAATACCAACAAAAAAATCTTCGTATTCTAATCTTTTTTCAAAAATATTTACTGGCGCTATAGCTTCAAAACCATCTAAAACCAATAAACAACGATGTAATTGCAAATAATTTAACAATAAAGATAGCTTGGACTGAAGAGTTATATCTTCTGCTTGTTCTATATTAAAACTCTTAATTATATCCGTAACTAAATTATCAATTGTTGAAGAACGCTTTATTGTTTTCCAAATAACATATTCGTAATTATTTGAATCTTCTAATAGTATTTCTTCTATTAACTTTGACGCTAGTATACTTTTCCCAATTCCGGCAATTCCAATTAATGATATACACCGTTTTTTTAAAAGATTGACTTCCCTTTTTAAAATACTTATTTCATCTTGTCGTCCATAAAAAGATGTTATTTTTGGAAAATCCCCATACAATCTAGTTGTGCCTATTAAACGATCAACATTTTGGTATGACGCTTCTAGCTTTCTCAAATATTCTTTTTTTGCTAGTTTAAGCAAAATATTTCTTAAAGTTAATTTTTTTACTTGTACTCCCTCTCCAACAACTTCTGTAAGCATTGTCCACAACGGAGTACCTACACCAGTCTGCAAATAATGCACATTGTACCCCGAATCGTTTGCTATCTCCTTATAGTCTTTACCATCCCAAGACCCTTTGATTAAAACCATTTCAGAGGGCGACAAATATCTTCCGGTATGCTGAAGCACCCGCTCTTCTAAAATCTCTAGTACTGCTTCTAGGTCTAAATTTTTATTTGAAGACATACTTACCTACAATAGTACGTTATTAGCACTACCATAATAGCTATTCAAATTTTACCTAAAACTTTTATATAGCTTTTTTACAATTTTTAATAAAAAGCTACTTGCTATCATTACCTTTTACAGGATATAAGTTTAGAGTGCTACATTGCATAAATAATAACACGTCCTCAAAAAATGTCATTAAAGCTACGATTGAGCTTTAAGTACAATAACTCAAGGAGGCAGAGGCTCAGGTGCAAATTTTGGAAGGTAGTAGTGGAGGCAAAATCTGCGGTAAGTACCGTCTGAGCGAAAGTCTCTTTCTATTAGACATTATCTAAGGTTATCACAAGTCCTTAGATACTCCCAAAACACTTATGGACTATGGAGATATTGAAAACTCAAAACCAAAAAAGAAGATAGCGTCGATACTAGGCGACTAAAACTTCTGTAAAATCAAGCTAATTGAAGCAAAATATGGAGGTAAATATGAAACAATCAAAAAGCCTAAAGCACAAAGCGCCACTAAGGAGTAGGCGCTTTGTCTGTTTGTAAAATTCATCGTTTAAAAGAGCGGGTTTGATCTCGAAGGAACAAAAGAAGTTGTCGCTAAAGTTTGGCCACTGGTGCGACTACTAAAATTGTCCGAGAGTTTTTACCGCGCTGCCAGATCCATTATAGGGTCTGCCGCTTGGAAAGTCCATTCCTTGCGGGATGTTTTTGCTGTCAAAATTCATAAATTTTAGGTAAAGTTAAGTTTGGTCAAGAAAGACTCCGAATTTTGTAGTTAAAAGATGTAGCAGCGCGAATAACAGTTACCAGTCAGAGTCTTTGATAACTGTTGACTGATAACTGATGCAACCCCCGAGTAAAAGCTTGTCAACCAAGTTATCAGGGAAAAATATCGTGAAAAATGACATAAGGCCAATACAACAGGGTGTCCGGGTTAAGGCTACATCAAAAATTTTTTCAAACACCTCTCCTAGTGATAATGACAGGAGAGAAATATGCTGACACTAGATAGAGAAGAAAGCTTAGGAGAACTTCATTACGATGATCTCAACAGCAGTATCAAAGACACCTTCGCTACTCAATACCAATTTGAGTTGCAAGCAGTAGAACAGATTCGCCTCATGCATGACGAGCAGATGTACAGAATCGCTGGGTACAAAAACTTCTCAGAATATTGCCAAGGCGAATTGCATATATATGGTGGCTATCG
>JAIVFU010000251.1 GCA_020829485.1 Nostoc sp. CHAB 5834 | reverse complement strand
CGTAAGAAAAAAGAAGAGGCGGCACGAAAAATCGCGCCGCCCTTTAATCACTCCCTAGGTGTCTCGTCGAGAACAAATCGTCCTCGCCAGATGCTTGCCAACTCTCCAGGTACATCCGTGGTCACCACCAGGCAAGAGCCCATGTAGTCGATAACCTGGTAGGCTGCGCCTACTGTCACCGGGCTTTGACTGCTGACATACCCGTCAGGCTGCTGGATAAGCTTTACCCATTTTCCCTTAACCATCTTCAGGTCCTTCCGTCTGGTCAAACGCGCTTTTTTCTTGGAAGTAGGCGTTCTGCTCGATTGCGAAATGTTCATTGTGCAGAAGTCGGTACACGTAGGTGTTATAGACCCTGTACTGAGCACTGCAGGGAGTTCCCTCTTTAAGTAGTTTTAGTTCGTATATTTCCGCAAGAAACATAGCCACCGCGCCGGACCGCGAGACTCCGGCGTGACAGTGCACGGCCAAAGCAGCCTCACGCTCGACTGCTTCTCTTGCGAATGCCAGCACTTCTTTAGCCTGCTGAGGCTTGAATGCTGTCAGGGATGTCCCGTCGTTCAAGTCAGCGAACTCTAGGTAGAGCACCCGCTCCCATTGTCCCTCGAAATCGGGTTTTTCGTCCCCTACCGCTCGGATGGATATCAGCCAGGTATTCGCAGCCGGCATGAAAGCCTTCGCAAATCTCTGTGACATAAAATGTATGTGTTCGTTCACGATTCAAAGTTCCTTTGAGACGTGTAGGCAACCTTGGGTGCTTCCTCCGTTGAAAGGATGCTAATGTTGGTACGGGTTACCACGTAGAAATTCGTCATTGGCCATTCTGAATGACTGTGTTTGTATACAGTTTCAAGCATTTTATCGGGTGATTACGTTTGAACCCATGCTCGTTATGGCATAGTCTCGGCCTGTCGATGCAGCCTGAGACTAGGTGCTGTATTCAACTCAGCAACCTTCTTACAGCATATGGACCGCATTGTTTTACTTCAGATACTGAGCCGTATGGTTCAGGAGCGAGATAAGACTGAAAAGCGATTTGCACAGCTGAACGAAGATATCGCCAGCATCCAGCTACTGCTAGACCAGTTGGAGCCTAACCCGACCAATTCCCTGGAGTTCCTGCAGCTAGCTGCACAGCCTATCCCGGAGAACTTGGCACCTTCTATCCAGCGGTTTTCCTCCGCAACCTCCGACAAAGCTATCAGGGACCCCTTGATTGAGAAAGAGCGCCAATTTGAGCGCTTCCTCAGCAACGTCGAGCTCTCCACCGAGTGGCTAGAGAGGGACGTCTATACATTGACCCTAAACGCTGCCCTCAAGCATACGGAGGTGAAAGGGGAGCCGCTGCGCGCTGGAATGGCCCCTCACAGAACAAAGTCCATCGTACGCGCTTATCTCCGAGGGGAGCTGCCGGGCTACAAACAGCTTCTGGCAGAGGCTAAGAAACAAGGCGGAGCAAACGCCAAGAATTTCATCGAGATAGTCAATAAAAAGGCCGACTTCATCTTGATGGAGAAGTTTGACTGGGTATATACCAAGGACCCTTACCCTTTGGAGCCCCAACAACTTAGCAAAATTGACAAGTCTTGCGCTGCATATCACGGTTCCCTGGAGGCCAAGAAAACTGACTCCGATGGAGCGCCCATAGACCGAGAAGACCCCAGTGTTTCGGTGTTTGGGCGGCTTGAAGAGTTAAGCCGGGAATTCAAAGAGTAGTCGTAAATACAAAAATTACACGACCTGGTTGTCAGAAAGCAAATGTGATGGCAAAATTGGTTTCCGTTAACAAGGAGCCCCTCGATGAATAAAACTGAACTGATTGACGCTATCGCAGCTGAAACGAATCAGCCAAAAACTGTTGTTTCCAATGTGCTGAATTCTTTCATTGGAAGCGTATCTGCTGAGCTTGCCAAGGGTGGACAAGTTGTGATTCCCGGGTTTGGCGCCTACAAAGTGTCTTCGCGGTCTGCGCGTAACGGCCGCAACCCCAAAACTGGCGAGACCATGACTATTGAAGCCAGTAATTCTGTGCGTTTTGCGGTGGGCGCGACACTCAAGGCTGCCGTGAATAAGTCGTGAACGAACACGTTCGCCTTCGATAAAAGGGCCTGCGGGCCCTTTTTTAATTGGGGCCTAAGCCACTGGAGCCTATACCTTGTAGACCATTCACATAGGACCAGTATGACACCCATTGTCTTTTATCACGGGAATTGCCCCGATGGATTCGGCGCAGCGTATGCAGCGTGGCTTGTTTTCAAGAACAATGCCGAGTACGTACCTTGTGGTTATGGCGATGTCCCCCCTCCAGTTACAGGACGAGACGTTTACATCCTAGACTTTTGCTTCACCCCCGAGGTGATGACAAGGATAGACTCCGAGGCATCCAAGGTCGTCCTGCTCGACCACCATCTGACAAGTCAGCAAAAGCTCAAGTCGTTTTCATGCCGGTGCGGAGTTATCCACTTCGACTTGACCAAGTCTGGGGCTCGCCTTGCCTGGGAGTATTTCCATCCAGAAAAGGAAGTCATTGCGCTCATCAAGCACATTGAAGACCGAGACCTCTGGAAATGGCGGTATCCCGAAACCGGCAGCTACTTGGCCGCACTTGATGCGGAAGGTTTCGACTTCGAGAAGTGGCATGCAGTGGCCTCCCTGGACGCCACAGCCACTTCTGCTTACGTCCTGAGAGGGACCGCAATGAACGACAAGTTCCGCTCTCTGGGTGGCAGCATCGCAGAAAAAGCGTTGCCCCTCACCCTGCTAGGCACTCCAGGCTGGGCGGTCAATGCCGTCAGTGAGTTCAGCAGCGAAGTAGGCGGTCGCCTTGCTCGTAAAGGCGGAACGTTTGGGGCAGTTTGGTACCTCCCTAGCGCCGACACCATCAAGGTTAGTTTGCGCTCGGTTGCGCCCTTCGAGGTGGAACCAATTGCTCGCAAGTTTGGCGGAGGGGGACACCCCCAAGCAGCCTCGTTCAACCTGCCTATCAGGCTGTTGACGAAGTTCCTGAGCGGAGAAATCAACCCGGAGGACTTGTCTTGACAGTTAAGCCAATCCATCAAGTGCTTCGAGAGCTCATCCCCACCATTGCTGACTATCGTTACATGAAGGGTGGGTGGACAGCAGCTGGTGACAAAAGAGCACGCAAAGCTGAAACGGCAATGCACAAGGCTCTGACGGAAGCTCTGAAGGGAACTCTCAATTATTTGATTGGTTTCCCTTTGTACACAGAATGCCTTGTGATTTATCAGAAGGCACAGCACCCACGTGTTGACCAGTACATTCGTAACATTGTTGCCGAATTTAACAAGCTGGAAAGTGTGGACCAAGAATCCTTGGCCGCTTTGGGGGAGTACGAGAAGCAGCGTTTGGCTCTGTCCAAATTAAAGCAAGCCATGGCTGTATTCCTCAAGGAATCCAAGGATGCCGCACAGGACTTAGACGCTCTACCGGGCATTCACAAGACCCTGGAATCCTTGCATGCACTTGAAACTGCGATTCCGGCATATGAAAGAACTCTGGTGGACAGGACTAAACTTCTCGAACGAGAATTGAAGTAATTTCATTTGAAACTGGCCCTCTCCTGGGCCAGTTTTTTTAATTGGCATCGCGTAGGGGACTCGAACCCCCATTATCCACGTGAAAGGCGGATGTCCTAGTCCGATTAGACGAACGCGACATATGAGCGCCGGACTGGAATCGAACCAGTGACAACGTGGTGTCGAAGACCACTGCTCTATCCACTGAGCTACCGGCGCAAAACAGATTTAGAAGAAGGCCTGTCTCGCAGGACCTGAAAAGCTCACACTGCTTCTAAATGAATCTTGAATCCAAATTCATAATGCAAATTGGAGTCGCGTAGGGGACTCGAACCCCCATTGCCCGCGTGAAAGGCGGGTGTCCTATTCCAGTTGGACGAACGCGACACTGATTGGCGGTCTGTACGGGTCTCGAACCCGTGGCCTCCGGATTGACAGTCCGGTGCTCTACCCCTGAGCTAACAAACCAAAAACGGAAAAAGCCAGCAAACTTGCGCTTGCTGGCAGGAAATTTACGGATTGATGCTAGTGTGCAACCGTTTTAACTTCCGCCAGCACCTGGCGGAAACGGCCAGGGACTCAGGAACGCTCGGAGCGTTCATCGCGTTCATCACGAGCGCGCACTTCCACAGACCGGAAAGACCGGGCAGCGAAGGAGACGAACGTGGAAGAGAACGACATGATGATGAGTCCAGAAAATTGGTTGATATGCGTAATATAGCAGAATATTTTATATACGCAACACTTTAGCTAAAATATTTTTGCATCAGGGCCCCGTGGTGCTAAACGCATCGCTCAACGCCTGGAACTGTTCAAGCTGACTGCCGTATGACACCTTGTCGTTCGGCAAGTAGATGACTTCCGTTCCCTTCATAGAGGGAATCGCATCCTGGAACCTTTCTTTTTCGAAGTAAGCGTGCAGGCTATCTCGGGCATCAAGCGTCTCAAGGTGAAGGTCCGGCGTGAGCCCGGTGAGCGGGTAGCTGAACTGCAGGGGCCGAACAGACATCAGCAACCGAGCGAGCGGCCGACGACTGAGCCCCGCGGTGGCCAAGGGAAGCACGGTCTTCATGAGCCGAGCGCCTAACCCCCTGCCGCGGAGTTCGCTCCGAACCTCGAAATTTTGGAGGTGAACAAGCCCCCCGCCACCGAACATCGACAAGTCCTCAAGCTGATTTGATTGCAGCCAGGTGTGGAGGCAAACGCCCAGCTCCAGGCCCTGCGCATCGTAATTGTCAAGGACAGCAACTAGCGTGGCGGAATCAAGGGTTTTGGGCAGGAAAGCGACCCGCATTGAGAGGTAGGCCGCAGCACCTCCGCGAGCGTCCGAAAGCAATGCTTGGATGTCGAATACCTTTTCCCGAGCCAAGGCGTAGGACGGCCGCGCCGTACGCCAAATCCTCAGCTGGTAAGCCTCTTCAAAGGGTGCGTCGTGCAGCCGCACAGGCTGGTACTTTGGATGGTCCTCCCCCACTGAAGAAGAGATTAGCGCTTCTAGCTCATCAGGGTCGGAAGCAAAAAATCCCTGGTAAAAACCGGATGCATCCGGGAAGCCTTTTAGCAGGGACAACACGGTGTCCTCCGCATATGGCGCCAAGTATTGCATCGCAACCTTGTGCAGTTCCTTGAACTGTGGCTTAGCCATCTCAAGGCCTTCACCGTTGTTGATGTTTTCGTAGTGGGCAATGCTGTTCAAAACTTCAGCAAAGTAGAGCACGGTTACATCCGCCCCGGAAATCCGCCGTCCCTTGGGCTCAATCGCCGTGTACGAGATGTGGGTGTTTAGCAAGTCTTCGACCGTGACAGTCGAAGCATTGGGCCAAGGGATAAGTTGCCCCGCGGAATTCAAGGGAGCAAATTGCAGCAAATGCTTGACGACAGATTGCACGCTCAGCGAGGACTGTCCGAGTAAGGCGAATAGCTTATCAGCGGAAAGGACAGTTGCGGACATAAACAGTCTCCAGTCACCCCATGAATCGAGGCTCGACTTATATAGCAACCAAATTCTGAAGAGAGCTGCGGTCGTGGTATTACTCGGGCTTTCGTAGCAACAGGGCCCCTGGCGGAACGCCCTGCTTGGCCAGCATGTCGTTGTCCCAAGCGCGAACCCCCGTCACTTCTGCCCCCATCCAGGGAAGGTTCGGAACATGCAAAGCTGCATTGGGCAACTCCACCTCAACGCTGTACAGCCCTTTTAGGTCTCCGAGGTACTGGTCCAGCTCATAGACAAGCGGAATCATCTGTCCCCTTTCTCCGCTTGTAAGGCCTTCCAGCTCATATCTGACTTTTTTGATGCTCGGGACCTTGCCAACAGAGCAAAGCTCTTCAGCAATGCTCAGGAAAATGGTGTATTCCCATTCACGACGACTAGCAAATCCTGTCGGTGGCGACTTTAGCGTGAGGAATGCAATCGCATCCGCGATGACCCGAACGCGAATGGTTAGGGGCACCCCCGCCCTCACGAAGACTTGCATGTCTTCAGCGTCAGCGAGGGGGACCTCAAAATTCCAGGCTAAACGGTCACGCCCTTCATAAGCGCTACAAATCCGTAACGTAGCGGTAGACGCTTTGGTCAAGAAAATTGGTTGCAACACGGCCGCGTCCAGGTACGCTTGAAAAATGCTTTTTCGAGGAACGCCCTCCAGGTTGGGGAGTGACAGCAAGGACCATTTACGTTCAATTTCAGTTGCCATGATTTTGGAGGTGGCCTCAAAAGAAAAAAGTGCACCCCTTGTTTAGAGATGCACTTTATTTAATCATTGAACTGGAAATTGGCCATAGTACAAGTGTCGAGGAGGCCCGCCGAGCTGCATTCGCTGCATGGCAGCCAAACGGTTGAGTGCTTGCGCAGCGGAAGATTGACCTGGCAGAGCTCGGCCACGGCTAGCGCGGCTTGGTTGGAATGAGGCAACCCCCTCTTCGATTTGGTCAGCCAACGAAGA
>JAIVFU010000250.1 GCA_020829485.1 Nostoc sp. CHAB 5834 | reverse complement strand
TCATTTGTATGAAATACATTTTTCAACCTCACCAAAGTTAGCGATCGCCCCTCAGCCATTTCGATGCCACAGTCTAACGCCACCCACCGCATCACTTTATCGTAAGCAAAATGTCGCAAACGCGATCAGAACCATTGGTTCCCAACAGATAAACTGCACACAAGAGAGTTAAAACAATTCGCAATTCGCAATTCGCAATTCGCAATTACGTTTTGTAACGGGGATTTAGACCCCGCCACAAAACTTGCGGCTTGTTAGAAGCCGGGGACTTCAACCCGCCGAAGTTTGTTAACTGGATTCTAGTCACCATTGGTTCCCAACAGATAAACTGCACACAAGAGAGTTAACTGGATTCTAGTCACCATTGGTTCCCAACAGATAAGCTGCACACAAGAGAGTTAACTGGATTCTAGTCACCATTGGTTCCCAACAGATAAGCTATATGACCGAGAGTTAATTGGATTCTAGGAACCATTGGTTCCCAAGAAATAGAAATTTCCCTCTGCGCCGAATAGCACAAGTGCCCAAGTGGAGCATTCTTACCCTTCAGCTTTACAAGCGTGCCATTCAACAGTTATCAAGTATCCGCATTACCAGTTTTACTGCACGAAAAGATAACTGTTCACTGTTCACTGATTCAATTCTGACTCCTGACTCAATTTCAGCTTATTCTAGAAATTACCCTCTTTAAATCAGTAAACAGTTAACAGTAAACAGTTATCACGGTTTCTGACTGATAACTGATAATTGATAATGCGGATACTTGATAACGGCTAATGCTTGATTATTTGACGGCGGGTATTGCATTCTGGATGACTTTGTTTGGAGTACAAGAGTGGTTGTTAGAATTACGCCTGGGTTATCTCGGTCGCTACTGGTTTCTTGCCATTAGTGCTACCTTACTCATAAGCTTTTTGCTCTCTGCCCCGATTACGATCGCACTAATCATTAAATTTAGAGTAGATCCGTTTAGTTTCCCAGGTAATGTTATTCTTTGTGCTATTGCTGCCGTCATCTTTGGTGTGATGCTCACCTTCTCACAGTGGTTGATACTTCGTCAATCCGAAATGACACCGAGAGTTTTTGCTGTAATTAATACGGTTGTTGGAATTATTGTCTATTTTCTACTGGTGTGGATCAATGAAGGTACTCTGGAGTGGAGTGGTAATCCCATTAACGGCTGGAAAACTGCCTTGATATTCTTAGCTGGTGGTGCGATTACCGGAGCAATCACAGGTAAGGCTTTGGATTTCTACTGTGAGCAAGTGGAGCGGCGATTAATTCGGCTATCGAGAGAACGGGTAGAAAGAGAAACAAGAGAGAGAGAACGAATAGAAAGAGAAACAAGAGAGAGAGAACGAATAGAAAGAGAAAATCTTGAAAAGGAAGCCCTAGAAAGAAAAAGGATATCAAGAGAAATCGCTTTGGAGGAGGAAAGAAAGTGGTACGAAGAACATGGCGATGATGATTTCGAGGATGAAGATGAAGAATAAGACTTGAGTATTGTTTTACACGCTAAACCGGATAACATACTACATACTTGTCTAATTTCTTAATAAATCAAAAAGGATTATAAATCACCGAGAAATAAATCCCGTTTTCCTGCCATGTCCCATCTGGCTGGTCAACTGCTATCAAAGGAATGCCCCAGTCAAGACGAGCAGTCAAGCGATCGCCTTGTGACCAACGTAAGCCTAGACCAACAGCAGCTAAAGTATTCGGACTGCTGGTATTAGAATTGTCCTGGCTCGAATTATTCCAAGCGACTCCTAAATCTACAAAGGGTATAACTTGCAACAGACCATTGCTCCCCGATGTCCGAAATACTGGGACTTGAACTTCGGCTGAAACAAAAGCGCCGTTGTCATCTAGCAGAAGGTCTTGGCGATAGCCACGGATACTGTCAATTCCACCTAGTCCAAACTGCTCGAAAGGTAGAAGCGAAGTCGATGACAGTTGCGTATTCAAGCGGAACAAAAATATAGTTTCAGGAGCTAAAAGACGCGCCCATTGAGCTTGTGCAAGCCATGAGAAAAATCGACTATCGGGAACTTCTTGATTGATTGGATATTCAACTATCAAAACGTGCTTTAGTTAATGCTAGTGGCGTTAGTAGCGGTTCTATCCAGGTACAAGGACAAAAGATTACACTTACTGACGGTTCCGTAATTTTAATTCAAAATCAAGGATTATTGCCAGGAGGAACGTTACAAGTAAATGCTTCCGACTCCTTAGACATAAGTGGCACTGATCCAGTTGCTAAAATTGCCGGTAGTTTACGGAATGAAACTATAGGACTCGGCAAATCTGGAGACATAAAAATATCAACTACAAGATTAATTCTTCGGGCTGGAGGGCAAATAAATTCTTTGACATTTAGTCCTGCCAACAGTGGCAATATAATTATAAATGCAACTGACTCTGTAAATTTAGTCGGAGTTTCACCTCTCAATTCCGGTGTTTTTAGTCTTATTACTGCTGGAACATTTGGTTCTGGAAATGCTGGCAACATTGCGGTATCAACGCAAGGACTTATCGCTACAGGTGGTGGTGCAATAGGATCTTCAACATTAGGAACTGGTAGAGGAGGAGACGTAACGATAAATGCAACTGACTCTGTAATAGTCGAGGGATATGCACCAATTACCTTTCAACCAAGTATTTTATCTGCTACAACTTTGAATGCTGGTAACGCAGGTAATTTAACAGTCAATACATCAAGATTAATAGTTCGAGACGGGGGCAGGATTGATTCTTCTACCTTAGCAAATGGTGATAGTGGAAGTGTTACTATAAATGCTTCAAATTCCATAGATATAAAAGGTGTGCCTAGTTCTCAAAATCCTAGCTTAGTAATTTCATCAGCTAATATCGAGTCTCAAATCATACGGAATTTATTCGGACTTCCTCCCATTCCTTCTGGTAACTCAGGAAATATAGCTATTAATACTCCTCTTTTGAATATTACTGGCAACGCTCTGATTAGTGTCCGCAATGACGGTCTTGGCAACGCCGGGAGTATTCAAATTAACGCCAATGGAATCAATATTACCAATAACGGAGGAATCAGTGCCACCACTGAGATTGGAGAAGGAGGCGACATTGGAGTTCAGTCAAACATTCTTCAATTAAACAATGGCACTATCTCTGCAACTGCTGGTCAACAAGGCACAGATGGTGACGGTGGCAACGTCGATGTCAAAGCAAATATTCTAGTTCTTGCAAAAAACAGCAGTATTACGGCCAACGCTTTCAAAGGACGCGGCGGAAATATCGATATAGATGCCATAGCATTCTTCATTTCACCTAACAGCCAATTGGAAGCCAGTTCGCAGTTAGGAATTGATGGCACAATTCAAGTTGACGCTCGGTTCACTAATTTTAATTTCAATAAAGTACAGCTAGAAGGAATTTCAGAGACCCCACAAATTGTATCAGTTTGCCAAGGACGTTCAGGCACAACGGCGAGTAGTTTTGTGATCATTGGAACTGGTAGCCCACCACGTACTCTTCAAGACCAACTATCTAACAATAATGGATGGCAGGATGAGTCTATTTCAGTTCAAGCAAGTGATAACTCAGAGAAACTAAAACTGCCAATCCAAGAAGTAAAACCAATTGTAGAAGCCCAAACTGCGGTAATAGAACCATCAGGAGACGTTAACTTATTAGCAAAACCGAATAAAGAGATTGCTGTTGCTTCGTCGTCGCCTGATGGTTCTTGCTTTGCTCAAGATTCTGTATCAAAATTTTTGCCATGAAAATCACTAGACGCGGGTACTTATTTTTGTGGTTCACAAGTTTGTTAATGGCTGTTGGCAAGCCATCCCGACTCATGGCTCAGGGTGTGAATAAAAATGCACAACACAGGCAGGCGCAATTTTTGACTGCTCAAGGACATAAACAGTTAAATCAGGGGCAATATTGGGAGGCTCTTGGGACTTGGGAAGAAGCTACGAAGATTTATCGTCAACTGGGACTACCTGATGGGGTCACTGGAAATTTAATCAACCAAAATCTCGCTCAACAAGCTTTGGGGTTATATTCTAACGCCTACGATACCATGTTGTCAGCTTTAAAAATGGATAAGCGGATTTTTTCTTCAACGCTTAATCCATATAGAGAATTTGATGAAAAAGCACTTTATGCAGCAATTCATCAAGTAAATCCAACGCCAGTAAATTTGCTAGGACTACGGAATCTGGGAGATGTTTTACGTTTAGTAGGTAAGTTAGATGAGTCGGAAATAGTTTTAAAGGAAACGTTATCGCTCACTCAACAAATGAAACCAAAGGAGGAAGTTAGTTCAATTTTACTTTCGTTGGGGAATACTAAACACTCAATGTATGAGAGTTCGCACATCCAATACAAGTGGATAGAAGAACTAATTTACAAAAAAGAAACTCTTGCTAGGATGCATAAAAATGCTTTCTTATCACTTGAGTATTATAAACAAGTGAGTAACCTAGAAAAAGCTCCAGCAGGAGTTAAATTGCAAGCTCAACTGTACAGTTTGAAGTTATTGTTTGATTTTGATAACTGGCTGAAAAGAGAGTCAGAAGTAAATAATAGATTTGCGACTACTAAAATCCATATTAATCAACAGATTCAACCTTTAATAGACTCAATCATAAAAAACTCTTTCTCCTTTAATGAATTACCTGTTAGCCAGTCTGCTTATGCGAAGCTAAACTTTGCTGATAGTCTAAGTAAAACTTCAAACAAACAATTACAGTCTATAGCTATACAGTATGTAGAGTCAGCCTTACAAGCCTCTGAAAGTATTAACAATCAAATTCTACAATCATTCTGTTGGGGGACTCTAGGCAAATTAAACCCAGAAAAATCACAAGGGTACTTTAAGCAAGCTTTAGGATTTGCTCAATCAATTCAGGCATGGGATGTCGCATACCAATGGCAGCAGCAGTTGGGTGATTTATACAGTCAAGAAGGAAAATCTCAAGAAGCTTCTGATTTTTACGAAGCAGCTATTAGTAGCTTAACCCAAGTTCGTACAAACCTTTTGGGGACTAATCCAGATACGCAATTCTTTTTTTACGAAAAAGTAGAACCTGTGTACCGTAATTATATGCGATTGTTATTCGCAGATTCTCATTCCAACCTTAAAAAAGTAATTAAAATAAACGAAGAATTTAAAACAACAGAGTTAGAGAATTATCTTCAGTGTGGCAAACTTAACCTTGTAGCTTTAAATGAAATTCAAAACTTAGATGCTACCCTGACGATTATTCATATAATCGACTTAGCTGATAGCATAGAAGTCATTGCCCAATCTCCAGAACATTCTCTTCATCACCATTCTGTTAATTCTCAGCTAATTAGAGAACATATTAATAATCTTTTAGACACTTTGCAAGACAAGAATCTTGCTTATGCTGCTAAAGATGTGATTCTTTACCATTCTCAAGCACTTTATAAATTGTTAATTGCACCTATCAAATATTTGACTTCATCAAAAATATTAGTGTTTATTTTAGATGCATCCTTTCAAAGTTTACCGATGGGTTTGCTTCATGATGGAAAAGATTATCTTATCGAGCGCTACGGTATTACAGGTACTCTAGGTTCTAGAGTACAACACCCAAAATTTTTAACTTGGAAACAGTCAAAAGTTCTAATTGCTGGACTCAGCAAGAAAAGCCCTAGTTTCAACGCTTCAAATGCTCCCAAAGGACTCAAAGCTTTACCAGGAGTGGAAGTAGAAATAGCTAATATAAAAAAAGAAATTTATTTTTCAAAAGTATTTTTGAATGAGGAGTTTATTAGCACATTGTTAGACAAAGAATTGACTACAGACGATTTTTCAATAGTTCACCTAACTACTCACGCTCAATTTAGTTCTGTTCCTGACCGAACAATGATTTTTGCTTGGGATAAACCAATTACTGTTTCAGAATTTAATGATTTACTCAAACAAAAAACTCAGTCTACCCAAGAAGGGATTGAATTATTAGTTTTGAGTGCTTGCCAAACAGCCAAAGGTAATAAGAAATCAGCGTTAGGAATGGCTGGAGTGGCAGCACAAGCCGGAGCCAGAAGTACGGTAGCCACTCTATGGCAAGTAGATGCTGATTCCAGCGCTTTACTTATTAAAGAATTTTATCAAGGATTGAAAGATGGTTTGACTAAAGTCGAGGCACTACGTCTTGCACAATTGCAACTGATATCAAACCCTAAATACCAACACCCTTTCCATTGGGCAGCATTCTTACTTATTGGCGGTTGGCTATAATTTGATATTCTTTAACGATTTTTCAACCATTTCACCAATTTCAACCCTGATTGCACCTTATTCAATTCATCTGTATTGGCACTGCTCAAAGCTAATTGAGCTGCTATGGTGTAAGTCTGTTCCGCTTCTTCTGGTAACAATGCTCCTAAATAGCGATCGCCTAGTAGTCTGTAGAGAGTTGGATTTTGACTACCTGCCATAACTCGTGCAATTAATGTCTTAATTGATTCATCCAAAAGAAGTTTTG
>JAIVFU010000024.1 GCA_020829485.1 Nostoc sp. CHAB 5834 | reverse complement strand
TCTGCTACCTGGGTCGTGAATGGGAACTATCCTACCGCTTAGGTATGCGTCCTTGGATTGCGATCGCCTACTCTGCTCCAGTAGCAGCAGCAACCGCAGTATTCTTGGTATACCCCATCGGACAAGGTTCATTCTCTGACGGTATGCCTTTGGGTATCTCTGGAACATTCAACTTCATGATCGTGTTCCAAGCAGAACACAACATCTTGATGCACCCCTTCCACCAATTAGGTGTAGCAGGTGTATTCGGCGGAAGTTTGTTCTCTGCAATGCACGGTTCACTTGTAACAAGTTCACTAGTTCGTGAAACCACCGAATCCGAATCCCTTAACTACGGTTACAAATTCGGTCAAGAAGAAGAAACCTACAACATCGTTGCAGCCCACGGCTACTTCGGTCGTCTAATCTTCCAATACGCTTCTTTCAACAACAGCCGTTCACTGCACTTCTTCCTCGCAGCATGGCCTGTAATCGGAATCTGGTTCACCGCCTTGGGTGTAAGCACAATGGCGTTCAACTTGAACGGTTTCAACTTCAACCAATCAATCATTGATTCAAGCGGTCGCGTCATCAGCACTTGGGCAGATGTAATCAACCGGGCTAACTTGGGTATGGAAGTAATGCACGAGCGTAACGCTCACAACTTCCCCTTAGATTTGGCTGCTGGTGATGTTGCTCCTGTTGCAATGATAGCTCCTGCTATCAACGGTTAATTCTCAAGTTTAGTTAAATCTTAAAGCGCTCTCCCAATGCGGGAGGGCGCTTTTTAGTGTCAAAGAGAATAGTGCTTAATTCTGGCAGCGCATTTTTAATTGAGTATGCGGTAGTTTAAAAACAACTGACTTCCAACCTGACGAGTTTCGACGAGTTGGAGATGAGGAGCAGCTTGGGGAAGAAAACCCTCTCCCTCTACTGGGCTAGGAACGTTCTTTCCTCCATAAATGACGGGCCAAATTGTCAACCACCAATCGTCAATTCGCCCTGCCTTTACTAAAGCAGCTGTTAAAGAGCCGCCTCCCAAAACAACGACCTTGTGAATACCGCGCTTTGCCATCAAGCTGTAAGCCCGATCCCAGTCTATATCTGTCTCTCCCAAATCGATTAATTCAGCCAGCTTTTGCAAGCTTGTCACATCAGAATTGCGCTCTAAACCAGTCCGTGTTGTAAATATCCATCGCTCAATGTCCTGGCTTAAAAAATGCAAGTCCAGCGATAGGTCAAGGGAACCTGAGACAACGCAGGTAATGGGCTGGGGAGACTGACCCCGAACTTCTCGTGCTGCCAACAGCTCGGGATTGCTAATTGTAAAAGTTTCCCCCTCAGCCCGAATCGTCCCTGCTCCTACCAGGATTAAATCGGCAAGAGAGCCTTGATACTCTAGGTGTGCTTGATCAACTGGATCGGAATCACGAGGGGCTTGAGGATCTACGGCGCTAATTTTTCCATCGGCCGTCATCGCAAGAACCACAGTTGTTTGGATAGCTGACATGATTACATTCTGACGGTTCTTTATAATTTTACCTTTTTGAATTTTTTACTATGAATACTTGTTGCATTGTGCTTTAGATGACTTTATAAACTATGGGTTCAGGTGCTAAAAAAGTTGTGGTTGGATGATTGTCTCTATACAAGAGTCTAACAAGAGTCAATTTTTTTACATTTACAAAGACGGCCATGCCAAAATACATATCTATATCTGCAATTGTATTTGTTTTAATTTTGGGGTTTATATCTCCAAGTCAAGCTGCAACTCCCCGTTCAACTTGGGTGGAGAATGAAATTTATCAATACAATCATCCCTTTGCTTCTCAATTGCCTCAAGAACTGGCAACAAAAATGCAAAAGATGACAGCTAGCCCTTTTGCCTTTTATCGAGGAACATCTCACATTTTTTATCGTGATATACAGACCTTGCCAAGTTCAGGATTTGTGAATTATTCAACCTCAGCTATCTGGTTAGAGGGAGATATGCATCTGCAAAATCTTGGAGGGATGAGAGATAGCAACGACAATAAAGTTTTTGACACCACCGATTTTGATGAAGGCTATCTTGGCCCCTACGTTTGGGACTTGCAACGGATGGCAGTCTCTATCTTGTTGGCAGCTAAAGAAAACGGTCTTAGCTCAAGTGACGCTCAAGATATTGTCCGTAATTTTTTAGATGCTTATTTGAACAAGATGAGTGACTTCAAAGGAACTAACGACGAACTTTCATACCGTTTGGAATCTGGCAATACAAACGGTATGGTCAAAGATTTGATTCAAAAGGCATTAGATAAGAGCCGTTCTAGCTTGCTAAGTAAGTACACGCAGTTAAATACCAGTAACAATCGAGTATTTCAGACGACTTCAGAACTTCAGCCTTTATCCACCAGCACCTATTCCGATATTGCTGGGGCTATGAGCAGTTACATTGCCTCAATTTCTAGCAGTAAACGATACAACAATAGTTACTATGCTCTCAAAGACATTCGGCTAAAATTAGGTTCAGGTATTGGTAGTCTTGGTAAGTACCGATATTATTTGCTGATTGAGGGGCCAAGTTTAGCAACCGACGACGATCGCATTTTGGAGATGAAGCAAGAAGGTAGTAGCACAGTTGCGATGGCGTTCCGCCCACAGGAGGTGATCGCAGTTCCAGGTCTGCTGCCAACTTCAGTTTACAAGAACCAAGAAGGTGCGAGAGTTGCGATCGCTACTAAAGCAATGCTCTTGAATACTAACCCCTTGGTTGGCTACACCACCGTCAATGGTATCCCCTTTATGGTACATGAAAAATCACCTTACCAAGTGGGACTATACATTGCTAACCACTAAGTCAAAATTCATGGATGCGATGGGGTATGCGGGGAAGGTTGTTGCTAAGAACCATGCAATCTCTGATAAAGACTATGATGCTGCTATTGTTCCCGTAAGCGTTGACAAAGAAGTGACTGATATTGTCAACGGTAACAAGGCTGTATTCAAAAACGAAATTGTTAACTTTGCGGTGGACTATGCAACTCAAGTTGAGTATGACTACACGAGTTTTGTAAAAGCTTATAACCAAGGGGTAATACTCTACTAGAACACCGATTCAGGATTCAAAGATAACTCAGAATGTGGCTAGATGAATGATACTGTATAGGGCGAGGGCGAACTAGCAACTTGCAGCGCTCCCCCCGAAATGACAGAAAATAATTGAGTCCTATTCAAACCGTGAGGAGTGAATTTATAATGTTTCATCTGCTAACAGCCTTCACGCAGCGACTCCTGCGGGGTATCGCTTTTGTAATATTGCTAACTTTGATTAATACTTTAATACTTCCTACCGCAGCTTGGGCTGCCTCTTCTGCTTTGGGAGTTAATAATGGTCATCTTAGTTCATGTCCAGCTTCAGACAACTGTGTTGTAAGTCAAGATGGCGATCCTAAACATGCCATTGACCCAATTCCTTATCATATAGATCGTGATGCAGCACGAAAAACCTTACTAAAAACTCTCACCGTCGTTCCACGCACAAAAGTTATAGAACAGACAGATAATTACATCCATGCTCTTTCTAAAAGCCGCATCTTCAAATTTATTGATGATGTAGAGTTTTATTTCCCTGCCAATGAGCCAGTAATTCATGTGCGATCGGCAGCTCGCGTGGGAGAGTCGGATCTTGGTGTTAATCGCAGGCGTTTGGAGCAAATTCGTCTGGCTCTGCGCGATTTAAATATTTGATCTTAGCTAATCTCCTTTCTCAATAATTCTGGAATCTGAGAAGGACGTTCAGCGACTGGAACTTCCGCTTCTTTTAAAGCAGCTAATTTACTTTGGGCTGTACCAAAGTTAGGATCGCGTCCGATAACTGTTGCTAAAGTCCCAGTTTGACGCCAAGTTTTTCCTGGTGGTGCATGTCTACCTGCAATGTAGGCAATTACTGGTTTATCAATTGCCTCGGTAATGTAGCGGGCTGCTGCTTCTTCACTACCACCGCCAGGTTGACCAACTAAAACGATCGCCTCTGTAGTTTCATCCTCATCGAGAATTTGCAGCCATTGGAGAAAGGAGGAACCGACGATCGCATCACTACCAATACTGACACTAATCGACTGCCCCAAACCTGCTTTTGTTAATTCGTAGGCGATTTCGTAGGTGAGAGTACTGCTACGACTAACGATCCCCACTTTTCCAGGGGTATAAAATTCGCTAGGTTGAGTACCTAAGAGAATTTTTCCCGGTACAATGATCCCCGGACTATTTGGCCCGACTACCAAAGTTTCACAGGCTTCGGCTTTGCGGAGTAATTGCACCATATCCAAAGGCGGCACGCCAGCAGTGATAATAATTATCTGGCGAATATCAGATGCGATCGCTTCTAATGCCGCATCTAGCACGTCGTAAGGATCTACACAGATAATTGTTGTGTCAATTACCCCTAATTGTTCTATTACCTCCTCTACTAAGTCAAATACTGGCAGTCCATGCAGTTCCTGTCCACCACATCCAGGATTGACACCGGCTACCAAGTTTGTACCATAAGCTTTCATTTGAGCAACATGAGTGCCTGATATAAATTCACAAAAGCCTTGAATTAATACTTTGCTGTCTGGCGTTAGGTTCATAAAAAATTACCGTAAGTTTGGCAACCCAGTAGTCTATGGCACTGGGCATAAAAACGACATATTTACAGTGTCGTATTGATTCAATTTTTTGAATTTTGAATTTGAACGAAGTGACACTCATTACCTCTTCTTAGCTGTTGGTTTAGCCAGACGAACTGCTGCCGCTACTGCCTCATCTAAATTTTCTACCACCAAGAGCGCATTGCTGTGGGTTTTTAGTGTTGCTAAATACTTTCTAGCAGCATCAAATTCTGAACCAGCAAGACGGACAACTAGGGGTGAAAAATTCTGCTCTTGCCGACTTTTACTACCATTAGAATGCACAATCTGTGATTTAAGTTCGCTGTTGTCTTGCTGCACAACTCTGGCTATAACTTCAACAACTTCTTCAATTTGAGTAATGCTACCCAGAAAGTTAATTAATATTACTTGAATACTGTTATCAGCCTCCAGGATTTTTAGACCTGTCTCTAAGCGATCGCAGAAAGTAGTTGGTTTAGTATCTGTAAGGTAAGCATGACGTAGATTCAAACAAACACCTGGATTGCCACCAGCATTAGCTACTAAATCCAAAGTTGCCATTACTGAACCAGTACCATTACCTAGAATACCGATTTTACCGTGCATTTGCAGCCCATCCCAGTCACCTAATATACTATTGATTTCAGTACTGCTATGACGGCTGATGATTTTTGCCGCCATCTCAGTGAGGTCGGGATGACGCTTGATGGAGCGTTCGTTGACCCTGACTTTACCATTAAGAGCCATAACTTGACCAGTAGCACTAACTGCCAAGGGATTGATTTCGACTAAATCCAGGTCTTTTTGTACAAATAACTGGTACATTTTCTGGACAACGCAGCTTACCGACTGCATCAGCGTCCCCTGCAAACCCATTTTCAAAGCTAGTCGTCGGGCATAAAATGGTGAGAATTCCTGTTCCACGACAACATGGTGCATTCTTTCCCCAGCAGATTCCCAATCAATGTCTGCTTCCTTGCAACCTAAAAGTACTGGTCGGCAAACAGCAGTATCTAAAACCACCGCTAGATAAAATTCCTGGTTAGCGTCGTATTGAGATTCTGCCAGCACAACTTCTGGCAACTCGCCCCATATTGGTAGATTAAAGATATTTTGAGCAGCTGCGATCGCATCAATTGTAGTCTCTGCAAACCTGACTCCACCTGCTTTTGCCCGTTCCGCTCCATGCACTTGAGATTTCAGTACAATTGGAAAGCGAATTTTTAAACGCTTCAAATCTGTGGGATGGTCAATTCGTTGAGAAGGCAATACAGGAATGCCTATCTTGCCAAACCATTCTTTAACTTGATACTCTAATAAATCCATTGATACACCTTGTATTTACACTTTCCCGGCCTTTGCTTAGTGCTGTCTTAATATTTTGCAGCACTTTTATTTTAGAATTAAGCTTTTGCCAGCTATAAAAATTTATTTTTCACGGATCAATTTTATCGATTTCAGCCAATTAGGCACATTAATTTTGATAGCCAACCTGTTGGTGCTAGAGTCACAACATGTAATTTATCTCTTCAGTAAGTTTCCTAGCATAGAAGATAATTACCATTTCTGTCAAAACCCTCTCACATAGCATTGTTTCCTTAACCTTTGGATAAATTTGTCACAAATGTGCAACTAGAATTTTGCAGAGCATTAGCTCCTGTGTATTTTATTGTCCCGAAATAATGCAGTTAAAATACTCAAAAATTCTATTATTCCCATTTTTTATTTGTAATTTACATCTGAAGACAGATTATTTAATTTTGCATCTAGCACTGTGAAAATGTAGCGAGGCGAACAATAATTACTTTTTTAATTTTTGGTCAAAAGTCAGAATGTGTGTTAGAAAGTTGGTCGTTCAGATTTTCAGTGTGTGGTTGGTTAAACTGTGCATTTGCATTAGACCTCTTGCAAAAATGCTTGAATCACCCCTCCCCAACCCTCCCCTTGTAAAGGGGAGGGGGCAAGATTTCAAGTTTCCCCCCTTTCTAAGGGGGGATTAAGGGGGGTGTATTCGACTTATGCAAGAGGTCTATTCAAAAAACCTAAAAAGTTCATTTCATCCTCTTAAAGATAATCAAAACAATATAGAAATTAAGCGGGAAAGCTCTATGAAAGTAGCAGTCCAGCAGGAAGATTTACAGCTTTTAGCCAAAACTTTGCAGGAACAATTACTTGTAGAAGTCTCAACGGCCGAAGTCTTCGAGGTTAAGTGTGCCGTCAATAAAGACGGGCTAATGATTTTAACCCAACACGAATCAGATGTAATAGTTGATGCTCAGATAATCTTTGCAGTAATAGAGGAAGTACTTCTGTCTTTAGCACCCCATAGAGAGCGGCGAGTGCAATGTTTCCTGAGAGTTTTTGGTGAACAACTCCCTTATGCGAAATGTTTCTTGGCTCTGAAGCAGACGGGGGGATGGGGAGATGGGGGAGCAGGGGGAGCAGGGGGAGCAGGGGGAGCAGGGGGAGCAGGGGAGGTAGGGGGAGTAGAGGGGCAATACTTTTCTACCCTTTCTTCATCAGCTATTACTTATTCTCCATCAATCGATAAGACTGAGGAGGAACTGTTTGACCCGTTTGCAGATGCGCCGAATTTGGCGACTTCAAAGCCAGCATCTCAAATCAAACTCATCTTACTGGGTGTAACTTTGGTGGGAGTTGTAGTCTTAGGGGGTGGTGCTTACTTATTGACTCGCCCTTGTGTGATGTCTGAGTGTAAAGAAATACAAAATGCCGAGCAATTAAAAACAGAATCCCCGCAACTGATGCGCCGCGCCAAGTCTGAAAAAGAATTAGTAGCTGTACAACAACAACTTGCGGCAGCTAGTGCAGCCTTGAATGCAATTCCTAGTTGGTCGCCTCGTTACCAGGTATCAGAAAAACTAAAAGCAAGTTTGTCTGGACGATCAGAAAAAATCAGCCAGGTGGTCAAGGCTTTGGAAACGGGATCTTTGGCGACACAAAAAGTTCAAACTCCTGCATCTAGCCTAGAGGAATTACAAGCTAGGCAACACTTATGGCGACAGGCTATAGCGCCACTAGAAACTATAAGTTCCAGTAGTGAACTCTATGGACTAGTGCAAGGAAAATTACTTAATTATCGTGTCCGTTTGCACGCTGTAAATCAGCAGATAGTTACGGAGGAAAAATGGCTGAAAAAACTAACGGCAGCAAAAGCTGTAGCTAGTGCAGCCGAGAAGCGGGAAGCTACTGCTAAATCTTTGAATGACTGGCAAAAGGTGCAGTCTACTTGGCTAGTGGCCATTAATGCCTTGAATAGCATTCCCTCAACTAACCCTGGATATCAAGAAGCCGAAAAGCTGTTGGTAGATTATAAACCTAAATTAGTAGCGGCACGCGATCGCACTACTAAAGAACGATTAGCTGTTAAAGCCTACCAACAAGCCGTTAGTGCTGCCAAGCAAGCCAAAGTATATGAGCAACAAAACCAATGGCTTGCAGCAGCGACATACTGGGAGCAGGCTTTGCAAACTGCTAAAAAGATTTCCCAAGATAGCTTGTACTACGCTCAGGCTCAGTCTCTCATCGAACCCTATTCAACAGCCCTCAAACAAGCACAAGAAAAAGTACAAGTTATTAGTACTTTGCAACAAACTCGCACTGACTTGGATAAAACGTGTATTAATGGAATTCGGATTTGCACTTTTAGCATAGACAATGCAGGAATTATTGTCCGGCTAACCCCTGAGTATGACCAAATAAGGCAAAATAACTTGGCTACTCCTTATTCTAAGAACTCGGATACTGCTGTTGACGTTACCAATCACTTGCAAATATTACGGGAAGCCCTAGCTGTAATTAGTGAAAATGGCAGCCTGTCTCTTTTTCTCTATGATTCCCAAGATCAGGTAATTTATACGCGGACTTTAGGCGGGTAGAAAAGTTAGGAGTTAATCTAGAAAGTTTCTGTATAAGTTTCAAAAACTCTCTCATAAGTAGAGAGGGGTTTATTGTATAGTTTACAACTTTGTAAACATCCTTTAATTTCATCTAAAAAAACACAATGCTATTGTTTTTGTATTTTTAATTCACATTGTTGAAAAATATAATTAACCGCCGCAAATAATTTATCTAAATCTTGAATTACATACAAATTTCTATTCCGAGTAAATACATCAGCAATCAACTTTCCGAATTGCCATATTTTACCGTTAGAAACAATCCCAAAAATATCGCTGTTAAAATCATCATTAATTCGCTGCACTGCGATCATTTCAGCTAAACACTGACTCCAGCCTTCTTCAAATTTGTCTTGTTTAGCTTCAACCGTCAAAAAATAAGGTTTATCAAAAATAATCGTACCCAAAGGATTTCGCTGTGTTACCGTATAATCTGGAACGCTTGATAAATCTTCATCATAAGCTAATGTTTCATGACTCCAAAGTGTTAATTTACTTCGGTAATTTTTCCATACTTCTTTCAATACTGGATAGATAAGATTTTCACAAATAGCATCTTCAGAATTATCAATAACTCCATCTGTAAATAGCAAATCTAATTCTTCTTTGAAAGACTGTTTAACTGGAAAATCTACTTCCAGCATAAAATTAGACTGTACATATTTGATTTGAAATTTCTTAATTACCGTGCTAATACTTTTGTAATTACTAAATGCCATTTTAATTTACCTTTTATTAAAAATGTCATTACCTGACTAACTGCGCGGCAGAATTGAAAAATTGACGACATAACCCCTTTGTAACCAAAAGTGTTGTCAACAAATTAGCGAAAGCAACCATAAATATAATTAAAATTTCGTAGGATACAGCATCCAGAGGTTTTACACCAGCTAATAGCTGTCCGGTAGTAATTCCTGGTATTGCCACCATACCAATGAGGAGCATTTGATTGAGAGTCGGAATCAATCCGGCTCTGATGGCATCTTTGCGATACTGGCTAACTGCTTGCTGGGGTGTTGCGCCTAAGCTCAAATGGGTTTCTATTTCGAGATGGCTGGAATTAATGGTGCTGACAAGACGATCGCCTGCGATCGCAGCTGCATTGGTAGCATTACCTAAGACTATGCCTGCTAGGGGAATTACATACTGTGGTTCGTACCATCTTTCTGGTTGAATGATCAAGAAGTTGGTGTAAAGCACTGTCAGGGCGGTACTAATTAAAATCGCACCCCACACCAAAGGCAATACATAAGGAATTTTTGGAGTAATGCGATTTCGTGCGACAATCGCCGTAATTGTCAGCATTATTGTTAATATCGCCAAAACTGCCCAAGCGTTGTCCAAAGCCAAGATGAAATCTAAAATGTATCCCAATACAAGTAGTTGTAAGATGGTTCTCCCAGTAGCAAGGGCTAAATTTAACTCTAGTCCTAATTTTTCCCAGGCAGATAAACCAATAGCGATCGCCATCAATCCCACAGCAATAGCTAAATCCACGAAATCCAGCTTGATTAACTCCTGCATGGGTTCTCTATCTCCATCTCCTGGTATTTCCTTCTCAAAGCAGCCCACACAAGAGGAACTTTGATCCGATGTGTTGGATCTTGGTTGATATATATCACCTTTATCAATTCAAATTTCAAAAATGGTACAACCTTAACATGGCAAACACCTAGTATGCTTATTATTTGTAAATTAAATGTGCGGTAGTTTCTAGCGCCACAATTTAAGTAAAAACCCTAATAGATGCGTATCTTGGGCGATAGTCTTTTAGTAGCTCCTTTTTGATTAATAATTCAATTAGCAAAAATTGACTCTCGAAGTGCATCCTTTGTATCTCCCGATAAAATAAGAACTCATGATCCAAAGTGTAAATCCTATCCCTGCCTTTGATATCAAGCAGCAATACACCACCATCGAAGCAGAAGTAAGTGCAGCCGTCTTAGAGGTTCTGGCTTCTGGCCGCTATATCGGTGGCCCCTTAGTTGAAGGCTTTGAACAACAGTTTGCTGCTTATAATACTGTTACTCAATGTGTGGCTTGTAATTCTGGTACTGATGCGCTCTACTTAGCGTTACGAGTCTTGGACATTGGTGCAGGCGATGAAGTGATTACAACGCCTTTCACCTTTATTGCGACATCTGAAGTGATTAGCGCCGTCGGTGCAAAGCCTGTTTTCGTTGATATTGACGCGACTACGTTTAATTTAGATGTGGAGCAAGTCGCAGCGGCGATTACACCTAAAACTAAAGCGATTATCCCGGTTCACCTCTTTGGACAACCTGTGGATATGACATCATTAATAGCGATCGCTCAGTCTCACAATTTGTCAATCATTGAAGATTGCGCTCAGTCTACAGGGGCAATGTGGGCTGATCAAAAAGTAGGAAGCATTGGACATATTGGTTGCTTTAGTTTTTATCCTACCAAAAATCTTGGTGGTTGCGGCGATGGCGGGGCAATAACGACTAATGACCCTGCGATCGCCACTAAACTGCGAATACTACGAGATCATGGCAGTAAAATTAGATATTTACATGAAGAAATCGGTGTAAATAGCCGCTTGGATGCTCTCCAAGCAGCTATTTTGCAAATTAAGCTACGTTATTTAGATATTTGGAACGATCGCCGACGAAATATCGCCAACTATTACTATCAGTTCCTTAGTCAAGTTCCGGGGATTGTCCCACCGCAAGAATTACCTGAGGGTATTGGGGTATGGAATCAATATACTATTCGCATATCTGGGGAAGGGCGAAATGGTTCTAGCGCCAAATATCGAGATTGGGTACGTAGTCAATTGCAAGAACAGGGCGTGAGTTCAATGATTTACTACCCCCACCCTCTACATTTACAACCAGTTTATCAAAGCCTGGGCTATCAAATTGGCGAATTACCAATAGCAGAGCAAGCTTGCCATGAGGTTATATCCTTGCCTATGTACCCAGAACTGACACAACAACAGCAAGATCAGGTGATTTATGCGTTGAAGGATTGTTTGGGGTGAGGGGAGTAGGGAATAGGGAATAGGGAATTTTAATATTCACCACTCCCCACTCCCCACTCCCCACTCCCCACTCCCCATTAATTAAAAACTAAGCGATCGCCCGGTTGCTAGCAGTCGCTAAGGCTTCTACTAAGCCACGCACAGCCGCAATCATTGCTATTTCGCTATTGAGTTGGTTGATGGCAGAACCAACACCAACACCAGCTGCACCAGCTGCGATCGCTAATGGTGCAGTAACGTTAGAAATGCCTGAAGCACACAATACTGGTACTGACACCACACGGGAAATCTCAAAAGCTGCTGCCAAGGTGGGAGCAGCTTTTTCAATTAATCCTAGTGTTCCAGGGTGAACTGGGTTACTGCTAGTACCGCCTTCGGTTTGGATAATATCTGCTCCAGCTTTCACCAGTTCTTCTGCTAACTGTACCTGTTGATCTAGTTCCAAAATGTGGGGAACAGTGACAGATAGGGTAATTTCCGGGAAGAGAGCGCGGGTTTGCTGAGTCAGTGCTAGCACTTCTGGAGCCTCAAAGCTGCGTCCTTGAGCATAGAAGGAATCAAAATTCCCGATTTCAATTAAATCAGCACCAGCTGCTACAGCTTGCACAAATTTTTCTGGCTCTACTGCTGATACACAAATTGGTAAATTTGTCAAACTTTTAGCTAGCTTCACCAAAGCTGCATCGGCAGCGATATCGACAAAAGTAGCACCGCCAAATTCAGCAGCTTTAACAGTAGCAGCGACGCTAGTGGTGTCGAAGTTATTCAAGCCGCTAATCACTTTCAGAACGCGGCGGTTAGTAAATGCACGTTGGAGTGGAGAATGCATCGTCATAGTTTGGCTTTTAAAGCTACGAAAATTAGGTATATTCTACCGTCCCTTAGTTGATCGGAGACTAAATCACTATCGCAGTTGCCAAATCTTGATAGTTTTGTCGTAAATTAATGAGTTTAAGCCCCCTGCGTCTACACGCAGTCTCAGTTACCCTGGAGGTTCTTGCTACAGTTGGGGTTTAAGTCACTGGTTCCCTTTCCCCTTTCCCCTTTCCCCCTTTCCCTTTCTTCATCACTATCCTAGTCAAACTCTGGAGGCCACAAATCTGCAATTGGTACTTCCCATCCTGGGAGCAGTTCGGGAACTGTTAAAATATCGCCATCACGAAGTATTATTGCTTCTTGTCCAAAGTTGTAAAGTTCAACAATCCGCTCATCTGGATTTAGCAAAATTCCTACTTTAGTTCCCAAACTCAGAAATTCTTGAATCTTGGCTCTCAAATCCTCTAAATTATCGCTAGGGGACTTCACCTCAACAGTCAAATCGGGAGCCAATTGAGCAAAAGACTTGGGACTGCGACGCAAGCGTTCGGCTAAAACAAATGAGGCATCCGGTGCGCGTAAATTTGAATTTGGCAACCTGAAACCAGCGCTAGAAGCTGCTGTTCGTCCCAGTTTGCGCGGTCTAACCCAGTTACGTAACTGGGCTACCATTTCGGCTGCGACCTCATCTGATTCATATCCTGATGGACTCATAACAATAATATTACCCTTGACTAGTTCCATGCGATAGTCGGGATGCTGTTGCTGCATTTGTTCCAAGTCTTCAAGCGTCAGGGACATAAAACCTCTCTGGGAGCGATCGCTTTATTTTGCCTAGAATTACTATACCGTAATACTTATAGACCTCTCCAGGAGCGATCGCCCCATGAATTCCCCAGTCATCGCCAAACCTGTTACTCCAAAGACTTCCTATGTTTTGCTGTATAACGTCAGTTGGGATCAACTAGAAAAGCTAGATATAGACCTAGAAGGTACAGGTGCGCGACTAACTTATTTAGATGGAATTTTAGAAATTACGTCCCCAGTTTCCGATGACCATGAAGATGCTAAAAGTACTACAAGTCTTTTATTAGAGGCATACCTCAGAGAAAAGAAAATTCGCTTCTACGTTAGAGGAAGTGCTACACTCGGCAAACGCAAAGATGGTACGCGACGAGAACCAGATGAGTCTTATAACTTTGGGGCTAAAAAACCCATTCCAGATTTGATTATTGAAATTATTGTCACCAGTGGCGGCATTAATAAGTTGGAGATATAGGACTAATATTTGATTTCTGAAAAAGCTCCGTACAGATCAAAAAGCCTAATTCCCTACTCCCTACTCCCTACTCCCTACTCCCCGCCCACATAGATAATTTCAAAAATCAAATAGGATTCCTATATTATTTTTAGTTTGTAGTGTACCCCTCCGGGGATCTTGCTACGCGCAGCGTCTCGCAGAGAGGACTTTAGTCCTCAAAATCAGGGCTGAAGCCCTTACTACAAACTAAAAGTTTTAATTTTTTGTGACACTTGCGTAAGTCCTATCTTTATAGACTACGGTTTAAGATAGCAAGTAGTGTACTACTCCAAACTCCTGTACAGACGCGATTAATCGCGTCTCTCTTCTTCACTTTCCGTAGTAAACCCTGGCATTACGGTATCCTGTATTTTGCAGATATTTATTCCATTCCCCAGCTTGGAATCGATCAGAGAAAGGCCCGACTGCTACATGTGGCCCTCGTGGTTGCGTCCTTTCGAGGACTCCGCCAGATCGTCCTAAACCTTGGCTAAATCGGGCTAAATTCTGCCTAATTTGTTCTGCGATCGCAGGTAACTGTTCTTGAGTGGTCGGAATAACGACATAATATCTAGAGGCAAGCTTTGGAGGATTTATATTATTGCGATCGCCTCCAAAGTTTCCATTGCCTACATCTATTTCCTGTGCGTTACTGAAGCTGATAATCCGGGCGTTATATATGCCTCGTGACTGTAACTCATTCACCCGTTGTTGGGCGTTAGATACTCTATTAAAAACGCCTGATTGAATTACATTCCGGCCTTGGTACTGGCGAATGTAAGCACTGGGTTCAATCTGACGGATTGCTTGTAACGTCCGGGAATCACTACCATCTACGTAAACTAAGTAGCGCTCAAAGTTTTGGTTATATTGACTAAACTGTGGAGGTTGAGAGGGCTGATTTGGCGCAAACTGATTGTTTTGTAATGGTTGGGAAGGCTGAAAATCCTGCTCTAACTGATTGTCCTGTAATGGTTCCGCCGGTTGTAACTGCGGTGATGGCTGTTGACCAAAGGGAATTGGCGGTGGTGGTAAAATTTCATCGGCTCCTTGAGCCAGTAGCACGTTGTTGTTGGGAATCAGCAGTAACCATCCTCCCACTAACAAGGGGAGAAGTTTTATAGTGGGCTTCCAACCTTTAGAACTTCGACGCAGCATCTGAAATGGGATAAATTTACTTGGTATTCCTCTCGACATAGTACTTTAAAAAGTAGTCAAAGTATTTTTAGGCAATTTCCACCAATAACTAATTAGTTCACCGTTGTAGCAACTATATAGCTGTAAGGTAAAATTAGCTCATTTGCGTGGCAAAAAATACATCTGTAATTAATCTTAGAGGATGTTTGAAAAGTATTTCTCTGTAACTTTAGGCACTTTTGATCCCCCCTAGCCTTAAAAAGAGGGAAGAGTCAAAGTCCCCCTTGAAAAGGGGAGCCAGTGCGGTCTTGGGGGTTTCCCCCATGAGCAACTGGCGTGGATTTAGGGGGATCTAAAACTTTTGATACCGACAAGAGGACTTTTCAAACATCCTCCTAGATAAGGTTGATAGGGGAGCAGGGGAAGATTTCAAGTTTCCCCCCAATATATCGGGGGGATAAAGGGGGGTCTATTCGACTTATAGCGGTTCCTGTTCTGGTGAAGTACACAAGGGCGCTTCGGGATGCCCACCACACAAGAACTTTACTGCTTTAATCTGTACCTCACTCGATAGGGAACCGCTATATGCAAGAGGTCTAATGAAAGAGTGTGTGCTACAATTGGACAACCACGCAGCTTGTCGTGCAATGTATGAAAAAAGTCGTCGTTGGTCTTTCTGGTGGCGTTGATAGTTCCACCGCCGCAGCTATCCTGCACCATCAGGGCTATGAAGTGATTGGTTTGACTCTTTGGCTCATGAAAGGCAAAGGTCAATGTTGCTCTGAAGGGATGATCGACGCGGCTGAACTCTGTGAACAACTGGGCGTTCCCCATCAGGTTGTGGATATTCGAGATATGTTTCAGACGCATATTGTTGATTACCTAGTGACTGGCTACAGTGCTGGGATCACGCCTTTGCCTTGCTCACAGTGCAATAAAACGGTGAAGTTTGGGCCAATGGTGCAGTATGCTCGTGAAGAATTGGGGTGCGATCGCATTGCCACTGGTCATTATGCCCGAATTAGCCATAACGAAGCAACTGGACGTTACCAGTTATTAAGGGCTGTTGACCGCAACAAAGACCAGTCATACTTTCTCTATGATTTGTCTCAAGATTTACTTGCAGCAACGATATTTCCTCTGGGCGAACTAGAAAAAACTGACACGCGCCGTATGGCAACTGAATACGGACTGAAAACTGCTGATAAGCCAGAAAGTCAAGACTTATGCTTAGTGGAAAGTAACGGTTCCATGCGGGCATTTTTGGATAAATATTTAGCTCCCAAAACAGGCGATATTGTAGATATTACAGGCAAAATTTTGGGACAGCATGATGGTGTCCATCACTACACCATTGGCCAGCGCAAAGGCTTGGGGATTGCTGCTGCCGAACCGTTGTATGTGATTGAATTAGATGCGGAAAATAATAAAGTAGTAGTAGGCGATCGCACTAAAGTAACTCAGCCAGAATGCACTGTCGGACGGGTAAACTGGGTTTCTATTGCCCAAGCATCGACCCCAATTCGTGCCGAAGTGCAAATTCGCTATCGTTCAACGCCTACAGCAGTAACGGTGATTCCGTTGGAAAATTCCCGTGTGCGTTTGGTATTTGATGAACCCCAATTTAGCATCACCCCTGGACAAGCGGCGGTGTGGTACGACGGGGAAAAGGTGTTAGGTGGTGGAATTATTGAACAGTTTAGTTGAATCTAACCCTGCTTGTGCGCCCCTCCTAACTTGTGGAGGGGTATTTTTTTATCTGATTGACAAAAAGTGCTTTAACTCAACCTTTCACGGATTGGTGGTAGTCTGTCAATAAATAATTGATGGATAAATTAAGAGTAGAGACGGCGATTTATCGCATCTCTCTAACCGTCAAAATGAATTTGACAGACCAGTAGGGGTAGCTTGAAGATTTGATGGTTTGGCTGACTGAGCAGTTGAGCCATTCCAAATTTGATTGAATTGATCTACCGATAACGACTGTAAAATACTGAGATTAAGCGGTTCTTTACTGATAAATGTGGCGTATGAAGGCTGCAAATAGGAACGGTATTCAGGGCGGTTGAGAAGATGGGTTTCAAAAAAAGCTACGCTGAGGGCGTTGAGATAGGAATAAACAGGAGCACGATCAGGGCCAAGTAAGGCAGGTGGCACAGGTAAGACATTATTTTGAGAAGTAGTTTCTCCGATCGCCGAAAAGTGGGTGGCGTTTTCGATCAAAGCTAGATACTTATTAGAGTCAGAAAGCCAGGTAAAGGGGCGAATCTGCTCAAATACAGGTGGGGCAAAAATATCTTGACTACCTGCTACCAGCATTACTGGACTTTTAATTTGACTCACTCCGCGCTCACCCAAAACTAAGCTGTTAATTGGATTAATCGCAATGATTGCCTTGATCCGATCGTCTTTGAGATTGTAATTTCTTACGGGTAATTTATTTGCTTCACACTGCAACAAGAGCGACAAATTAAAGGATGAATAATTAGGATTACAGTTTTGCCTCAGTTCCTGAAAGTTAATATTTGCTCCTGCTAGAGCCAAAACAGTATAACCGCCAAAGGACTGACCGATCGCCCCAACTTGCTCAAAATTGAGTTTTCCTTGCAGAGTGGGATCAGATTTTTCTAAACGCTGGAGTTCATTGAGGAGATATTTGATATCCAAAGGTCGGTTGATAAATTCTGCTGGGTTTGGTGCCCCTGCCAAACCCGCAAAATATTGTTGAATGCGTTCGGCATTACTACCAGGGTGTTCTAGTACAGCAACGGCAAAACCATAGGATGCTAGATGTTCAGCCAGGTAGACAAAGGAAAAGCGGTCTGAGGCGAAACCATGAGAAATTACAATCAGGGGAAAGGGAGGTGAAGGTAGTTCATTAGTGCTTTGTGAACCTGCTTCCGGCAGATAAATATCCACGGGTAGACGGCGTGAGCGAGAAAAGTCATTTAACTCCAGGCTTTTTTTCTGCCAGCGGAATTTTCCTGGCGATCGCAAATCTGGCTGTTGTGAGAAGTCAACGGTTGAATTGGCTGCTTGAGCGATCGCTTCTTTTTGAAGAGAGGCAACAACTTCATCCCTTCTCTTGAGCAATTGTGACAAATCATCGACTATCCTTAACCCCTCTGTAAAATTCACCCGGATAGTATTGCTTGGAAATTTCCGCAGCAAATTCACAACCGTTAAACCTTCTCGATCAGCAGCAGCCAAAATTAAAGAGGCACGTATGGCATAGAAACCGTTCTGTCGAGACTCAGTGAGGAGGAATTCTCCCAGCTGTTGCACCACTTGTTCGCCTATAGGTGAGTAGGTAACTTGAGATACTAATGTAGGAGTGACATTGAACCTTTGCTGGAGCAGATCCCGCAGTTGAGCGAGTTGTTGGGGGGTAGCACGGCTAGCATAAAATGACAAATCTTGATCAATTTTGCCAACTTTCGCAAAAGTTTCCAGCGAGTCCACAGACAAGTAGAATTCGCCGAAGGGAGGGTAATAAAAGCTAAGGCGTTCAGCTCCCAATCCGGGAGTTGCAGTCAAAAACGTAGATAGCAAACCTAAACCCAGGTATCTCAGAAATTTTTTCATAAAAAAAACCCACTGTCTAACCCTGCCAGACAATTTTGAGCAGGGAGGAAAGCGGGGCGGGATCTATAACCGCTTTCCTGTTTACTTGGTTTAGATATATCAAACAGGTTAGAAGCACAAGAAAGCAAGTACTTACGGCCATAGTTTCCCATATACGCTTTAAATCGCCCACTTTAAAGGCGAGGTATTTACCAAAAAACAATCATCAATAATCAATGACCACTTCAGCATGAGTAGCAAATTTTTCAGCCAAACAGCGTCAGTAAGGCGATAATAGATATATAGGACTCATATTTGATTTTTGAACAAAACTCAGTACACCTTTATTCCTTCTTCCCAGTCCCCAGTCCCTTACCTCTACGAGTGATTCAGAAATCAAATCGGATTGCTATAGAGATCAAAATATTTTATATGTCCTCCTCCTCCTCCTCCTCTTGTGTTGTCGTCCTCAATCAACAACAGGAGCAAAATATCTCTCACCAAAACCAGTGCCAGGATGTGCCAGTTAACCCCAACCCCAGCAAGAGCATGGTTAAAAATTGCACTATAGTTGAAAATGGTCGGGTTGTCGTTAAACCCTTACAAGCTCCAGTCAATCAGACTTTGGAGTAACTTTCAGGCATTTCAACTGTCTTCATCTAAAGGTAAAACATCGTGGAAGCGGTTGTAATCAATGTAGCGATGTCCATCGGGTGTGTGATGGAAGATATCGACAAATTGATTATTCCACAAAATCTCATTAGCACCATAAGTATGACGGGCATGGACAACCTGTGCAACCGTTTCATCAATGCCGCTCAAAGAGATGATCAGTATAGTATTTGTCTGGGTTAACGATTCTGGTGTCATGCCATATAAAGGACTAAACTCATCAATGACATGCATCACTGACCAGCTTAACGTAAAGCTAGGTGTTTGGTTCCTCAGCAGTTTGAGGTCGTAGAACCGACGCATGAACTGCCCTTCTGAGGTTACATCGTCGCGCATTAAGTAGACTCGCATCTGCGCCTCCAGAATCATATTGCGACGCTGATTAGCGCTGCGAAATATGAGAGTCGGCATTGCATTATGAGGTGTAATTACAGCAACACGACTAAAAAGCACACGGGCTGTAGGTCGAGAGAATCGAGCAAAAGCTAGTCCCGTCATCACAGCAATTCCCACCAAACCGATCATTGCTTCAATGGTGACAATAATGTTGGCGTAAGTTGTTTTAGGATACATTGCCCCATAGCCGATGGATGCTAGGGTTTGCACGCTAAAGAAAAATACATCTAAAAAAGAGCCAGGTCGGGCGTTGGCAATACAATCTCCTCCTATCAAGTAAGCTACGGCAAATAGAGCATTAATAATTATATAGAAAGTACAGATCAGGATTAGAAAGCCAGTCCAGGGAATCGTTAGCAGCAGATGGTAGGGATCGCGCCAGTAAGAATGCCATGCACCCATACCCATAATCTCAAATTTTCCATCTCGAACTTGAATCTGAATAGGTTTGATCAGACGCTGCTTTTTCTTCGGTGAAAGTGTCTTCAGTCGAAATTTCATTGCAAGTAGCCAAAAAAACGGCAACTGCTTAGTATTTTGACATTCCACTTACCCGCAAGGGAACGAAAATTTCAACTTTCTTTTTTTAAATCAGCAAAAAAAATTAGGGTGTGCAATGCTCACCCTAACAATCAGCGAGAAACTAACTCATTTTTCAGGATTTGGTTGCTGACCTTTAGAACACCGATCAAACCACTCCTGATATTTTTTCTGGTGTGACTCATCTTCAACAGCGATGGTCACTCGCACTTGGTTACAACCGTGATTTTGCTCTAGTGCGATCGCATTCAACAATAAACTAGCAGTTTTAGGTGAGCTAAATTCACCACTTACCATTAAACCACTACCAAAATGCTGAACTTTAAGTCTTTCTACTTCGGTTAAGTCAATGCCAGAAATTTCCTCTTGTCCTAAATCAATTTCTGCAAGTTGTTTGTGTTCTGGGCTAATTTGTTCGACAATCAACTTTTCACGCCGGACAGGAACTTGGATCATCCGGGTTTCGATTTCTTTGCGAACAATCACCTCACCAATTTTACGCTTAGTGCTTTCAACAACTAGTCGTTCTTCTAGTAAACGAATAATCTGTTCTTCGGTAGCCTCTTCTAAATTTACTGACTCAACTGGGCTATTTGTAGTTTGATAATTCACTAGTTGTTCAGTTGAGTTTTCTGATAGTGTGCGATCGCCTGGTGTTTCTGTTTCTAAATATTCAGGCATATATTCGATTTCTGATTTATTTAAGTCTATGAAAACAGATTTAGTTGGCTTGTCTATTTTTTTTATTCTCTGGCTCTGCAACCGAAATAAAGAAGGATGTCTATCAGCTAACTGCTCACCATATTCTAGAGTTTGTTGATTGGTCTGGTTAGATATAACTAGGTTTAATCGGCGATTATTATCCACAATTAAATCATGAACTACTCCTACTAGCTCACCTTGGTGATCGAACACAGCAAAATTGTTCACCTTCTTTCTTAAATCTGCTAGTGAGTTGCTAGTCTGAGAGCCAGGGTTTGCCTGCCCAATGTTTTTTGTCATCGGTTGGCTATTCATACGCTGCAAAATTTATGAACTATTTTCTACTTAGCTAAATTAAATCTATTACTCATCTAAATACTATTTAGAAAATGTTTGCGGAAGATGTCTTTATATAACTCATATTCAGAGCAATATTCGCAATCCAAAATCTAAACTTTGTATTAGTTATTGGAAGCACAGGTAAAGCTAATTTCACAGCCTCACCTGTACTGTGTTGAATTAATTATTAGTCATTAGTTGCTAACTAACTAATGACTTTGTTATTTAGCGTTCTTCAATGGGAAGATTACCAGAATTTACATCTAACTCTTCACGACGCACGGTTTCTTGAGTTTCAACTGTGTCTTGATCCACCACTTTTCTAACTCTGACTTCTTCACGCAAAAATGCTTCTTTGCGAATTTCAGGAGTTTCTTCGTGGATTTCTACGCGAGCAACTTCGCCTTCACGGAAGTCTGCTTCGCGCCCAGAAACGGCAGTACCTGCATCTGCTGGAGTTACACGTTCAATCACAACTCGTTCTCTTTCTATTGGCACTGAAATCGTTGCAGTATCAGTCTCAACGTGCTTACCAATTGTTACTTCTCCAGTTTTTTGGCGGCGCTTACTAGCAACTAGCCGTTCTTCATATAATCTTAGAGTTTGATGATCTTGCTCATTTAACCCATATAAAGAAGGCTCTTGTTCGTAATTGTAGCTATCACGATTGTAAGTTGGGGTAGTCGCCGCTGCTTGATAGTTTGTATCTACAGGGATTGTTGCTTCTATAGGTGCTGATTCATCTAAAGGAAGGGTGGAGCCTGTGGGTTGACGATATACTCCACGCACCCGTTCTTCATAATCATAATCAAGCGTTTGACGCTCACTGAATTCAGGTAAATCTTCTGCTTGCTCTCTAGTCAAGCCAATTGTGTAGACGCGATCAACATTATAGTCGATACGGGCACGACCAAGTGGTAGTAACACTTTTTTACCAAAAATCCAGAAGCCTAAATCAACGACTAAATAGCGGAAATGACCTTCTTCATCTACTAAAACATCGCTGACAGTACCAATTTTTTCATCAGTTCCTTGGGTATAAACGCCAAGTCCATTAATGTCGCTACCTTCAAATGTATCACGATAATTAGGCTCAAAATCTTGTAATTTGTAAAGTACCATTATATTTACCTCAAAAATTTTCTTCCCATCTCCTAATAACTAAAGTAGCCATTTAATTATTTATTTTCCTCCTTCTGGCGAATGAATTATTTCAAGACTTAAATAATCAAAAGTTATACATATTTTCTGATAACAGAGCAAAGAATTAAGTGGAGACGCGAAAGCATTGCGGTATGAAGTGCAATTTCGGATCTCTACATGGTTTATCGAAAGGTAAATTGCACAATAAGATTCCCAACTTATTAAAGGAGTCGGAAATCTTGTTGTTTAATACAAAAACACAGGCAGAGATAAAAATTAACTTTGCCTGCATGATTATTTCAGATAAATTTATCAAACAAACTTATTCACCAGCTACTTAAATAGATTCATGTGTAGTGGTACCATGCTCTTGAACCTGTAAATTACCCTCAGTATCAACATCTAACTCTTCTCGACGAATGGTGTCTTGTGTTTCCACAGTTTCCCGTTCTACTACTTTCTTGACCCGGACTTCTTCACGCACAAAGGCTTCTTTACGTATCTCAGGCGTTTCTTCATATACTTCTATGCGTGCTACTTCCCCTTCTTGGAACTTAAGTTCATTGGGATCTACAACCTTTCCTGCTTCTGTTGGCACAATTCGCTCAATGAGAACTCGTTCTTTTTGAATAGGTACTGTAACGCTTGCAGTTTCTGTTTCAATGTGTTTACCAACTGTTACTTCTCCAGTTTTTATGCGCTGTTTACTGGCAATTAATCGTTCTTCATACAGTCTAAAAGTTTGATGGTCTTGCTCATTCAACCCGTATAAAGCTGGTTCTGCCTGGTAATTGTATGTGTTGCGATCGTCAGGTACACCACTGCTTGGAGAACGAAATACATTACGGACATTTTCTTCGTAATCATGATCAACAACCATGTCTTCTCTGTATTCGACTAAACTTTCTACTTGATGTCTGCTTAATCCATTAACATAGACGCGTCTTGCAGCATAATTGATCCGGGAAAGACCAATTGGTAGCAATATTTTCTTACCCAAAAAATCTGAGCTTGTATCAATAACTAAATACCGGAAATGGCCATCGTCATCAACTAAAACATCCACCACTGAGCCAACTCTATCTCCTCCCTCAGTGTAAAGATCCAGGGCTTTAACGTCGTCTCCGCCAAAAGTTTCTCGATAGTTTGGGTCAAAATGTTCAAGTTTGTGAAGAGGCATACACTATTTCCAGATTGTTTATAAGATTTCTTTTCTATTGTAAAAAATATTGTGCTGAATCTCCTCCTGCTGGCGACTGAATTCAAGTTAGATATTTTATGGTTTATAGTTCATACTTTATGAGCTAAATACTCAAGTTGAACACTCTTGATAATCAATAGGAATATAACTAAAGTCATACAAGACTCTAGCTTATACTGGTAAAAAGTTTTTTTACTAGAGATGATCTCGAATCATGATCATTTCTTAATCCATGACAACGGGCTTTATGACACCAAGACCAATTAAATCAGGCTCAAGTTTTAAGGCTCTATCATAAGAAGCGATCGCCTGATCATATCGTTGTTTACACCACTTGAAAACTAAAGCTAATACTTGCCCAATTATTTACATCCAAGATATATGAGTCGGCTGCTGTGCCGTTCATCTCCGCTTTGAGGGTGCTGGCGTTATGCAAGTCTTGTAGCAAGGCTTGTGCAACATCTAGGGGATTCAATAATGAACCAATCGGCCGTTCTTCGGCTGTGGAATATTTAACAGTGTTTAAAGCAGCGAGAGTTTCGCTAAAGGGGGCAGTACTAAAAATTAGTTGTTGTTCGCAAAAGCAAGCTGGCCCTGAAATCAGCCATTCGGAAGCACTATTAGTTTGGGGTAGGGTGAGGGTTTTACCTGGAGCGATGACAACTTGTTTAAGGAGGGGCTTGGTGTCCGTAGTGTTTGGTTCTTGAGGGGTTTCCCAAGAATAGAAGGCAATTGCTGTATGATTATTGTTTAATCCCAATAAGATTAAATATACTGGGCGATCGCTCTGGTTTTCCACTCGATATTGCATTCGACTGCCGATAGGCACAATCGCAGTGGGGAGTGATTTTTTAATCGAAGTTTCAGGTTTGAAAGTTCGTATTGTTTCACGCTGCATCACCACCTGTGGTGATATACCACTAATTATTTCTAAGGTTGCCTTGAGAGGCAAGCGGGAAGAACCTTGATTTTCTGTAAGTCGCCATAACTTAGCTGCAAACAGAGTTGATAATTTTGGCGCTAACCTTTGAACTGTTAATTTTACTGCTTCTCCTACTTCCCCGGAGGTATTGGGAATTAGTTCGCCACCAAGAGAAAATAGACCATAACGACTGGGAATTTCCTGTAGCTTGGCAAATATATAATCAGCAGGTTTTTCTCCTGCTACTACGGTGGATACATGGGAAAAGCCAGCGAAGGCACTTGTGGCATCTACCCGCTCAATTCTTTCCAATCCAGTATCCAAAGCTATTTTTAAATGAATATTTCGCGGTAAAACCCGGACTGCTTCTTGGACAAATTGCCCGACTTGTAGGGGATTTGCACCTTCAATTTTGGAAATTTGCGCTTTTGCTGTTAACCCAGTACGCGATCGCAATACTAATTGCTCTGTTGTTGAACAGGTTAATCGAGAATTCACTCCATAGTATAGCAGCACTTGTGGAGGTAATCCTGCTAACCACAGATGGACTGTTTTACCGTCTTCTTCAATCGCACTCACCACCCCTTCTGCGCCAATGATACTGTCTGGAAAAGCTAACGCAAAACCTAACCCCCCAGTCCCCTTCCCTACAAGGGAAAGGGGAGAATTCAAAGCCTCTCTCCTCTTAGGAGAGAGGTTTTCCAGATTCCCCGGTTGCTGTTTACTACCCAATTTGGATAAAGAATTTTCCACATCCGAGAGGGCAACTTGAATTGTGGTAGCTGGGGTGAATTCCCACAAATACTGTGTCAAGGCGTAGGTAAATAACCCGGCACTAAAACCAGAAAAGAGTCCTTCCCTTGCTGACTGGTTTGGTTCTGAGGTAGCTGCTAAAACAATCGGAGTGCTGGATAACTTCTGAGTTTTAAGTTGTTTGAGAAAGTCCAGTTCCTCTACTGCTAGCTTTGCTACTGACTCTTGAAGGGCGCGAATTTTTAATCCTAAGACTGTGCTAGGAGCATAATAGCTAGTATCCAATACTGCTGTTACTTGGTTTGTAGGGAGCGATCGCAATAATAGCAGTAGAGTTTCTTCTAATATATAGTTGACTATTTTTTCATCTTGTATATCTTGATCAACATTAGCTGGCACCAGAGCATTTTGCATTGCATTTGGCGATGTTTCCAATTTGACACGGCTACCATAGCCGCTAAAGTGGAAAAGCACCACATCGCCAGGTTTAGCTTGCTTACCCAGGTGATCCAAAAAAGCTGCCTCAATGAATTCCCTGCTAGCTTGTTCCTCAGTTAATGTTAAAATATCTGACTGTTGGAAGCCAAAGCGATAAATCAAAAGTTCTCTTTGTAATTCCACATCCGTCAGACAACCACTGAGGGTTGGAATTTGTGGGTATTGATTAATACCTATTAGCAATGCCAACTTGCGCGGACTGGGTTGTGCCAAAGCCTGATAATAGCGATTTCCCAAAGTCAACCACTCAGCTTCAGTTACCCCCAATACCGCGAGTATTGAGCCAATTCTGTGTAAAAACGTGCGCCGTTCCATAATTAGCTATCAGCCCTCAGCTATCAGTTAGCAGCTTACAGGGCTGAACTCTGTATTGTAAAGTTACAGTTTATGCTGCTTGCTTCTTGACCAAATAATTGTTCATTCATAATTCATAATTTCTGGTAACAGAGTCACTAACTTGAGTTATAGCGGTTCCCATTCAGATGCAGTACAACGTTATATCGCGGGGTGTAGGGGCACGGCAGTGCCCATGCGTGTCAACTTAAGCAAAAATGCATGTCCCACAGGCGTTTTACCCCCCTTAATCCCCCCGATGCATTGGGGGTAAAAAGAAATCCAGTTCCCTCCCCTTTCTAAGGGGGTAAAAAGAAATCCAGTTCCCTCCCCAATCTATCGGGGAGGGTTAGGGTGGGGTGACGCGGTGAGTGATGGAAAGCTAGAGAACTGAATATCACGTCTCGACAAAGGTTTCACGTTAAGTTGACACCTATGGGCACTGCCGTGCCCCTACCGATGTACCTCACGTAAACGAGAAGCGCTATAGTAAAAAGATAAAAACACATTCCTGACTCAAGGAAAGCGGATTCATCAGTGGAGTCTTAATTACGAATTACGAATTACGAATTACGAATTATGCCGATACTTCTATCCGCATTGCCCGCGCTAACTCTGTCGCCACCTCTGGACGGGAAAATTCTGGTGGAGGTAACTCACCGCGCCGTAGCATTTCTCGGACTTTTGTCCCCGATAGGTGAATACGTTCTTCTGGCTTGCTGGGACTGGTTTTAGATGTTGCCATCTGCTTAGTGCGCGTGCAGTAGAAAGCGTGTTCAAATTTCATCGGCACAATACCCAATTCACTTGGGGCAAATTCATCAAAGATGTATTGAGCATCGTAAGTGCCGTAATAATCACCAACGCCAGCATGATCTCGTCCGACAATAAAGTGAGTACAGCCGTAGTTTTTGCGGACTAAAGCATGGAATATTGCCTCACGAGGCCCAGCATAGCGCATTGCGGCTGGATTAATTGCCAAAGTTACCCGGTCTAAGGGATAGTAGTGTTCCAGCAAAATTTCATAGCAACGCATCCGCACATCAGCAGCAATATCATCTTCTTTTGTTGCCCCGACTAATGGGTGCAAAAATAGACCATCAACGATTTCTAAAGCGCACTTTTGAATATATTCATGGGCGCGGTGGATGGGGTTGCGAGTTTGAAAGCCAACGATGGTTTTCCAACCTTTATCTCTAAATAGTTGTCGTGAGGCAGCCGGGTCAATTTGATAAGTGGGAAACTGGGGATGAGGTTCGCGTTGCAACAACCAAATATCACCCGCCAGATGTACATTACCTTGGTTATAGAGTACCTGCACGCCTGGATGTTTGACATCATCTGTGCGGTAGACATTAATAGCTTCGCGGGTTTTGTCGTAGTGATATTTTTGCGTGAGTTGCAAAACTCCAATAAACTCGCCTTTGGAGTTATCCAGACGGATTAAGCCGCCTTCTTGCAAGGGGGAAGCTACTTCTTCGCTTACCGATAGTGTAATCGGGATTGACCACGCAAGACCATTAGCTAGTCGCATTTCTGTAACAGTGCGATCATAGTCTTCCTGGTTCATAAAACCCGTGAGTGGACTGAAAGCACCGATCGCAATCATTTCTAGATCAGAAACGGCGCGATCGTCAAGTTGGACTTGCGGCAAAAAGTCAGCTTTTGAGAGAAACTCTGCTCTTTGTTCTGGTGTGGCAATACGGTTAACCAACTGTCCACCGTGCGGGGCTATGGCATCTGGATTGTGACTCAACTTAATCCCCTCTCTGCTTTTACTGTTATTGTTTCAGATTATGTACTAACTTACCAAATGCTGGTACGTATAAAAAAGAGTTTGGGCATTGGGCATGGGGCAAACTAAGACCAACTGCACAAACGCAAAGAAATTATTAAATACTTTCTAAATACTTTCTTTGTCGCTTCTTTGTGTGCGTTATGGTGTCATACCATTTCTTTGTGAGGCTGCGCCAAACCCTTTTAACTTCTTTGTTTCTTTGTGTCCTACCCTGCCAGAAGCCACTTGTCTACAAGACGCTACCGAGCGTGTCTATGCGTCCTTTGCGGTAGCCTTACGAGAACCAAAACAAAACTCTCACCACCCGGAAAAACCTGACTGTAACGCAGTTTGTAAAGCTTTGTAAAGAATTGGCTGGTTTTGCATAAACCCATGAGCCGCAACTGATAACTCAACACACACTACTCTGTCCACTTATCAGGCAGGATTTTTTTATGAACTTTCGTAAAAAATTGGCTAGCTGTGTATAAAAGTTGTGCGCCCAACGTAAAGTAAACAGGTACTAGCTTGACGAACTTCAATAGTAAACAATTAATGATTCTAGGTGAAAGTTCAACATGAAAAAAGTGTTTCCATTAATTGAAAAAGAATCAGCCAAATTTACTCAATTCCCCTTCTTTGAGTTTTTAATAAATAAAAGCATTACTTTTCTACAAAGATTATATTTTGCTCCTTGTTTTGCACTTTTTGTAATCGGATATGGAGATTTAAACAAATTTGTTTGTTTAGAAGAAGCAACAGTTAACCCAATTAAATATATTGTTAACAAACCAATCCCTGTAGAAGAAAATCATTGGATATGGTTTTTAAAATATTTAGAATACTTGTGTTTTAAGTTATTTTTAAATTTCACCGAGTCGGTGAAATTTATTTGTAGACAAATAATTGATGAACTATATCGGCAAACTTTTCAAGTTAATCCCATTTATCAACGAAGGCAGGAGGAAAGCTGCCCTCTGCCTCCTGCCTTCGTTGATAAAATTTTTGGACTGTTTACAGTCTTGGTAGATATGCTTGTTAATTTTGCTGAAGAATATAACATTAAACAATTATTAACTCGGAGTTTCTATGGCTCCGAGTTTGCTCAGTTACCCACCGATGAAGAAAGCTACAGTCGGGGGGGTAAATTCCCTGATGTAACTCTCTTTTCTACGATACACTGCGCGAACAATGTGTAAATTTAAAATTTGGAATTGTTATGATAGTAATGACATGGAATACAGGAGTCTACACATCCGTTAGTAGCCTTGCTTTTCTCAGAATAAATGTCAGTAGGGTTTCTTTTTTGGAAATGATTTCAGCTGTAACTTCCATCCCTGCTTGAATAGGATAGGATTTATCGGCCTTTTTTAAATAAAGTTTCTCTGGCTCAATTGTCACCTCATAGTAAGGCGCAATTGGAATGTTACCGTTACCTTGAGATGTAATGGCATCGGCACTAATGCCTCTGACAGCACCTTTGAGGATGCCATAATCTGGGTACGGATAAGCAGAAAGGCGCATTTGTACTTCCCCCTCTGGACATTTGGCTATTTGTGCCACTTTACACACCTGTACTTTGCTAATATCTGAAGAGGGAACACGGGCTTTGATTACCAAAGGGGCATTGTTGGGAGCGATTTGAGCGATCGCATCCCCAAGACGAACAACTTGCCCAGTATTTCTTAATACTAGTTGGAGAATAGTACCGCTCTCAGAGGTACGAATTACAGTTTTTTGCAGTTCCATAAAAACTTGTTTAAGTTCTTGTTGAGCGCTGCTAATTTGATTTTGGATTTCAACTTGACGCCTGATGAGTTCTTCTTTCTCTTTGTTCAATTGAGCAATAGTAGACTCACCCTTCGTCAACTCTTGGGAAATACGTTCTTGTGCGATCGCCACATTAGCATCGCTGGGATTGAGTGCCGCTTTAGCGTTGTCGAGTCTAGCAGTAGCAGCTTTAAAAGCTTGTTCTTTTTCTTTAATTTGGAGAGCAGCGATCGCGCCTGTATTTCCTAGCTGCTGATATCGCTTCAGTTCCTCTCTGGCTAATTCAACACCCGCTTCTATTTCTTGTACTTGTGCCAGACTAGTGATTTGTCTATCTTGATAATCTCTTTTGTTGCGACTTAAGTCTGCTTTGGCAGATGTGATTGCCTGCCTCATTGCATTAGACTCAGCAGCCATTTGATTTTCTAACGCTTTTAGTTGTGCATCAATTTGCGCTCGTTGTAACTGATTCTGTTCGATAGTTCCGAGTAGTTGGCTTTTTTTAGTTTGCAATTGGGAGTTGTCGATCAGAGCGATCGTATCTCCCTTTTTCACAACCTGGTTTTCTTTGACCTTGATGCTAGTCACCGTTCCCTCAGCTGCTGCTTGCACTAACCGGATTTCTCCGGTTGGGCGGACGGTAGCATCAGCTTTTACTATGATGTTGTATTGAAAGACACTGGCAAGGCTGAAGGCAGCGCCAACACTTCCAATTAAAAATATTCCTCCTAACCTCGTCCATATACTGACTGAGGGAAGATATTCGTCGTTTTGGACTAGGCGGAGAAAGTCTGGTTGCGGGTCAATGAGCATGAACGTTAAAAAACATTTTGGTTACGTAAATAATCTAGCAAAAAAATCTACCTAGCGTTAGCGTGATGATCAAGATTTAGGTAGATACTAAAAATAAAAGCTCTCTTCTATTTCAAGAATATTTTTGGCAGAAATTTCATGATTTTGGCGTTTTTGCCTTTCAGGGCGAAAGCGCCAGCTTTTACTTTTATTACTCATAAGTCCCTTAACCGTATATAGTTAGTATGTAAATACAAGGTTTATATACAGCTAAGTCTAAATAACAATTAGACCTTTTAGTAGTAATATAAAATCTTTATAATTTTCATCTAAAATTTTATCTTTTCTTTATTCATTTATAAAATAAATAGTATAATAACTAAAAGTTTTTCACAACTATTTCTCATTTATCAATAATTAAGTAAATTTACGCTGTTTTATATTAAATTAATTTATATCCATTCAATTTATCTTTGTATGTAAAAAGTTAAAGTAAAAAAAATATAAGTAAATACACTTATTAGTAAATGCAGAGTCCCAGTTTTGAGTTTTATCACCTCACTTCAGTAAAAATTGTATAAAAAATACATTAAGTTTACTAAATTTATGTTTAATTCCTTATGTTGTCGTTATTTTATCAGTATTAATACTCTATATATTTCACTTATGTATTTTCAGAAAAAATACATGTTTTAGTTCGTCATATTTATATGAATATGAATATTGACGCCTGCGATTTTTTGATAATTAAAATTTTTTTCTAATTAAATTTGTATAAAGAAGAACTATGTAGTATCTCTTTTAAAGAGGTGTAATATATATTTCTTAAAAAATTAATTGCTTGACCTTTAGAGCAAGAGTCGTATAATACTTTTAGCGGAACAAAAAAGTAATTAAATATACTCTTTAAATGTTTATATTTATTACTTTAAAGTGACGTTAATTTTACCTCAACAATCAAGCGAGAACTAAGATTATGGAAAGCACATTGTTCACCACATTAACCGTTACCGAAGAAGCTAGTTTGTCTGGTGGTCGGTACAGTAGGAAGCACAAACCCGCTCCCAGACCTACCCCCGCTCCTACCCCCGCTCCTACCCCCGCTCCTACCCCCGCTCCTACCCCCGCTCCTACCCCCGCTCCCAGACCTACAGTGAGCCTGAGCAATGTTAACCAAATCAATGTTATTACTGGCAGCAAAAACGTTAATGCTGTTAACGTCATTAACATTGGTTAAATAGAAGCAAAAGAATAAACGTAAAGACAAAATATACTCTTTACGTTTATATCTATTAGTTGAAAGTGACGCAGTTTTAACCTCAACAATCAAGCGAGAACTAAGATTATGGAAAGCACATTGTTCACCACATTAACTGTTACCGAAGAAGCTAGTTTGTCTGGTGGTCGGTACGGTAGGAAGCACAGACCCGCTCCCAGACCTACCCCCGCTCCTACCCCCGCTCCTACCCCTGCTCCTACCCCTGCTCCTACCCCTGCTCCCAGACCTACAGTGAGCCTGACAGGTATTAACCAAATCAATGTTATTACTGACAGCAAGAACGTAGAAGCTGTTAACAAGATTAATGTTGGTTAAGTAGAACGAAAAGAATAAAGGTAAAGACTATATTTTGTCTTTACCTTTATATCTATTAGTTGAAAGTGACGCAGTTTTAACCTCAACAATCAAGCGAGAACTAAGATTATGGAAAGCACATTGTTCGCTACATTAACCGTTACCGAAGAAGCTAGTTTGTCTGGTGGTCGGTACGGTAAGAAGCACAGACCCGCTCCTACCCCCACTCCTACCCCTGCTCCTACCCCTGCTCCTACCCCTGCTCCTACCCCCGCTCCTACCCTTCTTCCTTCTCCCTTAGTGAACATAAACACTATTCTACAATTAAATTTTGTTATTTTGAGTAAGGACGTAATAGCTTCTAACACTGCTGGTGTTAGGTAGAAGGGAAAGAATAACGTAAGTACACCATTAACCGCGTCTTTACTGAGGTAAATGTCTTAAACAAACTAATCTGCTCCAACAGTGTAGTTTGCCTTTTAATAAGACATTAGTTTTGTTGCTTATCGCAGTTATTTTAGCATTACGTTTATTCCTACCGCATGCTTTTGTTGAACAAAGTTAACAAAGTCTATCAACGTTTCCTAATAGGCAACTGTTGATGGACTTACTTAATCGTTTTGCTAAAGATACTGCTTACCTTGAGTAGTCAAATACTAAGTGCTGCTATTTAAAAAATCAGCCATATTCATCACAATTTAATAATTTGTGAAAAATAACGAAACTCTTTTTACCTCACTTACTCCAAACCAATAAGCAAATATTTCTATTCGGTTGCAGTAAGCAAACTAAACATACGAAAATTCCCAATGTTTTCTCTGTTGATATACAAAATATATTCAAAGCGATTACAACTAATAGAACTAAAGAAGTTGTTGAGCTACTAAGATTAAGAGATTAATCTTCCCTAGTAAGCTGTTGCGTCTTCAATTTGCACTAATATTTTTTTCAATATGATTGTGGGGTGGGCATCTTGTCCGCCCTGATCATGCAAGTTGTATACGTAACAGCTTACAACATATATGGTAATGATATAGCGATTCTCAATTGCATGAAATACAGTCCTAACCCTCAGCCCGTTCCCTGCTAGCGTTGGGGAGTAAGAATCAAAGCCTCTCTCCTTTCAGAAGAGAGGTTGGGAAAGAGGTTAAAGTGTATTCTTTCCATTCGATAAACGCTATAGTAAAACTAAACTGTTGGTCAAATTTTTAACCACGCAGGGACAAAACCCTGCTATTTTTTTAAGTTTTTTTACGATGCTATTGGGTACTGGAGTGTGAAATGAAATACCAAGTTGTTACACAACATAGTGAAGAAGATTGTGGAGCTGCTTGTCTTGCTTCCGTTGCCAAACATTATCGCCGTAACTTTACACTAAATCGCATCCGAGAAGCGGTAGGCACGGGGCAACTTGGAACAACATTGTTGGGATTGAGGCGAGGAGCAGAGGCACTTGGTTTCAATGCCCGTTCGGTCAGGGCATCAAAAGAAATATTAGACCGAATGAACCAAGCACCACTGCCTGCAATCATTCACTGGAAAGGCTACCACTGGGTTGTTTTGTATGGTCAGAAAGGCAAAAAATATGTAATTGCTGACCCAGCCTTTAACATCCGTTATGTCTCTAGAAATGAATTAATTGAGGCTTGGTCAGATCAAGTCATGCTTTTACTAGAGCCAGATTCGGTTCGCTTTTATGCTCAACCGGATGATAAAGTCAACGGTATTTGGCGCTTTGCGCGGCGGGCATTGCCTTACGCCGGCATAATATTTGAGGCTTTTCTCTGCGCTATAGTTATCGGTCTGCTTTCGTTAACGTCTCCTTTCCTACTTCAAATTCTAACAGATGATGTATTAGTTCGAGGTGATACCCAGCTTCTTGCTGGTGTAATTATTGCAGTTGTGGTGATGAATTTGGTGGCAAGTAGTTTGCAACTAGTTCAATCCAACCTGATTGCCAATTTTGCTCAAAAGCTTGAGTTAGGGCTAATTCTAGAATTTGCCAGGGCAATCTTGCGGCTGCCTCTGGCTTACTATGAATCACGTCGCAGTGGTGAGATTGTTAGCAGATTGCAAGATATTCAACAAATTAATCAGCTAGTTGCTCAAGCAGTTATCAGTCTGCCTAGCCAATTATTTATCGGACTGATTTCTTTGGGTTTCATGGTGTTCTATAGCTGGAAACTCACCCTTGTTGCCGTCGTTGTTGCTATTGTCATGAGTTCATCTACGGTGGTTTTCTTGCCTACACTTCAACAAAAAATCAGAAGTATGTTGGTCTTAGACGCGGAAAACCAGGGTGTTCTTGTTGAAAGCTTTAAAGGAGCGCTGACACTCAAAAGTACTACTGCTGCTCCTCAATTTTGGGAAGAATTTCAGAACAGATTTGGTCGGCTCTCAAACATAACATTTCGCACAGTTCAGATTGGAATTATTAATAGCACCTTTTCTGGGTTAGTTTATGCTATTGGCAGCGTTAGTTTGATTGGTTTCGGCAGCGTCTTAGTTATAAATAAAGAACTCAGCATCGGTCAACTGCTGGCATTTAACGGGATGAATGGGAATTTTTTGGCATTAATCGGTGCTGTGATTGGATTTATAGATGAATTCATGCGTGCCAAAACTGCCACGGAACGTTTAACAGAAGTTATCGATTCCACACCTGAAACTCCGAGCGATAGTAGCAAACCCTTTGCTAAAATTCCTAGTGATGCTGATATTATTTGCAAAAACCTAAACTTTCACTACGCTGGCAGGTTGGAGCTACTAGAAGATTTTTCTATCACAATTCCTGGCGGTAAAGTTGTTGCCCTAATTGGTACATCCGGCTGTGGAAAAAGTTCTCTTGCTAAACTGATAGCCGGATTATATACACCTAATTCTGGCAATATTCGTTTTGGGATGTATAATATGCAAGACCTAGCTCTTGATTGTTTGCGGCAACAAGTTGTTCTCGTTCCTCAAGACGCTCATTTTTGGAGTCGCACAATTATTGAAAACTTCCGCTTAGGTTCTCCTCACCTCACCTTTGATCAAATTGTCAAGGCTTGCCAAATTGCTGAGGCAGATGATTTTATTAGTAGACTACCTGAAAAATATCAAACTGTATTAGGTGAATTTGGATCAAATATTTCTGGTGGACAACGCCAAAGACTGGCTCTAGCAAGAGCTATTGTTAACGATCCACCAGTCCTAATTTTAGACGAATCAACTGCTGGACTCGATCCAGTTAGTGAAACTCAAGTTTTAGATCAACTTTTGTTGCATCGCAAAGATAAAACCACGATCTTGATTAGCCACCGTCCTAGAGTAATTAACCGTGCTGATTGGATTATTTTACTTAATCAAGGCAAGTTACAAATTCAGGGGACAGTAGAAGATTTGCGTGCCCAACCAGGAAACCATTTAGACTTTTTGACCCCTTAATTACTCACAGTTTGAATTAGTGGTCTGTCTCATTAAATTTTGATGAGTTTGTAGTAAGCACTGAAGTGCTTAAAAATCCAGTCGCAGTTACCGATATCGCGCCTCGGAATGAATTCCGAGGCGCGATAGAAACGCAGTGCAAGATTTACTAATAGAGATATGTCAACTTAACCTAAAAGTCATGCCCACAAGGAACTGAAGTTCCTTAGACCTCTTGCAAAAGTCCCTAACACCCCACCCCCAACCCCTCCCCTTAGCAAGGGGAGGCAGGGTGGTTTCATACGGAAAAAGAAAAATACATAAGTCTTGATTTCTCGTTTTGTGGCATGGCTTTTTCCCTCTCTCCAAACCTCTCCCCCACGGGGGGAGAGGCTTTGAAACCCAGTTTTAGCTTTTTTCTCTCGTTGTATGAAACCACCCTGCTCCCCTTAGCAAGGGGAGGGGAGACAAAGCGTAGCTTTGGCGGGGTGGGGTTCAAATTGTTTGATTTATGCAAGAGGTCTTTTGCTAATAGCTAAAGTCATCTAAAGATGACTAAATAATCTGAAAAATCTTTAGTCTACTTCAGTAGGCTTTAGCTATGAGCCTCTGAAATTCATTTCTGGGCGGGCGTGGAAGCCAATAGATAAGCAATTTTTAGCTTAAGTTGATACCAATGAGCAAAGACAAGCCCCTACCAGCGTATTTATATCATTAGTAAAGTGAAATGGTATAATTCAACATTTCGAGTGCTTTGTTGGGTTACGCTTTGCTTAATCCAACTTTGTATCTTAAAGGATCGGGAAGGGGGTTAGGTTGATCATTAGCTTTTCCAAATAGCATGAATTGTCACACACCAGGCAAGTCTCAAGCATTCCTTTGATGAACTCAAAGCTAAAGCCAAACAAGTTATCATTTTTACTAAAGTTTTTACAGATAAATCTGCGGTTATAATTTGCATTAAAAACAATAATTTAACCCTCTTTCTTCTATTATTTAAGATATCAAAATCAAAAACCCTGATTTTAACCAGGTACGTGAATATACTGGTTTAAATATGCGGAATAGCTGAAATAACGTGGTTTTAAAACAATAATTAAAACTTATATATCTTTTTTTGTTTCTTAGCTATGACTGAGATACTACAATTTTCCAAAAGAGGGCTTAATTGTCAGGAAAGTAAGATATTTGTACTTAGATATTCATAAAAACTTATTTAATAAAATCTTTTCCATATATATACCTGTCGTTAACAAGTATTAAGAAATTCTGATTAAAGAATATTGCAATAGCTTGATTTAATTGCTAACGTGTGTATGACAACGATGCTGATGATCGCTCTGAATCTAGGAGAAGTAAAATTATGAGCTATATGCATTCAGCCAAGTCTGTTAGGCTTTGACAGGTTAAAAACGATAAATTTCTGCCTCGTATAGACAATTATGAGGGATTGCAGATTAACCAAGAAATATCTCGTTGCTTTCATGCTTAGTTTCAGTTTGATTTCAATTGCATTGATTATTTGTCTTACCTTGTGCCGACAAGCGAGTAGCTCTTAATTGTGTGTTTCGGCAATAACGAAGGGTTTGGTAAGACTTAAATTTTGGAGGATAAAACCAATGGAGATTCAAGGTAAAGTTGCTCTAATTACAGGGGCTTCGCGTGGGATTGGACGAGCGATCGCTCTCGAACTAGCGCAAATCGGCATCAAGCGACTAATATTGGTAGCACGCGATCGCCAAAAGTTAGTTGAGGTAGCTAAGGAAATCGAGGCGATGGGGACAGAAACTGCGATCGTACCCTTAGATTTGACTCAAACAATTGAAGTAAATATCGCTGTTGCCCAACTATGGCGCAATTATGGACAGATTCACCTGCTGGTTAATTGTGCAGGAGTGGCATACCAAAGCTCGTTTTTGCAATCTAAAATGCCCCAAGTTCAAGAAGAACTCTCGGTAAACTTGTTAGGGATGTACAACCTCACTAGTCTGATAGCTAGACGTATGGCCAGCCAAAGGCAAGGAACAATCGTCAATGTATCAAGTCTAATGGGGAAAGTGGCTGCACCGACGATGGCGACTTATTCTGCTACCAAGTTTGCCATCTTAGGATTTACCCAAGCCTTGCGCCAGGAACTAGCTGATTACAATATCCGAGTCATTGCATTACTACCTTCTTTGACAGACACAGATATGGTGCGCGACTTCAAATTATTTCGCTGGGTGATCCCCATGACTCCCCAGCAAGTGGCCAAAGCACTTGTCACCGGAATGCAAAACGATTCACCAGAAATTTTAGTCGGATGGCAAAGTCATTTAGCTGTATGGTGCCAACGCCTTGCTCCTTGGTTGCTAGAGCTAATTTTACGAATAGTAACTCCGCCAGCACCAAGCAGACAACGGCTGATTGAAAAACTTATCCCTTCGCGTAGCGTCTCGTAGACAAGGGGAAACGCCGAGGGCGATCGTTGACTCAACACTCCTGAACAAACTTGTCCGAAATCTTCAGTCGTTTGGCTTTACCCTTGTGCAATAAAGTAATGCTCACAGTTCCAAGAAATGCTAATAAGCTGAAAGTAGAAGTAGATTCAGGAACAGACTTGGCATTCTCAATTTTGAGAACTTGTCCAACTCCAGGGCGATCGCCTCGGTTTGTTACGTAAATAGCACCATCAGCACCAATAGTCAAAGCAGTAGGAGACTCTAATCCATTGCCACTAAGAATAGTTGTGCGAGTCCCATCGCTCGCTATTTTAATTACAGAACCATCTAGATTACCTTTCCAGAGTGACTGATTAGCGTACTGCAAAGCATATAAATTACCTTTCCAGAGTGACTGATTAGCGTACTGCAAAGCATATAAATTACCCTCGGTATCAAAATCTAAGTCAATAAGTTGGGTAAAGCCATCGGTATAAACTGTTGGTTGACCATCAGCACCAATTCGATAGATTTTTGCTTCACCTTCTGGAAAAGGAAAACCAGTTAATTGGCTAATATAATAAGCGCCATCTGGGCCTTTGGCGATATTTGTGGGTACTGCTTAGATTTCAAATGGCGATGATAATGCGCCAGAGGGGAAAATTGGATTAGTTAATGTCTGCTGGGGAATTGTAGCGATCGCCTTTAAATTTCTTCCATCAGTACCTACGCTGAGTAATTCATTAGCACCAGTATCAACCGCAACAATATTATTTCCATCTACAAGAAGAGAGAAGGGATTGCTAATTAGATCGCCTTGGTCGGAATTATTTGCAAGTTCATAATTAGCTAAATCAGCAACACTAGTCCACGAATTTGTATTGAAATTAGTAGTGATGATTTTTCCTAAATCAGTGTTACCTAATGCGGCGCGAAATGTGGGATTTTAACCATACCCAATTGCAATATAAGGCTTGCCAGTAGCATCAAATTTGATATCTTGAGGCCCAGAAGTATCAGTACCATCTGGTAATGCTAAAGAAGGAAGCCCTGTAAGTATACGTTCTTGCGTACCATTTCCAATTTTTGTCACTGCACCAGTTGTGCCATAACATAAAGATTGGTTTGCAACGCTGGGTGAAGGAACACAAGCTCCACTGCCGCCTGTTCCTGCTTCGGTGACGTAGAGACTCCCGTCAGTACCAAAAGTTAGACCCCGTGGACTATTAAGACCATCGGCAATTACCGAAAATGATGCCGCCTCTGCTGCTTTCATTCCCGAAAAAGCAGCAATACAAACACTCAAAAATGTAATTCCAAATTGTTTTAGTTTCATTAGACCTGTCCTAAAATTAAATTTGCGTAACAAAAGATAGAATAGAAAATTTTATCTTGATAAATACTAATATTTACTGTGTATAGTTTCTCTGGATTTTATAGCTTATTTAAAAGAACGAAACAGATTCCAACCCAGGAACCCAGATTAAATCTGAATTTTTCATTTCGAGTTGATCATACTATTTGCAAAAATCTTTGCAAAATAATGAATCGGCTGTAGGGCGTACAGATGTACGCTTATAGCAGCAGAATTAAATATAGTTATTGTATGTTTTTTAACAATTTTTGTACAAGTGTAAGATCCAAACTATTGAATTACACAGATATCGCGGGACTACAAGGCGATCGCAGTTTGCATCAATAAATAAAGTTGTAGATCAGAAATTGCTGTGCGATCGCATAATTAGACATACCTTGTTTCGGAGCAATCAGAAATGCTTTCCTTGCCCAAAATTCTTAGTAATTTGCCCGAAATCATTGATGGCTTGCCGAATATATCTGGTTGGGAAACAGAGGTTCTCTCTGTGGTTAACCACGATCAACCAGTATTTTTACCAACAACAAATATTCGTTTAGAAAACGTAAATGCTGTGTTTGCGATCGCCTTACACATGCACCAGCCAACTATACCTGCTGGAAATAGTGGTACACTCATCAGCAATCTGCAATATATGTTTGAACATCCTCATGAAGGGGATAACCACAATGCAGATCCTTTTGCCCATTGTTATAGCCGCATGGGAGACTTGATCCCCGAACTTGTCAGTCAAGGTTGCAATCCCCGTGTGATGTTGGATTACTCAGGTAATCTGCTGTGGGGACTGCGGCAAATGGGACGCGATGATGTTCTCGATAATCTCAAACGGATTACTTGCGATCGCACCTATCAACCTTATGTAGAATGGCTGGGTACAATGTGGGGCCATGCAGTTATTCCTTCGACACCCATAGCAGATATCAAATTGCATATCATCGCATGGCAACATCACTTTGCAGCAATTTTTGGCTGGGAAGCATTAGCGCGAGTCAAAGGATTTTCGCCTCCAGAAATGCACCTACCAAATCACCCTGATGCTCTCTTTGAATTTGTGAAAGCGCTGAAAGAATGTGGATATCGCTGGTTACTCGTTCAAGAACATTCTGTAGAAACAATTAGCGGTCAATCTCTTACTCACAAACATTTACCACATCGTCTAATTGCCCGTAATTCTCAAGGCGAAACAATTAGCATTACAGCCTTAATTAAAACCCAAGGTTCGGATACTAAATTAGTAGCACAAATGCAGCCTTATTATGAAGCTAAAACATTATCCAAACAACAAATTGGCAGTGTTTTTGTACCACCAATAGTTAGCCAAATTGGAGATGGTGAAAATGGTGGCGTGATGATGAATGAATTTCCTAGCGCTTTTAAACAAGCTTGGGGGGATATGGTCAATAACAACGGCGGGAAATCTGGTGTAGTCGGGGTGTGTGGTACAGAATATTTAGAATTAATCGAAGCTGCTGGATGCAAACCTGAAGACTATCCAACTTGTCAGCCAGTAGGACAACATCAGATTTGGGAGCGAATTTCATCAGACAATTGTCAACCGGAAGCTGTAGAGAATGCCATTCAAGAATTAAAGCAAATAAACTCTAATTTTCATTTGGATGGAGCCTCGTGGACAAATCATATCAGTTGGGTAAAAGGATATGAAAATGTGTTGTCTCCCATGTATCAACTAAGCAGTTTATTCCATCAAAAATTTGATCCCTTACTGCAAACTGACTCAGCAGAACCGATTACTAGACAATCTCAATACCGTAACGTTCTTCTACATAACCTGTTGTTGCAAACTAGTTGTTTTCGTTATTGGGGACAAGGTGCTTGGACTGATTACGCGCGGGAAATTTATCAACGTGGCGAAAGTTTATTGCAGATAAATTGAAAACTGGGGACTGGGCTTACTTTTCACGGGATCTGGAAAACCTCACTTCTATTTCTCTCTTCCTTTGAGGAGAGAGACTTTGAATTTTCCCCCTTAGAGCCGTCCTACGGTGTACACACAAGTCGAAAAATTCTCTACCCACATTTTTGTCAGAGTGAAACTGTCACACAGACAGGCAATCCCGCCCAGAACTGAAGTTCAGGGCTGATAGCCCAAGTCCACTAAGCGTGGACTGAATAATATTTAGTCCACGCTTAGTGGACTTTAGTTATGAGACTCGGAATTCATTCCGAGGCGGGATAGAAACGGAGTGGGAGATTTATTAATAAAGATATGGCTGCGGCAAAACTTGTGTGTACACCGTAGCTTAGAGCGTCGGAAAGGGGGTAGGTGAATCGTTAGCTTTTCCACATAACCTGAATTGTCAGGGGGACTGGGGAGAGAAAAAGTCAGGTGAATTGAGATTTAGTTCAAGTAAGTGGGAAATCTAAGTGTAGGTTGCTGGGTGCTGATATTCGGATTGGATTAGCTACCTGGTATTAAAACTTACTATGAGGTAGCTGTGTTTCAAGTTGTTGTTGGTCATAGCGACGATCCTGATTCTCAAAATGCGATCGCTGAAGTTCTTCAAGAATGTAGCCGTTCTCTTGCAGGCTTCCTTCCTCAAGCTGGACTTTTATTCACTGCTATAGACTTTGACCATGCGTTAATTTTGCAATGCATCCAAGATGCTTTTCCCGGAATTGAGTTGATTGGTGGAACTACAAATGGAGAAATCTCTTCAATTCTGGAGTTTCAGCAAGATTCTCTGACCTTAATGCTGTTTGCTAGTGATGAAGTAGAAATTCACTCAGGTATTGGCCGAGGAGCATCCAAAAATCCAGCCCTTGCAGCCCAAGAAGCGATCGCACAAGCTAAGGCAAAGAGTGCATCTGTACCACAATTGTGCCTTACCTTTCCCGATAGTCTGACAAGCAACGGGGTTTTAATTTTAGAAGCTTTAAAACAAAGCCTGGGAGAGCATATTCCCATCATTGGGGGAATGACTGCCGATGACTATACCTTTGACAAAACCTACCAATTCTTCCAAGGTGAAGTATTGAGTGATTCAGTTCCAGTGCTACTATTCTCTGGAAAACTACTATTTTCTCACGGAGTTGCCTGTGGTTGGACTCCCATCAGCCAACGTAGCCGTGTAACTAAAGTGGATGGCAACATAGTCTATGAAATTGATGGACAGCGTGCCTTAGATTTCTATCAGCATTATCTCGGTGAAGAAAGATTTGCATCCAACTATGCCATCTATGCTCTGGCAGTTTTTGAGGATCAAAATCATTTTTATTTGCGGGCACCCAATGGCTACGATCAACAGTCTGGGAGCATGACGTTCTTCTCAGATATTCCTGAACAGGCAGTTGTGCAAATCACCGATGCAACTCGTGACAATATTCTGTCAGCTTCTGAGACATCCTTGAAAAATGCTCTTGCCGATTATCCCGGTGTGGAGCCAACAGCAGCGTTACTTATTTCCTGTGCAGCCCGTCGGCGAATTCTGGGAACTCTGGCAAGACTTGAATATCAGCTTGTCAAAACTCATTTACCAAAGGCATTACCTTGTTGTGGTTTCTATGCTTATGGTGAAATTGCTCCTTTAGTGGGTAGAGGTCAAACCCAATTTCATAATAAAACGTTTGTAACACTGTTAGTAGGAACAAAATAAGTAGTGTATGGATAACCAAGACAATTCCATACAGATGCAAGAGTTGGAAAAGGCAAACCGCATCTTGCGAAAGAAGTTGGAACGCTGCGAAAATGAACGCCGCCAGTTAGAAACTGATATTGCAACAAAGGAGTTTTTACTGAAGAAAGTCATTTGTGAGTTAGAAGACTCTCAGACAGATTTACAGCAAAGAGGCCAAGAGTTAGAAAATACCTTAGATAGTTTGCATAAAATGCAAGCTCAAATGATTCAAAGTGAAAAGATGTCTGCCCTCGGTCAAATGGTGGCTGGGATTGCTCATGAAATCAACAATCCCGTTAGCTTTATTTATGGAAATCTCAGCTATATCAGCCAATATACTCATGACTTATTACGACTAGTCCAACTTTATCATTGTTACTTCCCCAACCCACCAGTTGAAATTCAAACCGAACGCAAAACCATCGATTTAGAGTTTCTAGAAAAAGATGCGATTATGGTATTAAACTCAATGAATATCGGGACGGAGCGGATTCGAGAGATTGTGCTGTCACTGCGTAACTTCTCGCGCTTGGATGAAAGTGAATTCAAAGCCGTAGATATTCATGAAGGCATTGATAATACTTTGATGATTTTGCAACACCGCCTCAAAGCCACTGACAAAAGTCCAGAGATTCAGATTATCAGAGACTACGGCAATTTATCCAATGTAGAATGCTACGCCGGACAGCTAAACCAGGTATTTATGAATATTCTAGTAAATGCTCTCGATGCCCTGGAAGAACTGAATACTAAACGAACTTATCAGGAAATTCGGGATAATCCTAGCCGCATCACGATTCGTACCTCTGTCGTTGATTCACAATCGGTAAAAATTGCGATCGCTGACAATGGATCTGGGATTCCTGAATCGATTCAAAAACAGATTTTTAATCCCTTCTTCACAACCAAACCTGTTGGTAAAGGAACAGGAATGGGAATGGCTATCAGCTATCAAATCATCACCGAAAAACATGGCGGTAAGTTAGAATTTTTTTCGACACCTGGAAAAGGAACGGAGTTTGTGGTTCAAATTCCTATCGAGCAGCTATTTTGTCCAGTAATCTAACACAACGTTAATTCGTAATCAATTAAACTAAAGGCAATAAAATTTCAAATTTTGTACCGATACCAATCTGTGAATGGAAATTTAATTTTCCGCCATGTCTGACGGTGATAATTCGATAACTTACTGCTAGACTAGTATTTTTACTATTTTTCGTTTCAAGAGAAAAAGACTCTATAATTTGCTGTTGCAATTCTTGAGACATTCCAGGCCCATTGTCGGCAATGCGAATTAATATCCAACGAGAATCTGGTGCATTTGGGTTGCTTGCTTCTTGCGAAATTACTTCTGTAGTAATCTCAATTCGGGGTTTTTGAACAGTCTTTGTATCTTCTCGATGCAACTGCTGTCGCACTGCCTCATTGAGTAAAGTATCCACAACTTCGCTGAAAATATTCATCAAAACCTGGTTTATTTGCCCCATAAAGCAATACACTGGCGGTAATTGACCGTAGTATTTGACTATTTCAATTTCTCCTTGAAGACGGCTATTAATTAATAAAATAATACTGTCTATACAAGCGTGTAAATCTACTGGTTTGGGATAAAGTTCATCGATATGACAGAAGTTTTGTAAGCTGGTTACGAGTTTTTTTAATCTTTCCGCTCCCGTACGGATACTAGCAAGCGATCGCGACAAATCTTGTTCTAAAAAATCAAATTCAATCTCTTCTTTAATCTGATTAATTACCTGGGAAGCTGATGGTAATTCTTTGTCGTAAGCTGCTATCAGCTTGAGCAAATCTTGGCTGTAGGTTGAAACATAAGTTATATTACCCCAAATAAAACCTACTGGGTCTAAAATTTCGTGCGCTACACCGTCTACCAAACGTCCCAGATTTGCCATTTTATCATTTTGAATCATTTGGGCTTGGCTGCGTTCATATCGCACCAGATTCTCGATTCCCCGAATTTGCCAAGAAATAATATTCAATTCTTGTACATCTAACAATCTATAAGCACCAGATTCTGTTTCTACTACAATTGGTTCTGCTAATAATTCTGGCGATCGCTTTAAGCTAAGTTGCATTGCAGTTAAAATCAATGTTGTATCAGCAAGCAGCAACATCGGTATCCGCGCATAGCTATAGAGAACGGCTAATGGTTGCTGAACAAATAACTCTTGTCCGAATGGACGAATCAAAAATTCTAGCAGTCGCCGTCGTGAAATCATCCCAATGAAGTTTCCCTGTTCTACTAAAATTACTCCTGGTAGCAGGGGGTATTTTTCCAAAAAACTAGCCACTTCTATACCAGTGCGGTTGATTTCCACTGAGAAGTTGTACATTGGTAGTTCTTGGAGCGTTGAATCTAAATCGATATCACGATCGCAAGCTACACTAAAAATAACCTTTACAAAGAGTGGCGTTGGTGGGATTTACAAGGTAATTTGTTGTTGAGTGGCGATGAAAGAGCCGATTGCCTAGCTGCCCAATTGCGTAGACGCAAAGCGGCTTGTCGTTAGACATCGCTCGGCGTTGAACCAAAAGCCTAATATTTTGCTATGAATTACGAATTACGAATTACGAATTACGAATTAAATCTGTGGCTTAATTTGTTTAGACACAAATTTTACTGCTACCAGGGTAATCACGATGACAAATAGACCTCCTTCTGAACCGGAGTCATCCCCAAGAACTGCCCTTGGCTTTGATGAATTTATAGCCATTCTGGTTGCCTTCGCCACTATCGGAGCGATTCTTTTTTGGTCATTGTCCCGCAGGGATTCTAGCTGGAACTTAAACGGGCTGCTGTCGCCTTCCTCTACTCCGTCTAGAAGTGTTCAACCAAATCAAGTATTGCCCTTCCCTACTCCCAAGGTAGAACCAAATGTAGTCCCCAACAACGTTTTGCCGTCATCCCCACCTGAAGCTGTTGTTGAACCCAAGACACCAGCATTCCCAACTGACAGCGCAACTTCTTCCCGCGCAGTGTTACCATCTGCTCAAATAATTCCAACTCAATCCCCACAACCACAGATACCTGTACCCTCTTCAGCAGGGCTTGAGTCATCAATTACATCATCAGCATTGCCTTTAGTAACTCCGGCAAAACAAAAATCTATTATTCCGCCGCCAATTGCATTTAACGATGTGCCCAATAACTTTTGGGGTCGGCGTTTTATAGATGTTCTTTCTTCCCGTGGTATTCTCATGGGATTTCCTGATTATTCTTTTAGACCAAATCAGCCTGTAAACCGCGCCGAATTTGCTGCCATACTGCAAAAAGCCTTTGAGCAAGAACCGTCTAAGACTGCGATCGCATTTCAAGATATACCAGCAAAATTTTGGGCTACTTCAGCAATTGACCAAGCCATCAGTACCGGATTTCTCAAAGGCTACCCGAAAAAAACCTTCAACCCACAACAAAATATTACGCGAGTGCAAGTTTTAGTTGCCCTTGTTAGTGGGTTGAATTTGAAAGCACCCACTTCCCCAAATCAGATTTTAAGTGTCTATAAAGATGCTAAAGATATTCCAACCTATGCTAATAGCAAAATAGCAGCTGCTACAGCCAATGGTCTAGTAGTTAACTATCCAAATCTACAAATTCTTGCTCCCAACAAAGTAGCTACTCGTGCTGAAGTGGCAGCAATGATTCATCAAGCTTTAGTAAAATGGGGCAACTTGGAGGGAATTTCATCTCAAAATATTGTGCGAGCTGGTGGCGTGTCTCCAAAAGTCTCGCCTACTCGAAAGCAGAACTTAAAATAATTTGTAATTCGTAATGACGCTCCTGCGTCACTAATGCTGCGCTAACGTAAATTAAGTTTTGTAATGGGGATTTGAACCCCAATACAAAACTTGCCTATTTATTGAACTGGGGGACTTAAACCCGCGGACAGCAGTTAAGCTTCTGGAATTTGTTGACCAACCACTTGTGATTTAAGAGTGGTAATTTCACTAGTTAACTCTTTCCTGGTTGAGGCTTTGAGTAAATAACGGTAAACAAACCAGGCAGAGTAACCAATACCGATCAACTCAAAAGTAGGTGCTACCAACGGGATATCATTCAAAGCATCTAATATTGCCAAGAGTACTTTAACCCCAACAATTGATCCCACAATTAAACCAACAGTGATCAGGGGTTGCTTATATTGATTGAAGAAGCTTCCCAGATATTCTGGCAATGTTGCTAAAAAGCTAGAAATTTGCTCACCATATTTTTGCCATTCATCTTGAGACTGTGCAGGAGGCTGGAGTTTGGTGATGGTTCCGGTTTGGCTGTTGATCTGTGCCACTGTAGTCTCTTTGGATGCGGTTTCGGTAAATTCTTGTTCTGGCATTTTCACTCCTATATATTTGACAGTTGAGTTTTTCTAATCTGGATAATTACAACCAAAAGGCTGTTGATTAGGTAATGCACAAGTGCATTTGTACAATTGCGTAAAGGGCACAAAAGGGTTTTAGTGTCCTATAACTATAATTGCCCCGTAATATCTACTGCATCAACTACAAGGTAGACACTCAGGATGAGGATAGAACTAAGAAGGCAGCAGGATGTATTCTGATCAGCTTTCTGAGTTCTTTTCTTGAATCAAGTGGAATCCTCTGGTTGTGATTATCCCATTCCGTGTCATTCGCAATCCTACTAAATTTAAGTACAAATCTAGCAAAAATCAGCCCACCTCTCATTTATATAAGCCTAAAACCCGATTTTAGCCGATATTAAAGCTATCTTAAGCCGCATTCGTCAATTAGCGCATTCGTATTGATATTAATACGTATTGAATTGCAACAAGTCTTTCCCCTTGTCCCCAAGTCCTCTTTCTAATGCCCCATGCCCACTTGCCCTGAGCAACTCGTGCCGAGCGAAGTCGAGGTAAGCCGAAGGGATGCCCAATGCTCAACGAATATCAAAGCTTTTGTTTTTTTCCTGATTGTATTAATTTTATAAGGAAGCAGTTAAGGTAGAGTAGTGCCATACTGATAGCAATAACTCATTGTTATCAACCCCATATTGAGGAAAGTGTTGTGGTAAGAACGAGACAGTCTCAGATAGGCCTTTAATATAGGAAATTATTTATTGCTGCTGAAAAAAGTGAATTCTATTCGCTCTCAGTAAGTGTATTTAGGAGCATTGCTATCAAAACTACTCATACTATATAAGTTTATGTTAATCATATAGTAAGTAATGATTTGCTATTGCTATAAAAGAAGATAATGTAAATGTTAATCACCAATTAAAGTGTTTGCACAAGCTAAACTGATTTGGTGATTTTTGCGGGAAGGCAAGAAGGTTTGAGAAATGCCTTCCTCAAAAGCCAACCCCTATCGACAGCAGTTCAGAAAGCAAAAAAGTGTCAGCCGAAGAGCGATCGACAGACGAACTCCCGACCATAGAATTTCCCTCACGAGGGAAGCTCAAAGCCAGTTCTTGGCGCATCCATCAAAAAATTGGCTATGGGTACTTTGTAGCTATCGGAATTGGCTTTTTTGGCTCACTGACAGGGTTAGTGATTGCCAATTACTACCGGGGAAGGGAAGTCAGGCAATTCAATCAAGCATACGAACAAGGGCAACTACTGAGTAATTATAAAGATGCAGTAGTAGGGGCGCAGTTGCATAGCTCTAACTTAGTTGCTGTATTGGAAAATTCACAACAGCTACAAACCAAAAAAGCCGATTTTCTGAAGAATGTTGAAAAAGCCAAGCAATTAGAGTCAAAAATTGGCAGATTTATTGACAGTAAACCTAAAAGACTAGCAGCAACAAGTTCGACTTTACAGACATTATTGCTGGATTACAAGACAAATTTAAAAGCTTACGTTGACAAAATAGAGGTCGTCTTACAGAAAATTGACTCTCAACAAGTGCAGCCTCAGCAGATTTCGTCTGCCCGATCGCAGTTATTGGCAATTATGCGTGGTCAAACAGCCATACGGCTAGACCAGCTTTCTCAAAGCTTGACTAACATCCTACAAACTGCCCAAGAACAAGAGCAAGAAAGGCAAAAAGCCGTTGAGCAGGCAAAAATAGTTGAGCGATTGATCGTGATCGTGAGTATGCTGGTTTCGGTGGCGATCGCAGCTATTGTAGCTTGGCGTACCAGTCGAGCGATCGCTGAACCAGTTATCACTGTAACCCAAGTAGCTGAACAAGTTGCAAGAAAACATAATTTCGATTTACGAGCGCCTGTCACCACTGAAGATGAAATTGGCCTACTCGCCAAATCTCTAAATCGTCTAATTGAACGAGTATCTGAGCGAACAAAAGAACTACAACAAGCTAAAGAATTAGCAGAAGCTGCTAGCAAAGCAAAAAGCGTATTTTTAGCCAATGTCAGCCACGAATTACGCACACCATTAAATGCTGTCATTGGCTTAAGCCAACTTCTAGAAGACGACGCTACCGATCTTGGTTTATCGGCAGACTTTATTACAGACTTAGAAACAATTAACTCTGCTGGTAAGCATCTACTGCACTTGATTAACGAAATCCTCGACTTGTCAAAAATTGAAGCGGGGAAAATGACCCTCTATCCAGAGACATTCGAGATTGCGACGCTGATTCAGAACGTTGTTCTCACAGTCAAACCAGCTATAGAAAAAAATGCCAATGTTTTAGAAGTGCATTTTGATGAACAACTTGGCATGATGTACGCCGATCAAACTAGGATGCGGCAGGTGTTGTTAAATTTACTAAGCAACGCCAGTAAGTTTACCACAAACGGTAAGGTGACGTTAACAGTCAATAGAGAAAAGGATGAATTTCGACCGGAGGCTCCTTTGGGGATGATTACTTTCACTGTTACTGACACAGGCATAGGCATGTCTCAAGGTCAACAGCAGCAGTTATTTCAACCTTTTACACAAGGAGATACCTCAACTACTAAAAAGTATGGAGGTACGGGATTGGGGTTAGCAATTAGCCATCACTTTTGCCAGATGATGGGTGGTGAAATTATTGTCAAAAGTCAGCCGGGAGTTGGTTCTACTTTCACTATTCGTCTACCAATGACTGTGCAGGATTAAAGAAAGATGGCGCATAGGGCAATACGCTTGGGTTAAGCCCAAAAACCTTAAACCGCGTAGGTTGGGTTGCGCTTTGCTTAACCCAAGCACATTGGGTTAATAAGTTAGGACTTATGCATTGACAAGAAATACCAAATATCAATAAAGGTTAAAAACCATATCTTTCGTAAGGGCACAGCATTGCTCATAGGTGTCAACTTAAGCTAAAATGCATGTCCCACAGGCGTTTTACCCCCCTTAATCCCCCCTTGGAAAGCAGGGCTGTTTCATTCCCTAAAAGGCGCTGATTTACAAGCGTTTCAAGCAAAAAAACCAGGTGACTAAAAAATCTGATTGGGCAAGAAAATGGTGAACGCACTTAAATTTGCTGGTTGAGGTGGTAGTTTTTCTTTTTCCCACTCAAGCAAATTTCTGACTCATACTCTTGACAAAATCCCTAAGAGATCGAATGAAACAGCCCTGCCTTGGAAAGGGGGGAAAAAGAAATCAAGTTCCCTCCCCTTTGCAAGGGGAGGGTTAGGGTGGGGTGACGCGGTAAGTGATGGAAGGCCAGAGAACTGAATTTGGTTAAGCCCAAAAACCTTGGTAGAGACGCGAAATTGTACTGGGCAACTCTTGGAGACGCTAAAAGCGAACGCCCCGCTACGCTAACGCGTTTCTACAGGTCTAAAATCAGTACCAAAAATCCTTAACCCAAGCGTATTGCGCTATATGTAACTTAAATGCTCATTAGCTTATCAGTGAACAGCAAACAGTTTTTCAGTCGGGAATCAAAGTCTCCAACAATTTTTGAATTTTGAATTGTTGGGAATCCTCTGCCGAATTAGGTAATAATAGTTACCCTTCCTGTATCCAAGTCATAACGACCTCCGACAATTTTTAATTTGCCCGATCGCACTTGCTCAGTTAAAAGCTTTGAGTGCTTCAACTGTTCAATTTGATATTGCACATTGGCAACCACAGCATTCTCAACCGCGTCACCCGGCTGACTCTTGACCTTTTCCACTGCTGGCTTAATTGCCTTCACAAAGGTACTAATATCACCGAGTAACGATTCGTTTTGGACGGCGGCGGTTACAGCCCCACAACGCTCATGCCCCATCACCATCAATAGCGGAGAAGCTAACAAGACAACCGCATATTCAATACTACCGATCGCTTCATGTGTAGCGATATTTCCGGCAATCCGAACATCAAAAATGTCTCCAATGCCCTGATCAAAAACAATTTCTGCGGGGACTCGTGAATCCGCACAACTAAGAATAGTTGCAAATGGATGTTGAGCTTGAGCAACTTCTTGCAACCGCAGTGCCGATTGATCGGGGTATTGAGGTTGATGAGCAACAAATCGCTGATTTCCTTCCATCAGCTTTTGTAAGGCTGCATCGGGATCAAGGGATTGAGTGGCGGGTGGGTGCTTTTCGTCAGCTTTAGCCTGTTCTACCCGCCAGAGTAAATCGCTGGCGGATAGCATCATTCCAAACGCACCAGTCATTCCTAACTTCAAAAAGTCACGACGTTCCATGAAATGCTTCATTGATTTATAACTTTTTTACATCGACGCTACACATCTGACAGAGCGAATTTCCATCACATCGGAAACGTAGCAAGTGCCTCCGAATTTATTAAGGAGTGGTTTGATATTTTCTACAACCCGCTTGAGTTGTTCTGGCATACAAAACGCGAGGATGTAAACATTATCAAGCATAGTCATGTCTAAATCTTCAGTCGTTCCTCGTAATCCTTTACCAGCAACATTTCGGATTACGGCATGGCTATGTACACCTGACTTGTCTAAACTATCTAAAATTTTGGCAAGCTCAAAGGAGTTGGCGATAATTTCTATCTTTTTAACTATGTGCATATTATTACCTCCAGAATAGGTTAATTCCGTAGAGATATAACGGAATTCCCACAATAATATTGAACGGGAATGTTACTGCTAGAGCGGTTGAAACGTACAGGCTGGGATTTGCTTCTGGAACAGTCATCCGCATAGCCGCAGGGACAGCGATGTAAGAAGCACTGGCACACAATACAGCGAACAACAGCGAATCTCCGCGAGGCATACCGATGAATTTGGCGATCGCTAACCCAATGCCTGCATTGAGTATAGGAATTAGTATGGCAAATAAAATTAGGAAAACTCCGGTTTTTTGCAAGTCTTTAATTCTTCTAGCAGCCACCAATCCCATATCTAGTAAAAAGAAGGTGAGAACGCCATAAAATAACCCTTGAGTAAAGGGTTCTAATACGTGCCAACCGCGTTCTCCTGTCAAGACACCTATTAATAGACTACCTACTAATAGAAAAACTGAACTATTAAGAAATGCTTCTTGCAAAACTTCCGGCCACGATAAGTCCCGCTTTCCATCGACGGTGAATATATTCACCAAAATTAGACCAACTATAATCGCTGGAGATTCCATCAGGGCAAGGGCTGCCACCATGTAACCATCAAAAGGAATGCCAAGCTCAGTTAAAAAAGCGCTAGCTGTGATGAAGGTGACGGCACTGATAGAACCGTAGGTTGCAGCGATCGCAGCCGCATCGTAAGTATCCAATTTCCACTTCAGGATAAAAAAGGTGTAAATTGGAACAATACAAGCCATCATCATTGCTGCTGCGAGTGTTAGAACGACTTCCTGAGTGACACCGCTTTTAATTAGTTCTACCCCTCCTTTAAAACCAATGGCAAACAGCAGATACAACGAAAAGAGTTTGGGCATTGGTGCGGGAATTTCAAGATCGGACTTGACAAAAACAGCAATCATGCCTAAAAAGAAAAACAGGATTGGCGGATTCAAAATATTGGATACAATTAAGCTGATATCCATATCCACTCCTCCTTGTATTGGTTAAACCTGAAATTAAAGAAATTTTTCATCTTTAAAAATTTAACGGTTGAATCATGATGTACTGTGTATTGCTACCCAATGTCAATTGGGTACTCAAGGAGTGAATAGTCCTATTGGTGACAATACTTATTGGTTAGGTATTAAACAGCGCTGATAACAGAAAAAGTGAGAGCTTGCCCAACATTTTTTGATGTTGGATTCCCCGTCGCTGATCTTACGACAGAAAGTGTAGGGAGAACTCGCGATCAACGTATTTAGCGTAGAAAAAATTAACGTATTGTAGGGGCAATTTATGAATTGCTCCTACACAAAACTTGCTTAAATCCCAGTATTTTTTGATTTACAACAGTTTTGTAAATCCTACTTGCTCAAAAGTCAAAGTTATGATTCTCGCTTTGGCATTCCATAGAGATAATGGTCATGCTGGTGTGCCAAATCGTCAATATCTGTATCAACTGCACAGTTTTTAATCAACTGCCTCAGTTTATCCCAATCGGAGTCTTCTGGCGTTGCTGGCTCAGGTGTGCGGTTTTCTTCGACAAACACAATTATCACTGACTGCCCCTCATGCCCTTCAATTGGTTCGTTAGGATGAACTACACCGTCTTGGAATGTGCCTTTGACTGACAGCATAGGTTTTTCTTGCTTCTACATAAATCATGATACAGTACCATTCTGGTTAAGAATATTGCCACACAATCTTTGTTGACCAAGTTTCGTTAGGATGTTGTAACCTGGGCAATAGCAACTCTCTATTGATGTCAGGAACGCTAGGCGTAGGCGTAGCCCGTCGGAGACATCGCTTTTTCACATCCATGACAACAACCCTCGACTTTCTCAGTCACCTTAACCCTAGTCAACGTCAAGCTGTTGAACATTACTGCGGCCCTTTGCTAGTTGTTGCTGGCGCAGGTTCCGGTAAAACACGAGCGCTGACTTATCGCATTGCCAATCTGATTCTGAAACACCGCGTTGATCCAGAAAATATCCTGGCGGTTACTTTTACCAACAAAGCCGCACGGGAAATGAAAGACCGGATTCAACGGCTGTTTGCTGAACAACTGGCGATGAAACAACACGGACAACGTTTTGATTTGTTGACAGAATATCAACAAACGCTACTGCGATCGCAAGTTTATAAAGATACTATCAAAGATTTGTGGTGTGGCACTTTCCACAGTCTATTTTCTCGGATTCTCCGCTTTGATATTGAAAAATATGTAGACGAAAAAGGACGGCGTTGGAATCGCAATTTCTCTATTTTTGATGAATCAGATGTGATGACTCTGATTAAAGAAATTGTCAATAAACAGTTAAATTTAGACGATAAAAAATTTGATGCTCGCTCTGTCCGCTACGCTATTAGTAATGCTAAAAACCAAGGTTTATCGGCCCAAGAATTTGAGCAAGATCAACCCAATTATCGGGGGAGGGTGATTGCCCAAGTCTACAGTTTATATCAAGATAAGTTAGCAGAAAATAACGCTCTCGACTTTGATGATCTAATTCTCGTACCAACTAGATTATTTCAGCAAAACGAGCAAGTATTGAGTTATTGGCATCGCAAGTTCCGCCATATCCTCGTAGATGAATATCAAGATACTAATCGCACTCAGTATCAACTTATTCATTTATTGGTAACTAATGGCGAAACCAGAAAGAGCGAATGGGAATGGCAAAATCGCTCAGTTTTCGTTGTTGGTGATGCAGATCAATCAATTTACAGCTTTCGGATGGCAGATTTCACCATCTTGCTAGGATTTCAGGAAGACTTTGGTGATGGTTTAGTAGATGATGACACCCGAACGATGGTTAAGCTGGAAGAAAACTATCGTTCTTGTGAAAACATTCTGCAAGCGGCTAATGAATTAATTGAAAATAACACCCAACGGATTGATAAAGTCCTCAAACCGACGCGGGGGCCGGGTGAGCAAATTACTTGTCACAAAGCCGATGAAGAACTGGCAGAAGCGGCATTTGTAATTAATCAAATTAGCACTTTAAAAAACCAAAATCCAGAGTTGGACTGGGGTAGTTTTGCCATACTTTATCGGACGAATGCCCAATCTCGCCCCTTTGAAGAATTGTTGGTGAAATATCAAATTCCTTACACAGTTGTAGGGGGAATGAGATTTTACGATCGCAAAGAAATTAAAGATGTGATTGCGTATTTAAGAGCGATCGCTAACCCATCTGATACAGTCAGTTTATTACGAGTTATTAATACTCCCCGCCGGGGAGTTGGCAAAACCACTATTGATGCTTTGGTAAACGCCTCCCAGCAATTAGGAACAACTTTGTGGGAAATACTCAGCGACGAAACATCAGTTAATACATTAGCTGGACGAGCGACAAAAGCTGTAAATAACTTTGCCGCAATGATCAGCCGTTGGCAAGCACAAATCGGCACGCTTCCTGTAACTGAGGTTTTGCAAGGAATATTAGAAGATTCTGGTTACGTTCAAGACTTAATGAGTCAAGGCACAGATGAAGCCACAGATCGGGTACAAAACGTTCAGGAACTTTACAACGCTGCACTGCAATTTCAAGAAGAAAACGAAGAGGTTTCCCTGCGAGACTTTCTGAGTAGCGCCGCCCTCAGTTCCGATTTAGATAACTTAAAAGAAGGACAGACAGCCGTTTCTCTGATGACTTTGCACGCTTCCAAAGGTTTGGAATTTCCCGTAGTGTTTTTAGTGGGATTAGAACAAGGGCTATTTCCCGGCTACCGATCGCTGAGTGATCCCGCATCTTTGGAAGAAGAACGCCGCTTATGTTATGTGGGAATTACTCGCGCCCAAGAAAGGTTGTATTTATCACACGCGCGGGAACGCCGTTTGTATGGTTCTCGTGAACCTGCGATGCGATCGCAATTTCTCGACGAATTACCAGAAGAATTATTAACTACTCAACGCCTGAGTCGTCAAAGTTATACCAAAAGTGCCTCTACTCCCAATGGAAAGCAAGACTCAACGCAGAATTGGCAAGTAGGCGATAGAGTATTACATAAAACTTTTGGTCTTGGTGAAATCACTCATGTTTTCGGAACAGGTAGTAAGATGTCTGTGGCAATTAAATTTGCCAGCTTGGGACAGAAAATTGTTGACCCCAGAGTAGCGCAGTTGCAAAGAGTAGAGTGATAAGCTGTTACGCAAATAATATTGTACATTTACCTGATGACTGATGACTGATGACTGAAAACCCGTCAACAGTCAACAGTCAACGACATCAAAAGTGCTTATATTAAGTAAGTCGGAGTTCTTGTTTTTTATATTTCAATTTCTTCAAAGTGTTCAACAGTAGGAAATGGCTCATAAAAATGATGCAGAAGTTCTTTCCACTCTTGATATTCAGCAGAACTTCTAAATCCTACAGTATGAGATTCTAAAGTTTCCCATCTGACAAGTAATAAGTATTTAGCTTGAACTTCTATACATTTATGCAATTCATGGGATAAATATCCGTCCATTGAGGAAATAATTTTAGAAGCTTTTTTTAAAGCAGTTTCAAAATCTGATTCTAGACCAGGTTTAACATGAAGCATAACTGCCTCAAGAATCATAAAATTTTGTGGTGATAATTAAGCTAATGTTAACGTTTAGAGTTGTCTAAAAATCTAACTCTAAAATCCAATACCCTTGGGTTAAGCTCAAAAACCTTGGTAGAGACGCGAAATTGTACTGGGCAACTCTTGGAGACGCTAAAAGCGAACGCCGCGCTACGCTAACGCGTCTCTACAGGTCTAAAATCAGTACCAAAAATCCTTAACCCAAGCGTATTGCTCTAAAATCTACTCATCGTTCTCATCTGCAAATGTAGAGTTTAAATTCCGATAACCGCTAACTACCCGCACAATCACAATACTATCTTCAAAAACTCGATAAAAAATAATGTAGCTATCTAAGGGTATTCCTCTAAGCCTGGGGTCAAACTTGGGGTAACTTCGTCCTATATTCGGGAATTGAGCTATGTTTTGGCATTTCTTATTAAATTCTCGAATAAATCTTGACCCAGCGTTGATATTGCGAACTAAAAAATAATCCAAAATTTCATCTAAATCTTGACTTGCTTCCTTGGCAATAGAGTATTCCATTATCCTTGAGTGTCACGCGCTTGACGTAATTTCTCCTCTAGTCGCGCCATCACCACTTCACCATCTACTACATCTCCACGTTCGATAGAAGCAAGCCCAGCAGCTAGTTTTTTCTGGGTTGATTCTTCCCATTCCTGATAACCATTCTCCCATTCTTCCAGCAGTTTCAGTGCTTTAACAATCACATCTTCAGCATTTTCATATCTACCTGTAGCAATTCGGGTTTGTATAAATTGCTCGTATTTCACTTGAAGTTGGATGTTCATAATTTTTACCCCTAATTAATTAAAACTTTGTTTACCCGTGGTTAGTTGTTTTGTTGCTAAACCGCCAAGTCATGATTATTGCAGCGATCGCTAAACCAATAGCCAGTCCCCACCAAAGACCAATCGCTCCATACCCCGACGAAATTCCGAAAGTATAACCAGTCAATAAACCAACACACCAATAAGCAAAAATACCAATCAACATCGGAATTCGAGTGTCCTTTAGTCCACGTAATGCTCCCCCGGCAGTAACTTGCACACCGTCAACTATTTGAAAAATCGCTGCCACTCCCAGCAATTTCACGGCCAGGGCAACCACATCTGCATTGTTTGGATCGCTAATGTCAATATAAAGAGAAATAATCGACTTTGGCACTAACCAAAATGTAATACCTACCACACCCATAGATAGACCTGCAATGGCAATGCCTACATATCCAGCTAGACGAGTAGCAAGCAGGTTATTCTGTCCAACTAACTGCCCAACACGTACTGTTGTCGCTAGAGAAATGCCTAGAGGAAGCTGGAATGATATCGAAATTGTTTGTAAAGCAATTTGATGGGCAGCAAGAGCGTTTGTTCCTAATTGTCCTATTATGAAAGTAACAACGGTGAACAGTCCCGCTTCGACTGCAATCAGCCCCCCAATGGGCAATCCAACCTGAAAAATATCGCTAATGATCCGGCGATGCTCTAAGGGAAAAGCTTTTTTAGATAAAGGTCGAAAAATATTATAAACTGCAAAGCGAGGCTGATTACATATATAAACTGTCAAAGCAACAAACATACTCCAAAGTGAGAGTGTGCTTGCCCAACCGATACCAGCTAAACCCAGCGCCGGAAATCCCAGTTTGCCAAACATCAGCACATAGTTAGCTGTGATGTTGAGCAGAGTACCCAAAACCACAGTCACGATCACTAATTGTGGTTGGAATAGAGCAGAAAGAAAGCTTTTAAGTACTGCAAAGCCTAAAGCAGGAATAAAACCCAGTGCGATCGCCTTTAAATAAATCTCTGCTACTGCTACTGTGTTAGCATCCTGCCCTAGTAGAAGTAGTAAAGCACCTCCATTGTAAAGCAGCAATGTAATTGGTATTCCTAGTACCAAAGATATCCCTAGTCCCAGGCGAACAATTGTGCCAACTTTTTCTCTATTTCCGGCTCCGTAAGCTTGGGCAGCCAACGGACTGACAGCAGAAACAATACCACTAGCTATCAACAGACAAAAACTAAAGATAACAGCTCCCAAACCTCCAGATGCAATAGTCTGACTTCCTAACCAGCCCATCATTACCGTATCCACAAAACCAGTTGCAGATTGAGCCAGTTGTGCTGCTGCTAAAGGTATGGCTAAAACGAGACATTTTTTAACTTCAGAAAACATACGCTTATAACCCGATGTGAAGAACAAAGGGTTTTTCCAAAATCTAAACCCATGTTCAGAAGATGCTGCTCCTGTGAACTTGAATCTATCTTAATGGAATAAAAGGATTTGCATTACAGTCTTACGGAGGAAAGATTAACGGGAGATGAATTGTCACCAGCTAATAATTAACGCGACAGTGTTTTATTTTAGTTATCAACGTAATGTTTTAGTTGCTCAACTGTAGTCATGTAACTAAGCTAATTTTAATTTAATAATACCTTTATCAAAAACGCGATTATCAGTAGCGATCGCACTTATTTCTATTCTATATTTATACACCTCATTAGTATAAAGTGAATCCAATGTCTAGAACAGGCTACGCCATTAAAACTAATTTTTTAGGAAATAGATAATCGCAGCACAAAACTCTTCATAATATCCTTTAGAATCAGTTTCACTGAAACCTATAATTAAGTCTTGTCTCTCTCCCTCTGTGATTGTATTAATGATTTCCAAGATTGGATCAAGAGCTTTTGCACGTAAATCTTTCAGCTTGTCAATATTGAGTGCGAGTTTATCAATTGTTGTTTCAGCAGCTAATTGCTTTTTTGAATTATCTGTCGCCAAAATCTGGCCATCATCGGTGTAGTTAAAAAACGCCTCACAATTCGCATTTATGGGTGAAACCATCAAATCCTCGTCGTACCAATGATCTTTCTTGCTCCCACAGTGCAGAGGTTCTTTACGCTCTCTTTCTCTTTGGCATGAAGCCAGCATATTTGTGTATTCCAGCGTTAGCTCAGTATAAGGATATCTAGGTTTTAGATGTTCAATATGGCTAATATCCTTGGTAATACGTCTTCCACAATAGCAACAGATAAAACCTTGCTCTTGCAACAAGGAATCATGTACATCGGTTTTTTGTGGTTTGCTGAAGTTGTCCCAACTTGGTTGCCAATCTTCATTTGCTAGGTTTTTCCAAACGGTAAAACTTTCTGGCTCCTGACTTTTTTTGATATATTTCACCGCTTCAAAATCTCTTTGCGTCGAATAGACACACTTGCTTTTACTAATTCCGGCTCATCTTGTCCAATAATGTCAGAAATTTCCTGAGATAATTGCCTAGCACCATCAAGATTCCCTTCATCAATGAGTCTAAATAACTCATGTAAACGATCTTTAATTTCTTGTGGACGTGCGGGAACACCCATGAGGTCTTCTAATATTCGATTGCTGTCTCTCCCAAAGGAACTTTCTGGTCTTTTAGCAACAACACCTTCGTCTGTTTTTTCTAGAATATAAATTCCTTCCGGCTTGACTTGGCTAATTACTTGAGGCGAATGGGTGGTGACAATAAATTGGCAATTGGGGAATGTTCTTGTCAAAGCTAGAATAATTTCTCGTTGCCATTTTGGGTGTAGGTGGAGTTCGATTTCATCAATTAAAACAACGCCACTACCTTGGAGTGCATCTGGTAAACTAGGGTTAGCGATCGCTAATCGTCTTGCTAAATCTCCCACCATTGCCAACAAGCATTTTTCCCCATCAGATAACTGATTGACTATAAGTTCTTCACCTTGTTTTTGCAAAGTCATTCTCATTAGAGGGGAACGACGCACGCGCAAATTAGAAAAACTCGGTATTAATGAAGATATGGCTTGCCTCACTGATTCTAATTGCCTATCCCGATAACTAGAATTATCTTCTAGCCGTAATTCATTCTCTAAATCTTCTTGCTTTTTAAACCATTCAAAGAATATTCTAAACTCACTTCCTACTCCTGTAAGTGCGTTTTCATATACATCTATTTGTTCAAATGAATGCTTTGTGCGAATCTTCAAAGGAATATCTAACACCGCCCGATTGGTGGAATAATAAACTAAAACAGGAATGTTTAACTTATCAAATGTATATAAATCTTTTTTGATATTTTCAGCAACCTTTGTTATGGCTGACAGATGACTGCTAGTATCTTTGCTGCGTCCTCTGCGTACCTTTGTCAGAGACCATGTTGCTTCCTCAGAATTAAATGAAACAATAATTTCATTATGTGTTTCTTTTTGACTATTAGTGATATCTTCCTCGGTGAAGAGTCTTCCAGAAGGTGTTGAGTGTTGAATCGAGCTAGTAAAACGGGACAAAAGAATAGCAAGGCAATCAAGAATACTTGATTTACCCACGCCGTTGATACCAATAAGTACAATTGGCTCAGTTTTATGGAAATCAAGCGTCAAATTACCGATTCCACGGAATGATTGCATTTTCAAGCGCTTGACTTTCATAATAATTATGCTGATTTCAATTGAATAATACCTTTATCAAAAACGCGATTATCAGTAGCGATCGCACTTACTTCTATTCTATCTTTATACACCTCATAAGAGGCAAAACTTAAATCACTCGTAGAATATTTTGTCCACTCAGAACGCCCTACAGGACGATTACCAGCACCCGCACCACAAATTAAATAAGTTGTACCATTAATAGCACGAGTGCGTTCATAACTGTGTTCGTGACCATTGATGTAAAGTTGAACGCCGTGTTTTTTAAATAAAGGAGTGAAAGTTTTAATAAAATCTGCATTACTCCCATACTGACCCGATGAATAAATCGGATGATGGCCAAATACAACTTTCCAAGGAGCATTACTAAGACTTAATTCTTTTTCTAACCAAGTTAGCTGGTTTTTCCAATCAGCATTACTATTAGTATCTAAAGCGAAAAATTGTACTTGATTACGTTTAAATGTATAATAACGTCCCTTCATATTAAAGCCAGCATACTTGACTTGTGGATCACCATTTTCAGTACGAATATCGTGATTACCTAAACAAGCCTGAAATTTCACACCAAGTTTTAGTAAATATTGATAAGGACGCTCAAAAACTGCACTGATTTTCTCAATTTCGCCGTTATTGTAAATGTTGTCTCCAGCTAAAACAACTAAATCATAAGGATTTCGCTTGTGATATGCGTTCATCGCTCCAGCCACAGCATACTGTCCTTTAGCGCCAGTCCCTGTATCAGCCACAGACACAAAACGTAATAACAAGTCTTTTTTAGCTGGGGTGGCGGCTATAGCTGTTGTTGAATCGGTAATATCAGCAGTTTGATGATTTTTATCAGCTAACATCCAGGCTAAAAATCCTGTACCAATGGCACTGAGGCTACTTAAAAATAAAAATTGACGGCGTTTGAGGTTCATAACTCACCAAATTTAATAAATAGTCAGTTTAGCTGAAGCAATGTGCAATTGAAGTGATACATTAAGGCAAAAGAAGGCAGCACCAGTAATAATGTACTTTGTTTGTCTTTGATTCGCTGCTTTTGGTGAAAGTTCCATGTCACAAGACAATCAGTCAAAACCGACGGATAAGCAAGTAACTCAATCTCCCCAAAAACCTTACCAGAGAGTTCAGCCATTTTGGAAGGCTAAAATTATCCAACTTCTGCAAGGGACGATTGGGGTTTTAGAAGTAACGGTGGAGAAACTGGAAACAGCACCGCCACCTGGTACTGAGGAAAAACCTAGTTTTTTCCAGCAGTTTCAGTTGTGGTGGGGTGGACTTTTAAGGACAATCCGCTTGTTTTTACCATCAAATTTGTCAACAAAGTTATCAGATACAGCTTTGACTGGAATTGTTACTGCAATTGCTGTAATTATTGTTTGGACAACTGCGAGTGTCTTTACTGGTAAACCTACTGAAATCGCAACAGTTCCACCCGTTGAAGAAGTTCCTACACCGACACCAACGATAACTACTCCACCTGAGTCAGTTACACCAGAACCACAGCTACCAGAGGAAATTACGCCGCCGCCAGAAGTAGAAATTCCGCCAACGCCAACGCCGGAACCAGAACCAATTCCCACGCCAACGCCTGCGATAGAATTGACACCTGAGCAAGCCTTGATTGCGGCTATTGAAAATCAGGTAGCCGAAATTAGCGATCGCATTGCCTCTGGTCTGATAAAGTCAATTCAAGCTAACTTCCGCACAAGTAATCTTACGGTCAAAATTAGTGACGATTGGTACACTCTCAAAGAATCTCAGCAGGACAAACTAGCTGCGGAAATATTACAACGCTCTCAAGAACTGGATTTTACCCATTTAGAAATTATCGACTCCCAAAATAGGTTGATAGCGCGTAACCCAGTTGTTGGTACTGAGATAGTAATTTTTAAACGGCAAACAGCAAGTAAGAATAATTTGTAATTCGTAATATTTCGGCTACGCTCAGTAGAAGTTCGTAATTTGGACGTTTAAATTTAAGTATTTATGTTAGACAACGTTTTGCTATTGCTCCAAGCTTGTAAAAACTTAAATATCAGCTATGAAATTATTCATCCGGCTGAAAACTTATTAAAAGTAAAACTGAATAATAAACAGCATTATTTTTGTAATTATAGTACTCCGTTAATCAATCAAGCAGTAGCACAGATCATAAAAGATAAGGAATACACCTACCATATTTTAAAGCAAAAGGTCAAACTTCCTCGGACAGTAGGTTTTCTTTCCCCTTTTTGCGAACTTAAGTATAAGATGTACTTAAAATTCCCAACTTTTCAAGATATTATATTAGAAATAAAAGATAAATTTGAAACACCTGTTATTGTCAAAAGGAATTCTGGCTCTGGTGGACATAACGTCTTTCTATGTAAGAATACAAATGAAATTGAAACTGCTTTAAAAGAGATTTTTAATATAAATTATAAAAAGTCTGATTACGTTGCGATCGCTCAAGAATTTATTCACATAAAATCTGAATATAGAGCGGTTTTCTTAAATAAAGAGTTAGTTTTGCTTTATGAGAAAGATATAAGTAATGCAGAGTTTGCGGGGAACCTCAGCCCTCTGCACTGGAATGGTGCAAAAGCAAAGTATATCAACGAGCCACAAATATTGTCAGAGATTGCTAATTTTGCTAAACCAATTTTTGAAGAATTAGACCTTGATTATGGTGGTTTAGATATAGTCTTAGATCGAGATAACCAATATTGGTTAATTGAAATCAACTCTCACCCAAATTATACTATTTTCACTAGAGACAATGGAGAAGAGCCTGTGTTGAAAGTTTTTGAAAAAATGCTTATTAGCCTGGCCTAAAAATAAAAAATTTAGTAGTTTGGTTAGCTGATATTATCTGCGACCAAATACCATAATTCACATTATGGTTAATTTGTGCAGTGCGTAAATCATAGTTTAGATAAAAAGTACTTAAATATAAAAGTTTAAGTACTCCTGCTATAGAAAGCTATTTTCAACAATCAAGTAACAGCTTATTTGCTGTAACTGCTTTCAAAAACCCCCTTAAGATAGATTATTTATTCATACTTAAGTTAGTTGCAAAAATTTCATGTATAGTGTATGTGGGTTTTCAAACTCGTTGTATCCTAAAAAATAGGCGAACGCAGGCATAGTCTGTTGATGAATCGAGGCGAGTTAAGTAACGAACAGTGGGCTAAAATCTAAAATCGCATGACTCCTAACTCACTATTCTCATTGCCTGAGTTGGTATCCATATAGTAAAAATTGAGCCAATACTTACAGTTGATTCTACTTCAATTCGTCCCCGATGGAGTTCCACAAGTTGTTTCGTTAAAGCAAGTCCAAGTCCAGTACCTTCGTAGCGGCGGCGATAGGGTGTATCGAGTTGCTGAAATTTCTCAAAAAGTAATGGTAATTGTTCATCGGGAATACCAATCCCGGTGTCTTCCACTTGAAAAATAGCAGTATCATCTTCCACCCAAAGACGTAAGGTAACGCTGCCACTTTCGGGGGTAAATTTAATCGCATTAGTTAACAGATTCCAGAGAATTTGTTCTACTCGTTCAGCATCGGCGGTAAAGCGATCGCGCCTGGGATCGATTTGCAAATCAAGGTTAAGATTAATTTGTTCGCTTGTTGCTTTTTTTCGCAGTGACTCAACAGTATTTTGGGCAACATTCACCAAAGAAAATTCTGAAATATTTAAAGCTGTCTTACCAGCCTCGATTTGCGATAAATCGAGGATGTCATTAATCATTTCTAATAAATGCTCTCCACTGTCGTGGATTGTTTGCAGATAACCCCGTTGTCGTTGACTCAATTCACCCAAAGGCCAACGTAACAATGTAGACGACATCCCAATCACATAAGTTAAAGGCGTGAGCAATTCGTGACTGATAGTAGCAAGAAACTCACTTCTGAGACGGTTAGCAGCTTCGGCAGCGAGGAGGGCATCACGTAGTCCTATTGTGCGCTCAATAACTCGTTGTTCGAGAGTTTGTTTTTCTTGGGTGAGCGTTTGCATTAACTCAGCTTGGTGAATTGCGATCGCTAATTGTTCTGCGATCGCAATCAGCAAGTTTTTTTCGCTATCATTCCACTGGTGGGGATTATCGCACTGATGAGCAATCAGCAATCCCCACAATTTTTCCTCAAATATAATCGGTGCAGCCAACTTAGCCCTAACTTGGCATTCCCTCAAAAAATTTAACAAACACTCTTCTAGAGCATAAGTTTTTTCAACATCATCCACAGCTAAGGTAAAGCCTTGGCGATACTTTTCCCAACATTGAGAGGTTCGGATAAAGCAATTTTTTTCTGTGTAATTCAACACTGATGTAATAGCATCTGTAGCCCGGACTTCATAGACAATATAACCTCCATACTGTTGGCAGTCTTCTAGTAATGGTTGATTATTAACTGACACAGGAGGTGAGTGTTTACCGTTGCTCTCATGTATATAAAAATAAATTTTGGAAGGTTCCCCAACCGATAGTTCCATGTCTGTTACCAGTGCCGTTCCATTGAGAGAAATACTGTCAGACTGGTATTGAGCCTTGACTTTGGAACCTGCAAATTTATAGATTACTAATCTGTCTAATTCTAGAAACTCACGCACTTGTGTAATTGCTGTTGCCATAATCACTGGCAAATCCAGGCTTTTGCGGATCTGCGTTGTTACCTGATTCAACAGCCGCTCTTGGGAAATCTGTTTTTTTAAAGCATCTTCCACTGGTTGACAGATATAAACTGTCGGCGCAGTTGAGCTTAGAGGTGCTATTATTTCTTGGCTTGGCTGAGTTAAGAGATATTCTAATAACAACAGCGAGAATTGACTTTGGAGGGTGGCATCATTGGGCTGAATAATTTGGCGATAGCCTTCGAGATTTTGGTAAGTGGCGGAATCACACTCAAACAAGTCTCTCAATTCGTAGACAAATGTTGCGATCGCCTCTAAATTAAATGTCAACTGAGCATTAAGCGCCGAGTTCTGAGTCGTTACTTGTTCTCCCTCATCTCCCTCATCCCCCTGCGCTAAGTTTCCTATCAGAAGCGCACTAAACTGCTCAGAAACCACCAACGTAAACCTTTGCCTTTGCCATTCCACAGGTATGCAAACTCGCATCAACACAGCTTCTGTCAGTATCAAAGCGGCACTTCCCACCGTTTGAGCCATCTGTTCCAACAATTCCCCAAGCTGATTAAATACAACAATAGGCAAGGTTCGAGAAAAGCTCAAATCAGGAGAACTAAGCATTTTCAATCATTTTGGTAAGAGGGGGCTGAATGCAGAGAAAAAAGTTTGTTTTGATTGTCTACTAACCAACAGTTTAAAACGGTAACACAGGATTATGCATCGTATAAGTAGCACATCGGGTGGATGGAATCAGTCAGAGGGTTTAATTCTTTTAGAACAAACTCCAGCGCCTTTCGTGTTGATTACGGCTGCTGATACCGACATTCAAACCTTGGCAGCGGCGGTGACAAAATTACCTACAAACTTTCCTGCATTAAGAGTCGCTAACCTATTGCAGTTGCAACAACAATTAAGCATAGATACTTATGGCGAGCAAGTTTTAGAACTTGCCCAAGTAATTATTTTGCGCCTGTTAGGAGGACGTTCCTACTGGGGTTATGGTTTAGAAGTAGTGCAAGAAATTGTGCAACGTAATGGTAGATCCCTCATTGTAATGCCAGGGGACGACGCTTTTGATCCCGACTTAATTTCTCAGTCTACCGTGCCTTTGGCTATTGTTAACCAAGTATGGCAGTATTTTAGCGAAGGCGGCGTGGAAAATTTCGTGAATGCTCTGCAATTCATCTCCGACAGTTGCCTGTTAACTGCATACAATCCGCCGTTACCCCGTTCAGTTGGGCGAGTGGGATTGTATGAATGGGGAGTGGGGAGTGGGGAGTGGGGAGTGGGGAGTGAGGATGAGGGAGATGAGGGGGATGAGGGGGATGAGGGAGAGTTAGAATCTTGTTCATCCACCTCGGAACTGGATTCATCCACCTCGGAACTGGATTCATCCACCTCGGAACTCCGTTCATCCACCTCGGAACTGGATTCATCCACCTCGGAACCTCAAATCTCCCAATCCCCAATCCCCAAAATCGGCATCCTTTTCTACCGTGCCCATTATTTAGCAGGAAATACTAAGGTCATTGATGCCTTATGCGAAGCTTTGGTACAGAAAAATTTACAACCTGTGCCAGTATTTGTTTCCTCATTGCGTGAACCTGATGTGCAAGTTGAGTTGAGTGAATTTTTTCAACCCAAAGAAGGCGAAGCAATAGCTGTGCTGTTGAATACCACCAGTTTTTCTCTAGCACGCTTGGAAAGTGAAACACCCCAAACTGAACTATGGGAAAAATTAGATGTACCTGTGTTGCAGGTTATCCTGAGTGGCGGATCAATTGAGCAGTGGGAGTCACAATTTCAAGGGCTTTCTCCCCGCGATATTGGGATGAATGTGGCGCTACCAGAAGTAGATGGGCGGATTATTACTCGTGCTGTGTCTTTTAAAGCCGTACAAACTCGTAATCCCCATCTAGAGACAGATGTGGTAATTTATGAACCAGTGAGCGATCGCATCGAGTTCGTTGCTAAACTAGCAGCAAATTGGGCGCGTCTTCGTTCCAAACCACCCCAAGAACGGCGAATTGCCCTAATTCTGGCAAACTACCCCAATCGCAATGGCCGCCTCGCCAATGGTGTAGGACTCGACACCCCAGCTAGTTGTGTAGAAATCCTGCAAGCTTTACATCAGGCTGGTTATGAAGTAGAAAATCCACCTGCTCAAGGAGATGAGTTGATTCAACGGTTGACAAACGGCGTAACCAACGATCCAGAAGGTAGAGAATGGCTTCCCGTACACCAAAGTGTCTCGTGGGAAGACTATCAAGAATATTTCGCTTCATTACCGCCAGCAGTTCAGCAAGGTATCAGCGAAAGGTGGGGAGTGGGGAGTGGGGAGTGGGGAGTAGGGGAAGAAGTAAGGGAGCAGGGAGCAGGGAGCAGGGGAGACGAGTTTTCACCTCTGCCCCCTGCACCCCGCTCCTCTGCCTCTATCCCCGTTCCCGGAATTCAACTCGGCAACATTTTCGTGGGAATTCAGCCAGCAAGAGGTTATGATAATGACCCCAGTTTGAATTATCATGCACCGGATTTAGAACCAACTCATGATTATTTAGCTTTCTACTATTGGGTAAGAGAAACTTTTGGTGCTGATGCTGTAGTTCATGTGGGAAAACACGGAAATCTAGAATGGCTACCGGGTAAAAGTGTGGCTTTATCGAGTAATTGTTATCCAGAAGTTGCTTTTGGCGCACTTCCCCACCTGTACCCGTTTATTGTCAATGATCCTGGTGAAGGTTCCCAAGCCAAACGTCGCGCTCAAGCGGTGATTATAGATCATCTCACGCCGCCAATGACTCGTGCGGAACTCTACGGTTCTTTGCAGCAGTTAGAAAATTTAATTGATGAGTATTATGAAGCCGACAGCTTAGATCCTTCGCGTTTGCCAGTGATTCGCGATCGCATCCACGAACTGGTGATCAAAGAAAATCTCCATCTAGATTTAGGAATCCAAAATGAAACAGAAATTTTTAAGTCTGAATCCTTAATTTTGAATTCCATCGGTGGCTATCTTTGTGAATTGAAAGAAGCCCAAATCCGGGATGGGTTGCATATTTTTGGGCAATGTCCCCAAGGAAGGCAGCTACGAGATTTAATAGTAGCGATCGCTCGCATCCCCAATCGCCATTCTCCAGGTATTACCCGTGCGATCGCTCAAGATTGGGGACTAGATTTCGATCCCCTCACAGCCGATTTGTCAATGCCTAGTGGTGAATACTCAATAGTCAATGGCATAGAATGCCGTACCCTTGGTGATATCGTCGAAGTCCTAGAAGAACACGCCGCCCTCCTAGTAGAACAACTAATAAATCAAAATTCTTCTTGTAGAGACGCGATTCATCGCGTCTTTGCTGGAGAGGGAGACGCGATGAATCGCGTCTCCACCTGGATACGCGATCGCCTCCTTCCCGCCTTACAACAAACCGATCAAGAAATCACCCATTTATTACACGGACTCGATGGCGGATATGTCCCAAGCGCTCCATCTGGCGCACCCACACGCGGCCGCCCAGAAGTTCTACCAACAGGGAGAAACTTTTATTCTGTCGATATTCGCGCCATTCCCACAGAAACAGCTTGGGATATCGGCAGAAAAGCTGCTGAAACTCTCGTTGAATATTACACTCAAGAGCATGGTGAGTATCCAAAAACACTAGGCTTATCATTATGGGGAACAGCCACCATGAGAACAGGCGGTGATGATATAGCCGAAGCCTTAGCTTTACTCGGAGTCCAACCTGTCTGGGATGGTGCAGCGCGGCGAGTAGTGGATTTTGAAATTTTGCCCTTGGCGATTTTGGGACGTCCCCGCGTAGATGTCACCTTGCGAATTTCGGGATTCTTCCGCGATGCTTTTCCTAACTTAATTGATTTATTCGCTCAAGCAGTATCAGCAGTAGCAGACTTGAATGAACCACCAGAACAAAATCCCCTAGCGGATGCAGTTCGCCAAGAAACTGATTTGTGGACAAGCCAAGGATTAACTGTAGAAGAAGCGGAAGTGCGATCGCGCTATCGCATCTTTGGTTCTCGCCCAGGTGCCTACGGCGCAGGACTCCAAGGTTTAATCGAATCACAAAACTGGACAGATGACGAAGATTTAGCCCGCGCCTACATCAACTGGAGTTCTTACGCCTACTCTTCGGGAGCAGGGGGAGCAGGGGGAGATGGGGGAGATGGGGGAGATGGGGGAGATAAGAAAGTAAATTCTTCCTCATCCCCCTCATCCCCACTCCCCTCCCCCGAAGCCTTCAAGCAACGCTTGTCTCAAATGCAAGTTGTCCTGCACAATCAAGACAACCGTGAACACGATCTACTAGATTCTGATGATTATTACCAATTTCAGGGTGGCTTAACTGCGGCGGTACGTTCTCTACAGGGGAAAAATCCCGAAACTTATTTTGGTGATAATTCTATACCCGCTAAACCACGAGTCCGCCAACTGAAAGAAGAAATTGCGCGGGTGTATCGTTCTCGCGTAGTTAATCCCAAGTGGATCGCCGGAGTCATGCGCCACGGTTACAAAGGAGCCTTTGAAATGGCAGCGACAGTAGATTTTTTATTCGCCTATGATGCAACAGCTAAATGTGTCGAAGATTATATGTATCAAGGCATAGTAGAGACTTACTTACTCGACCCAGTTGTGTCAGAATTTATTCAGGAAAAGAATCCTTATGCACTGCGTGATATAGCTGAAAAATTATTAGAAGCACACAAGCGCAATTTATGGGAGGATGTAAATATAGGAACATTAGAAGCTTTGAGGAACCTAGTACATCAAGCTGAAGCAGTGATCGAAGAAAAATCAATGGTGTAGGAAACAAATATGGAAAATCTTGCGTATTTGCACCTAGCTTTCGCCTACGAAGACAGCACACCCAGTGAATTGGTCTCCCTCAGTTCTTTGTTTAACAAAGCAGCTGCACCAGACTGGAAACGGCTTTCTAGTAGGGCTTGGAAGTATATGTTGCCCCTTGCTCTGTCCTTGTCTATTCTTGGCGCTGTTACCAGCGTCATGGCACTAGAAAAAGGCGATCAAGGCCCTTCTGTCAGAAATCTACAACAAAAGTTGAAAACAGCAGGTTTTTACCAAGCTTCTGTTACCCAAGTATATGACGTATCCACACAAGAAGCTGTGCGGCGCTTTCAAAAGGCCGCTGGTTTACCAGTGGACGGCATTGTTGGAGCAAGCACCCTGCAAAAATTAGAAAGTTGGCAAGCGAAAAAACCCACAACTACAGCTACACAAACTAAAAAAACGACTGCTGTAAGAAGCGCACAAGCCAAAAAGCCCAGCACTACTAGTTCAGCTAGATCCGCAACCAGCCAGCGCCGCAGTCCCAACTACCTTTCTAAGGGCGATGAAGGTGAAGATGTCAGGGCTTTACAAGAACGCTTAAGAGTTGCAGGCTTTTATTACGGGAACGCCACAGGAATATTTGGCCCAATTACGGAAGAAGCTGTCAAGCGGTTCCAAGATGCTTATAAATTAAGCGTTGATGGTGTTGTTGGCCCAGCAACATTAGGTAAATTGCCAGGAGTTGGCATCGGTAATGGAGAAGAGGCTCCTAAAAATCAAAAGGTAGTCAATCGAGATAAATTCCGTATAGGCGATCGCGGTGAGCCAGTTAGAGTACTTCAAGAACAATTGATCCAGGCAGGATATTTAGAGGGAGAGCCAAATGGCTACTATGGGCCCTACACTGCCGATGCTGTACGGAGATTCCAAGCAGCTAATTACTTGTCAGCAAGTGGTGTTGCTGGCCCAACTACGCGAGCTAAGTTATATAGCTCGGTTAATACTACTAGCAAAAGCGAATTTAATACCTTAGAAATCCAAACGCGACTACGGGAGCGGGGTTTTTATAAAGGCAAGCTGAACGGTGTGATGGCTGCTGACACCAAAAAAGCAATTAAACAAGCCCAAGAATTCTACGGCATCAGTCTCAAGGATCTTAAGAGCGGACGCTTTTAACATCCGCTTTGGCGTTGTTAGTATCAGTCCTCAACTGCTTGCTTGCCTCCAGTAACAACAAATTACGAACTGCTCAAAACTCCATTTATTTGGTTAATTTGAGTAGTTTTGTTTTTTATCTACCCAAGTGCTAAAGCGGCATCAGTGCCCGTTGGCACTTGGGACACACTGCATGAATGGTCATTTGACAGTCTAGCAGGTGAAAACCTTCTTTTTGAGCAGTTTTTGACCCAATTTTTAAAATTGAGTCGTTTTTAAACTCAATAGTTGAGTTGCATCTAACACAAATTAAATGATGGTGGTGATGGGGATAGGGCTGGTTGATTTCATAATGCTTATGTCCCTCGCCCAGTTCTAGTTCCCGTAAAATTCCCATTCTTGCCATCAACTTTAAAGTGCGATAAATAGTTGACAGACTGATCCCTTCACCATCAGTTTCTAGCCGATGATAAAGATCCTCCGCACTCAGATGTTCACCTTGCGGAAGTTCTTGAAAAATGTGTAAAATTGTTTCGCGCTGAGGAGTTAATCGCCAGCCTCGTTCGTTCAGTTCTGCCTTGAGTGAAGTAGTTGTGTAGACAGTCATACTAATATTTCTCAACAAAGCTCGTTAATTGAGAATATAACAAATCTTGGGAGCAATTTGCAACAATCATTGCCTATTGAGAATATATGCTAAATATTTAAGAACAATTCATCAAATCTTGAGCCAAATTCAACTAATTAGCTGTAATGCATTTAATTTGCATCCAGCTAATAGTTAGGATACTTGTAACGATTGCATCCCTTGACTTTGAATTTTGTATAAGTTAATTTTGAATTGTGCAGTTGATCCCCACCTTCAAAATATTTGAGCAAAGGTCTGGGGAAACTCTTGCACAACTAAATGCAAATAATTTGCTACAAGCCTTTTAAAGGCTTCTAATCTGGGATTAAATCAGCCCTATGTGCCTAGTCATTTGTCAAGTGTAGTTTTCTAATGACAAATGACAAATGACTAATGACAAATGACTAACTTAAAGACTCCAAATAGTCGCGGATGAGGTTGCGGCGCTTGGGTTGACGTAGCTTTTGCAAAGCCTTAGATTCTATTTGTCTGACTCGTTCCCGCGATAAGTCAAGAGCGCGGCCAATTTCTGCTAATGAGTAAGGATGACCATCTGCCAAACCAAAGCGCATCAAAATTACATCGCGTTCCCGGCTAGTCAAATCTGACAGAAGATGATGCAAATCTCTTTGTAAAGATTCTCGCATTAACATTTCTTCTGGGGTTACACTGTCAGTTTCGAGTAATTCGCCTAACTCAGTGTCTTTATCCTTACCTACCTTGGTTTCCAAAGAAACAGAGCGAGGAACCCGCAACAAAACTTCTCGTACTTGAGTCGGTGTCATCTCTAACTCAGTTGCTAAATCTTCTAGAGTAGGGGTACGACCTTTTTCTTGAGCAATTTTGCGTTGAGCCTTTTTGATTTTGTTTAACTTTTCGGTAATATGGACAGGAAGGCGGATGGTGCGACTAGAAGTAGCGATCGCCCGTGTAATTCCCTGACGAATCCACCAGTAAGCATAAGTACTGAAGCGATAACCCTTAGTAGGGTCAAATTTTTCTACAGCCCGCTCCAAACCAAGTGTGCCTTCTTGGACTAAATCCAACAATTCCAAACCGCGATTTTGATACTTCTTAGCAACAGACACAACTAGGCGAAGATTAGCCTTAATCATGTGTTCTTTTGCTTGGAGTCCTTGGGACTGAACTTGCTCCAACTCTTCTACAGTCAACTTGGCAATTTCAGCCCAGCGACGTTTGCCTTCTGCCAAAGTCGGTCTAAGATCCGATAAAACTATATCAGCAGTAGCAGCCCACCTTTCTAAAGACGGGCGATGTCCCAGTTCTGAGGTAAGGCGTTCTTGAACTTCAATTAACCGAAGATAGGGCGTAATCACTTCATCCCCTTCCTTGGCGGCCTTAGCAAGCACTATCCGCATCCGCAAGTAACGCTGGACTTTTTGAGCTTCTGAAACCTCTTCATCCCGCCCTAACAAGCGAACCCGACCAATTTCTTGAAGATATAGACGTACTAGGTCTGTACTCCGACGGTTAGTGTTAGCAGCAAAGTTAGCATTGTCAGCAGAAGCAATCTCTAGCTCCTGTAGGTCATCTACCGATAACTCACTTTCGTCAACCGTGAGATCCGAGTTCAAAGCCTGGCGGGACTTTTTGGTGTTGTAGGGGGCATCTGCATAAAAAGATGTTGCTGGCATAAAGATCGTCTCCAGGTAACAATAGATTTCGGTCAGCTTAGATTACGGTCAGCTATTCAACTGTTGCTATTGTTCCCGTGATTTACGATGAACTAACATGGTTGAACGTTCCATTACAGTTTTTTTTTGAAATTAACTGTAATGGTTTTATTGGATACAGCATTACTGAACTTAATCGGCTGATAAACTTTTGATTAAACCAATAGCTATTCAAATCGGCAGCTAGGTTTTCAATATTTCAACTACTTAGTTAACATTTCAACCTTGATGGGTTTTAATAGTAACTTTTTTAACACAGTATAAACATCCTTAAGTGAATGTCATCTTTATAATTGGCATAGTCACATTTACATGGCTACAAAAGTAATATCCTGACGATTTAGCAATTTTTTCTCAGGATTATTCAGGTATAAGTAGAGCTAATCAATATTGGGGAAGTGATTAGCATTAACGGCAAAAATTCTCTCGACACGGAGATAGAAAACGTGGGGGAGTTATTAAATACTCTCTCCTGTCGCCGCGTCCTTTTGCATATTAGCCTTAACCTGCCAATTTCAAGACAGACTACTGTCCATCAAGCTAACGAAAGCCTGGTATGTAGTAAGCACTTCAGTGCTTAATATAAGGACTTTAGTCCTTACTACAAACTTAGTTACCCAGCATAGTTGACTTCTAACTAGTACAGCACGGCGTAAATAAACCACCCATCCCAAATCAACGAAACTCTTACGCTGTATTCATGTTAACTTTTGATTTCCGTTTTGCGGTACTAAGCTGTTCCACATTTAAATTTTATATATTGGGCGGGCAGGATGCCCACCCCACAAGAGTTATATCTAAATTCGATTATGCAAATTAGATGTTTTTTAGCTTAGTAGTTGTACTCTGGCTTGATATCTCGCAGCATCAGTTCATCAAGGGCTTGTCGAGGTGTGACTTCACCCTGAAGTAAACGATAAACTTGCTCAGTAATTGGAACAGGAATGTTTTGTTGCTTGGCTCGTTGCATCAAAACCCGGCAAGTGTTAACTCCTTCAGCAGTTCCTTGTAAATTTGCGAGAGTTTCTGTAAGTGACTTACCACCAGCTAGCTGATAGCCGACTTGGTAATTGCGACTTAAGGGACTATTGCAGGTTGCTAACAAATCTCCTAAACCTGATAAACCATAAAATGTTTCTGTCTTCGCACCCCAGTTGTTGCCGATGCGAACCATTTCTGTAAGTCCACGGGTGACTAAAGCAGCTTTGGCATTGGTTCCTAGTTGTAAACCATCGCACACACCGGCTGCGATCGCAATCACATTTTTCAGTGTTCCCCCCAATTCCACCCCCAAAGGATCGGGATTGGTATATACCCGAAAACGCCCAGAAGAAAATACTAACTGCACTACTTCCGCAGCCGTGGGAATATTACTGGCTACCACTGTTGCTGCTGGTAATTCCATTTGAATTTCTTTAGATAAATTAGGCCCAGACAGGACAACTACCGCATGATTAGGGAATGTTGTCTGCCAAATTTGTGACGGCGTGCAGGTGGTTTGAGGATCTAAGCCTTTTGTCGCCGTTACAAAAATTGTCTCTGGAGAAAGGGAGAAAGACTGGACTTGGGAAGCAACATCTCTCACGCCAATCATTGAGATAGCGGACAAAACTATTTGGACATCTTTTAAAACTGCTTCTAGAGTTTGGGAACCTTGACGCGACCATACGCGCACCTGATGACCATTTGCTGCGGCGAGATTTGCCAGAGATGCACCCCAAGCACCCGCACCAAGAATTGCTACAGTTTTTGGATTAGTCATTAATCAAAAGTCTCCCCATCACCGAATTTTAGATTTTAAATTTTGGATTTTGAATTATTCAATTCCAAAATCCAAAATTTAACGTGTCGCGGAAGTCCCCACCCTCAGCGCAGCAGGGTGGGGATGGACAGTGGACGGCGACGAAAACATCTCCGACCAGCATCAACCGTTAGGTTGATCAGGGAGTGAGATGGTTGAGGCGTTGTCAATAGCTGGACTTGGTAGCCGGTCAATCCAGTCTTCAATCAATTGTGTCATCGTCTTTTCTTTACTACCAGCATATAGTTTAAGCTTATTGTATCGCCGCTCAGACATCCGAAAACGTAATGACTTCTCTTTCATGCCTGTGTACACGTTACGCCACATATATGGTAATATATAAATGGTTGTTGACCCACCCACACGACTCACAACAAACAGCTACGTAGCGGTAAGACGCTATGCCTTGACTAAGAGCGTGAGAAAGGGGGAAAGACCTCGGTCACTGGTTCGCTAATTGTTACGCCCTGCGGTAAAAATAAGCCATACAAAGGTGTACAAAAAAGTAATCAAACTGTCTGCGGGAGGCGGACGGCTGCGCGGGTTCTTCCTTGAGAAGATAAACGGTGAAGACCGAGAAACCCTGTGTAAGACCATCATCGGGTTCAGTCCTGAATATCCCTGTGATATACCCAACGTGGCAACAACGAATGAGACGCGAAACGATGATGGTTATCTTTGTGAAGCTCCGGCTTCAGAGGATCTTGCCGGAGTACTTCACAAAGGTCTGAATGCGAACAGCAGCTCTAAGAGTTGTGCCCGAATTTAAACGCAAGAACAAATCTAAAATCTAAAATTGGCTGCGGGGATAACGTTGCATTAATTCCCTGACTTGTTCAGCATGATATGAGCTTCTTGTCAATGGTGAAGAAACAACTTGTAAAAATCCGATTTTTTCTCCGAATGCCTTCCAAGCAGCAAATTGTTCTGGATTGATAAATTCATTTACTTGCAAATGTTTTTGACTGGGTTGGAGGTATTGCCCAATTGTCAAAATGTCGCAATCTACGGTTCGCAAGTCTTGCATGACTTGGCGAATTTCGGCATCAGTTTCACCGAGTCCAACCATGATACCAGATTTAGTATATGTGCTTTTGAGAAGTTGGCGAGAGCGGTGCAATAATTCTAAAGTGCGATCGTAGTTTCCTTGGGGACGCACCCGGCGATACAGACGGGGAACAGTTTCTGTATTGTGGTTTAATACCTCTGGTGCAGCTTGTAAAATCAACTCTAGAGCATTCCAATTACCGCACAAATCAGGAATTAGTACCTCAATTGTGGTGTTGGGTGAAACAGTGCGAACCGCATTAATACAGGCTATAAACTGAGACGCGCCACCATCTGGCAAGTCATCTCGATTTACAGAAGTGATCACAACATGATTAAGTTTCATGCGGCGAACAGCTTCTGCTAGTCGTGCAGGTTCGGTGGGGTCTAGTGGTTTGGGTTTTTTCTCAAAATCAATATCGCAGTAGGGACAAGCGCGTGTACAAGCCGGGCCCATAATCAAAAATGTGGCAGTCCCTGCATTGAAGCATTCACCAATATTTGGACAGGATGCTTCCTCACAAACTGTATTGAGGGCTAAATCCCGCAAAATATCTTTAACGTTACCAATACGCTCACGTTGAGGTGCTTTTACCCGCAACCAGTCTGGTTTTACAGTCACAATCCGCTTTTACCACTAGAGTTATACAAATTTAATCGTAGCAAGCAAAGCCTTGGATGAAGTGATCATTATATAGATGTAATTCTGTCATTTGGCACGGGTTATGATATTCTTAATTTACAATGGCATTTTTATGGCGGGATGTGGCGCAGCTTGGTAGCGCACTTCGTTCGGGACGAAGGGGCCGCTGGTTCGAATCCAGTCATCCCGATGTACAACATTAGTTGAAAGGCGTTTCTGTAGCTCTCTAACTCGAAGCACTGGTATAAAACCGCAACGCAAATCGCCAAAACCAAGTAGAAGCGAAAAATAAAGCTACTGCTAATATTGCCGCACCTACCAACCAGCTAATTTCACTCCGACCCAGTAGCGCTTGGGCTGGTACAGTAGTTAAAAAAGCTACTGGCATCACAAACGTGAAGAAAAAGCGGTAAGTAGTAGGATATGCTGCGATGGGATATCGTCCAGCTTCTAATAAACCCCGTAATACTTCGGTAGCGTTGTATATTTTGACGAACCAGATACTCGTCGCTCCCAGCATAAACCACAGGCTGTACAGAATCACAAAGCTGAACAATAACGGCAGCACACCAAGTAGATAGTCGTCTATCCTTACACCAAGGCGTTTACCTGCGTAGCCAATAATAATACTACCAAAAATTATATCTGGCAGTCCCCAAGGTGAAAGGGTATGGGTGGAAAGCCAAAACTGACTGCGGATAGGTTTTAATAATATAAAGTCTAAAGTGCCTTCTTGAACATGGCGGACAATGCGATTCAAGTTCGACGCTAGAAAAGTAGCAGAAAATCCTTGTAATAAAGTAAAAATTCCTAGAACTATTAAAGCTGCTTCCCATGACCAGCCACTAAAAGTATAACCAGTCCGGTAAAACAAGAATAATCCAAAGAGGCTACCCACAAGATTTCCCAAGCTGCTGAGGGTAGCTATGAAAAAGTTAATCCGATACTCTAACTCAGCTGCGATCGCAGCACCCCAAAATAGCCTTAGTACTTTCAAATATCTTTGCATGTTCTACACATACCCCAAAATGTAATAAGTAGGACGGCGGAAATAATTTGCATGTTTGTAGTAAGGACTTTAGTCCTAAAAGAAGGACTGAAGTCCTTACTACGAACTGGATTACAATAATTTTACATTACAAAACACATAGTTTGAATTATTCACACCGACTTACTTATCTGTCACTATACTTTGAAAGATTACACAATAACTTTACGTAAATTTAATATTAATTTTTATTCAGAAAAATTGCTAAACGTTAATATATTGTGGATATATTGTTGAAAGCTAAAAAATAGATTTTGTTTATTATTCGACTTCATAAAATGAACTTAATATCCGTATATTTTTACTAAATTTTGCTAAATATTGGTGATATATGGCTAGACTATCTAAGGAATTGGAACGCTATTTTTTTCAGGTAGAACGACCTTCAAAAGTAACTTTGGCAGAGATTTTACTATTAGCAAAAGAAAGAATTTTTGGATTTTTGCTGGTTATCCTGTCTCTACCTTCAGCTTTGCCAGTTCCAGCACCGGGATACTCAACTCCTTTCGGCATCCTGATTTTTCTATTAGCGATACAGCTAATCACCGGTGCTAAAACCCCCTGGCTACCCAAGCAGATGATGAATCATCCTATCCAACTTACAACAGTTCAGAAGTTTTTGAAGGCAGGGATTCCTTGGTTAAAAAGAATTGAAGCGATCGCTCGTCCTCGTCTAAGCTGAGAATGACATATTAACACCAGAGGTTGATAATACCATGATGATTTTCTTAAATATCAACCTCTATCTGTTCCTAGAAAATCTCCTCTTTTTCTTGATTGCCACGGCTCTTTAGCTGGGAAGTAAAATCAGACTCTGATCTTAGCTAGGGATTAATCGCAGAATTAGCCATTTTTATCAAAGAAGTGCGTTCGCCTGCTTTTAAACCAACAATATATTGCACACCCTGTTGTCTCCAAGTCAAGGTAGCATCTGAGCAATTAGCACCACAAGTAAAATCCACAAAATACCCAGTGATACCCTTAGCTAAGGATATAGGTTTACCTGTAAGTTGGGGTGTTTTGCGGGTTACTGCTTCAGCATAAACAACGCCCAAACGACAGGCAGTTCCACCAGTACAATCGGGACTGAAACCCAGTAAAATTTCGTACTTTTTTTGCGTAGCAGCTTCTATAATCGCGTAAATTGGATTTTCCCCATCCGACTCAGGAATAAACTTCGGCAATAGAATACGAATCTGAGTCTTTTGCTTTAACTTGGGCAAAATAGATTTAAAAACTGGGTGTGGCTGGGTTTTACTCTGCTGTGCTATCAGCTTATTTACAGTAGCTATGGCTGATGTGTGAAAGCTGCCAACGTTGACTAATAAAAATATGGCACACACAGCACTGGTATTTCTGAAGCTTAAAATCATTTTTTAAAACCTATTTCATCTAAAGCACTATTTTTGTAATACCCATTTTGAAGATTAAATTACGTATTTAAGAGCGGCTAGAGTCAGCTAAACTAAAGAAGAAATTACTTAATAAGTTTTAATAATTCTGTTATGAGTACTGATTCACCTGTTAATTCTCCCGATAAGCCTGAATCCAACTTAGGGAAGCGTTTGAGAAACTTTTTAATTGTAATGGTAGCGATCGCTCTTAGCGTTGCCCTCGTCTTAGGATTGCGAACTGAAACAACTTCGGCAACTCTAGCCAAGTTAAGTGATACGTCCACACCGCTAGAAGTAGCAATCAGCAACGGCAAACCATCTCTAGTAGAGTTTTATGCTGATTGGTGTACTGTCTGTCAGAAAATGGCACCAGATATTACTCAACTAGAAACAGAGTATGCTGACAAGATGAATTTTGTGATGCTGAATGTGGATAATACCAAGTGGCTACCAGAGATGCTGAAATATCGGGTAGATGGGATTCCCCATTTTGTATTTTTGAGTCAGCAAGGAGAAACCATAGCCCAAGCGATCGGCGATCAACCCCGGACGATTATGGCTAGCAACTTAGAAGCTTTAGTTACTGGTTCGTCTCTCCCTTATGCTCAAGCTAGCGGGAAAGTTTCCAAATTTTCAGCCCCAGTAGCACCAACGGCTAATCAAGATGATCCTCGCAGTCATGGGAGCCAAGTGGTAAATTAACACTTGGCAGGCATGGTGTCAAAGCAATTCATAATTGATAATTCATTAATTTAAAGAGGGGTGTGAGCTTCTGAACTCTCCACGCTCTTTAAGATCACCAATAGGCAACCAAGCAGACTCACAGCAAAAATAAAAATGCGCGATCGCCCTAGTTCCCTAAGTTGAAAAACCGATTTTCTACTGACGAAAGCCCTACACTTAGAAAGCTTTACAGTAGTTTTCATTTATTTCAACCACATCTATTGTAGGGGCACAGCAATGCTCATTGGTGTCAACTTAAACTAAAATTCATGTCCCACAGGCGTTTTACCCCCCTTAATCCCCCCTTAGAAAGGGGGGAAAAAGAAATCCAGTTCCCTCCCCAATGCATCGGGGAGGGTTAGGGTGGGGTGACGCGGTGAGTGATGGAAAGCTAGAGAACTGAATATCACGTCTCGACAAACGATTTCGACGTTTCCTTTTGCAAGTGCTTTTAGTGCTTCGCCTTGGGCATCTTCTTGCTTCTTCTCACCGAAGAAGCGGAGGGGCAGGGGGCTTCTTAGCTGGGGGAGCAAGCCCTGCCCTGGAGCCGTGGAGCGGAGCGGAACATGGGTATGAAGCCCCGCCCTTCTAGGGCGCTCCTACTGGGGCGGAGTACAAGCTCCGTCTCAGTTTTCCCCCTTGCTCCCTGCCCCCTGCTCCCCTGCCTCTTTTGACCATCTGCTTGAGCGATCGCTTAACTTTGCAGCACAGTCTGGATCATCTCTGCGCTTGCTGTACCAGTCCGGCTCTCACCTTCTCCATCAGCTGGAATCATGTCTTAGTCCCGATTAACAATTCCCACTGCTATTAAGTGAAGTTACTTAGGTATGATAGATTCATGGCTCTGGTAACGCTGTCATAGTTAAGTCTTTTTATCTGAGCGCCGTAATACCCCATCCGTCTATACGGTGGGGATGTAAGGCGGCGATTGACGATTACATCTGTAATTAATTTTTACCGCAAGTAAGACAAAGAACAGATGTATGAGGAATGAGCTATTTCTTGGGTGGCAACGTGAGAGTTTTAATATAATCTCTAAGGATTTCCGCCATAGATAGCTGTTTTTGTTCCGAATATTCCTTGATAATCTGATATTCCTCTTCGGTCACATTAAACTGCATTTTTCTTTGTCTAGGCACTTGATATACTCCAAAATATACTCTATAATCAGAGTATAACAAAAACAAGGAGGTGATAGGTAGTGCTAGTTTTAGAGTACAAAGCAGTAGTAAGCAAACAACAGGCAATTGCTATTGAGGAAGCTATTCAGACGACTCAATTCATTAGAAATAAAGCTATCCGTTTTTGGATGGATGCACCAAGAGAGTCAAAAATTAACAAAATAGCTTTAAATAATTACTCTACAGCACTACGGAAAGAGTTTAAATTTGTTGAAGAACTAAATTCAATGGCTTGTCAGTCTGCAACCGAAAGGGCCTGGACAGCAATATCAAGATTTTACGACAACTGCAAGAAAACAAAGTTAGGTAAAAAAGGTTATCCCAGGTTCCAGCATGACAACCGTTCAGTTGAGTACAAGACCTGTGGATGGTCTTTACATCAGAGTAAAAGACGAATCACCTTTACCGATAAAAAAGGCATTGGTGAACTCAAGCTGTTGGGCAAGTGGGACATTCACGGATATCCAGTTAACTGCATCAAACGAGTCAGAATTGTTAAACGTGCTGATGGCTTTTACGTCCAATTTTGTTTGGAAATAGAAGTTGTTTTAGAACCAAGAATAGGTGATGGTGAAATAGGTCTAGACGTTGGACTGGAGTTTTTCTATTCAGATTCAAATGGCAATCATGAAGAGAATCCTAGATTTTTAAGAAAAGCTGATAAAGCAATTAAACACGCTCAACGTCAAATCTATAAAAAAGAGAAAGGAAAGAATCAACGACAGATAGCAAGACAGAGATATGCTCGGAAACATTTAAGAGTAAGTAGGCAACGTAATGAGCATTCCAAGAGACTGGGACGCTGCGTATGCAAGCTTAACAGCTTAGTAGCCTATGAAGACTTAAGTGTTAAGAACATGGTTTTAAATCACTGTCTAGCCAAGAGTATTAATGATGTCTCTTGGGGTCTTTTCCGTCATTGGTTAGAATATTTTGCAGTCAAATTTAACAGTACTGTTGTTGCCGTTAATCCTAAAATGACATCTCAAAAATGTAGTGATTGCGGAATAATTGTTAAAAAATCTCTTTCAACTCGTACCCATAAATGTAGTTGTGGATGTGAGTTGCAAAGGGATGTTAACGCTGCAAAAAATATTCTGAGTCTTGCAAAAGCTAGGGTAGGGCATACCCAAAGTAACGCTACAGGAGTTGGAACCTCTACGCTAGTTGGTGTAAATCTGCTAGAGCAAGTTCTGACGGTGAATGTAGAATCCCCACCTTCAATGTACTCATAAGGTGGGGAGTGTCAATTACTGACAGGATACCGTTAAGTGGGCTTTCTTACTTTTCAGACATCCCTAAGATTAAAACATCAACAGATTTCAAACATCATTAATTTAAGCAAGGAGAACAAGATGGCTAACACAGATAATCAAACTCTTGTGATCATCGCTCCTCTGATTAGTGGCACTAATCCAAACACTGCTCCTGCTCAGATATTGGAAGTCACCGGTCAAGGAGAGGTAACGGTTCCCACTACCTTAACTGAGGTGCAATTGGGAATTCAAGTAGAGGGAAAAACCGCAACCGAAGTTCAAGAAGAAGTTGCTCAACGTTCAACAGCAGTAGTTGATGCGCTGCAAAAGCTTGGGGCGCAAGAACTTCAAACTACATCTATTCAACTAAATCCCGTCTTTAGCTTTGAAAATAATACTCAAACCCTAACTGGCTTTAGAGGAATCAACACACTTCAGTTTGAGTTACCAACAGATCAAGCTGGAGGAGCAATTGACACAGCTATCCAAGCAGGCGCAAATCTAATACAGAATATAAACTTTACTGCCTCAGACGAAGCATTGCAGCAGGCACGCTTGCAGGTTCTTAGCGAAGCTGTTAAAGACGCTCAAGCTCAAGCTGAGACTGTTTTTAGTACCTTGCAGTTAACCCCCGGAAAGATTATTGACATTGATATTAACTCAGCTGATAATCCTAGCCCATCTCCTTTGGTGTTTGAAGTAGCAAATAGGGCATCTTTTGCAGCAGATACTACAACTCCTATAATTGGTAGCCCTCAGACGATAGAAGCTAGCGTTTCTCTAGATATCGGTTATTCTCCGAATTCAGCAGGCACTCTCGCTTCCGCTACTAATAATCTCACAAGTGCGATTAGGCAGGCTCTTGGGATTATCGATCCCCTGACTGGTAGCACTAATCCAAACACTCCTCAGATATTGGAAGTCACCGGTCAAGGAAAGGTTACTGTTCCCACTACCTTAACTGAGGTGCAATTGGGAATTCAAGTAGAGGGAAAAACCGCAACCGAAGTTCAAGAAGAAGTTGCTCAACGTTCAACAGCAGTAGTTGATGCGCTGCAAAAGCTTGGGGCGCAAGAACTTCAAACTACATCTATTCAACTAAATCCCGTCTTTAGCTTTGAAAATAATACTCAAACCCTAACTGGCTTTAGAGGAATCAACACACTTCAGTTTGAGTTACCAACAGATCAAGCTGGGGCAGCAATTGATACAGCTATCCAAGCAGGCGCAAATCTAATACAGAATATAAGCTTCACTGCCTCAGACGAAGCATTGCAGCAGGCACGCTTGCAGGTTCTTAGCGAAGCTGTTAAAGACGCTCAAGCTCAAGCTGGGGCTGTTTTTAGTACCTTGCAGTTAACCCCCGGAGCGATTATTGACATTGATATTAACTCAACTAGCAATCCTACACCATCTCCTTTAGTGTTTAATTTAGGAGCAGATAGAGCTTTTGCAGCAGGTAGTACAACTCCTATAATTGGTGGTACTCAGACGATAGAAGCTAGTGTTTCTCTAGATATCGCTTATTCTCCAACTTCAGCAGGTACTCTCGATTTAGCTCTTTATGGATTGCAGTAATCTGCTTAGGAACGTGAATTAAATAAAATGCAAAACTTCATCCTGTATTTACCTTCCCTCTCCTTTATAAGAAGAGGGATTGAGGGTGAGGTAAGCTGTCGGACATAAATTGTATGTTATTTAATTCTTATTCCTTAATCAGGACTTACGCAACTGTCGCAAGCAATGGCGCGGTGTAGTCGCACCGCGTTCCAAACAACTAGGTAATAACATAGGAATATTCGGACGTTTTACTCGAATTAGTCCTTATACGACTCCAAAATCCCACTGCGAATCATTAATTGTGGCCAAAACAACACAAAAAATCCCATCCACGTTACTACAGGGATGGAGACGAGAACTGTTAGCCAGATAGTTTTAAATAGTAACCAGCTACCACTAATCAGTGTTACTCCTGTGAGAACTATAGACCAAGGCTGACACCACCAAGGTTTGTAGTTCCACGGGCTTACAGGCTTTTGTTCAGACATTGATTTTATTTAATAAAGCTCCAAATTTTCCTTTAACAATTTTTAGGGTAAATGATCTATTAGGGTTCAGAGTCGAACCCGTTGGCTTTGCCCACCGCAAGCATCGCTATCAATATTATCAATTATGCTTAAAATTTGGAAAGAACCGAGGTGTTAAGTTAACTCTTGTACTGAAATTAGTTAAGAATAAATAAGGTTAAAAATTATATCTTTTGTAAGGGCACAGCATTGCTCATGGGTGTCAACTTAACGTGAAACCCTTGTCGAGATGTGATATTCAGTTCTCTAATTTTCCATCACTCACCGCGTCACCCCACCCTAACCCTCCCCGATGCATTGGGGAGGGAACTAGATTTCTTTTTCCCCCCTTTCTAAGAGGGGATTAAGGGGGGTAAAACGCCTGTGGGACATGTATTTTAGCTTAAGTTGACACCAATGATCATTAGACATCTCCAGAAATTAAATATGCGTTACCCAAAACCTTGTAGAGACGTAGCACTGCTTGTAGAGACGTAGCACTGCTACGTCTCTACATTCTTTTTCGGAGATGTCTATTGTTCTCTACAGCATGGTCTATTTACGTAGTTTACCGCCGTAGGCATCGCAGGATAATTAAGAAAAGCCTGAAAACTTCCTAAGCTAAGGGTGATAAACGTTAACAATTAATGAGTGTGACGGGTTTGCCAAATATACATTAATCCTCAAGCATCTCTAACAACTGCACCTCGCTTAATTGCGTAATTCCCAAAGAAAGCGCTTTTTCTAATTTAGAACCTGCATCTTCTCCTACTACCAAATAATTTGTTTTTTTACTCAACGATTCAGTCACTTTCCCACCAGCTTTTTGAATCAAAGCTTTCGCTTCATCTCGCTTTAGGGTTGGCAATGTTCCCGTAATTACAAAAGTTTTACCTGCGAACTTTTGATTAACATTACCAATTGTTTTTGTTTCCTCTGTGGCAGCTAATTGCAATCCTTCTGCTTGCAAGCGTTCTATTAACTTTTGGTTGGCATCAATCCGAAACCATTGATACACAGATTGGGCAATTTCAGCACCGATACCGTAAATTCCTTCAATATCTGATTGCTTTGCTGTCGCTAACTGGTCTACAGTGAAATATTTCTGAGTCAACAATTGGGCATTGACACTGCCAACGTGACGGATGCCTAAACCATACAATACCCTTGACCAAGGTTGGTTTTTCGATAGAGCGATCGCATCTACCAATTTCTCAGCCGACTTTTGCCCCATCCTTTCTAATGCACACAATTTGCTTTGTGTCAACTCATACAAATCGGCAACGGAATGCACCAAAGCTTTATCAACGAGTTGATGCACCAGCTTTTCGCCTAAACCTTTAATATCCAAGGCATCACGACTTACCCAATGTTCAATGGAACCTTTGAGAATCGCTGCACAGGAAGCATTGACGCAGCGAGTCACCGCCTCACCTGATTCTCGCACCACTGGTTGACCACAAACTGGGCAATGGGTGGGCATAACGAAAGGTTCAGTATCAGCCGGACGGAGTTCTTTTAGTACCCTCAGCACTTCTGGAATGATTTCTCCAGCTTTGCGGACAATGACAGTATCGCCAATGCGGATGTCTAATTGAGTAATGCGATCGCTATTATGTAAAGTAGCGCGAGAAACTGTTGTCCCCGCCAGTTGCACAGGGCGCATCTCGGCTAACGGTGTTAACGCCCCCGTTCGTCCCACATTTACAGCAATATTTTCTACACGGGTAGGCGCTTCTTCGGCTGGGTACTTTAACGCTACTGCCCAGCGAGGGAATTTCTGCGTAAACCCTAGCTGTTCTTGAAGTTTAAAAGAATTCAGTTTTACTACTACCCCATCAGTCATGTAGGGTAAATTTAGCCGTTCCGTATCCCAGTATTCATAATATTTTGCCACTTCTGCGATCGAGCCACACAGTTTATGGTTGGGGTTGACTCGAAAACCCATCTTTTCTAATAACTCCAATGCTTCCCATTGCGTATTGGCAATACTGGTGTCATCTCTACCAGGAATATGTAGCGTGTAACCAAAGAAATCTAACCGTCGTTTAGCGACAATGCGCGAGTCTAGTTGCCTAAGTGTACCAGCTGCGGCATTACGGGGATTGGCAAATAATTGCTCACCTGCTTTTTGTCTTTCCTCGTTAATTTGTTTAAACACTTCCAACGGTAAAAACGCCTCGCCGCGTACTTCCACCCTTTCTAGAATTTCTAACCCTTCAAAATTCAAACGCAAGGGAATTGAGCGAATTGTCCGCACATTTTGGGTGATATCTTCACCCGTCGCCCCATCACCCCTAGTTGCACCCCTTACTAGAATGCCATCTTGATAGGTAAGAGCCAAAGCAGAACCATCAATTTTGAGTTCACTGACATATTCCACCGAATCTATTTTCGGTACTTGTCGCCGCCAACGCTGATCCCAGGCTTGCAACTCATCGATATTAAATGCATTCTCTAGACTGTACAGGGGGATATTATGACGCACCGAGGTAAACTGCGTATGCTTAAGCTCACCCACGCGCTGAGTCGGACTATCGGGAGTCGCCAATTCTGGATACTGAATTTCCAGTTGTTGCAATTCTCGATATAGCTGGTCATAGACTGTATCCTCCATAATTGGAGCATCTAAAACGTAATAAGCATAGCTGGCTTGTTGCAATAACTGGCGCAATTCTTCTGTACGTTTTACTTCCGGCTTAATCTCAATCATTAGACTTAAGTAAGTCGGCAGGAAAAATCATAACTATGTAACGAAAAGTTAACCAGAACTGTTAGAGCTAAATTTAATACGTTGTGTACTGTAGTTTCCTTTTTCCCCTCTAGCTTGAATACCACCAATCACG
>JAIVFU010000249.1 GCA_020829485.1 Nostoc sp. CHAB 5834 | reverse complement strand
TTTATTCAAACGGGTATTACCCAAAATGAAAGGCTTTCGTAAGCTGTTCCGACTGCTCAACGTGCCAGTCGATGTTTCGAAAACCGAGATCATGGGTAGACTCATCTACAAAGGATTTTCGCTCGTCAATACGTACGAATCGAGTCAGCGAACTGTCCTGATCGCTAAACGAAATCCGACAGGTGATCCAAGTCAGCATAAGCCGCTTCCCTCGGAAGGCCTTTTGTTTCGGATGGAGCGGATGGGGCAATACGCTACCCCGATCTATGTTTACAAATTTCGATCCATGCACCCCTATGCCGAGTATGTGCAGGCCTATGTGCACGATAAAAACGGACTTGACAAGGGCGGAAAATTTAAAAACGACTTTCGTATCAGTTCAGCGGGACGACTTATGCGCAAATATTGGCTCGATGAACTACCAATGGTGTATAATTTGCTGAAGGGTGATCTTAAACTGGTTGGGGTGAGGCCAATTAGTCAGCATTACTTTAGTTTATATCCAGCTCATATTCAGGCGCTTCGACTTAAACAAAAACCTGGCCTGTTACCACCGTTCTACGCTGATATGCCTCAATCGTTCGATGAAGTCACTCAATCTGAATTGAACTATTTGAATGCCTACGAGCAGGCACCCCTCAAAACCGATCTGCACTATTTAAAGCGCATTTTGACCAACATTATCGTGAAAAGAGCACGCAGTAATTAATCGGATGAGTTGGCCGTAACGTACACAACCAGGCGAAGAGGTAAGGCAAAAAGTATGAAAAAAGATTACGTGGGGAATATCCAAATGGTTGACCTGAAAAGTCAATACTTGAAAAGTAAGGTCGCTATTGACGCTGCTATTCAGGCTTGCATTGACGCGACTACTTTTATTAAAGGCCCTCAGGTCAGCAGTTTTGAACAGCAACTGGCAACGTATCTCACCATACCGCATGTAGTATCCTGTGCCAATGGTACCGATGCGCTGCAATTAGCGATGATGTCACTTGATTTGAAGCCCGGCGATGAAGTGATTGTGCCTGCTTTTACCTACATCGCTACTGCTGAAGTTATTGCTTTGCTCGGCCTCAAGCCAGTCATCATCGATGTTGATCCGCAAACATTCACGATCAACCAGCAACTGGTCGATGAAGCCATTACCCCACGGACCAAACTGGTCGTGCCCGTTCATTTGTTTGGCCAGTGTGCCGATATGGCTGGTATTCTGCAATGTTGCCAGGCACAGGGTATCGCCGTTGTTGAGGATGCCGCGCAGGCGATAGGTGCCAGGTATACATTCAGGGACGGCACTACATGTGCTACCGGGGCCATGGGTGATTTAGGAACGACCTCATTTTTCCCGTCTAAAAATCTGGGCTGCTTTGGTGATGGCGGAGCTGTTTTTTCGGCCAGTGAAGTGCTGGCGCGGAAAGTACGCATGATGGCTAGCCACGGCCAGGCCCGGAAATATGAGCACGAACTTGTTGGCATTAACTCCCGGCTCGACTCTATTCAGGCAAGCATACTTATCGAAAAGCTGAAAAACCTTTCGACGTATACAGATAACCGTCAGCGCTCTGCTCGTCAGTATGATGAACTTTTAGCTGGTGTTCACGAGATTGATATTCCGTATCGGGCTCCCTATTCAACACATGTATTCCATCAGTACACAATTAAAGTGCCCGCTAACAAACGTGATGGATTGAAAGATTTCCTCCAGAAAAAAGGAATTCCCAGCATGATATATTATCCTATATCGCTAAATCACCAGAAAGCCTATCAGCAGATTGGCCGGGTTGTTGGCGACTTAGCTGTAACCCATGACCTGTGCGAACGCGTGCTTTCGTTGCCCATGCATACTGAATTAACCGACTCCCAGATCGGCTATATTACTGAAACCGTAACTTCTTATTTTGCATAACTATTGAACGCTGTATATATCCATCCCACTGCTATAATCGACGATGGGTGCGTCATTGGTGAGGGTACCAAAATCTGGCATTTCTCACATATCATGCCGAATTGTACCTTGGGCGAACGTTGTAACATAGGCCAAAATGTAGTGATCTCACCCGATGTTGTGCTGGGAAACAACGTGAAAGTCCAGAATAATGTATCCATCTATACGGGCGTTACCTGCGACGACGATGTGTTTCTAGGACCATCGATGGTCTTTACGAACGTCAATAACCCCCGAAGTGCCATAAATCGGCGGGGTCAATACCTCAAAACGCACGTAGGTAAGGGAGCCAGTATTGGAGCCAACGCTACAATTGTATGCGGACACGATATTGGAGAATATGCCTTTATTGGCGCGGGCGCTGTGGTAACGAAAACGGTTCCGCCTTACGCCCTCGTGATAGGCAATCCGGCGCGGCAACTCGGCTGGATCAGCGAGTATGGCCATCGCCTTAGCTTTGACCCGAACGGTATCGCTGTTTGTCCCGAAAGCGGTACGCGATATACGCTCACCAATGGTAAACTCTACCCTCTCTCATGAAACGATTTGCATTGATCGGTGCTGCTGGTTTTATTGCCCCACGCCATCTGAAAGCCATTAAAGATACCGGTAACCAGTTAGTTACGGCATTCGATAAGTTCGACTCAGTTGGGGTGATGGACAGTTACTTTCCTGAAGCTGACTTTTTTACCGAATTCGAACGTTTCGATCGGCAAGTAGATAAGCTGCGCCGGGAAGGCAATCCTGTTGATTATGTTAGTATTTGTAGTCCAAATTACCTGCACGATGCACATATACGCTTTGGGCTGCGGAGTGGTGCCGATGTGATCTGCGAGAAACCACTGGTACTCAACCCATGGAATATCGACGCTCTGGCCGAGATGGAACGGGAAACGGGTAAACGAGTCTTTAATATTTTGCAGCTAAGATTGCACCCCAGTATTATTGCGCTGAAGAGACGTATTGACGAAGGCCCTGCCGATAAGATCTATGACCTAGATCTGGCGTACATCACTTCCAGAGGTAAATGGTATAACATCAGTTGGAAAGGGGATGCCAGCAAGTCAGGGGGCATTGCTACCAACATCGGGGTTCATTTTTTCGATATGCTAACCTGGATTTTTGGTCCGGTGGCTCTGAACCGGGTGCATTTACGGGAAGAAAACAATGCAGCTGGCTATCTGGAACTGGAGAAGGCCAGAGTTCGCTGGTTTTTGAGCACCGACTACGAGGCCCTGCCTGAGTCTGTAAAGCTGGCAAACAAACGCACTTACCGCTCGTTGCAAATCGAAGGCGAAGAGATTGAGTTCAGCGATGGCTTCACCGATCTCCATAACCACAGCTACGAACACATTCTGTCTGGTGCCGGATTTGGCTTACTCGAAGCTAGCCCTTCCATCGAGATTGTCCATCACATCCGAAACGCCAGTCTAACGCCACTTAATAGCGACTACCACCCATTCGTCAATAGCCGCCAGCGTACTGTTGTACCGCAATAATAATTATACTGACTGAACATTATACCTAGTGATAGCCGATAAAGAAACATATTCTCATTCTATAACACCGAAGGATAGCTTATTCGATCTTCGATTAGCCGAGATCTGGCGGTATCGGGACCTGCTCATGCTATTCGTCCGTCGGGACTTTGTTTCCAAGTTCAAGCAGACTGTCCTGGGACCGCTCTGGTTCTTTATCCAGCCAATCTTTCAAACCGCAGTCATGGCCATTGTCTTCGGCGGTATGGCCGAACTTTCGACCGATGGTGCTCCGCCAATTCTGTTTTATTTGGCTGGCGTAACGGCGTGGAATTATTTTGCAAACTGCCTTCGATCAACATCCAATACGTTTACGGCTAATGCGGGTTTGTTCGGTAAAGTATACTTCCCAAGGGCGGTTATGCCGCTGTCGATTGTAATCAGCAACCTGATTCAGTTTGGTATTGGGCTCATTCTCTTTCTGCTTTTATACGGTTACTTCGCCCTGCGGGGTTACCCGCTGTATCCCAACAGTACTCTGTTGCTCATGCCGCTACTCATCGTCATCATGGGTTTCATGGGGCTGGGGCTGGGGATGCTCGTCTCAGCTATGACTACCCGGTATCGCGATTTGCAGTACCTCGTCGAGTTTGGCGTACAATTATTAATGTATGCTACCCCGGTGATTCTGCCATTGTCTGCCGTTCCCGCCAAATACCAACCAATTATGCTGGCTAATCCAATGACAGGCGTCATCGAAACATTCAAATACGGGTTTTTGGGAACAGGTAGTTTCACCTGGGGCCTATTGGGATACTCGCTAGGTTTCACCATTGTTGTATTTCTGATAGGCTTACTCATGTTTAATAAAACGGAGAAAAACTTTATGGATACTGTATAAGCTAACCAATTATTCTAATCTAAAATGTAGAGGTCGATATAATTATCGGGTTGTTTACATCAATGAAAAAAGAAAAAATTTTATACTTGACTGGATTAAATGGCTTAAGGGCTATAGCAGCTTTGTCTGTCTTAATCTCACATGTTGTGATGCCTGGAATTGCTGATTTTGGGTTAAAACATTCGTTTCGACTACCTTTAGCTGAGTTTGGGGTAACACTTTTTTTTGTAATTAGTGGGTTTTTAATTACATATTTGTTATTGTTAGAAAAAGATAAGTCACCTATAAGTGTAAGAAATTTCTACATGAGAAGAATACTGAGAATATGGCCATTATACTATGGCTATATTTTTGCTTATCTTGTTTTGATTGTTTTTTCTCGCAGTAGCAATTCTGAGTTGTCTTCTAATTTTTACTGGTATTTATTTTTTGCTGCTAATATTCCGTTCGTAATTAATGAAGGCATTTTGCTACTTGTTCATTATTGGAGTATAGGAGTTGAGGAACAGTTTTATATATTTTGGCCTTGGTTTGTGAAAATTTCAAGGGGTAAGTTAATTGTTTGCTCATTAATTCTGTTAATGGTGATTTTATCCAGTAAGCTTTTGTTTTGGTATTTTTTAGGTAAAGAATCAGTGAGTTATCGCTTTTTAAGTGCAACGAGATTCCATTGTATGATAGTTGGAGCCGTAGGGTCTATTTTTTACTATCAAGATAAGTATTTAAAATTTTTTAATTGGAAAGTATTGCAATTATTGTCCTGGGCTTTTTTTGTACTTATAGGGTTTGGATTGATACAAATTCCAGCTACTATTTCGCATGAATTTTTCTCGATAATATCACTAATACTAATTGCTGAACAAGTAAGCTCTAGTAATAAAGTGATAAGTCTGGAATTGCCAGTGTTGAATTTTATTGGCAAAATATCTTACGGTATATATGTGATACACCCTATGGTTATCTTACTGATATCACCAGTAATTAAAGGGTTACTTTTGGGCGATGTATTAAAAAACATACTTGCATACTCGAGCGTGATAACAATAACGATCGGATTAGCATACCTTTCATATGAGTACTTGGAAAAACCTTTTTTAAAATACAAAGATAAATTCTCGGTTATAAAAAGTTCTAATTTGCAAATTAATAGCGTTAGTTAGCAGCCTTTCGGTCGTAAAGAAAAAAAGCGGGCCATAATTTGTTAGTTGTTAAGTGATAGAATGAAACCCATTATAAGAGTAGAAAATTTATCCAAGCAGTACCGATTAGGTACAATTGGTACGGGAACTGTACGTGACGATTTTCAACGGTGGTTATACCGGATACAGGGTAAAGAAGACCCATTCCTTAAAATAGGAGAAGCTAATAACCGACGAAATAAAGGCGAAAGCGATTACGTTTGGGCGCTCAAAAACATCAACTTTGAAGTAATGCCTGGCGAAGTGCTTGGTATCATCGGGGAAAACGGGGCGGGCAAATCTACATTACTCAAAATTCTTTCTAAGGTAACAGGCCCTACAACAGGGCAAGTAGACTACAACGGTCGTATTGGAAGTCTGCTTGAGGTGGGAACGGGCTTTCATCCTGAGCTAACAGGCCGCGAAAACATATTCCTGAACGGTGCTATTTTAGGGATGACGAAACGGGAGATTCGAACTAAGTTAGATGAGATAATCGATTTCTCTGGATGTGAACGGTATATAGACACACCGGTGAAACGCTACTCTAGTGGTATGACCGTTCGTCTGGGCTTCTCTGTTGCAGCGCATCTTGATCCTGAAATATTAATAGTCGATGAAGTCCTGGCAGTAGGGGATGCTGAGTTCCAAAAGAAAGCAATTGGTAAGATGCAGGATGTAAGTCGAAATGAGGGCAGGACTGTATTGTTTGTAAGCCATAATATTGGAGCAGTAAAAAGTTTGTGTTCAACCGGAGTAATTATTGCTAATGGTGAACTGGCTTTTGCTGGGTCAACAACAGAAGCAACAGATCGCTACCTATCATTAAATTATAACGAAGGTGGATTAATTACCGATAAAATAACAAAACTGCACTCTGATATAACAATCACAGGAATATGGGTGAATGGGTCTGCATCTGACTATCTTCGCATATCAGGAGAAGGTAATTCAATAAATATTCGGATTATGGGCACACTTGCAAAATCATTACCTCTATATTTTGAAGCGGTCTTATTTGACGAAAATCATATTC
>JAIVFU010000248.1 GCA_020829485.1 Nostoc sp. CHAB 5834 | reverse complement strand
CAGACATCCACTCTTGAACTGAAGCGATCTCTTGCCTCAGTTGGGCAGCAGCTTCATCCAGCTTCTTGAATACCTTAATACCACGCAACCCAACTTCAGAATTAGTAACTTTAACAAGGTCTGATTCAATTTCAGAAACTTCAGCTTTTAAAACATCTGCCCATTTAGGTGCGGCAGACTTTGTACTTTTCTTTAGTTGAATACGAAAGCGAATGCGAGTTTTATTTAACTGTGAGAAATTGTGGCGTTCGACTACTGCATCAGTTAGGAAATTTGCAGCAATAGTATTGTCGATTGCTTGTACCATGATTATTCACCTCAATCATTATTTTTCACTTCAAATTAAGCGAAGCTTTCTTTGTGACTATTTGAATGTCTTTAGTAGCTCTATAGATTACTTTTGTAGAGCCATTTTGTAGCCGAATATGTCTTTTAATGACTGGTGGTTTATGTATGGACATGGCTTAAAATAGCTGAAGTTGCTGTGAATTATCCTGTACCGCAGGCTTCTCATAGACCATGCCTTCGACTTCATAACAGCGAGTCATGAGTTTGTTTCGATTTAATCGAAAGCTGGCTTTTTTCTTTTGATTTGGCAGAGGTACAAATAGATACTGTGGATGTTTTATAGTACCTTCATCACCCAAATATCGGGAAAGCGTACCGTTGATTTGGTAAACTTTCGATGAGCTTAATAGCGTTGTATCGTAAACTTTAATCAAATTTAATTCCATCTTATTAGCAGTGAAGTGTGCCATAATTTATCGTGGAATCGATTTTTCTTTACAGTCAGGCTGATTAAATCTGACTGTAGAGTTTTTCACGCATAATTCGTTACCTTTGCATTGATTATTGACTGAGAGTGACAAATATTACAGATAGAAATGCTCAAAAATCAGATTTAATTTTGACTTTGATTCATCTGATAAGGCGTTAAAATCAAACTCTTCAGAGTCCCAAACTTCATCAAGACTTGTAGACTCATCAACAATGTTTGCAATCAAACAAGATTCATCGTCGTAGTTCCAGCCATTTGCTAAAAGCCACGGCAGAATTCCCTCAGATTGCAATAGTTTCTCAATGTCGAACGAGTCAGAAAACTGCTGTAAGTTTTCGATACTAGGGTGAACGATTGTTGTAGTCATTTCTTGTTATTTGTGGATAGGGAAACAGCATGTATTAGCTGTAGACAAAGTTTGAGCAACTTCTAATTACAATTGCCCAAACCCTGTTTACAACGAGTTAAAACGCTATCTCATTCGCAGCTTTCGTTACAGCTAAAGCCTGTTTACTGACCTCGCGCCAGTTCGTTTCCTCGTTGTAGGATGCCATAACTAATTCCGACTTTACCCATACCCGACAGAACAACACGTTTTCATCTGTCGTCCCTGGCTGGGGCTGTAGTGTGATGGGAGAATATAATTGTTCTGGAGTAAGAGTTGCGTTCCCGCTTCGGGTTGCCGCAGGCATCGCGGCTAATACAGATTTAGCAAAGTGAGTATCATGCCCACTTTCTAATATATAGGGTCTGTCTGCTTGAATTGTAATCAGCAACTTGTAAACTTCTTTTCCTCTGCGCTCACACTTCTCAAATTTGAGTTCTTTTAAATATCCAGTTAAGGCAGTTTGGGTAATCGCACTCGCTTCACTGTTTTTTAGGGTATACCACAGTGAACCATTGTGACGATTGCAGTAGATTTTACAACTGCCAGCTTCAGAGTGCAATCCCAGTTTTGGCTTATTGATTGCTGCGACTAGCTGCTTGAGTAGTTCCTCTTGGCGCATCAAAGCAGCAAGTAAATCGGCATTTTCTTGAGGGTTCATTTGTTTATACCAAAAGCATTTTCACTTTTGCATTGGCGCAGCCGTTCATTTGTGATATATGATGCGTAGAGGCAATAAAACAGCGCTCTTGATTTCACAAAAGCGCTTTTTATTACTAATTATTTGACCTGTACAGATTATTGATGTGAATTAAATCTTGCTAGCAAATCTTCACGAGATAAACTAGACAATTCCAGTAAAAATCTTGCAAAGTCATCTGGTGTTAACTGCAATAAACTATCGACTACTCTTGAGAGTTCTTCATCCACAGAACCAAACCGGAATCTTAACAAGTTTTCTACAACTTGGCGTTGTCCTTGCTGTACTCCTTGCTGTACTCCCTCCTGTACCGCTTGCGCTCTTGCTTCTTCGTAAGCTTGAGTTAAGTTCATGATCAACTCCTGGTCATCTCTGGTTAATTCTGTCTGTGTCATTACACTGATACGCCACCTGTAAATTATTTCCAGTACGTTCCTGCGTACAAGATCGGATGGTGGTAGTGCAACCAGTTCTTCTACTGCCTCCCTTTGTACTTTTCCCCGACCCAACAGCCTAAACCACAGCGTGTCTGGAGTTCGCCGCGGTAGCTTGTTAATCGCTATTATTGCTGCTCTTACTCCTTCAGGCAGAAAGTACACCCCGCTCATCCAATTGTCTAAATCTAGTTTAGCTTCAAAAGCCTTGAGCAGAGCTTTGGAAGCACTGGGAGAAATAATCCACAGTTGTGCTAGCTCGTTCTCCGCTATTGTTGTGTCTTCCCTGTTAGCTTTACGCTGTGCGTCTGCAATCACAGTGAACAATTTTTGTAGACAACTACGTACTTCTGTTCTATTCGGTTGATTGCGAAACGGTTCTAGCAAAGTAGTATTTAATACCGCAACTCTACCCAATAATCCTAAAGTTTCTGCATCAACCGCAGATGTTGGTGTTGGCGAAAATAACACATCAACAAATCTTGTTTCATCAGTTACTTCCCTGTTAGTTTTTACTTCCCCAAAGGGAGAAAGTAACTCTTCTAAAAACTGCTTGGCAAATTTATCATGAGGTTGTTGGGTCAAGTCGCTTTGCTCCAATTCGTAATTCGTAATTCGTAATTCGTAATTATTACCCCATGCCGTCAAAATAATTCGTAATTGATAATACTTCGGCTACGCCCTTCTCCTTCGGAGACGCTACCGCGAACGACTACGCTCAGGACAAGCTCAGTACAAGTTCGTAATTCGTAATTGTTACACCACGGGCTTTGTCGGGGGCTTGAAAAAGCGGTCTTGGGGTTTCCCCAAGTGGAGCAATTTTCCAATGGCATTGGAATTATGTCTTTTAACAAATTAATAAATTGAGTTGCTCAGTCCATTAATTACGAATTACGAATTACGAATTATTTGGTCATGTTATCAGTAATAATCGTGTTGTATCATACTGCTACTTCTGATTAGAGTTTGGTGCAAAAGCGATCGCCTTGCCTTGTCAGCAATCGCCTTTTCCCTTTAACTACGCCGCTACCAACTCCCGTTCGACCACTGGCTGATATTCCCGTAGCCGCTCCCATTCCTTTGGCGTGAGTTCGTCAAACGGCTTATCCAGTTGCATCAGTTCTACCATTGACAGTACCCACACCGCATCAAGGGCAGAATCACACGGAACTTTCTGCTGATGCACTGATGAAGCTTGCACGACCCACCACTTGCCCTCTGTACAGCCGACTGAACCAAGTTTTTGTTCATCTTTATAGATGCCGTCATCTAATAGTTCAAATCCGAACTGCTCACATCGGGCGGCGATTTCGCACATAACTTCGTTCCCGGTTGTAGCACCTTGTGCTTCTTGCTGTACTGGCAGAGTCCCTCGCTTATACTGCCAGCAGATGTAGCGATGGCAAAGCATTGGGGTAGCAGCACGATGAACTTCCGCATCATTCACCATGACTACCCAGCGTTGCGTTAAGTGGTCGTCGTCATAGGCTATGCTGGCTATCAGTTTGTCATCAGCGTAATATTCGTGGTAGCCAAAGCAGACTTCTACTACTCTCAATTCTTCAACTTTGACGCAAGCGGTTACAGTTGTTGCAACTTGTGGCATAATTTTAAGATTCCTTTTGGATTATAGGCGATCGCAAGGTTTACCAGACGCAGCGATCGCCTTTTGATTTGTGTACTAAATGGCGTTGTGGCAAGGCACAACACTCTCACTGTCTTATTGGCGCAGCCTCATAAAGCAATTCCAAGGCAAAGCGTATCAGCTGATGTCAATACACCAGACAGCACTAAGCTGTAGAGAAGATATTGGGATGTTACCGTGTCCTCTGTACAGCCGCGTGGTAACAATTGAAAAGGCGATTGAGGAGTTCACAATCACCTTTGTTCTGCAAAAATTGAAGTTTTTACAACCAGTTTTTAGACTTGGTGGGTCATCGGAATCATCTCACGGTGGCTTGACCATTACAAGTTTAAGGCTTCCGGCTGCTAGTCCCGGTGGCTGCTGGTTTTGTTGGTTTCGTATCAGTAATTCGATTTAGTTGATTTGGCTTGTAATGGTTGGCTTGCAACTCTTTCGCGTTCGGGTGCTGGCAGTTCGCTTTCCTTGCCCTTATATAATTTATAGTAAAGTATGACTTGTCTTTCTGTCAAGTGTAACTTGTCTGCTTTTGCATAATTTTAGGTGAACCAAAAATGTCTTGTACATCTTTGCCCAGAATTTTACATATATATCGAAGCAATTGGAAAGAGACAGTCTTTGAAGCTTTATCGCCAAAAGGACGCTCTATCATTGCTATATATTGTTTTGTCACTGGATAGTTAAATTTTTGAGTAACTTCATCAGCTAAGTGTTGCATGGAGACTTTGCCACGCATTTCTCTTAAGCGTTCTCCATAAACTGGATTCCAATTAATACTGGCAATAACGTCTAATTCCACCATAATCAGTTCTTGACAAGTCTCGCTTGACTCTACCATACTATAACTGTTATATTCTGACTAGTTCGGGTTAAAGCAAAAAGCGATCGACAGCCGGCAAGCACGCGATCGCCTTAACTACACCATTGCAAAAGGGATAGTTATGTCTAACTTATTGAATTTTAACGGGTCAAGCAACAGTAGTCTTTTCGACGGTATTCGTCATGTTGCTGACCAAGGAGAAGAATATTGGTTGGTAAGAGAGTTAATGGCACTACTCAGCTACAAAAAGTGGGAACGCTTTGTAGATGCCATTGATCGCGCCAAAATTGGTTGTAAAACACTGCAATCTAAGTACAGAGCCACTTTGTCAATGCTGGACTTTCTACCAGTCACGAAAGCTTTTGGCTCAAAAATTCAGAAAGAGCAAAAAACTCCCGTTTCAGTCACCGCAGTTGAAAATGCGGCATCAAAGACAGTAATTGCATAGGATGGTCGCAGTCCGGTATCCCTGATATAGCTGTAGCAACTATACTTCACTATTACGGTTATGAAGCGGGGAAAAGATGCAGCGAACAAGCTTCCTTAGCCTGTGAAGCATTTGAAAGTATCGGTGTTCGCGCCTGGATGCAAGACATTATGGGCTGGACAAAACCCGCTACTCAACCACAAGAACAACCCTCCACACCAGCCCTCCCCCCAGTTGAACAGCGATTGCATACTCTTGTCTTGGCAATGAAGACTTTAGCTGAGTTAACTGGTGGCAGACTCAACCCGTACACCGAACAGCAATTTAAAGACTATGCCGGCAACCTTTTGGCTGAACATAACAGAAAATTGCTAACCGCCACAGAAGAACGCTGGCTTGGCGTGGTCAACTTTGCTGAGATTGAACTTGGAAAGAAAGTCCCCCTGAGCGGCGCTCACTATCGCGGACACTTGGGCACATAGGTTCGCACGTTTTACCCACAGTTAGGCGATCGCCAAGAAACGCGATTGGTTAACGGTGTGCAACAGCCCATCTATGTCTACGCTTGTCACGAGCCGGCTGTTGCGGCTGGGTTGACCAAAGCTGTAGAAGAGTTCTTTGCTCATCCCAGCCCTAGTGCAGCGCTAAAGCAGGCAGGTGCTTTCGCTAGCAAGAAAGCTGTAGTTACTGCTTGATGGTCATTGGGCATTAGTCATTGGTCATTGGTCATTGGTCATTGGTCATTGGTCATTGGTCATTGGTCATTGGTCATTGGTCATTGGGCATTGGGCATTGGGCATGGGCATTGGGATTGCTTAAACAGAGCGATCGCCGAGTTATCAAAAATTAAAACTTTTACAACAAAGGCAAATTCTACCTTGAGGGGAAAGGATATGGAACTTGGAATTTTTCAAAAAGACGCACTCATTGAAAAACTAGCTAAGAAATTCTACGCAATTCTTGGCTATGTAGTCCCCGAATCATATCGAATGCAATCAGCTACGCATCCAGCAGAAAGAGCGTGTGTGGCTATGGCTTTAACTGCAATCGAAGAAGTTGAATTTGAACTTGCCAACGATGACGATACAGAAATTATCAAATGGCAGCGAGGGCAATCTCTAAGTGAAGAATGTCAATACTACTTTTGCAAATATGAGAAATTTACTTTAACACTATTGACTTCGCCACATACAAATATAACTCGTGTAGAAGTTTATTTAGAGAATACAAAGCTTTACGTTTCTGAAAAAGCAATCAGCCCTCAAGAAGCAACAGAAGACAATACCTCTGCCAATTTAAGAGGCTTTAATGCCTGTAGAAACGGTATGAATACGTCCTAAAGAAGTAAGCTTGGCAAAAATCTGGGTTAATAAAATAGGCTCAGGGATTTCAGGAAGCATTTTTAA
>JAIVFU010000247.1 GCA_020829485.1 Nostoc sp. CHAB 5834 | reverse complement strand
GAAGCAGTAGCTTAATTCTTTCTGGCTCTCCTCCAGCCCATCCAGCCCAGTAAAGCGCAGAACGCCCTTGCGGATCGCGCACATTTACATTTGTCCCCACATAAATCAATGCTTTTAATTGATTAAGTGATCCACCCCGAATTAATATCTGTTCACGAGTACTCCTCACATCGCCGCGTTGAGCCGCATCAGTGACGTATCGTTGTGTTCCCTGAGTATCGATGTCACCAAATAGAACAGTTCCAATAAAGAGTAGGAATGGGATAAGGATTGCAAAGATAGTTGCCCATTTATTAGAAAATCGGGCGTTGCTGAATGGAGGTATGAATTTGGATGTAGAGACGTAAAATTTTACGTCTCTACAAGGATTTTCACCGTAACGCACAATCGTTTTCATACCGCAATCAGCAACGCCGAAAATCGATGCCAAAGTAATAAACTGCTCAACGCGACGAGAATGCAACTTAGAATTATAAACCCTGGACTAACCACAAAGGATATAGCAATCCTAGCCAACCAGTCAGGCAGAACAGCCAACCAAGGAAGCAGCACTGGTATGCGAGTCAATAGTAAAAAGCAAAACGCTGAAAACATCCAAATTAGACCAACTAGAATCAAGAGAGCAAAACGCAGTCCGCGTGATATTTGAAACATGGCTAACTTCCCGCTCAAAACCTATACACAAGAGTATTTTTTGGACTTTGGACAAAAAAGAATTGTTCGCGCATCTACCTCTTGCCGGAGGCAATATAAAAATAAAAGCGCTTTAAAGCGTTTAAATTACGGAATCAATATTGGTATGACTGTAGCAAAATTAAATTGACATCCAGTACCCAACCATGCACCAGGACTTCTTTGGTCAAAATCTTCGTGGGCGCTCCTTCAAAGGACAAAACCTTGAGGGGGCAAATTTTAGTGGCGCAGATATCAAGAGTACAGATTTTACAGGGGCTAATCCTTAGTGGTGCAAATTTTAGTGGCGCTAAGGCAGGACTACAAAAGCGTTGGGCTATTTTTTTAGTTTGTGTTTCTTGGGTGCTATCTGGAATTTCAGGATTTTTCTCAGCCTTCACTGGATTATTCATAGCTTTTATATTTGACAGTTCACATCCACTAAATCAGGTTGTCGGCTGGACTTCCTTAATACTAGTGATTGTTTTATTTATAGTTATCCTTGACCAAGGATTAAAATCAGCCTTAGCCGTCACCTTAACCTTAACCGTCGTCTTAGCTATTGCCTTCGCCGTTTACCTTAGCTATTGCCTTCGCCGGAGCCTTAGCTATTGCCTTCGCCGGAGCCTTAGCCTGCTTATTAGGAGTCAAAACCGCAAAACAATCTTGAAATCTTGAAGTACAGTCATGAGGAAAGAAGCGATCGCTTAATACTTGCATCTGTGCAACTAAATTATGCTAGGGCATCTGCCCGAAAAAGAGATTTATATCCAATTAATAAATTCTTCAACCAGGGACTCGTATTTTCCATAGTTTTGGTGTACCTTGTTAATTCCGTGCAAATTATTGATACCTAACTTCTCCCAAATTTACCCATCCAAATTTTTGAGCCAATGCCTTCAAGGGAACAGCCAATGAAAACTTCTAATGATATAGATACCAAGAAGATCATCAAAAAATCTGACAAGCTCACGCTGAGACAGATGAAATTAATCGAGGAGGCTGAAGACCAACTTCTTCAAGCTAATACTGTCAATTCTCCAGCCCCTGTGGTTGAGGTTGAGGAGAAACCAGTAGCGATTTCAGGGCCTAGAGTTCCTGACTATGTTCCATTTCTTGATAATCCTCCAGTACAATCGGTGGGCAACTCTGGCTGGCAGGTTTCTGATGTCTGGCGGGATATTCGGGTAGATGATTTCTGTAATTAATTTAACAATACCTCTGCCAATTTACGAGGGTTCAACGCCGGTGGAAACGGGATGAATACGTCCTAAAGCAGTAAGCTTGGCAAAAATCTGGGTTAATAAAATAGGCTCAGGGATTTCGGGAAGCATTTTTAACATTTCACGAACATATCGAAAACCACGGTAGTAAGCCTTAAGATCAATAATGCCGGAGTCGGGATTGTGTTGACGAAAATCTAAAAGTTGAAGATGGGACAAGTTGACCATAAAGAATGCTAGATTAGCAGCATTAGTTACAGCAGTTTGACTTAAGTTCATAAAATCTTCCAATCCCCAAAATTGTTTGGCATCCCTAAAATTAAACTCAATTTGGAAACGGAGTTTGTAATAGTCGATTATCTTTTCGGACGACAACTTTAGGTCACTAGAAAATAGAACTACATGACTACGAGCATTAGTTTTAAGATTGGTTTTAACCAAAATAACTATATTCAGTGCTTGGGCAAATTCCTTGTGGAGTAAAGTAGCTTGATAAATATCAGTTTTGATTTCCTCGTCAATGGTGCTTTTACACAAATATTCTTCAGGAATATTACAACAGTCCAACTTATCTCCGTACTTGCGTCGAGAGCGACAATTAGGGTTAGGATTTTGATAAGGTATATATAGTGCTGAATCGTAGCGAAGCTTGGAAATTATATGTAACTTAACTTGACGAGCCATCTGCAAGGCATTATTGTTCCCAAAATGACCGTCTAACACTAAGTAAGTTAGAGGAATAAATTTAGCTAATAACTTAAATAATGACTTAATCATCTTCTGAATTCGCACTAATTCAGATGTGAGAATTACCTGGGTTTTATTCTTGTTTTTACTCCCTTTTGGTCGTCCACGCCCACGTTTCTCTTTCTGCTTTATTTCTTTGGTTGGTGACGGGCTACTTTTTTCTATATCGCTCTTTATGACCTGTTCTATCTGTATTGTAAATGAGTGCCTTTGCTCTACGCTTACTAATGATAATGTAAAAAAAGATAGCCCTGGTATAGGTTTGCTGACCAGGCTAGAAAAAAATCTATCCAGCCCATAAGTTTGTTTACCTGATTTACTTATTACAACTTCATCTCCTGCAAGCAAATACACTTCATTCGCACGGAACAAATGCTTGCGGAAAAATAGCCAAAATAATGTTGCCCAAGGTATTACTGTATGAAAGAATCTCAACATTGTTCGATAACTACCACCAGTGCTTGTCCAACGAGAAATTCCCAACATCGTGACTCGTCCGCTCATCGCTAACATGGCCAGGATTATTTGATTCATTCGGCGCATCGTCGTAGCGTTGATCTGCGGTAGCAAGCATTGTAAGAGTGATAGGATGTCAAACATGGGCGAATTGTAGGTTTTGAGTTGTCGTTTGGGAAGACAACAACTCTACTACAGAGCGCCCTCTCTCTTCATACTCTTTTTTTGGCTAAGGTATTGATTTAAAGCAGGCAATTTGTATTCCCAGACGGTTGACCATCAAGACGGTTGCAGTTAATCCACGATCCGAATGTCAGAGATTGAGGAACAGGCACGAAGTAAGGGAGAAAAGTTTTCCCGAATGCATTCTTGTGCAGCAATACCTCAATACTTCGCTAAACAAATATTATGGCAACCGCCTGAGCTATTTTTGTAAACTATCTTTACACCAAGTCAAAGCTATAGTTGAATTGTGCCTATAATAAGTTACGGCTAACTATAACTGGAAGTTAGCACTTCAAACCTGTATATTGCTTGACTTACGCATTATAGGCGATACCAGGGATAACCAAAATTCATCGGCAGCGCAATAGTATCTATTCTCGTTGCCAATATGCTCAGTCAGCGATCGCATGTTGGTGTGTGGGTTTGCAGACTAAGTGAAATTTTTTAAAGGCAAGAATAAGGGTTTGGGGAATTTTTGTTGCAGACTAAATGAAATTTTTTTGCGGACTAAGTGAAAATTTCCCCCTAAATTCGCAGACTAAATGAAATTTTCCACCAAATGGGCATAAAACGTTCCAATTCATTACAATACAAGGCTTTGGAGCAAAAATTCTGTAAGTAGCGATCGCTGAGGGCTACGGAATAATCAGGGTTACACAAGCACATTTTCAATTAGTCTGCAACAGAATTTCACTTAGTCCGCACAAATTTCATTTAGTCTGCAAACCGACAGGTGAAAGTGTTGTGTCTGGGGGTTGGTGTATTTTAATCGTAGATTATATCGGATAAAAGATAAGGGTTTCTTATTTTGTCTGACACCGCGATCGGGTATGATGGTTGAAGTCGCAAGTCGGAGGTCGCAAGTCGCAAGTAAGAATGAAGAGTGCTGAGTGCTGAGTGCTGAGTTGAAAGACCGCGCACAAGGGACGGGGCAATTTACCGAGTGTAGAAGTACTGAGTATGGTAAACAGAAGTAAAAAAGGTAAAAGCAGTGAGTGTAAATGGAGACAAAAGCATTAGTATCACTGACAGAACAAAAGCTTTTGCAATTAGAATTATCAAAGCTTGTAGCTTTCTTGATGAAAAACCGGGTGTTTGCCGTACTCTTTCTAAGCAGCTTCTACGTTCTGGTACCAGTATTGGTGCTAATGTACACGAGTCTCGTTCTGCTCAGTCTGATCGAGATTTTTTGCACAAAATGGAAATAGCTCTCAAGGAAGCACGCGAAACTGAGTACTGGTTAGAAATTTTCATTGAATCTGAAGTTGTTGAAAAAGATAAATTTGATTCGTTACTTCAAGAAACTAAGGAGATAGTGAGGATACTTATTGCTTCTACTCGCAAAATTAAAGAGAGATTGAATGGCAGCAAATCTAACGGCAGGAGGATGGAAACGACAAGCGAGAATTAATAGTTTAACTCTGAATAGATAATAATATATTTTGATATAGAAACTTGCTTGTTCAAAACCTTACTGCATCGTGCTATCCTCCCCCCACTAATAGGCGACCTGATTAATACTTCCAACTTCCAACTTCCAACTTGCGACTTGCGATTTGTGACTTGCGACTTCCAACTAGCACTTTCTGAGCAAGAACCAGAACGCACATTGTATTTAGCAGTGCCAATTGATGCTTACAGTTCATTTTTTACAATTAGGCTCGTACAAAATATTATCCGCATTCATCAACTGAAATTAATAGTTTATAACCCAGAAACAGAGGAGATAGTGGAGTGGATAAACTAACACAGTATCGACAAATCGTGCAACAACTGCTACGTGAATATGCAGAAATTGGTAGTCCTGATCCAGATGTAGAAACACAAATAGTCTTTGATACTGAACGCGACCACTACCAATTGATGAATGTGGGTTGGAAAAATCAACGCCGTGTTTATGGTTGTTTTTTACACATTGATATTAAAGATGGTAAAGTCTGGCTGCAACACAATGGTACAGAATACGAAATTGCTGAACAATTGGCAAATTTAGGAATTCTTAAGCAAGATATTGTGATTGGATTTCACTCTGCTTTTAAACGCCAGTTTACAGATTATGCAGTTAGTTAAGCCAATGAACTACAACACAGATTCTTTACCTGCAATCAAACTTATCTCTCTTGATGGTGAAAATCCATTGAATATTCAAGGAATAAGGAGTATAAAAACGTCTGTACCTACGGATATTAAGTGGGTAAAGGTACTGGAATTTTTACGCAGCAATAACCTTGCACCCAATAGCCGCAAGCTTTATGAGCGGGAACTCAAACGATTTTTGGCTTGGAGTGAGCTACACTATCATGAACTGCGTCCACGTCACCTTGCGCTATATAAAGAATATCTCCGTGATGAAATACTAACTGATGCTGGTAAACCGCTTTCAAAAAGTAGCATCAATGCGGGAGTTGCTGCACTCAAAAGCTTTTTTAAATGGATGTGCTATACGTATCCTGACATTATTGCTACTAATCCCACACTGGGGATTAAACTGGAAAAAGTACCTCTACCACCAGCCCAGAGTTTAACCCCAGAACAGATGGAGCGGGTGTGGTCAGCATTAGAGTTATTGGGAGAAACAAAGCAACGGGATACAGCACTGGTTCACATTCTCAGTCATGGACTCCGGGCAGGGGAAGTTGTACAGCTAAATGTTGGCTCATTTGATGGCAAGCTGCTATTTTTACCAGACACCAAAACCAATGAACCACGCTTAGTTCCACTGCGAAAAGAGAGCCGGGAAGTTTTAGCAGAGTATTTGCTTACGCGAGAAGAAAACAGTGAAGTGTTAAACAGCCTTAGCCCATTAATGATTTCACACCATGCTTCATACAAAGGTGAACGCTTGAGTTATCACGGCATTTACTTTGCTGTAGAAAAAATTGGTGAAATAGCTCACATTGAGGATTTACATCCTCACTCCTTTCGTCACACCTATGCCACTGATTTACTACTGTTGGGAGTTGACCCCAGCCATGCACGAAAATTAACAGGGCATCAAAGCGAGAAAGCGTTTCGGCGGTATACGCTTCGCAGTGAACAAGAAGCGGCGATCGCTGCTTACTATCGTGCGATTGGCGAAGAAGAATAAAAGGGTGTGGGGTGTGGGGTGTAGGGTGTAGGGTGTAGTTGATAGATATTATTGAGCGAATGCAAAATTTAATATAGTCTTCTTATTAACCCACATTCCGCACTTCAATTTGAAGTACAAAGAGATTACATAATGAGAAAAGCAAAAAAATCAGGATGATTAAGAAATAGACTACTGAACGAATATATTTTGAAAAACAAATAATCAAATAGA
>JAIVFU010000246.1 GCA_020829485.1 Nostoc sp. CHAB 5834 | reverse complement strand
CGCCTGCTTTGGCCAGCATCCGGTCCGAGTCGCGGGGCAGGGTTTTGAGCCAGACGATGGAGTTCTTATAGGAACAGTGTTCCGACCACATGACCGAGAAGATACTCAGCTCGGTGAAGTTGGGCTGGCGACCCAGAATCTGGGCGATGCGGTCAAACTCTTCGGGCAGCAGACCCAGTTTACGGGCCGTTTCAAGCGTGGGGAGGGATTCGAGAGTATCCATTCGGGGGATGAGAGCGAAGGAGTGAACGGGCGAAGGAGCGAAAGCGTGCAGGGATGAATGCGTGTGGCTCACTCGCAGACACTTACACGTAATGGCTCGTTCCGGCTTTCACTCTTTAATACAGATATGGCCGCAAAACTACGGGTTTTGGCGGAAAATGGCCCGCGAAAGGTTGACAAATGTCGGAACGCTCGTATATTTGCACCAGAAAGAGAGATGGCAGAGTGGTCGATTGCGTCGGTCTTGAAAACCGAAGACTGTAACAGGTCCGGGGGTTCGAATCCCTCTCTCTCTGCTGAATGACCAACTATCGAAAGCTTCCATGTGAATGGGAGCTTTTTTTGTGCTTTCGACAAAGAGTCGATCACGAAACAAGAGCGGCTACTTCCTATATTCTATGTTTTACCTCTCAGGCTTTCCACCAAAAATAGGCCGCAAAACCTTTGCAAATTCAGCGTTAAACGAATTATCGATACCTGCCGACAATGTGGCCAACATACTGAACCTCACCTCCACGGCTCGGCTTAAACATTAAGCCAGTCCACGGCATAACCGTTTGGCTAAACTGCTATCTAGCTGGAAACAACTCACAAACAAAGATTGTAGTGCTGATATTAAAGCGGCATAAATTTCATAAAGGTATTTATTAACATTATCTAACAATGTATCCTTATCTTTAAACTCCTAGCAATTAATGTATTAATAAAACCATAAATACTATCATTTTCACTTAAATAATATCAAATCAAACTCTATTTAAATAATGGCAATATATCTTTACAAATCGATAAGTAAAAGCTATTTTAAAGTAAATCACTTAACTTGACGTTAACCACTTTTATCCTACACCTTATTCTCTTCAAAATGACTAATTACCTAAATGTGCTTGCTAACTTTGATAAGGTTGACAAGAAATATTTTGACGAATACGAAATAGAATCACATTTGCGTGAATTTATAGATTCAAACAAAGAAAATATTAGTTTTGAGCTCAAGTCAGAATATCTAGCTTTCGGATTTATTGAAACTCCAATCGGAAAAACTAAAACTAATTGGGGTACATATTTTGGCCCACAAATGACTTGGATGGATGACAATGGATTAATGAAAGAGTCACCTTCAATAGGGCTAGTAACTACAGATCATTTATCTTATTGGCTTAAAAGGCACAATGAATCTGTAAATCCAATATTAAAAGCCAGATACATCGGACTAATTTATGATTTTAGTCATTATGTTACTCAAAAGAAAGCTGATTATGTCATTACATTATCTTACATAAATTCTCTTTTGGATATTGGTGAAGGGCTTTACCTCAAACAAAACATTCAAAATTTTAACAAGCTAGAAAGAGCACTAGAACTGTCCCAAAAATTAAACAATAAAGAATTGATAGAAAAGGCTAAAAAGTCAATTATAAAATTAAGTTTTAACAGTGATAAAGAAAATAAACTTGGAGTTTGGCAACATTCTTATGATTTACTATTTGAGTCTAATAAAGGAATACTTTCCACCCAAGAAACAGAAGTAATTATTAGTAAATTTGAGGTTAATTTTGAATCAATTAACCTCAAAAGGATCTAGCACCGAGATTGACCCTTGGGCAACACAGGAAGTAGCAACACGTCTTGCTAACTACTATAAAAGGCTGGGCAAACAATTGGAAGTCAAGAGAGTCATACTAACTATAGGTGATACTTTCAGCCAAGCATCGAGTAAAGTATCTTCAAGCCAGAAGGTCGGATGGCTTGAACAAGTACATAGAATTTACAATCAGTATGATTTAAAAGAAGAAGCTGGTAAGATTTTAATTCAGATTAGAGAATTAGGGCCAGAGTCCTCATCAGAAATGAAACTCATATCGCATTCATTTTCTATACCGAAGTCTGATTTAGATAACTATGTAAACTATATGACTTCTGGTGATGCAAATGAAGTTCTAGAAAAAATTGCAATACATTATATACCCCGTGAAGAAGACGCGAAAAACCAAATTCTAGATTTGGCAAAGAGAACACCATTTCTTTTTATGCTTACCCACCAAATTAAAAATGATCAAGGCAGAATACTTGCTACTATTGGCCCTTTGGAGAGTGATTTGGAAGGCAATATTATAAGGAGGATTTCAGAAAATCTGAATTTTGCGTCCCCAGTTCTTAGAGAGGTTTTCAAGAAATTAATAAATGATAAAATATTATCAAAGAGTGATTTAATTAATTTCATAAACTCCTGCCCAATAATCAATGAAAAACGACATGAGATTATAAAAATTGGAGTCAGTGCATATTTTAAGGGAGATTATATAATTTTTATACATTTATTAATCCCCCAAATTGAAGATGCAATTAGAAATATCGTTGCTTATTCAGGTGGAAATACTTGGAAATTAACTCGTAGGGGTGATGCATATCATGTCAAAACTTTTGACGAGATTCTTCGAGATCCTTTAGTTATACAAGCTCTTAACAAGGACATGACAAATTACCTTAGATTGCTATTTACAGAATCACGTGGATGGAATTTAAGAAATGATGTATGTCATGGATTATCAGAATATAATAAATTCAATGCTGTAACTGCTGATAGAGTGCTTCATGCATTGTTATGCATTGGTCTAGTAAGTACAGTTGAAAAGTAAGTTATTACTTCAATTCTTTTATTTTCGTAAGGTTTTTATTTTTGCACTCCTGATTTAGGTTAGTTTCCTTGTTGTAAGGAAACTAACCTAAATCACTCTCATCTGGGTGCGTTTTTTTTCTATTCTACCCCCACCCTTTATCATTTTAGGACTTTCCAGCTTTCCAGTTTCCGAGTAAATAAAAGTGGTTCTCGGTTAAAAGTAATTAAGATCAAAATCTCCGCTTCCTCCCCTCTCAAGCTCCTAAAGTAAATTCCATAGAACCACCGGGTCCTGCTACTCAAGTTTCTGATCAATAAGCACATAAGCTTGGTAGTGCAAATAGGATTTATAAAATGATTGTAGGCTGTCGACATAAACAGCCGCCGTTCATTACCCAAAAACGCTCGGTGCGCCTATTTATAGTCAAGCAGTACCTTGTGTAAAGCGGACAGGACTGAATCGAAGTTTTTGACCTGATCCTGATTCGTCAGGATCGTTATGGCAACGCCCGATTGCCTGTCATAGGCGTTGTCGTTGACACTCCCAGGTACGTAGCCATTGTGCCACACGATGGTGCGACCATTCAGGCGATTGACGGTTTGTACAATGCCTAACCCATACCGCTCATCAGGCACCCCCGTTGGCATGAATTGCTGCATCTGAGCCAGTGACTGCTGATTGATGAGGGTACCCTGCATGAGCGCACGCCAGAATTTCACATTTTCTTCCGCTGTGCTAACCATACCGCCTGCCGCATTGTCGGCGCTGCAAAACGCCCGGCGCGAATAGCCATACGTAGCGTCAAGATCTTCGAGTTTACCCGCGTCATTGTAGTCCGCCGACCACGAATGAGGTATTTGCAGGGCAGTATCCTCGAAGGGATAGTACACCGTATGGTTGAGATTTGCCGGTTTGAGAAGTAGCTCCCGCAACGAAGCTTCAACGGGTTTGCCGGTTGCCGCTTCAATGACCAGACCCGCCAGCACCAGATTCTGGTCGGAATAGGCATAAGCACTGCCGGGTACCGGAAAAACGGGCGGTTCAAAATAAGGGTACGTTTCTTCCGGCTGCCACACCCGGTTAAAGTCGGCTCTGATGGCCTCGATAAACTCAGCGTTGTAGCTGAAATCGCCGAAACCACTGGTTTGATTCAGCAGTTGCCGCAGTGTTACGCTGCCGTTGACATTGGGCTTGTTCCGGATCCACTTCCCGATGGTATCGTTCAGGCTCAGTACGCCGTTTTCCTGAAGTTTCAGCGCCAGCGTGGCGATATACGTTTTCGTATTGCTCCCAATGGTAAGGGCCATATCGGTCCGCATCGGTACTGCTTCGTGCGAAACACCGTAGGCGCGTTGCCATATACGACCATCGGGGCCAAGCACCGCAGCCACGGCTCCTTTCAGTTGCAGTTGCTGACAGGTACTGTCGAAGACCGCATTCAGCCGGGCCGTATAAGCCGCAGCGAATGAAGGGGTTGTGCTTCCGGGCGGGACAGCTTCTTTCCGGGTACAGGCCGAAACGGTAACGGCCATCATCAGGCAAAAAAGTAGCTTTTTCATACGTTTTGTGGTGTAAAAAATGAAAGAACGGGGCGTGTTAGTCCGTTGCCGTATACGGTCAGGTCCCGTTGCCGGTAGCCTTCGCCTTCGGGCGAAAACCCCGTCGGACAGCCGGCAATCCAGTGGTTGAGGGGGAAGCAGCGCGCTGGCAGAAGGGCCCTTGTTTTCATGACAGTACAGCGATTGGTTTCAACATCGGCTGCAATGTTCGGAACAAGGCGTGGGCACTACGTTCTGATCTATCAAACTGAACACCCAACAGCCCGGCAAGGCGTTCGGATGGATAATCCCGAACAAACGAAGGGCGTCAGGAACCGGATAAGGCGCTGATTTTGAATTCGGTAGGCGACAATCCCGTGATCTTCCTGAATGTCGTATTAAAAGCCGTTTTGGAGTTGAAGCCCGCTTCGTAGGCGATGCCCTCCATGCTCAAATGACTTTTTTTGGGGTCGAGCAGCAGCCGTTTGGCTTCCTCGATCCGGTAGCCATTGACAAACTGGTAGAAGTTCTGACCAAACTCGTTGTTGAGCAGGTACGATAACTTGTGGATGCTGAGCTGCGTTATCCCGGCCAGTTTGGGCAAGGTCAGTTCATTGTCGAGGTAGCATTGATCGGTTTGCATCGAGGCCAGCAGCCGTTCTTTGGCGTCGGCCCGCTCATCGGGTGGCAGGAGGGCTTTTTTCGGCTCTTCCCGCACCGTCCGGGGGTTGGTGGCTTCGTCGATGACATCGGCAATGGCCGTTTTATCGGCTTCCGAGAAGGGAAATATTTCGCGTTGGTTGAGGGCAAAATAAGCCAGATAGTAGGCACCGGCGAAATAAAGGCTGGTTACGTAGGCGGTCAATTCGGGCAGAAGAAGCGTTGTCAGCCAAACCAGTACCAGAAACGATACGCCATACAGAAAATACCGCAGCCAGGACAGGTCAACCACGTCGGGCGAGGAAGCAAACGTGGTCACGGCCAGCCGGTGCCGGTCGATGAGCCGCAACGACAGGTAACAGTAAGCAACCAACTGCACCCCATTGAAGCCCAGAATCAGCAGTGTAATCAAACGGCTGACGGTCGTGCCTGCCTGTTTCAGCATGTTCAGCATCACCCGGTCGTCGAGCAGAAGCAGCAGAATGGTCATGACCAGAAAGAGCAGGAACGGCGCAAAATGAATCAGGTTTGCCCGAAGTCGAATCGGGGTCAGGCTGGTATATGCCCGGACACTCAGGTAAAACGCCGGGCCGACACTCAGGATAAACAGCCCCAGAAATTCGGAAGAGAATGGAACTTCCCGGTTGGCCTTGAGGATAACGAAACAGTCGTCCAGAAAAACGGCCGTCAGGGCCAACAGAAAAACCGCCAGCCATCGGTTGGCGTACCGGCCGGTGGCCGGTGGTTTGGTAAACAGAAGAAAGGCTGTCAGCAACAGGCCGCCCGTGGTGAGTACGTAGAGGAGGTTAGCCATTCGAGACCGTTTTTGCCGGGTTTCAGCAAATGTATTCAACCCCCGGCAAAAAGCGCACAGGCGCTGACAGACAAGCCGTTCTACCCGGCAAGCCGCCGAAACCGCAGGCCGATCACGACCAGCCAGCCGAGCCAGAGGGTGCTGCCCAGCAGACCCGCCAGCCCCCAGTTGGGGAAGCCCGGCATGACCGTTGCAACCAACTCGCCCTGGGCCAGCAAATAAATGGCGGAGGCCCCGTAGCCCAGATAGTTTACCCAGCGCGGAAACAGACGGAGCCGGGCAAAGGCGCCGGTCATCAGCACCATGTACGCAATCGTGAGCAACTGACCCAGGTGTTCGCCCAGCACGACGCCACCGTACTGATGGATGGCGTCGAAGACCACCACTACCGCCTGGCGGGTCGCCCCGTCAGTAGCGTTCACGTACTGCGTAGCCAGTACCGGCACCACAAATGTCCAGCGCAGCAAGCCAACGATTTGCGTTATCGCCGATACAACGCCCAGCGTTGTTGCCCACCGAACCACCGGGTCCTGCGGCTCAAATTTCTGCCCGATCAGCACATAGGCCTGCATCAGGGGGAAGCCGCCCACCGCAAACAGCCACCATACGGCAATCAGCGTATGACCACCGGCGCGGAACCGGATGAGTACATCGCCCGAATCCTGACGCAGTATAGCGGGGTAGTCGAACAGCATGGTCAACGTTGTGTACGGGATCATCACCAGCACAACACCGAGTATCAACAGGTTACCAATTAGTTTGCCGGCAGGCAGAACGGACGGTTTCATAGGCTTGATGGGTTGCCGACGACTTACCAGTGAAAC
>JAIVFU010000245.1 GCA_020829485.1 Nostoc sp. CHAB 5834 | reverse complement strand
TGGTTCGTCACATAGATTCGTTTCTTAATGCCTATTTACTGAACACCTTTGTGTATTTTTATTTACTTACGTCCCAGAATTATCTGTAACTTTTTGTAATACAGGTTGAAGTGCGGAATGTGGGATACTAACGAAGGCTCGCCACAAGGCGGTGTAATATCACCCTTATTAGCTAATATCGCCCTTCATGGGATGGAAGAGTTAGTAAAAGAATATGCACGTAGCCTGAAAGGTAAGAAAGCAAAAAATCAACAAGCTATATCTCTAATAAGATATGCCGACGATTTTGTAATCTTAGCTCCAAAAGCAAATCAAATAATTGAAATGCATAAGTTGGTTAAAACGTGGTTAGCAGTAATGGGACTAGAATTAAGTCCTAGCAAAACGAGCATTAGTCATACTCTAAAAAACCCTGCTCTAAGGGAATATATCAGAGAACTTTCATTGCAAGATACCAAAAACATGGGTCTTTGGCAGGAAAATTACAAAGAACCGGAAATTAAATTTGCTGATAAAGCAGGGTTTGACTTCCTGGGGTTCAATGCAAGGCAATACGAAGTTAACTCGAATAGCTCTGGTAGTCAATCCAATGGGACAAGGCTAGGATTTAAAACACTCATCAAACCCAGCAAGAAAGCGATTAAGAAACACTACGATGCAATCGCTCTTATTATCGATGCTCATAAGGCAGCCCCACAGGCAGCACTAATAGCAAAACTTAACCCCATCATTAGGGGCTGGGTAAATTACTATTCGACAGTTGTAAGCAAAGAAACATTTTCGACGCTTGACCACATGGTGTATCAAAAGCTTTCCAGATGGGCGCAACGTCGTCACCCAGGCAGGGCAGGAACATGGGTATCCAGGAAATACTGGCATACAGTAGGTGGCGACAATTGGGTATTTTCAGCAACCACAGATGGCTCTGTTGCAGAAACCCTAATCAAACATTCTAGCAAGCCAATTGTTAGACATATCAAAGTTAAGGGAGAAGCATCGCCATTTGACGGGAACCTGAAATACTGGAGTTCTAGAAGAGGAAAACACCCCCTAGTTCCCACGAGAGTTGCAAAGCTTTTGAAAGAACAGAAAGGTAAGTGTGCCCACTGCGAAATGTACTTTAGGGAAGACGATTTAATCGAAGTTGACCATATCATCCCCAAGTCTCAAGGCGGAAAGGATGTATACAGCAACCTCCAAGCATTACACCGTCATTGTCATGATATAAAAACTGCCAACGATAGCTCAAATTCCGACGGACGAAACGCCGTGACAAAAGAGGATGAGCTAGCCTTCATGGTAGTTAGAGGTTCCTATGACAGAGGTCAAGTCATTGAGGAGCCGGATGAGGTGAAAGTCTCATGTCCGGTTCTGAAGACCAACGGGTCGGGTGACCGATTCGTTGAGTTTAATTGTACAGATATTTAACCAGTAGCGACAGTATCAGATACACCCAGTACTATTTCCGTCCTTTAGCGCGTCAGTCTAAGACTGCTGACTTAAAGCTCAATCGTGACAAGGTGCTAAGACGCTGCTACGAAGTGCCGAGCTTATATAAACAGCACACAGCAGAGATAACTAAGAACTCAATACAGTTGAGTTTGTTCTAAACCTTGGTAACATCTACTACCGCGCAAGACGTTCAAAAGCAAAGGTACAAGCGCGTCAACTAGTCCAAAAGGGGCGCTTGTACGGGGGTAGAAGGAATTTTGTCAATATATCAAAAACTCTGGCAACCCAAGTGAATGCGTGATTATAGCCGACGAAAAAACATACTTTGAAATTTGTCAGAGTTATTTTTCAGGGTTATTGATAGCTTTCAGCTAGCGGGTCATATCGAGATAACTGATTCAGCTAATTACATACATCAAATACCTTGGACGCATTCGGAATACGAATCAATTTTATACACCATTACAGAATAAAACGGAGGTAATGTGTCAAATAAAGAGTATGTGGCTAAGTATCGAAAACTCAAACGAGTCTACGAGCGCGAGTTAGGGAAAGAGATTGCTGACATTACTTGGTATCGGACAGTCTCTATTCTGAAACAGCATTTTAGTTTCAACGTGCTGGGTAGCGATGCTCAAAAGATAGTTGAGACATTCGCCGGATTTAAACGTCGCTACGGCAGCTTTACAGGTCGCGGTGAGGGGTTTAGTGAACGCTGGGAGGCATTCAAGCACTTCTACGAGATGGATGCTCAATATCACGGAGAAGAATTTATGAAGCTTCTTGCAGACTATTTAAAAATCAATCTTGACCACGTACCGCGTAGCACTCCTTACTACTGGTTTGAGAAAGCTGAACTATCTTTCAGCGCTGAAAATATTTACCACTGCAAAGATTTAGCCCTTGTTGCGTTTGTTGCTGCTAAATGGGCAATCAACAAGCGCTCACAACCGATGAAATCCGCAACCACCGAAGTTTTAACACTAGCCCTCTAAGGAGCAATCATCATGTCTGACAAATTTACTAACAATGTCCGCGCTCGTTTGTACAAACAGGGCTATCAAGGATTCACTAAAGATGATTACACAACAGCTGCGATCGCTGTCGAGTGCGATGACCTTGACAATCCCACCAAAGAGCAATTGAGCCAAGCCGTTGACTATCTCAAAGGAAAAACAACTTGCCAATTATCTGTAGTTGATGAACCCGTTAAAGAAACGTTTCTCTCACAAGTAGAAGAGGAACACCCAGAACTTGATAATAGTCAGCTTACGGTCGCTTCCCAAGAGATTAACAGCATCACTGTAACTAGTGAAGATAAGCGTCAGATTGTAACAGCCCAATCATCGGCGCTGGGGTTTGAATTAACCGAACAAGAAACATTAAGTATCGCTGAAAATGTTGACGACACCTTTACCGACTACAGCCAATTCATCAGTACTGTAACGGCTGCAATCAAGAGCTACGTTGATCAGAAATTTGATGTCATTGAGCAATCATTTGAGACTAACGCCCAAGACTTGCGAGAACACGTAAGCAGTAGGGCTTCTAGATTGAATCAAAAGGTTAACAACTTCTCAGGAGACATCAAAGCGGATATGGGAGTCATCCGCCAAAACATTAAAAGCACCCAATTCTCAATTCTCGCAAGGCTTAACGCGGCTCAATAGCAATGACTTGACGCTGCTTGAGTGCTTGGGGTTTCGGTGGGTGAGAATGAGCTACTTCTCAAGAATTGCTGTTAGTTTGTGTGCGCTCGGTGCTGTGATTTTACCCTTGTACAACTGCTTGTACCTGCCAATACTAGAACACTCAAACTATCAGCAATATCTCAAACGAAAGTCAAATATTGAGCAATATGTAAGGCGAATGGAGTATCACTGCAACAAAACATTTACCCCATCAAAGGAATATCGCTGTGAAAAGTTCAATGAAGCTAAAAAATCTGGTAACTTCCAAATCACGCCACCTAGAGCGCCAATTAAAAACTAAATTCAATGCATCTACCAACTTAGTAGTCAGAGCGCTAACAGGCGATAAATCAGCCCTAAAGCTGATAGGCCAAATGGGTAATGACGGAGCAAAGATTAGTGAATTCGCCCCACAGGTTAGAGAGCAAATGCTAGCCGCTATCAAAGGGACTGAGGACTTAAACGTAGTCCTGAGCGACATCTACAAACAAGCTGGTGTTAGCGGCGAAAAAATTGAAAGAGCAGTACAGTCAGCGATTTTAGCAGATACTCATCTAGCTAACATCCTAGAAGAGATGAAGCTTGATTTCGCTTCATCCAAGGAGAAAGAATCACTGCGCCATCAACAAGCAACAGACCATCTATTGCTGAAAGCATGGGTAGATAAACACATGATGCAAGTTGACGGCGAATATAAGATGTTGCAGGCAGAATTGCAGACAGACATTAGACAACAAACAATTGACCTACAACACGATAGAGAAGTGGGCAAGTATTACTTAGAAATGGGTGATAACGCTCGTGATGATTTCAAGCCGAAAAAACAATATGCTGGGCGCTCAATTGTACAAAAAATTAAGGATGCCCTGCTAGGTTTCTGATAGTTTAAACCCGACATTCACCACATAAAGTTAGTGTCGGGCAAATAAATATCCTGACAGTAATATGACATACGACATTGAAGAGTCACAAGAAGAAGTAGTAAGCGAAATCGCCCCCGATACCCCCTTACCAAAAGACTTGATATCACACCTGGAATCACGCAAACAGCACCGTCAAGATGTTATCAATACAACGGAAAAACTGACGAGATTCTTTGTCGGCTGGTCGCTAAATTCTACAGGATTCTTGATAGCTAAATATCTCTTAATAACTGGCGGCGGCGTTAATCTCTGGCTGGCAATTTCGCTCTCGTTTTCTGTGTGCAGCGTTGGCTCTCTCGCTGGGCTAACGGGCTTGAGAGTTAATTACAACACTGACGGATTAGAGGTAGATAATATGCAAAATGTTTTAAAAACTGCTGGTGGCTTGGTGTTTGCAGGTGTCACAACTTGGCTAGCAGTCAAAGACCATCAATATTTTGAGAATTTGACTAAAGAAACAGTCACGCAGATTAGCCAAGACATCCAAACCATTGAAAAACAGAATCCACAATCAGATCCTTGGCTAAGTATTGCAGTCGCGTTGGCTTTATTCATTGGTTCCATTGCAATTATTTTTAAGGGGCGCTCATGAAACAGGGTGTTTTCGAGTTAGCACTGGCTGGTGTGTGTGGTGTAGCCGCAATCATCGGGCTAGCAACATCGCAAACACGTCAGCCCTACGATTTGACACAAATTCAATTTTGTCCAAGATCAGCAAACGGCGTACACAGCCAAATAGCTTTGGATAAGCGTTTTTGCAACCAGCCGCGTTTCGTCCTTACTGAAGAATGGCGGCGCTACGGGTTGTATGGCAGCATCATTCCTTACAAGGGTGATGCTATTCAATGGGTGCGTGATTTGCCTACAGACAACCCTAATCAGTTGCTAGGATATGGGATTGCAGTTATTGGGCTATGGGGTGTCGTGGGTTGTTTGCTCGTGCGTTCGCAACGGCTCAAGCGCACGGACTATGAACTGGGCGAACTCGAAAAGACTGGTGACTATGCAACTTGGCAGCAAAATAAGTACAAACGTGAAATTAAGCAGCATTCAACCCAGCTTTATACTGAACGCCTAAAAGATGGATTAACTGATCTAGACGTTCATTCTCGTAAAGAATTAGGGCTAACCGATGAGGAAAACGAACGCGCATCTGCTCGAATTCAGCTAGAGGACTTTATGAAAGCCCGTGCTGTTAATCATTCTGTGATGGATAAAACCATTGCTGAGAATTTGCGAGACAGGGCGAAAGCTGCCCAGGAACGCGGCAAGATTGAGGGTAAAACCAAAAGCGCGATCGCAGACAGTGACAATCAGCAATCAGTTGATCAACAACGAGCAAACCAACTGATAGAAGCGCTCAAGGCTCATGAGGACGGCTGGTTGTGGAAGATTATCGACAACCTAACCCCCCTGTGGTTAATCGGTCGCCAGGGGTCAGGTAAAACTTACACGAGCGCGGCTATAGCCCTTGTTAGAAAGCATTGCTTAGGGATTCCCATCTACTACTTAATTGACCGCCATGCAACTGGGGATAACTCCAAAGCATGGCGATATCTTGATACTCAAAACATTGCAGAGTCAGAGTCAGAGATAGGTACTGCACTTGATGGACTATGTGAGCATTGGCTATTAAGAATTAAGGGTAAAAATGACTTAGAGCAATCTGCAACTATAACGCCTGAACAAGTGCTGATTGATGAGTACACCAACCTGAAATCATTGATTGGTGAACCCGCAGAAAAGTTTTACAAACTGCATCTGACAGACACTAGAAAAGCAAAAGTTTATGTAACTGGTATCACCCACAATGACACGAATTCAAGCTATCCCGAAGGGACACAAGCAATGAGGGAGGCGGGTACAATCCTCATTCAAAAATTCTCAGCTAACGGTAAAACCCCACTGTCTAGAGTCAAGATTCTTCGCGGCTTGCTTGATGACAATGGGGAGGAATATCTGGAGGCAGAGCGCACACTGCCAAGCTGGTTTAACCCAGAGGATATTTACAACCATTTCAACGGTAAGCCGATTTCTTTTGATGCGTAAATTTATGTGTTTGCTAATAAAATAACATTGATATATTTACTAATTGGCATTTATATTGAAAATACTTGTATTTTTGAGAAAAACGTAAGTAAAAAATAAATGCCCTGTTTTTTTTCTGATATTATTCCTAAAAACGCAGATCCGGCTTACACGATTATTAGGGATGATCCAAAATATTCGGATGATAAAAAATTTATTGAAGAAATGTGGTTACAGTATGAGCAATATGCTGATACTCATTTTTTAAATCAAGCAAAGATAGATTTTAATCAGCGTATATGGGAAATGTATTTAGCGTGTTCACTACTATTTCAAGGATTCTCTATTGATTCCAAAGATAAAGGGCCGGATATACTCATAGATACAGGTGAATTAAAGATTTGGATTGAGGCGATAGCACCAAAACCAGGAGCGGGAGAGGACGCTGTATCTAAGCAGGAATTTGGTACAGTTAGAGCCCACATTCCGCACCCTAACTGTCACAAGTTCATTAGTACTTAACTAATTGTCGATGAACAGTACTTATGAACTATAAGATGAAGTTGTATTTTAAAGCTTAATAAGAATTTATTCTATTAATGTGT
>JAIVFU010000244.1 GCA_020829485.1 Nostoc sp. CHAB 5834 | reverse complement strand
AGTATTTCTTCTCCCGATTTTTTCCTCGAATCTAGCTTTTGCGTCATGTATCATATTTTATTATATTGCTTGTCCCTCGCTGACTTTATTTTTTCTCCTCCCCCTACTTATTGAGCCGATACAAAATATGAATCATGCGATCACCTCAAGGTCGCGGGCGTTATGCGCCCGCGACCAACACTTGATTCTCTCTCCCACAAAATTTTGCGTATGAGTAGCATTGGAACCAACCTGATGGAGTTGATAATCCTGCCCTAGTAGCTCCTCAAAGCTTTCGGTAAAGAAATTAAGGTTTGCGATCGCGCTATTGGTCTTTTCTTGATTGGTCATTTACCTTACCAGCTAGCTTCATCCAATCAGCACGGCACAAAGTGAATACTCTATTTTTCTTAAAGGCAAAGTAGCTAATCTCAGCACTCACAAAGTAAGCATCCATATAAACTACTTTGGCTATGGTTCCTGGCTTCCATTTGTTATCCCCCTCATGGAATGTTATTTTATCCCCTTCCATGAATTCTGGCTGAGTTACTGAATGTACTGGTGTTTCGGGTAACAATTCAGAAATTGTTTTTACCCCTCCCCCCCCCTGTGTGTGTTGTATGTTGTTATCTATCTCTGAAATGCTTACAGGGCATAGAGAATTTTCAATAATACCCTCGCTTAAGCGCGTATCTGTTATGTATCTGTTATCTATTTGTTGTGAATCTGTTATCGAACTCTGAAAGCATTGTGTAGTATTGATTTCAGCAGATTGAATAACATCCGGTACATAAAGGGGGAGAGAGGGGGGGTTATCATTTTTTGGTTGTGTTATATAATATACTGACCTTCTCCTGTCGGTTACACTTGGTCGAGTGCCAATAATACGCTTCTCAACCAGTCGGTTGAGTTGTGTGTAAATGGATTTTTTGGCTATTCCTAAGTGCTGGCTAATGTCACTAGCCTCTAGCCCTTTGGGTGAATAGGATTGCAGTAACTCAACGATCCTCTCTTGCTGTGACTTCTCAGACTGCTTTTGCTCTGGTGTTATCCCGTCTTGACCAAGCGATACCCAATGATTAATCTCTGGGTCTAACTCAATCTTTAATGTTTGTCCTTCTGTATCCCGCGCCAATATATTGAAAATTCTGGTTAATGACTTTGGGTTAACTCTAAATCTCTTAGGATTATTTGGATCTGGTTCCGGGATATGCTCTAAGCTCCAAATACCCCAGGTAGCACCTGCTATCGAACTATTACCGCGCACTCTCCCAACGCCTACAGCATCTATATTTTTGTTGGCATGGTGAATCAAAATACCGCTTGCGTTGTACCTAGAAATGATTTCCTTCAGCCGATAAATGTTATCCGCAAACTCAGCGCTATTCTCAGATAGCTGGCTACCTACTGTTATTCTTTTGAGGCTATCAATTATTACTAACGTTGGTCTAAATGTCTCTAATTTGGCTTCTAATAGGTGTAATTGAGTGATATTGAAAGAATCCATGAATTCAACATTAGAGGCATCTTCACGTCTAAAACCGCGCTTAAGCAATCGACCTCTAGCAGTAGTAGGGCTTTCATCACACTGAATTATTAAAACCTTGCCTTGCTTGCATTTTTCACCCAGAAAAGTATCCTCACCAGTCGCTACAGCAAAAGCAGCATCATAAGCAATAAGAGATTTACCACTTTTTGGATCAGCAACTAAGAGAATAGTTTCGCCTTGTGGCAACATACCGGGGATTACGTAATCGACACTCGGTAAATTCAAATCAAGCAGTTCATCTAGGGAGTAGCATTTTACCTCCTGTATTCTCCCCTGTTCACTTATATGCTTGAGCAAGTTGTCAATTTCTGAAAGTCTGATTCTGTAAGACTCAGCTAACTTTTGCTTAATGAATGCTTTTGCAATTGGGTCTGCCTCTTTAGCCAGTGCCTGAAGTTCAAGCCTGAGTTTATCTTGGTTAGTCTGTTGAGATTGAGCTTGGCTGGCTAACTTCTCACACTTCTTACGCCATTCCCAATCACTAGCACCGCATCTCTCGCCAAGTTGGTCTAATTCAATATCTTGTTCATTCTCCGGCAAGAGTGCGAGCGCAACTTTAGCGATCGTTAGTGCCTCACGTTTTTTAAGCTTCCGTTCGTCAGCAATTTCTATCCAATCAGCAAAGGGCAATGCAAACTCAAAAATCTCTTGTGTTAGCTCCCTCGCTGCGGTTGCATCCGATACCAGGCAATCTAGAGGTAAATTAATCCTATGTACAAAGCAATCGCCTCTGGCCTGCTGCACCATCCAGCCTACAGCCTTGATATCAGCCTCTGAGGTGGCTTTATCCGCAATTATGTAATGATTCCCCTTGCTAATCCCTTGATTGCTTGATGATAAGCATCTTATGGTAAATAGTGGCTTGAATGACCTAGCTGTGATAATGTTTGTCACCCAAAGCGTAGGTAATAAAGGCTCAATATTTGCTACTGATTTAAGTGGGAATGAGGTTGTATTATTTGAGTTCAATTGCTGCATAATTTTTCCTGAGTTTTTGCAGCAACCCCTATTACCTCACTTGTTATGTTAAAAAAAACAAGCTACGATAACAGAAGATATTTTGATAAGGCTCCTGAGATTCTAAGTTTGGCGACAGCGAATCTTGGGGGTTGCTTTTTTTTGTGTACTATTTAACGACAAAGCGCGATCGAGCTTGATTCAGAAGCCATTGCAGGGTAAGGGGTAAAGGAGGCGATAAAACTTTTGTCCACATACCCAGAGGTGGGTACTCTCCTTATCCTGCTTAGGTTCTAGACTTTTATACTTAGATAAATAACATTCATTTATCCTCAAAATTTCTGACATAACAGAACCATTGAAACAACCTAGCGCGACTATCCCAAAAACTTGAATCAACCCATTGGGATCTAGCAAGTAACAGGAATTATATGATATGTGCTTTTATTTACCATCAGCCTGTTCGTCTCTGTGCCTGAATGCCTCAATACAGAGGTGAACTACCTGCTGGCTAAACGTTCTAGTCTCATTCTCGGATGCTTTTGTTATTCTTTCAAATAACTCTTCCGGAAAAGTTATAGTTTGACGTTTACCTTTATACCTATCGCTAGTCATTTTTTATTTTTGCACTCTTAGAACCTCCAACAATCTTATTTCATCTATCATAATATTTTTCGATTCTACTGGGTTCTATCGGGTTCTATTATGCTATGCTATGAGGTGCATAGAATCAATCTAGTGGAGCTATCGGATTTCTTGGCATGGCGAACAAAAGATATTGCCAGATGTACAGGGAGCTTAAGCACTCGTATGAACGCACCTATCAAAAGCCGATATCAGATATCAGTTGGTATCGATTGATTTCTCAATTGAGGCAGTTTTTAGATTTTTCTGTCGAATCTGCAAATGCTTCACTGATTATCAAAAGTATTGCTAACTTGAAGCGTACCCATAGGAATTTCAGAATCTCTAGTGAAGGGTTTAACGAATCCTGGGAAATTTTTCAGCATTATTATCAGCAACAAAGTAGCTTAACCTGTGCGGAGTTCCTATCAGAAATAAGCCAAATAGTTGATTTATCTCAGGTGTCAAAAACATCTATTTATAACTGGTTTGTTAAGAGGGTGTTTGAAAAGTTTTTAGGGGTTAAATTTTATGCCAGTCGCCGTACCATGATGCGAATCATAGCAAGGTAAATAAACGTCTCGGATGTTTCCAGCATTCGTTCATAATCTCTGACCAATCGGCGACACCCCATTAGCCAACCAAACGTGCGTTCCACCACCCAACGTTTTTTGAGCAAGACGAACCCCTTAGTTTGCTCTGGTCGCAGCACCACCTGCACAATCCAACGACAAACATCCATAACCCACATCATGAAGGCTGTACCATCAAAACCACCATCAGCCCAAATGGTCGTCAAGCGAGAAACCTTGTTACCCATTTTTTTGACGCGCTTGAGTACTTGTTTGCCGCCTGACCGCTCTGGCACATTGGCGGCAGTGACCAACACCCGCAGCACTAACCCTAACGTATCAACGCTCATAAACCGCTTGCGTCATGCAAATTTTCTTGCCTGCATCAAAGCCTACTTCCTGGCTCACCATCGCCGCACTTTTTACACTTTGACTATCGATGATGGCTTCGGAGGGACTGACATGACGCTGCTGCTCGATGCGGATGAACTCGTGCAGATCGTCATGTATCTTGACCCACGTACCGTCTTTACGCCATTTGCGAAAATAGGTGTATACCGTCTGCCATGCTGGAAAGTCCCCCGGTAATGCCCTCCAGCGCACACCTTCTAACAAGATATAGAAAATTGCGTTCAGCACTTCCCACATATTGACTTCACGCTTGCGACCACCGGATTTTGGTTCTGGAATCATCTCACTCAGAAATTCATATTGGGCGCGGGTCAGGTTGCTGGGGTAAGCTTTACTCATGTTGCTCTCTTGGTGCTGTGTTCTACGTATTCACAGTTTATACTTAGAGAGCTTTTTTACTCCTCGGCTGACTTTTCAAACACCCTCTAAACCCTTAATTTATCTTTTTCCAAGTTGATATATTAACTACGCAGTCAATAACTATATTAATTAATAACCACTGAGAGAGGTGATTATGGCTAATTCATTATTCAATTTCCTTAACGTCTCTGATTTGAATGGCACTAATGGCTTTATAATTAACGGCATTGCACCAGGTGAGTCTTCAAACGTCTCAGTCAGCAATGGGGGAGACATCAACGGTGATGGCATTGACGACCTGATTATTGGGGCACCAACTGCCGACCCCAACGACAACTATAGTGCTGGGCAAAGCTATGTAGTGTTTGGGGGAAGGAATCTGGGCAGTGGCGGCAGCCTCAACGCCTCTGATTTGAATGGCACTAATGGCTTTTTAATTAACGGCATTGCAGAAAGTGACTTCTCAGGCACCTCAGTCAGCAATGGGGGGGACATCAACGGTGATGGCATTGAAGACCTGATTATTGGGGCAAGTAATGCCGGCCCCAACGAAAATTTTCCTGGGCAAAGCTATGTAGTGTTTGGGGGGAGGAATCTGGGCAGTGGTGGCAGTCTCAACCCCTCTGATTTGAATGGCACTAATGGCTTTATAATTAACGGCATTGGCATTACAGGTGGCTCTTTAGGCACCTCAGTCAGCAATGGGGGGGACATCAACGGTGATGGCATTGACGACCTGATTATTGGGGCAAGTAATGCTGCCTCTAACGGCAACTTTAGTGCTGGGCAAAGCTATGTAGTGTTTGGGGGAAGGAATCTGGGCAGTGGCGGCAGCCTCAACGCCTCTGATTTGAATGGCACTAATGGCTTTATCATTAACGGCATTGCACAAGATGACACTTCAGGCTTCTCAGTCAGCAATGGAGGGGACATCAACGGTGATGGCATTGACGACCTGATTATTGGGGCAGTAAATGCCGACCCCAACGGCAACTTTAGTGCTGGGCAAAGCTATGTAGTGTTTGGGGGGAGGAATCTGGGCAGTGGCGGCAGCCTCAACGCCTCTGATTTGAATGGCACTAATGGCTTTTTAATTAACGGCATTGCAGCAGGTGACTCTTTAGGCGTCTCAGTCAGCAATGGGGGGGACATCAACGGTGATGGCATTGACGACCTGATTATTGGGGCATCTGGTGCTGGACAAAGCTATGTAGTGTTTGGGGGGAAGAATCTGGGCAGTGGTGGCACTATCAACCTCTCTGATTTGAATGGCACTAATGGCTTTTTAATTAATGGCATTACAGCAGGTGGCTCTTTAGGCGTCTCAGTCAGCAATGGGGGGGACATCAACGGCGACGGTCTTGACGACCTGATTATTGGGGCATCTAGTACCTCCCCCAACGGCAACTTTAGTGCTGGGCAAAGCTATGTAGTGTTTGGGGGGAGGAATCTGGGCAGTGGCGGCAGCCTCAACGCCTCTGATTTGAATGGCACTAATGGCTTTTTCATTAACGGCATTGCAATATATGACCAATTAGGCATCTCAGTCAGCAATGAGGGGGACATCAACGGTGATGGCTTTGACGAACTGATTATTGGGGCATTTGGCGGCTCCCCCAAAGGCAACTTTTATCCTGAGCAAAGCTATGTAGTTGTAGTATTTGGGGGGAAGAACATTGGCAGTGGTGGCACCCCTGGTAAGCTGACTGGAACTCCTGGTGCAGATACTCTTGTTGGCACAATTGGCAACAATATCATCGAGGGCAAAGCAGGTAACGATACCCTCACAGGCAACGGTGGTCAAGATAAGTTTGTATTTCGCGTTGGCGATCGCAATGACATTATCACCGATTTTGATGGCGTTGGTCAGGGCTACAACCCATCAGCAGGGGTAATTGCCAATGTTGATACACTGCAATTTATCGGTTCGGGCTTAACTGCCCAAAATCTGCAACTAACTCAAAAAGGCAACAACTTAGAAGTCACCTTTGAAAATGTGGCATCCACCAAAGTCCAATTGCAAAACTTCCTTTTAGAAAATCTGGATAACGTGCCAGCAAATTCTTCAAGACCTGCACTCGGCAATATTTTGTTTGATGGGCAAAGTACCATTGCTGACAGCTTTGATGCATTGGTGACAAGTTAAGGCTGTAAATCCTTTGTCAAGAGGCTTTCAGAGAATTGTGGAAAAAAAACTGGTCAGACCCTCGTTGAAGATCGGGAAAAGGAGCGATAATCAACTTAACATTTGGCTT
>JAIVFU010000243.1 GCA_020829485.1 Nostoc sp. CHAB 5834 | reverse complement strand
AAAATACTTGTGAAAAATAATACACTTCAAATTACTCCAAATACTTTAGCGGTATAAGCACCCATATTAAGAATCTTACGAGAGGCATTCTTAACCTCAATTTCATATAATTTTCTCATTATGTAAACTGAGTCATAATTATTAAGCACATATTGAGCCTGATCAGTGCGCAATCCAAACTTCTCTATAAGTCTTTGGTGTAATTCTGATGGTGGAGGAAGTTGAAGCTCTGGTTTTTTAACTTTAATGGTCCAGACTAAGCCTGTTATCTTCCGACTTTGACGTTCAGGGTAGTAAGTTACCTCAATGTCTGTTTTAGAATTAATTTCTTTGACTGCTGGATCCAGTACCCTCCGTTTAAAGTTGTCCCAATCAGGATAGAGTTCGGTATCTAATCCAGTCTCCTCATCATTACGAATCAATCGTAAACGAGTTTTCAGGTCTTGAATCGAAACTTTCATCAGTCCCAAATTCTTCCATTGAGACAGCATTTCATATAATCGTTTAGTGTATTTTCCGGATACGAGTAAGGCTTCGTAGAAGCCGTAAGTCGTAAAACGATTTTCTAAATTAAATAAAAATGGGCGAAGCTTAGAATCGATACATATAGCAATTGTCCCTTCATCAGTATTATAAAATACAGAAGAGAAAGGTGCTACTTGCAAAAGATTTCCATCAATTGAAATTTCAAGAATTTTTTGCATCATCGTCTTAGTGGCTAACCGTAAATTAGCATAAGGATTAACCACATTAGTTACGTCAATCAAGTCTTTGATGCGAATAACGTATTCCTTATTGGGAGCATCATCAGCTCCTAGTTGCGATTGAACCATGTAAAAAATATTCTTTTGCAACGCACTCATCTCATAGTTAGCAACTGTTAGCGCATTTGCTTGAAAGAGCATTCGTACTGCATTGTCAACTTTCCCCAAAATAGATAGTTGGTTAGCAGGAGTTTTCTTTTTCATAGTTATCCACATTTATGAAGTAAACCTAACAAAAATAATAACATGTACGGAGATCACTACTATTTTGTACGGAGATACAAACACTCTACTACTATTCTGTACGGAGTTAATTCGAAATGTTACTACTATTCTGTACGGAGGTCACTACTATTCTGTACGGAGATCGCTACTATTCTGTACGGGGATATGTGTCATACCTAACTCATTACCAATATATTATGGGTAGGTTAAAATAATCAAAAGAGTTAAAATAAAGAATGATCACAAATAGTTTGATAGAATTAGCTTCTAAAGTAAGAATTAGAATAGTTTAAAATAAAATAAGAAAAGTTAAATTGGGAAAAAGAAAAGCAAAGGTCAATTATTATTGAAGATACCGCGACTACTATTTTGTACGGAGTTTACGCACAAAATGCTGTGAGTCAACAGTTTAACACCATTTATAATTAGGATTAATGGTTTCTCTCGAAGTGTTGAATGATCTAAATACTATTATAGCTACTATTTTGTACGGACTTAAAGCATAACTATCTGATATTCAGTAATATAAAGTATTTAACACAACGCATTTTACATTAGGTAAAAGTCTAAAATGTTGTACTCTCAAATGACGATTAACTACATCATCTCCTTGTGTTGGTAAAAAATGATACCAACACAAGGAGATAATTTTATTTTTGGTATAAATTTGAGGCACGACTTAAAGGTAATGTTATGCTTACGCACGAAGAAGTATACGCCTTCTTGAAGAAAAAATACACTCTATCTCACTCTGGATTAACGAAAGAGTCAGGTTTACCCGCAGGAACATTAGCGAAAGCAATGAATGGGCAGCGAAGGCTAACAGAATCTCACTTGAAAGCACTAGAACCAATCCTCCTTCAGTATGGCATCAATGAGTTCCGTGAGAAAAGAGCCATTGTTCTTTCAATCGTCAATCACAAGGGAGGTGTTGGGAAAACCACAACAACCATCAATCTTGGTAAAGGATTAGTCAACAGGCACCAATCCGTTCTTTTGATTGATATGGATTCCCAAGGAAATCTTTCCCAAAGCTTAGGTATTCATAACCCTGAACAGCAGTTACTGCAAACACTTACACAAGGCAGCCCTTTACCGGTAGTCCCATTATCAGATGGGTACCATGTTGTAGCTAGCGACCTAGAATTAGCGAAGGCAGAAGCAGAATTGATAAAAACGCCTAGTGGGGTTTTGCGTTTTCGAAATGCCTTAGCACCGATTTTGTTAAAATACGATTATATCCTTATAGACTGCCCACCCTCCCTAAATATCTTTACATATTCTGCTCTGGTTGCGTCTTCAGCTGCATTAGTTGTTTTAGAACCAGAAGCATCTGCTGTAAAAGGCATGTACAATCTATTAGAACTTATACAAGATATCAAAGAATCATTTAATCCTAAATTGAAGGTAGAAGGAATTGTAATGGCCCAGGTTAACTCTCAATTAGTACTTCACCGTGAATTGATGGGCAAGGTTCGGGACGATCTAAAAGGGCAACCTTTCTTTAAGACAGAAATTAGACAAAATGTAGCCATTGCTGAGTCCCAATATGTAGGCAAGACCATTTTTGATTACAAGCCTAATTCATCAGGAGCAGCCGATTACCAATCCTTAGCTGATGAGGTATTCGCTAACAACCTCCCCTAATCCTACCTTATTAATAATGAAAAAATTTGCAACATCTGCTGGTACACCTCCTGTGTTACACAGAAATACAGCTAATTTAATGCAAAGCATGTTGGATGAAATAAAGGCCAACATGACGGTTTTACCTCAGTTGAAATCATTCATTCCCCCACTTCAAGCTACTGAGTACGAACAGCTAGAAGCAAATATTCAAAAAGATGGATGTCGAGAGTCTTTACTGATATGGCAAACAACACAAGGTGAGATTGATGGATCCAGCAATGATTCGCCTTTAAATGTGTTAGTGGATGGTCATAACCGTTATGCCATATGTAAAAAAAATAATATTGATTTTAGAGTTATGCTCCGGGAGTTTCCCGATCTTCAAGCTGTTCGCGAGTTTATGATCAATAACCAGTTAGGTCGTCGTAATTTAACACCTGAGCAAACTGCCTACCTAAGGGGACTTAAATATAGAAATGAACGTCAAGCAGCTGGTCGGCCTGTCATCGATGGAAAAAACTATTTACAAATCGAAGAACAAGAGGACAGATTAGCCCAGCGGACACAGGATAAGTTAGCTAACGAGTTCAACGTTTCTCCAAGAACCATTCATCGCGACCGGGAATATTCCGAAGGAATCGATAAACTTAGCCCTGATCTGAAGCAAGATGTGTTAACAGGAAAACGAAAAGTATCAAAAGATTTGATCCGTGCTGTTGGAAAGAGTGATGAAACAAATTCGCGTCTCCTTACTTTAACAGAATTACTGGCATTTGATGAGAAGCCCGCTCTTGATAAGCCAAAAAGACCAGCACTTGATAATGAAGCACTACAGAACTTAGTGAACAAAATCATCAAATTGGCCACTGAGCTTAGCCCAAACTCTGCAAGATTTGAGAAATCCTGCGATGAAATCATCGCTCTTTCGAACAAGGCTAAACGATTAAAAAGTACTTAGATCTTCTTTGAAAGTAATGTTGCCATTCTGGCAACATTACTTTCAAAGAAGATCTAAGTAAAGCTAAGTCCTTGTATTTTAGCAACTTATGCCAACGTACTTAATTTAAGATACTGGAGTGCAGTTAAAAACAGCAGATGCAGGTTCCCTTAGTTGAATTTTTGCAAAGCTTGCTGCTTTCAAGGAAGGGAAGCAGGATCTGTTTTGTCACCAAGTAAGGGTGGATCAAAAACGCAATAAAGTCTACTAAAAAGAAATTTGGTACAGTGAACCACTCGGTTTGAATCTTATATTTAAATAAAACGGAGGGTTTCCTGAACGGTTTTCATTAACGATTGATCTTGAGACAAATCATTAACTAACAGCCGATTACAGAGTCCAATAAATAGCATTAGTTACCCTTTTATTAGCCGAAAATGGCCGGTTGGAGTAGGAGGGGAGCATGTACGGAAATAAACATCGATGTCACATAAAGAAAGTGGTACGCAACATCCACCAGAAGCTTTGTGAGGGTGTTTTGAGCTACTTCTTACCTATATGAAGCTGACCAGTACTGTACGCCGAAAATCAATTGATTTATTTTTTATAAATGCTAATGTTAACATGTAAAACACAGGGCTACGTAGCTAAAAAAGCAAGAACGTGTTGAGAAATCTTATTTGGTCAATTTGGCTATCCGCCAAATCATGAGCTGAATGCTATGCTGATGGTACTCACTACCAAAGAATATACGGAGTTCGCCATTTCGTTCTAGAGATTTACATATATCAAAGCCAGTAGAGACTTTGACTTAAAAGGTCAAATTATTGATAGTCAAATAGTTAAAATTCACAAACTCACTTTAAACATATATACACCGGTTAATAAATACAAAACTTTTATAAGTGCATTTATAGGAAGGCTAGTAGTAAGTACTTAGTTTACAAAACAATTAAATACTTAGTTATTTCAGTTTAACACAATGATAGAACTTGCTCTTGAATTTCTGACATCTGAACTGAATAGCTACTTAAAAAGCGTTTTTGCGTTAAATGAAGATAAGGCAATATTGTCATCTTATACCAATCTTGACGGGTCTTTGTCCACCCGGAATATCGACAAGGTTACGCTCTCTCTGATTAACATTGAACCCGAAACATCGCTTCGAAACGTCAGCTCAATTAAAGTAAAACAGGACGAAGCCGTTCGAAAATCACCTTCAATCGGTATCAATCTATATGTATTGGCGGGAGCCACATTTAATGACTATACCGAATCGTTAAAATTCATTTCTCAGACACTGACCTTCTTTCAAAGTCATGGTGTATTTACCAATCAGACTTCATCGCTTGATCCATCCATTGACCGATTAGTGGTCGATTTACAGTCCGTTAGCTTTCAGGAATGGAGTCACATCTGGGGTAAGCTTGGCGGGAAACATATCCCTGCTGTGTTATACAAAGTTCGTATGCTGACTATCCAGGAAGACCTTAGTCAGGGGTCAATACCATTGATAACCAGTGTTAAACAGTAGGCCCAATCGCTATGAATACGTCGTTCGTCAAATTACTGACTGTTGTTCTGGAACATTCTTACTTCAATGACAATAAATTTAAGGAGTACCGAATTACGCCAACGACCGCGACTGCAACTAAACTGGCACGTGTGGGTATCCGCATGAAGCAACTCGATAATCAGTTTATCCTAATTGCTGAAAAACGGATTCAAACCTGGCTACAGGATGACTCTAAAGCCGGGAAACGAGGGGAACCATTTTTGCCGCTCGTATTCGCGATACAGCCAACGAATCCGTATTTCGGTAATTACACAGAACCGGAAGAATCTCCGGCAACTGGCAAAATTTTCTGTTTCAAAACCAGTACAGGCTCTCGTAGCCCGGTTGATGACGGGATAAAGCCGGTGGGTGGCGTTGCGCCTGCCCACCTTGATTTACAGTGGAATGATAGGTTATTGACTAATCTGCCTACGGATACCGAACAGATTGATATACGGCTTGACAACGCCTTTGGTTCAGTACAACCTTGGGCTGTACTGATCGTGGATTCTCTGCCTAAAGAATTATCACCAACCTTTAAGATCGCTATTAAATCCCGGGCAACAATTTGGCGGTATGTCATTCGCAAGAGAGATCGGCTACTCTCGGAAAATGGACCAAACCTCAATGATCTCAGGATCGTCGTTGGCCCTGATGTTGAAATTAACCCGGAACAGATTGGAGAGGGCGTCTTTTTCCACCTGCCTGCCCCAATTGCTTTAAAAAAAGTAAATACAGAGCGGTATCAACTAATCGATGCTCCGGCAAACCGACCTAAGCGGGTTATTATTCAGAACCTACCCAGGCCAGACGTTAACTCATTTGTAAAACCCAAAGAGAAAGACAATAAAAAAACGTATTCAGAAATATTGATTTACATCTAATCATTCACTAATTCGCTGAACTTGCTGTATGGTTGTTCCTCCCAAAACCCCAGGGGTTTACATTGTTGAAAAAAACGCTTTCCCCAATTCGGTAGTAGAGGTAGCGACGGCTATACCCGTCTTCATCGGCTATACAGAAAGTGCCAGTCACAAAGGGCAGACCATGAAGGGCAAGCCCGTTCGCATCACTTCCTTACAGGAGTATAATACCATCTTTGGGCGGGGACATGTACCAACGTTTACCCTGCTTCCGAATCCTAGCGCCCCAGTCACTGCACCTCTTCCTGATACTATTACCGTTGGGGAGTTGTCATTTACGTCTGATAAAAAGCCATTTTATCTATACAATAGTCTCAAACTGTTTTACCAGAATGGTGGTGCCACTTGCTACATTATATCGGCTGGCCTTTATGGGGATCATGCAGCACCTGCACCCAAAATCTTTAGTGATGCCATTGACACATTAGCCTTCGAGCAAGAACCAACATTAATTCTATGCCCGGACGCTCATCGACTTGGTACGATTGAAGAATATAATAAAGTTATGACGAGTGTGCTTCGTCGATGCGCCCTTGACCAAAGTCGAATGGCAATCATGGATGTATACGACAGTGCCATTCTCGATCGTACAGCATTAGATACTGCCATAGGAGCTTTTCGGGGTGGGGTAGGTCAGAATAATCTCAACTACGGAGTTGCTTATTTCCCCTGGGTAAAAGCTTCTATCGTATCAACTAATGATGTGGACTTCACTTGTCTGGGCGGGGCTTTACTAGATAGCATTAAAACCAAATTAGGTACACA
>JAIVFU010000242.1 GCA_020829485.1 Nostoc sp. CHAB 5834 | reverse complement strand
ACCTCCCCGACCGTTGACAGTCGCGTGCCAGAGGTCATCAATACTGGTAGGGGACTGGCTCGTAGACGGATTGGGCCAGGACATTGTCTGGGCGTAGGCGTCAGTCACCCCGGGCCACAGCGTTCCGTTCGCCCCCAGCGTGATGCCATAGGTATTCATGTGCAGGTTTTTGTTCTTGTCCGTTGAAGGACCGCTGTTTTCAGCTGCTGCGGGGACGTTGCCCGCAGCCAAGTCGGCGCGTAGACGGTTGGTGTAGTAAGACAGAGCGATATCAGCCAGTGTGCCCGCATACGTGGTCTGAAAAGGCGAGCCTTTTCCGTAAGTGTCAGGGTATGAAGGCGGCGTTATTTTGGTTACGCCGGAGAAACCGTCAGTAACGATGAACGCAGCGTTCTTTTGGCAGCTGTACTGTATGACGCCCTTGTTCGTATTGAACTGGTCCCCAATGTACTTGAGGGTTTCGCGAGTAGGCGTGCCCCCGCTGGAACTGTTTCCATAGAAGAAGCCCGCCATAACGCGACCATTGGCCGTATCGTCCTTGGCATCGGTGTCATACATGGTCACGGGAGAGCGGTTGTTGAAGCTGACCGCGCCCACTCGCATACCACGCATTTCTTCCATCACCTGGCCCATAGAACTCGCAAGCATCAATTTCCGCTTGCGGTAGTACGTGAACCAATTTGCAAAATTCTGCAATTCGTCCACATAGCTCCGACCAGAAGGGAAGGTTACTCCGTTCTTGATTTCATAGCGTTTGAGCGTCAATCCTGTGGGGCCTGTCACACAGCTGGCCCCGTTGGGGGCACAGGACTCAACTTGCCAATATGTGGCAGGGTAGTACCCGATGGACGCCCGTTCCTGGTCGCCAGCTTTCACCGTGCGAGCCGAGGATGTCTCCCATTTTTTCTTTGAGGCGTTGTACACCTCTGACCCAGCGGGGATATTCATTCCTCCGAACATTTCAAAGGTGAATCCGCTGGCACGAGACAGCTGCACCGCTGTGAGGTTCATCGCCCCTGAGCTAAATAGAGGGTGCGAGAGAGCCCCCGTACCCGATGCCTTTTGGAATGACACCACTGAACCTTCGATAGCCGCCGGCTTCCAGGCGGTATAGGTCACGCTGGGGTTGTAGTACTGGGGATTGAATGCGGCCGAACGCAAGGCTGCAAACTGTGGGGTAGGGGGGATTGCATAGTGGTCGGTACTGTCACACAGACGGCGTGAATACTCCTCGCAGCCGTTGGGGAACAGGTATGTCAATTTATTGAGGCTGGAAGAAGACCCCAAGCTGTTGAACAACGGTTTCCCTTTCGAGTCCCAGCCGGTTTTATTGTCACCATCCCACCAGAACGAGCCGTCGTTCGTGTTTAGAAGTACCTCGAAGTCCATCGAGCCGGAATCGTCCATCCCGAAAATAACGTTGGGCTTTTCGGTTCCTTGCCCAATGAAAGGAACCTTGGCGATGTCGGTGGCTGTGGCCGTACTCATCGCAAGCATGACGGAGGCGCCCAAGAGAACTGCAGCGCGGAAATTTTTTAACATATGACCTCTTGAATTTTAGAGTCGCATAGAATCTTGTCTAAATTATACCAATCATTCGGCTGGGATATAAAATTTAGATTCGACTTAGCGGGAAATCAGCTCTTGTACGAAGGTCTGTGTTTCTTTAGGGCCTGCGATGCTGACTGTGACCTTGTATTGACGTACCGAGGGAGACTCCAGAACTTCACTTCCCGCTTTTGAGGAGCCTACCTCGGGGCTCTTCTTGAGGAAGCACTGCTTCGTGTAGTCGGTAACTGGGAGAGTACCCGAGCACATTCGTTCCACCACATATCGCACCGTGTACTGGCCGACCGATACCTCTTTGGACTTGTCCCACTCCACATTGGCGGGAAGCCCCGCACTGTCGACATTTCGGGTAGTGGCGAAGTACCAGTTTCCAGTGTCCACCTCTTCGCTTGCTAAAGCGCTGATTTCTGAAAACGCTTCCGACACACCCACTTCGGAGGCTTGCAATGCGGCTACTTTGTAGGATGCGTTACCCGCGAGGTTCAGGGAGGCATCGGTGATACGAGCCATAGACAGGGTGCCCAGAAGCATGACGGTAAGGAGCAGTAGCACCAGCACCAGTGATGCCCCTTGTTGATGAGTTTTGCTCTTCATGCAGAGGCTCCCAAGAGGACGTTTCGCAACGGAGTCACCCCCGTGATAACGCGGTACCGGTAGCACTGCCAGTCGCCAGAAAGTTCAAGCGTCTTGCCGAAAAGCTCGGGTTGCTCGGTAGTGACGGCACAGGTACCGCTTTTGTCAGCTTTCTCTTTGGCGGTTGAGCGCACCACAATCCCCACCCGTATGGCTTGGATGTTCGGTGCCGAGGCGGAAGTCACGCTGGCCCAGGCGTCCTTGGCGTATTCCCAAGTCTTAATGCCAGGACTCAAACCATCGGATACGCCGTACTGCGCGATGAATGCAACAACGTTTTCTGTAAGAATCAATTCCGAATTACTCACCAGCGGTCGAGTCATCACCAGGGCCCCGTCTTTCAGCTCAAACTTTGACAGCGTCAAGGCCCCCAAGGGGATGACGTTGCTGTTGTAAGGGTAGGGGGTATCCGTAGTGAACGCGACCTTGTTGTGCTTGCCGGTAGCCGCGAACTCAAGCAACTGGCGTTTGGTACCCGCGGGTGCGGTAACTTTGGTCACCGACCGCACTGTGCACGGCTGGGATGTTGACTCGGCAGGTGAGAGCATGACCGATTGGCCAACAGTGGTGGGGACGAAGCTAGTCGTTTCCGCGGGTCCTACAATTGCGGCCATCGCATTGAGAAGAGGAACACCGGTAGCTGCTTCCATAGATGTGGCGTAAGCAACCGTGAGGGAAGTCTCTTTGTCTGTGTCCACGATGGAAACAGGAGGCAAATAAACGCCGTCCAGAATGGGTTTGTCATCGACTGATAAATTCATTGTCAGACATTGCGAACCCCCCTGGCCCAAAAGGCCGAGGCCGGCCATGCTGGCTTCTTGTTTGACCGAGGCAATGGCCGACGTAGCGGAGGACTCGACAGTACCCATTCCAGCGGACTGCCGTTGAGAGACCATGAAGAACTGGGTGGACCCGAGCGCAGCAAGCGCAACAAGCAAAGAAATGACAGTACCAACCATCAGTTCAACAAGCGAAAAACCTCGCTGAAAAGACTGTGGACGAGTTTTAGCGTACATCGGTGTTCACCTCGAAAACGCGTCCTTCTTTGAACGCCTTGCTAACCCATTTCACGGTCACCGTGAGCTTGGAGCCAGCAAGCCCCACAGTCACACTTTCAAAGCCAGGCAAGGCCTTCTTTACTTTGGATTCCCAGTCTTTCGACAATGCCTTTGCGGCATCGCTTGCACACTCGCCTGCTTGAGGGAGGGTGTAGCAGCTCGAATTGGCGTGGTCGGTGCGGACATAAGTCAGAAGTTCCTCGGTGAAACTTGTGGCTACCGCTCGGGTCCGGGCATCGGTGGTCTGCACCACAGCGTTAATTTGAAACCGAGCAATGCCTAAGATTCCCACGCAGAGAATCACAATGGCAATGAGGGGCTCTAGTAGCGAGGAGCCTCGTTGACCAATGCGTGTGTTCATGTGCAATCTCCTTGTTTGCAGATACCCGCACCCCCGCCCGCTTCGATTTGGACAGAGGGGCAGACCAACTTGGCGGGGCATGTCTTGGCAGAGCTGGGAAGGACTTGGGTGGTAACAGAGGTGCCGAATGGAGCTACCCGACCGGCGCTGTCAAAGTCCACGGTAAAAGCGTTGATGGCAGTACCCGCCGCCAGGCGTACTGTGCGAAACACTGTCGTCTTTCCGTCGGCCGCCCGTTGCACTGACACTGACGTTCCGTCTGAAACCAAGGAAATCGTCAAATTGCGCTTGAGGGCTTCGTTGCGAGCAAGGTTTGCTGTGGATACAAGAAGGTTTGCGCTTTCTTTGACGCGGGTGTTGACGATGTAGTCCCCGAGTGCCGGTACGGCCTGCAGCAGAACAATGGCGGAAATAGCCAACACCACCATCAGTTCTAGCAACGTGAACCCGGCCATGTGGGGTTTTTGGGGGCTCAGTCGCATACCCCGCCCTTGGTAGTCCAGCAGTTCGTGGGGGGCAGGCCCTTAGGATGCGCATTCGTTTTCCGGGTGTCCGAGCTGTCAATTTCGTAGGTAATTCCTTTTAGCTGACCCTTCCCTGTTGCGGTGGCTGTAAAACTTTGTCCCTCAGCACCTAAAGTGCATGCCATCGTAAAGTTTTGCGTATTAGCGGGGGTAACGACGCACTGGTTGTTTGCGCCGTAGTTGCCGGAGTCCTGATATCGCTGCTCCATGTGGGCAAGGAATGTGGAAAGCGCTGTTTGCCCTTGGGGCGCTTTAGCTCGGATGACGTAGTCCCCGTAGTAAGGCAGCGCTATGGCTGACAAGATTCCCACTACTGCCACGGCAATCATCAACTCGATAAGGGTAAATCCCTTGTTCCTATACATCATGAAAACCTCATTTCAAGGATATCTATATGGCTAAATTTGTCGCTCTCTTGAGCCTTCTGGCACTCGTTTGCATGCAAGCCTTTTCGGTGAGCAATTCCTTTGTTTCCGCATCTCTGCGAATGGGCATCGCCCTGGTATTTTGCTTGGCCTTGCTGAGTGCCGTTCGAGACCAATTCGAGAACAACTAACTTCGATGATTTCTTTAAACTCGCCCTTCTTGAGGCGGGTTTTTTTTTACGTCTACGTATAAATTGTAGCACAACTTGCAATCAGTCTAAACAATAATTTTAGAGTCTTTCTGGCGCACAAATCTAAAATTACTTGACATCACACAAATCTTTATCTAAAATGTACTTACGAAATTAAAAGTGAACGGCGAGGAAACCGCCTTAAATTAAAACCAATGAAAATCAGCAGCCAACTCAAGGCAGTTGCAAAACTTATTTTTGCACAACTTGCCGTCCAATCAGTCTTCCTCAATTGTGGGGCTTCAGTGCCTGACGCCTGCGCTGCAACATGTCTGTTGTCAGTTTTAGCGCCACTTTTCTCATCATACGTGAAAACGCTATACGAGGAGGCATTTGCCGGCTTTGTTTGATGGACTATGGACTCCCTTGATGGTTTGCTAGAGCAACTCCCCCCTCTGAGTGCTGTGTTCCCGCCCATTGCGATGGAGGGACTATTTTTTCTCCTCTCTTTGATTGGCTTCGCTCTTGTCCTGGCTACTTTAGTAGAAGAGGCCGGGGGGAACCTGTCCAAGCGTTCCGCTTCGGGCGTGACAGGCGCCGCGATGCTGACTGGTCTACTTATGCCCGTATGGATTGCGCTCATCCTTGGTCATCTGGGATACCTTGTCATGTACTTTTGCAAAGCGGCATGGCTAGGTAAGTTCATACCCCCTCTCACGGCCGTGCAAGAGGGTATCTCGACCTTATTGCCAGAAGCAATGTTGGAGCACCTAGTCGTGTATTCGCTGGCGGTCTTTTCTGTGCACGCTGTCGCTTCCATGCTCCGTCGAAGTGCGGACTCCACGGTTCAAGCAAAAGCATTGGGCCGCGCTTATTCGCGCATTGAACAGATGGGACAAGACGCAGCAGGCGCTCCGGATAAAAAGCTGCGCTCTACTAAGTACCACTGATGACTACTACTCTCCTCGCAATCTCTCTCCCATGCATCTTGTTTGTATGGAGTTGGCTTAAAGTTGACAAGGCGGTTAAACGCTTCAAAGCAGACAGGCTCGGCTCCGTTCTATTTCTCGTGACCTGCATATTCATCAACGTTGTATCAACGGTGTGGTGCGCAGCAACGCTGAGCAAGATGGATACAGGATTTCAAATTCCCGAACAGTTAAAAAACGTTTCGTTGAGCGGGGGGCTCTACGTGTTCATCATTTTCAGCACTGTGCTGGGCATCCAGGACCTTGTGTCCCTAATTCAAAAACCGTCTCGAAAGAAAAGTAATGCTTAAAAAATCCTTGCTATCAATGGTTCTTGCAGTTGTCGCATTGGCGGGCTGTGAAAAAGCTCCCGAGGCGGCTAAACCTGCTGCTGCCAAGTCTCAGCCTGCTGAATCCACTGTGCGTGAAGCTACGTTCAACCCCAACCTCGTCCCAGAGAATATCGTGTGGGACTCTGAAGAAAAGCGAAAAGAATGGGAAGCCAAGCACCCCAATAGCGCTCACGGCTCGGCGGCACCCGCTCAAAAGTAGCGCATGGTCATCGAGCCCCGTAAGATTGCAGACGGGTTCCAAAAGCGATGGTGCAATGAGGCGCTGTCCTTGTGGAGGCGCCATTTTCTCGTCTGGTCAGCCACTGCTCTAGCCCTTTCTTTGGTGGCAGGCGCTTTGCTCCCCGGCATGCTGGCAGCGCCCGTGGGCTATTTCAGCTATCTACTCTTTGTGGAGCTGGCCCGAAACAGTGACATCTCCGATTCGAGCATTTCGGCCTACCGCCAGGCCTGGACCTCTGCTTGGCGCGGAGTGTGCAGCCGTTGGCGTATTGTCCTGGGCGGGGTCCTTCTGTTCTCGACAACGCACTTGTTAGCAGAATGGTTCTTGCAGGTGGTGCCCTCGTTATCGTCCGACAGCTCAGCGAGTGCACCTACCAGCGTTTGGATGACATGGCTCGTGGGCCCTGAGTCGCCCTTTGAATGGTTTGCCGCCGGCACCATCGCCGGGTTCTTCTATCAAACGGTCGTTAGGCACATGTCCTTCATTGACTATCCGTTGGAACAATGGTCCCAGGCGAAACAGTCCGCACGCGAGGTCTTGCTTGCAAAGGCTCATTTGCTTAACCCGGGGGTGACGATGAAAGCAGAAACG
>JAIVFU010000241.1 GCA_020829485.1 Nostoc sp. CHAB 5834 | reverse complement strand
CCTTGATGATGCTCTAGCCCATGAGTTTGTTTATGGTTCCCAAAGCCAGGAGACTGCAAACTCAGACACTCAAAGCGAGACTCAGCCAACACTAGAGCAGGAACCTGTACCACAATCTATATTACCTATATCACCTATATCCGCCCCGCAACCAGCCAAGTTTAATCTCATGTCTCAACTTCAACAACCTTCTAAAGAGCCAACAATCAGACTAACTGTTGACTTGCCTGAATCAATGCACCGTAAGTTATCTGTGCTGGCAGCCAAGACAAGTAGAAAAAAGGTTGAGATTGTGCGGCTTTTGCTGGATGAAGCACTTAAGGATGTAGAAGATTAATGCAGTAATTGATGCAGTAATGCAGTATTTATTTTTCGTCTAAATTCAGGTGTATCCGCCCTTTGATAGACTTCATAACTTAAATAGGTAATTTTAAGGCGATCTGGTTGTAATGACTGCGTAGTTTACCGCCGTAGGCATCGCCTACTTTTTATGGCTTAAGTTGCTGAACTATGAGCGTAGCCAGATAAAGCCAACCAGCTAAAAAGAATTATGTAGGAAACTCTATTGATGGGCGGTTTTGATACCTCAACAAAACCGTCCACTAACTTTTCTGTGAGTGGGAATAACAAACTCAGCAAGGTTGACAAAGTAGGTTTATAACCTGGTGACATTATCTGCATGGAGGTTATTTGCTGAAAAATCAAAAAACGAAAACGCCTACTTTGTACCAGTTACAAGTTGATATGACAGTTAAAGCTAGTCTGGCGGCCACCAAACTAGCACCAAACAATAAACTTTATGGAGTTACTTCAATGGTTAATAAAACTAACCCCACACAATCTAATAATATTCTCGCTCGATTGCTGGCAAAGGTAGATGTAAAGATCGTTATTCCAACTGGAGTAATAGTAGTAATACTCGGTTATTTGCTGCATGGTCTTCAAGCTCCTTTCCATCCTCAGCAGCTTGAACAATCTACCCAAGTTCAACTTCGCCTTTTTGATCGTGCAGAGTATGAACAGTTGAGAATAGGAATGTCATTAACGGATGTGCGGTCAATCTTGAGCCGAGGTGCCGAGGTTAACAGCTCTGTAACAACAGCAACCTTTGTCTGGGAAAATCCTGATGGTTCCAAAATCACCGTTATTTTTGAGCATGGCAAGCTCAAGAGTAAAGCACAGTCTGGATTGAAGTAAGAAACTAGAGGTAGGCGATCTAGTTGGACTGCGATCGCTTTCACTAAATAAAGGTGATCGTACTGGGTCGCCTTTTCCTCTAAGAAAGTGATCGCTTCCCTCACTCTCTGATCCAGCCTGTGGTTCTGGCTGCATTTGTTCTGGAAGCGATGCTTACTTTTTGTGCCTCAATCCAATCCGATTTAACCCACTCGGTAGGGGTCAAAAGGGGTAGATAGCCTAATACGGTTCAGTTAAGGCTGAAACTCTTTGTCAAAGTCAATTTTTTTTAACGTAGACGCAAAGCGACTTCCCGCAGGATATCGCTTTTGGGCAGCACCTCGCAGATAAGGATGCAAAGAGAAGGAAGAAATGCTTAACTGAGCTGTATTGCTGGATAGCCAATAATAAGACTTCGTTTCCAACTAATCCAATTTAATCCAATCGGTAGGGTTCTGCACAGACCATCCCAAACGGGTTATTGTTTTAGTTGAAAGCCATTTTCAAATTCTGACTCCTGTAGAGAAGAGCATATTTTCTGCAACTCCAAGACTCAAATATCATAGCAATTGCAAATAGACAAAACAGAGATACTGTTATCTTCATCAACCATATCCATAGATTTGTGGATAACAGCATCCCAACTATTGAGACAGCGCCAAAAACGTGAGACAAAACAAGAGCAATCGCTAAACTAAACAGAGTCAGCAGAAAATATTTGAGTCCCTTACAAGCCCACTTAAACAGCAGATTGTTGTCATCTTTGAGATTGAGTTTCATAGTTTTTGTCCTGTTTTGAGAGTTGAATTCAGTATCTTGCCAAGAAAAAATTACAGGATAGAGAGCGTTTAGTTTTTGTCCTGTTTACTAAAAGCAACGAACTCACCATATTGAGATCAACCTACAATGAGATTGCAATATTCAGCCAATTTGAAATTGATGTAGACTTAGTTAGCAAAGGTTGGATATTTGATTAAACCCAATCCCAAGAAGATTTTCTCTGTACTCCCATACAGCCTCTAATGCCTCTCGACCTTTATCAGTTAGTTTATAGTATCTACGACGAGCACCCCCTCGCTCAAGAAGCTCTTCTGGCCTTTCATCCCCCCAACGTGAACTTATATATCCTTTATCGCTAGATTCCATCCGGCGCAATGTAGGGTATAAAGTATTAGGCCCAATTTTTCTCTTACCTTTACTAACCTCTTCAATTGTATTGATAATTGCCAAACCGTAGACTTCTTTATTTGGATATAGTACAGAAAGAATATCCTCTTCAACCGACGAAAGTATATGTAATTCCTGATCATTCCATTCTTCGATAACATTAGATTTTTCTCTCCTTTTCTCAACTATTACATTGTCTAACTGCTCAAGATATTTGCCATTGCTTTCTTTCAAAAGCTTTAACGTAATGGTCTTTATCCAAGACAGATAAGTATGATTCTTGTCCTTGAGAGTATCCTCCATATTTTCCTCTTGAGATACGAAGCTATGTTTGTTCCTTGATTGATGATTTGTTAAGGCGCAGAAAAATGTTCCTTAGTTTCAATGAGAACTGAGGAAGGATAGCTGAGATGTGTTTATCAGCATTTGTTGATATTTGCAGATAGGCACAAACGAAAGGCGTAAGTTAACTTTATCCTTGTTGTTCTGGCTTTTGCTATCCATTAAGCTCTCTTGAGAGGGCTTAAATCTTGATTGATCTGCGCCTATGTCATTCCTCACTAAGAAAGTAATACCAATTTTGTATGAAGTTACATAGAATCAAAAGGCTAGAAACTATGCTTGGCAATCATTCTAGCTTTCTATAGTTTCATGCAGCTTCACAATAATTTGGTATAAGTACTTTGAGCAAACTCAGATGTGTTCAGTTACGACTATTATATGACATATATCTTTTTTGTACACATTATCTCAAATAAAAACTAAGATAGAAATATCTGCTGCATACAGCAGACGAATAAAGGTCAAAAGAGTCAGGGGAGCAGGGAGCAAGGGGGAGAGACTGGGAAGGAGCTTGTACTCCGCCCCAGTCAAGTGCCCTAAAAGGGTGGGGCTTTGCACCCCTGCTCCCTGCCCCCTTCCCCTCTGCCTCTTCGGTAGCCGTGAAAGTGCTATTCAGCAAAATTACTGCAATTATATGTAAATAATAATACTAAAAACTTAGTTGAGTAAATTTGCTCAATTGATAAACTGTATTTAAGCAAGCTATATCGCTTTTGTACAGTTAAAATAAGATCAGTCTGTTAGTAGCACTGTCAGTAGATTGGAAATGTTGCAAAGCAGAAGAAATTAAGCAATGCCCGAAGTATTCCGTCCCTCATCTGCAACCTCAGTACACAAGGTAAGGACATGGATAAACACAAAAAATCAAAAGTTCAAAAGAGCAATTGGCAATCTCTGCCGTCAGTTCAAGAGAATAAAGAAGAATTGAGGGGCGATTATCTGGAACGTCGAAGCCGTAGTCGGCAAAAGAGAGGTAGTATAGTACGCTACGTGAAAAACATTTTTCAAAATGCCCAATGGGAGCTAGCGAAAAAGTTGACTGTTAACCAAACCACGCACCTCAAACTCAAAGAGCGTATTAAACCTTCTTTAGAAGATGACGAAGGAAGAAAAAAATACCAAGAGCTACTTTTCCAAAAAGCTAAGTTTGGTTTCTACGGCTCATTGTTTGCAGGTACGTTAGGCGTAACCATGAATATTGTAGGTTTTGCGATGATCTGCTTTGGTCAAACAGAGTTAGGTATCCCAACTGCCTTAGGGGGATTTAGCTTAGAAGGATCTGCACTTTTCATGCAGAAAATATCTAAAGATGCTAATGACCGCCTAGATAGCTATTTTGGTAACAAACGGGACAAAGATGAGAATACAGAAGAGAGTAAAGAATAGTACTGAAGTTAGTTGGTATACACTACTATCGTAGTACTAATACTACAAAAATGTACTTGAAATTAACATTTAGTAATGAAGGCTCTTCGCTGTAAGAGTCATTTTTAATGAGATGCTCTCTGCAAGGGCGACAGGTATGATCGTCCACATAAATTTTCAAGCGAGGAAAGTAATTACTTTGATAGTGCGATCGCCTTAAATACCCTGAATATCCTCTAAGAATAAAGGCGATGCCTTCTCTGGGAGAGACTTTGCCAAACGAAAAGGCGATCGCAGTTTAGGGGTGCGATCGCCTTTTCCTCTAAGAAAATTGTTAGTTAATTGCAGCAGCGATCGCATCCGTGATTTTTTGATGTTCCAGATTTTTAACATACAGCGCCGCCGTTGTCCCAGCCTCCGCGATGATGGTAAACAGTGCGGAGGAGTCTGGTTTTGCCTTGGTTAGATACAACAAAACCTTGATTAAATTATCCTCTGGATTTTCCTTCTCAATTTCTTTCAGAGCATCGTAATTAGTTCTGGAAGCTAGCGCGAGTTGGTGGTATTCAGTTTGGGGCGTGAGGAATCTTAAAATGTTTTGGATTGCATTGCCTACTAGGTCGTCGGATTCAAAAGCTCGCGCATTTCCATCACTGATTTTATCTAAAGTTCTGACCTGTGCGTGGTCAGCAGCAGCGTTGGCCGCAGCTGATAAAATCTTACGTAGATTGGGGTTGGTGCTTGTTGCACTGACCAAAAACCCCAAACATTTACAATAATAATCCCGCAAATGACTAGCGTTAATTTTTTTAACTGCGATCGCATCACCATTTTTGTATTGCTCTAATGCCTGATGTTGCCATTCATCAGTTGGTTCGCCCAATACCTCAAAAATTGTGTTGATTGCTAGTTCAACGTTGGGGGTAGTAGCCGTTGTAGTCATTTCTAACTCCTTATTTTTAACCAATCGTTAGATTTTTCTGCTTGCATTTGACGAGCATAGTTTTTCTCCCATCTAGAGTTGAGATGGTCAAAGATGATTCGAGAAATGAACTTAGCTATGCTTGAACCATCAAAATAATTTGCTGTTTTCACCAAAATTAGATTTTGTTTGGTGAGGTACATATAATTACCATCCTGGGTAATTACATCACTTGGCAAAATAATATGTCCTAATGGATTTTGGCCAATTTCATCAGATGTCGGTTGTTCCTTATATGCAGGTAACGCCTTGAAACCTTCATTAATAACTATGTCTACCCACTCGTCTACATCCATCCCACGTTTAATAACATCTAACCGAGCCAAATGCTCATAGTATGGACGGTGATTAGTGGTATGCCCCCTGGTGAATTGGTTTACTAAATCCTGAAGTGAGTGTCCTGATGCTTCAGAAAACTCCCTCATTTTTTCTAGATGTTCTGGTGTCACATAGTACGTGGAAACGTTGAATCTATGAGCCATCTGGCCTATTTATCCTTGAAATTACCTCTAAATTTATCCCGTATTGCTCTAAGTTTACCCCAAAGCTTTATAGTTGTGATATAAAAAGTTAAAGCGATCGCCCCGGCAAAGACGCGATCGCTCCCACCAAAAGGCAGTTCCCCCAAACAAGACTTGGAGGCAATTTCATGATTGCACAGATTGAAGACGTTAAAAAGCCGCTCTGTCGCGGTATCAATGGCTGTCACAATACATCTAGGAACAAGCAAAAGCTCCAGCAGATAGCTTCTGTTGTACTAGATCAGGCAGGATTAGCGGGCAAACTGTACCCACAAGAGCGAGATTTTATCTCCACCGCATCACGGCTGATTGTGCGGATGATAGAAGAATTTCTTAGTCCTAGCGGCAATGGAACAGAAGCAACAGTTCAGCCTGTTCGACCTGTTTTGGATGATAGCGATCGCAGTAACAATCGTCTTTCTCTGGACGGACAACGCCCGACTGAAGCAAGAAATTCAAAACAAGGAATTAGATAATGCTGCCTGTAGCGCTCAACTAGAGCGCCAGAAAGCAGAATCTGAAGGGTTAATCAAAGGCGTTTTACTCAGGAGGTGAAAGTGACAGATAAAAAAACATTCGCTTCAGCCTTTGCTAGTGCGTTGACCAAGTACAGGGGAAATAACCAAAATTCGTCAGTTGCTGACAGTGCTAGCAGTTCCCAAACCCCTGCTGACAGGGCGAATACCCCTATTGCTCCGTCAGTCACTGGATTAATTAAATCCTTTGATTCAGCGCCTGAAATGAAGGGGTTGCTCAACAGCTACTTCGGTATTGGAGATTTTGTGGCTGGCTTGCCAGGAATGACACCAGGCGAAATTGGACAGATGGCTGACCAATTGGATCAGTTAAATTTCCTGCTCGACAATTTACCTGCGATTGGGGTTCAGCCGGGATATCTGCAAAATGGGACACGTTGTAAAGTTGTGTAACGGACATCAAGCCAAACCCATGATATACCGTTGTTTCAATCCCAAGCTTTACTTTATTCCTCCAGTTGAAACATTCCCAAAAATGATTGTTTATGGGCAAGCTTGAAGCACTCAAAGGGGTGAAGAGTTGATTTTATCGTGCAAAATTTCGATTATCCAATATCATTTATGGGCAAGTTAGTAAATCAACAAAACACGCTCTGCAACATTAATTTACAACGTGTCCTATTGATAGGGTCGAGGGGAACATTACTGTTCCACCCCTCCCATCCGAAACCGTGCATGAAAGTTGTCCCTTCACACGGCTACTCAATGTGTTTCCCTATTGTCACGGAGGGACTTCTGACTACCATCA
>JAIVFU010000240.1 GCA_020829485.1 Nostoc sp. CHAB 5834 | reverse complement strand
GAGGAGCGGCAGGAACTGTTCGGTCGAGCACATCCGCGGCCAAGCACAGAAACCGATGCTTGTTAACAGGGGACGTTTCAGCATAAAAGGCTGCTTGCAGCCGAACAATGGCGCTGAGGCACAAGGCCGTTGAGGACGTGTCGAAGTTCATTTCTAAATTAAAAGTTCTGTTGGTTGTCATTATAGTTCTGTCGGTGTATACTGGCAAGGCGCCCTCCGGGGCTTCCTCATCGGCAACTGTTTCTTTTAGCATGTTCAAAAACATCACCATTTACACCATTCAAGGCGCTTGGCAACATCTTTCCATGGAGGCACTGGAACAGGCACTGCAGGCAGAGAAGTTCACCCCGGCCACTCCGACCCAAGAGTTGTCGGTAGGCTGGGTCCCCCCTCGCGGGAATGCAACAGACGCCATGGCCGAGGTCATCAACAACCAGGTCATCCTCAAGATGTTCGTGGAACGAAAGTCCGTGCCAGCCTCCGCCGTTGCCGAGGAAGTCGAACGCAAGTGCAAGGAGCTGGAAACCGAGCGTGGATACGCACCCGGCCGCCGTGAAAAGCGCGAGCTGAAGGACGAAGCGAAGCTCACCTTGCTGGCACGTGCCTTCAGCAAACTGTCCGCTTGCTTGGTATGGCTGGACCGAGATGCGGGCACTTTGGTCATCAACAGCACCAGCAGCAAGATGTGCGACACGGTAATTGACCGCCTGCTCATCGCGCTGGAGAAGCTGTCGTTCACCGTCGTGGTGGCACCCGTCACGACCGCGCTGTCTCCTGTGACCGCAATGGCCAACTGGCTCATTGCAAAGGAAGCTCCTGAGCCCTTCCAGATTGAGCGAGATTGCGAACTCAAGCAATCGGACAGCGACAAGGCCACCGTGAAGTACGGCCGTCACAACCTGGACATCGACGAAATCGCCGTGCATATCGAGCAGGGCAAGCGCCCTACGCGCCTGGCTCTGGCATGGGATGAACGGATTTCCTTCGTACTGCACGAGGACATGACCTTCCGAACCATCTCGGTGCTGGACAGTGTGTTCGATGCATCCAAGTCCGAGGATGGCGGATTCGACGCGGATGTAACGCTGGAAACAGCCGAGCTGCAGAAGTTCATCCCCGACATGATTGCAGCGCTCGGCGGTGCCGCTGTTCCTGAAGAAGCGCCCACAGCGAAGGAAGACGCCGCAACCGAATAAAACCGTCTGCTACACAATACATGACCACCCAAACTGTTTCTCTGAGCCGTGCTCACAAGATTGCCGAACGTCTGCAGGGCCTTGTGTCCGAGCTTTATGCCAAAGCTGAAGCCCAGGGGGGCTCCGTGGTAGTTACTGGGGGCATCACCGCGCCCCACGTTAGCCGCCTGCGCCAGCAAGGCCTTGACGCCATGGAAACCTCCGAAAAGGCCAGTCGCTTGATTCGCGAACTTGCCGGAATCCGCACGGCGTTGGCCATGGCAAACGCAGATAACCGAGTCAGCGAACTGCTGGCCGAAATCGGCGTCATCAAGCAAGTCATCGCGCACAAAAAGAAGCTCTTGAAGTCCGCGTCTTTGCAAGGTACCCATGTCCAGGACCTGCCCGCTGAAGGAACCGTAGAGGACTCCTCGCGTGACAACTTGGCGTTTCAGTCTGTAGCAGTCAACGTGTTGGGTGAGCGTGCTGCAAAAGCTCTGGAGAAGGAAATCAGCGAATTGCAGGCGAAGCTGTACCAGCTCGATGACGCCCTGGCACAGGCGAATACAAATCAGGTGACGCTGAAGCTGACTCCTGAGCTGTTGAAGGAAGTTACCGGCGCTTAACCGTTGCCGGTACTGTGAGGCTTGGCCCCCTTCACAGGTTCAAAGACGCCCTTCGGGGCGTTGGGCTCAGGTGAGAAGCATAAAGTCCTTGGTACTCCAAGATAACAACTAATGTCTGCGGAAGCCACTCGGGAGAAAACCTCTTTTTGCTTGTTGTCCGTCTCCCGGGCAAGGAATCCCCAGAACCTACAGTGTTGCTGTTTGTCTTTGCTGGTTGCTCCTGCTTCTCACCTGCTTTTGCTTGCAATTTTGTCGTCCAGCGTTGAGTCCCAAAGGGCTAACACGTCGTTGCTAGACGTACGTGAAATAACAAGGATGTACATGAACAACTCTCGCATCGGCGATGCTATCAGCCGAGAACTTGATACCGCCAAGGCGCAATTGGATACAGTGAAAGCTGCTGTTTCCATTTATGGAGGGGCTCGGGTCAGCCCTCAAAGCAGCTACTACCTGGATGCCGTCGAGCTCTCCCGCCGAATTACTGAAAAAGGCATTGCGGTCATCAGCGGCGGTGGGCCCGGAATCATGGAAGCTGCCAACCGCGGCGCCATGCTGGGAGGCTCTGCTCGCGGCCTGAGCATCGGATTGAATATCCAGCTGCCTTTCGAGCAGCACCCCAACCCCTATCAGGATGTCAGTGTGTCGTTCGCGCACTTCGCTGCGCGCAAAGTAGCCTTTTGCAAGTATTCCCACGCATTCGTGGTGATGCCCGGCGGTGTAGGAACCCTGGACGAGTTGTTTGAAGTGCTCACACTCATCCAAACGGGGAAGATGCCTGAAATCCCAGTGCTCCTTTATGGCGCCAAGTTCTGGACGGGACTCGTCTCCTGGATGAATGATGCCGTCTTGGCCGAAAAGTTGATTTCCGAACAAGACCTCCACAAGCGCCTTTCCGTGGTGGACTCGGTGGACGAAACAATGGCGCGCATAAGGAAGTCGATTCCAGGGGCTTTCTACTAAGTCTCGCGGGCTATCGGGCTCTGCGGGTTTGTCTATACGAAGTAGTTCAACTACTCTTCAAAAAGGACAAACCATGAGCAAATACGGCTGGGAACGAGGCACTTTCAAGTTCTCCACAACCGGTTTCCGCGATTTCAAAAAGAACGTGGTGGACGCTTACAACAAGCAACGTGCCGCTGACTTTGAAACACTGTGCAAACTGCACTCTGCGCTGAAAGCGCTCGGCAAAGGCAAGAGGAATTTCAACTGGAACGAAGGCTTGCAAAAACTGCTGGACGAAACCCTTCCGAACTACTCCTATGGCTTTCGGAGTAGTGTGCCTGTTTACAACTTCAAGACTATTGAGGCGTACAGCCTGGACCACTACCTATTGACCAAGCTTGACAAAGAAAAGGGACCGTTTCATCGGGTTCCATCTCCTCCGGTGACGCCAAAGAAGGGCGATTTCAAGCTTGTCAGCGTCACAAAACCAGAGGTTCTCCAAGTCGATGTGGCTTCGGTCAGTTTCGACGTGAAAACTCGCGAAGTTACCTGGAACGTCTCTGAAAACAACCATGCTGTTGAGTGCGCCCGTGAGTCCTTTCTGGGGGAGCTTTTTTTCAAAGAACTCCGTAAAGTAGTCTGGACTCGGGGCACTGGCGGTGTAATTTCAGGCAATGACGAATACGCTCGGGACTCGCGGGAAGCCGGTGATGCGGGCAACTACACCGTAGAGTCCTTTGGACCCATTGGGGCTAAGCATGATGAAGACCGGTTGCGCATCTACATCCCTCGCCGGCGTTCTAAGGGTCCTAAGCCGGTCTCCACTCGGCGTTAGCGAATAATTCGCCCTCTTCAGGATTCTGAAGAGGGCTTTTTTAATGAAAAAATCCGGGTCGAGCCCGGATTTCAATCAAATGCAGAAGCGGGGAGTAATGAGCCGTTCTGCCTGCGCCAGCAAGGACGTCAGGACTGCGGAATCTTGAGCTGCAATGCTCTCGGCATGTTGACGAGACTCATCCGTCTCGTTTTCACTCATCATCTGGTCCAAGTCTGCAGCGCTCTGCGCTTGTGCTTTGGCCTTGTCGTCATCCGACAGCTGCTCGTATTCCCGCAGCGCCGCAAGAGCATTTGCGTACCCCGCTTCGCCATAAAGCACGATTTGGCCTTGACGATGAAACTGGTGCTCACTCAACTTCAAAGCCACCCAAAGATGCGGATTGGTAGAGTCCAAGTTCACATTCCAGACGAGATGTGGGCTGGTATCCTGTAGGTGCAGGGAGTGCAAAGCTTTCTCAATAGCCTGGCTGTTGAGATGACTTACAAACTTGAGGAAATGAGCGTAGACAGCGGTAACCAAGACTTGGCCGGGTTTGTACTTGCGCCGATACCCCTCATGAACCACAGAAGGTAGCGATACCGCGTAAGGGAGGCTTTCGCCGCCCGCAGTACCACCGCCGAAGGCGGCTTCGTCCAATGCAAGCTGGCCTTTCTCGTACTCATCAGCGGAGAGTCCGTCGATGTCTTCAGGAATGTCGTGGGTCCATCCCGCGGGGTACGCCCCTTCCAGACCAGGGTGCATGCTAAAAGCGCGTTGAAACACGGTCTCAGCACGGGTCGTAAAGTCTGGAGAGCTCCCTGAGCGCCGGCAGTGAGATTCGAGGATGCTGAGGGAGCCCCCAAGAAAAGTCATCTGCAGGCAGCTGCCGTCGTACGCTTGTGCGATAGCTGCATTGGTAGGGTACGCCCCCTTGAGCAGGTCCCGGCGGGCTTCAAGCCGTTGATGCAGCTTAAACCAAGCTTCGTAGCCATCCAGATACCAGCGGCCGTCAAACAGCGCCCGGGTAGCAACATCGGAAACCATGGAGCCTACACAAGGACCGACACTCCACTTCTCAGCGATGTACTGAGTTACGGCCTCGATTTCTTGCGCAACGGTGAACGATTTGTCTTTGAATTTGTGCACAGATGTCCTTTTGAAATTCTCTCAGGTGTAGGCACAAACAGATGCGCCCTGACTATCAGGGCACATACGGTTTCAGGGAGTGGGGGCTACTTAACCAGTTCGACTTGGCCCGAAGTGGTGACCGACACCTCCACGTTGGACCCGCTCGTGGGTACTGGAGGCATGTCTGCCGCCATTTCGAAGGCGCCTGCGCGGGCCTTCATCATCGGCATAGGTCGGGGAATGAAGCCGTTTTCGTTGATGTTCACCTCTTTGACTGTCGCCGTACGGTAGCCCAGGGCAACAGCCGCTGTACGGGCCTTCTCCATGAAAGCTTTTGCCGACGCAGTCAGCAGCCGACCCTGAACCTCTGCTCGCTTGGCTCGGGATAAGCCGAAGGACACGTCAACTAGCTCCATTTTTTGAGCCAGTCGCCCGCTGAGTTGGGACACGGGCTCAAAGTCGCTTCCGGCAAGTTCGACTTGAGCGCGTACCCGCCATCCCGTGGGCTTCCCTTTTTCGTCATAGGTCTGGGAAGTGCTGACCTGGTCCAAAGCAGCATCAGGCAGCCCTGCTGCCTTGGCTTGGCGAAGGGCTTCTGCTGTCACTTCCAGCACCTGCTTGTTCGCAGAAGCCAAGTCTTTGCCCGAGCGCTCAACAGCCAGCGTCACCTGCATTTGGTCGGGAGCTGCCATCTCCTTGACCTCAGCCGAAAGGTTCAGGGTGGGCACATAGGGCTGCTCCGAGCCAGCGGCATGGCTCAAAGTGGCGGCCAGGGTAAGCGCTACAAGCGTAGCTAGTTTCGATTTTTGCATTGGGTCTCCTAAGGATTTCGCTTAAGTGCGTCAGATTTTAAATGAATAGATTCTGACAGTATCTATTATTGATGAATGCAGATACAATCAGTTTACTTTAGAGTAGCAACTGTATCTATAAATGGACGACAACCATCCCTTCTTGACAAAACCGAATGCATCTGGCTCTCGGTCCATGCGGGACCAGACCGCGTTAGACACCATGGGGTGCGAGTTGCTCACGCGCTTTTTCGAAACAGTATTTTCAGCGAAGGTTTCCCCTGCCAACCTCACCGCACAGCTCAAGGGTGTCGACATTTGCGTGACCGTCCCCGGCCGTCGACGCTCTATGGGTCACGTGGGTATTGATGTCAAAGCAGATAACTACCTCAGTCGAAACATCAGCAACGAAATCATTTCCCAGGATAGGGGGAACAGTGTTCGAACAGGGCCCGCACCAGGGTGGGTTTCAAAGAGCATGCCGCTGGTGGCGTATTTGCTTATCCAAAGGGGAGAGCTCATTCTTCTCAACATGGAGCTTTTCTACCCCTGGCTTCAGCAGCGGCTTACCAACTTGGCAAATAGCGGGGGCGCCCCAGATTGGCCTAGCGCGTGGCCCTCGGGAACGCCTAACGACAACTACTCCAGCTACAACTTCATTATCGATATGCAGTTGTTCTTAGAGACGGCCCCCGGTGCTTTGTACCTGCGACTTCCCGAGCTCATGGGAGAGGACGCGTACTCTTCTGTTACGAGGAGTCCTCTACAGCCCTATTTGCGCCGAACTCCGCCAACGGAAGGCTCTGTGGAAACCGTTCGAGAGTGGCTGCTTCGTCTGCCGGGCTACCACCATAAGACGCAGTATTCAGCCCTACAAATGGAGCGAATGCTCCGTTGGTTTGAGCTTCACGCGAAATTCAAGACAGACCCCAAAGTGAAGGAAAAGGGTGACGCGAACATCAAGTCACGCCCTCGATTCCCTCTTCCCGAAGACAACAACCCCGAGTCCCATGCTCCTCAAAAGGCTTGATGCCATGTCCCAAATCGACCTGCGAACAATTTACACGCCTCTGTGCTTTTCTCCGCAACTGGCTCGGGAAGTAGCCTCCCTCATAACGGGTCACAAGACCTGGACGCCGGTGACACGGTTCATTGCGTTGACCATGCTCTATCGTTCGTGGTGCTTTGCGGGCCCTTGCGAGCTAGGCCGCCATGCAGACCCTCTTGAACGGGACCACTATTGCTCTCAGGGCCTGCAGATTATGGCTAACAGCAACACCTACAGCGTGCGCTCGATGGAGATTGAAAGTAAAGCCATTCAAGCTGCTATTGCCGCGGCAAATGACTGGGTTTTGAAGCTTTCAGAACAAGGGGC
>JAIVFU010000023.1 GCA_020829485.1 Nostoc sp. CHAB 5834 | reverse complement strand
ATTGAATTGGAATGGCAACACCTGAAAAAAGATGAACTAGCAGGAAAAATGTTTGACGACGAGTTAGAACTTGCCTATGCCGTGATTGGTGGTATTCAAGCTAGAGGGGAAAAAGGAAACTACAGTATACAACGTATTAAATTTAGCTCTAACAGTTCTGGTTAACTTTTCGTTACATAGTTATGATTTTTCCTGCCGACTTACTTATATCAATGGATGTTATAACTACTTTGCAGCTTTCGCTTGAAACATTAAATACGTTCCTCCTAACCCTTCTACAATTGTGCGTGTATTGGCAATCATCATTTTCTGATAAGTGTCCGCTTCGCTTCCTGGTTCACTAAGTCCCTCAGCATACAACTTCCTCTCGGAAATTTTAACTTCAGCTACTCTTGCTACAGATTGAAGCAAATTAGGGTTAGTTGCCGCCTCTGGAAAAATTGTTGATACTTTAGCCCGTTTAATATTTGTAACCAAATTTTTCACTCTTGCATCTGTCAGGTTTTCGTTAGTACTAATACCTTGCAATCCTCCTGCTAATGGAATACCGTATGCTTTGGCGTAATAACTCAGGGCATCAGATGTTGTAACTAACTTACGTTTTTTGGCAGGAATACTACCAATTCTTGACTTAATCCAGCTATCTAGTTGAGTGAGTTCATTTGTGATTCTTTTGGTATTGTTCGTATAAGCCTCTGTATCGTTAGATTCTAATTTTTTCAGGTTACTATTAATTACCTCCACCATCCTGATAGTATTCTTGGTATTGTGCCAAAGATGAGGATTAGTTACATTATTGCCGCCTTTCTGAAATTTTTGTGGCTTAGACACTGCAAGTTGAGCAACCGCTATTTTCGGTGCAGTGTTTTTAGTCCCTTTAATTAATTTGATCAGATTTGGTTCTAAATTATAGCCACTATAGAGAATAAGATTAGCTTGCTCAATGGCTCTACGATCTTCCGGCTTTGGTTTATAAAATTGAGGGTTGGCACTAGGATCAATTAAGCAGGTAAGGTTAACTGTATTCCCGGCAACTTGTCTGGTTAAGTCACATAATACACTTGTCGTTGCAACGACTCTGGGAAGATTCTCATTTACCGGAGTGGTAGTCTGAGTGAATGCAGTTCTTGCAGTTTGATTTCCACACCCAGCAAATCCAATCGCCAAAGCAACAAGAATAGCTCGGAAGGAATTAGTTGATGGTAATTTTTTTGACATCCTAAACTCCTACTGGATGTATAGAAAAAATAATCATTATCAGTAACTGATTAGTGTGAAATACCAGATGCAAGCCTTCAACAAAGAAGAGGTTAAAGGCAATACGCTAAGGCTTTGGCTTGATCCTCCCTAACCCTTTTTAACAAGGAGGGAATTAGAGCAAGCCTTTTTAAGGGAAGAGGAATTAATAGACTTTCTCCTTTCCCCATCGCACATCCAGCAATTTTTGCTTGGTGAACCCCAAGTGAGGTTTTTGCAGGCAAAATGTTAATTAAGTTCACGCCACAGAATAGAAAATTGGTAGAGGTAAAAGCACAATAATAAAGGTGATGCTGGGGAGCCTCCGGTAAAGAGTGTAGTGTAGTTCTCTCACCGTCTGTTGAAGGGGCTATACCATTGTGCTTACATTCCACAAAGGTCGCAAATGATCTAGGATTATCAGGTCAAGGAGTGGAACGTAGTAACGCTGGGGCTTATTGAGCATACGGGTTGATTTCGCAAACCGAGTCGTGAATCTAAGAGGATGTTTGAAAAGTCCTCTTGTTGGTAGCAAAACGTTTTATATCCCCCTAAATCCCCCGGTAAATTGGGGGACTTTAATTCCGGTTCCCCCCTTTTTAAAGGGGGTTAGGGGGGATCAACAAGTGCCTAAAATCACAGCTAACTACTTTTCAAACAACCTCTAAGGCAATTGTAGCTGTGGTTTTACGAGGTGTGGGCATATAGTTATTATAAAATTGGCGAATTGGCGGTTTTTTAGCCATCAGCCTTTGTTACACTAATTTTCACCGAGTAAAGCCTTTCAATAGCCCTTAGAGCATCATCTAACTGTTCTTTCTTGGCATAATCCCGGCTGTACTTCTTACCATAATTTCTGTCCTTTAGTTTCTTGATTATTAAATTAAGGGCCAAGTCAAGTATATAGAACAATTTCCTAAAGCTGATATTGGTGAAGATAAACAATGGTAATTTTAGTTATCCTCGTTAACACCCTCATTTCGCTGATATTACTCTATGTAGCTTGGCGGGTGTGGCAACTCAAGCAGCAGCTAGCATACATAACAGATAGGTTAACCGCCTATGAAAGTTGTACCCATACAGCACTGAATAAAGCACCCGAAAATATTTATCTCAGCCAGCAGAATATTTATAATTTACGGCAGAAAAATCAAGTGCTACAAATGCAAATCCAACAAGTGCGCCAAATTATCAGTCTACTTTTGCTAGGACGGCAAATCTGGCAGCGTTATTTTCGGAGGCTAGTACCACAAGGCGGAAGTCAAAAGTCAAGGCTTCGGCTTCGCTCAACCTTGACCCTGAGCGCAGTCGAAGGGTCAAAAGTCAAAAGTCAAAAAGCTTAGAAGACAGGCTTTTGAACGATTTGAAATGGTTGCTTTATTTACGCCGTGCTGTACTAGAGTTAGCACCAGGGAAAAGAACTGTTGGAAAATGAGTTATGTCAAGTTCAGATGAACATTTATAATTAGGGCTGACGCGGTAACATAAGGATGCGGGGATACAGTAAGACGGGGACGTAGGGAGTTTTAAATTATAAATAATTAATAGTTTTGATATTTAATGAGTAAAAGCAACATTTTTAGCTGATATGTTGTCACGATAGATTAACTCAATAAAATCGGTCGAGTCTTGCAAGTAGAGAAAACCCACCTAAAATAGGTGTAAGGAGAGAAATAACAAGATGTCTAATAACCGTTCTGGAGTATTTTTTGGCGGTTTGATGCTGGGAGCTACCATCGGTGCTTTGACAGGTTTGCTAGTGGCTCCCCGCACAGGGCGCGAAACGCGTAAAATTTTGAAAAAATCTGCCAATGCTATTCCAGAATTGGCAGAAGATTTATCAACGAGTGTGCAAATCCAGGCAGATCGTCTATCTGCTAGCGCATTGCGAAATTGGGATGAAACTCTAGATAGATTACGGGAAGCGATCGCAGCAGGTGTAGATGCCAGTCAGAGAGAAAGCCAAGTCTTGAAGCGGCAAACATCTGTTGAAGACTCAGATTCTCTTGCCCAGCAATTAGAACGCTTATAAATGACATAACCGTGATTGACCCCCTGTTTTGGTTGGGACTTTCTTTACTCTTAGTCGCCACAAGTTTGACTGCGGTTTTAGTGGCGGCAATACCTGCTTTGCAGGAGTTAACACGCGCTGCTCGTAGTGCAGAAAAGCTATTTGATACACTCTCGCGCGAGTTACCACCCACTCTAGAAGCTATCCGTGTGACTGGTTTGGAAATCACTGACTTAACTGATGATGTCAGTGAAGGTGTAAAAAGTGCTAATCAAGTCGTGAAACAAGTTGATCAAAGCCTTGATAGTGCAAGAAAGCAGGCTCAAAATCTGCAAGTAGGTACACGCAGCATCTTTGTTGGCGCGAAAGCTGCTTGGAGAAACTTCACGCGCCAAAAACCCACAAGGCGAACAAGCGATCGCTTGCCAAGCAATGAAAAACCACCTCTAACGTTGCGAGAACGAGAAGTGCTAAAGCAAGAACGCCGGATCAAAGCAGAAGTGTACCTTGCTAATGACGGTTACAACGACGCTACTAGCTGGGAAAACAATTTCGATGATGAAGATTAATCTGACAAGCCGCCGCTCCGGCTTCTCTAGAAATTCAACAATAATTAATAAATAATAATTTTTAATTTTTTAGGAATTACGCCCTGTACAAAAGAACCATCTTGTGAACCAACGTAAATACGTTGTTCCAGGCTTTTGGAGGTTGCTTTTGATTGCTGGCGTAGGCGCAGCCCGCCGCAGGCATCGCCAAAATATGATTGAAAAAGAGGCTCTTGGCTGAAAAACCTAGATAGAAGCCTTGAAAACTCTACCTGTCATTTTTGCTTTTATGTCAATGCGTAAGTCCTATTTTTAATTCTTGACAAGAGGATTGGCAAGGATTAAAGAATTTTCCAGTTTTTATGCCTCATTTCCGACTCCTCAAAAACGCTTTGCTTTGATCCCTTAGATTAGAGTAAAGTAAACAAGTGTAAAGAACTATCACTTTTCCACTACTCTTTTAAAACAACTTGTTCGCTTTTACCGTTGATATCTGTATAAAAACGTCTATGCAATCTTGTTTTTGGCGACGAATTCTTGTATCTATTGCAGTATTTTTCCTGGCTGGGTCAATTTGGGTGATGCATTCTCCCCCAGCACTGGCTTATGACAATCCTGACTTACTTCCTAGCACCTTTACCCCAGTTGTAGACTTAGCAAAATCTCTTCCTGTCCTGCAAGAAGAAAAGCTTATCAAAGATTTAGAGCAGTTTGAAGTTGATACGGGTTGGAAACTGCGAGTATTGACCCAGTATGACCGCACCCCAGGTCGGGCAGTCATAAAATATTGGGGTTTGGATGACAAAAGCATTCTACTAGTTGCCGATTCTCGTGGCGGTAACATCCTCAGTTTTAGCGTCGGCGATGCGGTTTATGAACTCTTACCCCGAACTTTTTGGATAGAACTGCAAACCCGCTTCGGTAATTTGTACTTTGTCCGAGAACAAGGCGAAGACCAAGCCATTCTGCAAGCCTTAGAATCCGTTAAAGGCTGTTTACTCAAAGGTGGTTGCAATGTTGTCCCCGGACTACCACCAGAGCAATGGATTCTCACCTTGATTACCTCAATTATTGGTGGAGTGATTTGTGGATTTGCAGCTCAACCCCGCGAGAAAGGACAAATTTTCGCTTGGCAATGGGCTTTAATTTTCTCACCTTTGTGGGGAATCTTGTTTCTTGCCTTTGGCATTGGGCCAGTAGTGACACGCACAAGCGACTGGTTACCTCTAGTTCGGAATATCTCTGGGTTTCTTATTGGTGTATTGGTTGCTTACCTATCTCCTGTTTTCAGCCGCCCTTCTTCCAGTAATGAATTATGAGACGCGATTAATCGCGTCTGTACAGGAGTTAGGAGTTTTTAATTAACTTATAACTCCTAACTCCTAACTCTCTGAAGCTGATAAGCTGAAAGCTAATATTTGAGAAGCTCAACAAAAATGGAATGGCACGTAACTGATGCTCAAAGTTTAGCAATCATTGATAGTGAAATTGAAAATCATGTCTTTTCACCCGCAGAGTATGAGATTGTGCGTCGGGTAATATACTCTACAGCTGACTTTGAGTATAAGTCTTTGATTCGTTTCTCTGAGCGTGCCTTGCAAGCAGGAGCAGCAGCACTAGCCGCGCGCACCACAATTGTGGTAGATGTGCCGATGGTGCAAGTAGGTATTGCCTACGAGATTCAAAACACCTTTGCTAATCCCCTGTATTGCAGCATGGAAGCTCTGACACGTCCTCAAAAAGAGAAAACTCGGGCAGCATGGGGAATAGAAACCCTAGCAAAGCGTTATCCAGAAGGAATCTTTGTGGTGGGTCAAGCGCAAACAGCACTAACAGCACTGGTGGATTTAATTGAAACTGAGGAAATTAGACCTGCTTTGATAATTGCTACTCCAGTGGGATTCGTCGATGTTGATGAAGCGAAGCGGCGCTTACAAGACTCCTTAGTGCCTCACATTACAATTGACAGCCGCAAAGGTAATGCAGTTGTAGCAGCTGCGATCGTTGATGGATTGGTAGACTTGGCTTGGCAAGCCTATGGACAAGATGGAAATCGCGGGAGTTAGGAACGTAGGCTCTATCGGTCTCTCTATGGCAAATATTATTTTAAAATACTCGTAAACATGTCAGTTCCACAACTGGTCATAGTGTTGGCAAAGGTGATAAAAGTTAACTCTCTAAAAGGAATTGGCTATGTATTAAGCGACATGGAAAAACAAATATCTGTCAGCGATGCCAACTAGCGACGGTTAGGGCAGATAGCATCTGGCATTGCACATTCCTTATCAAAAGTATCTTGCAGAAAATCTAGAGTAGTTTTGAGTTTATCTGTAGTAACCAGGTACAGATTCTGGATGATTTTTATTACGTGGCCTATAGTGAGCTGAGATTAAATCAAACAACAATAAAAGGATAGGAGGATCACAATGTTTAGTTATTCTAGCCCCGCAATCGCCACATATCTTAATATTGCTTCTCCAATAGCAGCTTGTGTAAACGGCAGCAAAGTTGCAGTCATTAATACTGAGGGTGTATGGGAAGTAGAAGCTGATGGGAGGAAAAAACTAATTCCAAATTCTTACCATGATGCTCGTGACTGTGCAGCTATTGATGGTAAAACCTATGTGCTAGCTGTTCCAACAGGATTAGTAAAAATAAAAACTGATGGAACCACCCAAAAAATAGTTAACAGTGTTGCTCAATCAAGAACAAGAGTTAAATTTTTAGATGGTAAATGGGTTATTCATCAATCTGTAAATACTCTATCAATTTACGATACAAATCTTAACTTCAAAGACAAACGGGATTACAAGGTAACTGAAGTAACAGATTTTGAATACAAAAATAAGTATCTCTACATCAGTGGTTTTCAGCAACAAAAGCGAGCAGGCATCCCAGTACAAATTGCTTTTCTTTACCGAATGGGTTTTAATGGCACAAGTATATTTAACTTGCCAATTTTACCAGGAGATAACCAGGGTAAGCTTTGGGGTTACAATGCTGCCACTCTGGTTGACAACATGGCAGATACGCGACTCAACAGATTATACATTTCTGGGGATAAACTCTACGTACTTGGTTCGGTCTATGGGGGTAATTCAATCTATAGGTGGAATGGTAAAGACCTCTTAACACAAACTTTGATCACTACAGATAAATATACTAATGCTGCCCAAACTCGTGATGAGACAAAAGTTTACACAGGAGTTGTTGATTTAACGTCATTCACTGTTGAACGCGGGCAACTAAGTCTTACAAGACTTCCTTCAACAGGAGGATTGGGAGACGGCAATAGCAATTTCCCTAAAACTATTTACTCAGATGGCACTGATATTTTTGTCGGATCTAAGGCTGCTTACGCAATTCCCAATAGAGATAGCCAAAGATTTTTAGGTAAACCGATTCCACCTTACCGTGGCGATGCAAGTTTTTTAATTTTTCCGAATAATCTCAAGACTCGCAAAGCTTGGGTAACACCTGGAAATGGTGAAGTATTGCTATTTAATAATAAGTTTGCAGTCATTAAAACAGATAATGTTAATGATTTGTCTACAAATTCCGGAACCGCCCAAAGCCTACCAACAAATACTTATTTTATTAAGTTTTAATAGAGCGATGGCAACGATAACACCGCAGGCATCGCTAAGAGGTTTTACACCATCGCTTTTCCAGACCTTCTTTTATGTTCCAAGCTCGGATTGATTGAGCGTTTGAGATATCTAGGGCAATTTCCGCAGATGCTCCCGCCTTCCTTGACTGGCAGGTAGTAGGTACGTTGCTTTAACGACGGCGGCGTTACCGCCTTTCCCCACTACCCATGCAAAATTCTCCAAAATCGCTCAAGTGTTTGCTCTCATTGGCTTTTTGGCTAGTCACACAGTCCCCTATATTTATATATAGCGTGCATGTGTGATCAAATTATTCTCTGGCTTTTAATCTAAATCTGAAGTCTTGGGGATCAAGTATTGGGTGTTGGGAGAGGAGAATGGGGAGAGAGGAATGGGGCAATGAGGTATGCCGTTCGCGGAGCGTCTCGTAGAGAAGGCGGCAAACTATGCTCCCACTCCACACCCCACAATCGCCTACAACGCCCTATGCTTTGCTAATGGCTAATCTTTGCCTGCATTGGGCGTTGTAGAACATTGGGAAGATTCGGAAGGGTTGGGGAAGCTTAGAGAAGCTTAGGGGGTACTGGGGTAAGTTTCATCATTGATATATGTTAATAAGTAGGTTGTGACCGCTAATTAACAATCAGCCCAAAACTCAAACTTTACGCAGTAATTTAAATTTATTACAAAAGTTTATATACTAATTCTTAAACTATCGAACTTTTATCAAACCTGACAAATCTACCTCAAGCTATTGCAGAGGTAGTTTCTGAGGCTTTTAAGGGTTTGTAAAAACCGATGATAATTCCCAATTTTGGAAAATTATTCCTGTGGTTTTGTACTGACACAACCTCTTCACCCAAAAAGACTATCACCAGAGCGATCGCGTAGGGAGTTTTCACAAAGGGATATGCAATTTTTGGTGGCGCGGAGGGAAAATTGGCTATTGCTCATCCTCTAAGGGACTTCCAAGTAAAAAAATATTCCATTGCTATTGTTCACTTTTGACCGTTGACGGTTCACGAGTTTTCAGTCAACAGTCAACAGTCAACAGTCAACGACTTTAAGTGGAATAATTTATTTTTTGGAGTTCCCTAAACTGTCCTCAGTATTCGTTATTCGTAGCCCACTCGCAGCGATCTACATTGTCATCGAATACTAAGCCCGACGGACATGGCATTAGTACAAGACCATAAGGCGCACACTGATAGAAGGAATTACGATTTTCTGGGTTTGGGTAGAGGTTATCAACATCTACAGGATCACATGGATAATCAGGAACGGATGCAGTATGTGGAATATCACTATCCGTCTTGGAAGGTGATTGGGCATTTGCACTATCCGTCTTGTTAAGTGATTGGGCATTTGCACTACCCGTTGTCAGCCCTATGACAACTACAATTGCTATGAAACCACAAATGATTTGCTTGATTAGCTTTTTCATCAACTCAATCTCCAATTAGTTTTTAATTACGACTTCTGTATTGTCTAGCGATCGTTGTTCAACATGCAAGGACAGTTAAGACATAAGAAAAATAACGTATATGACCAGAGTAGAAGGTGAAAATATTTTAAGAAAGTATCCCACTCTATCAGCAGCCCTAAATTTATCTATGAAACAATAAAAATATTTGAACCGAGATACATAGCTCACAGGGTAAATGCGTCCCTGCTAGAGCAGCCCTAAATTTATTTATGGGGTTCAAAATTATTGATTTTTGACTTTTGACTTTTGACTTCCCCCTTTGCGTAGCATCTTGTAGAGAAGGGGCTGACTAGTTTACTCTTCTGTGCTACTACGCCGCCGACGCGGCTTTTGTTGTTTGTCTTCACGCAAGCGGCGACCAACTTCGTTAAAGAAATCTCGCCGTAAATAAGGATAATCGCTAACCCACAAGTTACGGTTAGGAAAGTATATATCGCTGAATTGTTCAATACTGCTCAAATCTGCGCGATTTGACATCACTACCATTTCTGCAATTTGACCGCGAGTAATAACTTTGTGGGCAGAACGTAATGGTGCTACAAACTCAATGCTAAATCCTGTTTCATCACCCACCTCTAAGTTAATCTGTTTTTCTCGGTTTTCTACAATTACCAATTCGCCTTTGCTGTTGACTGTTTCGGTTTTACCCATCAACTGGTCTGTAATCCACCAATCTAGCACTCGACCACGAAAAAAGCCGCCATACTTATAACGGCGGCATTGCAAATTCCGCATACTTGCTTGAAACACTGGATACCACAGCCAGAAAAAAGCGCTAACTATCCCTAACACAAATTCTATTGAAGCAAACTCAAGCCTAAAAACGACTGTCACAATCAATATAACAACTACGGCAACTACAGAAATTAACAGCCGTTGCAAAAAATTTGAAAATTTCCCCCAATAGTACTTGTACTGCAACCCAGTGGCGATTAGGGGGACAACTTGTTCAAATTTCTGGCGAGTCAGTGGTACTAACATGAGTGCTGAGTGATGAATGAGCAATAGTGTGTTTAAAGTATCTTTTCTAATCCATATACTAACGACTTTAGCGCTAAGATTTTGCGAATCGCTAGTAGGACTCCTGGCATATAACAAGCGCGATCGCTCGTATCATGTCGTAAAGTATAAATCTGTCCTGCTGCGCCAAAAATAACTTCTTGATGGGCAATCAATCCTGGCAAGCGGACGCTATGAATTCTAATTCCTTCATCTGCTATACTACCTCTGGCTCCTGGTAATTTCTCCGTTTCTTCTACAAGAGCAGGGTTAAAAGTTTTACCCAATTCTCCTAATAACTGCGCTGTTTGAATGGCAGTACCACTAGGAGCATCAGCTTTCTGGTTGTGATGTAGTTCGATAATTTCTACATGGTCAAAATATTTAGAGGCTGCGATCGCGGCTTGTTGCAATAGCACCATACCAATGGAAAAATTAGGAATAATTAGACAACCAGTGCTAGCTTTGTCGGCAAAGTCTGCCAAGTCTTGAATTTGTTCTGGACTTAACCCAGTGGTGCCAACTACTGGACGAATACCGTAGGCGATCGCACTACGAATATTGTCATAAACTGAATCGGGATGGGTAAAGTCTACAATCACTCCTGGAGGAGACTGTCTGTCGCCAGCCACATACCCCAACATCGGTTCTAATTGATTGGTAATTGGTACTTCCAGGGGTTCGCTTAAACCCGCCAACTCTCCTGCGTCTTTATCTTGATGTTCTAAACTGTGGTCAATTGCACCCACTAGGTTTAAGTCAGGCGCTTGTGCCACCGCCTTAATCACCTCACGGCCCATTTTACCAGCAGCACCGTTGACAATAACCGGGATAGGAGCTTGATTCGTCATAGGTCGAGAAATACTTTTTGAGGTAACAAAGGAATTGTAAAGACTTTGGTGATCTAGTAGCTAGCTTCTCAAATCTCTGGCTTAATTCCAACTACCCTGATTTATGCAGCTAATCGCTCAGTTTTTCTACTCTCTACAGCAGATCGGTTCTCATTTTCATCTCACTATCTTAGCTAGTAACTGTTGTATTTTCCCTACTTCACTTACTACACTTGCAAAAATAATCTCATACTGTGCCTGATAAGTAGTTTTTATAAAATATATAAGTCTTTTTTTGTCAAGTTTAGTTGACTATTTGTAATATTATTGTTAAATTTATTTATATAACTTAGCAAAGACCAAACTTAACTATCTAACTGGTGTTAGCTAAGAAAAAAAGGTTTCGGCATCGGTATATCCCATCGACATTTAGAATTCTCCCATCTACCTCGGCTATCAAGTCGGGGTTTTTTGTGTTTTCAATTAGCCTTTAATTTCTTTAACTTTTCTTTAGTCATCTTTGAGATGACTTGAGCTATTAGCCGTAGGTTTCTAACCTATGGCGGGTGATGGTTCAGGCGGGAGATTGGAAATTACGCATTTGAATAATTGTGGAATATTGGCTGATGGTGGGTGATGGTTCAGGCGGGAGATTGGAGATTACGCATTTAAATAATTGTGCAATCTTGGCTGATGGCGGGTGATGGTTCCGGCGGGAGATTGGAAATTACGTATTTGAATAAATGTGGAATATTGGCTGATGGCGGGTGATGGTTCCGGTGGGAGGTTGGAAATTACGTATTTGAATAAATGTGGAATATTGGCTTGACAACAAGTCCGCCTCAGAATGAATTCTGAGGCTTATAGCTCAAGTCAGCTTAAGCTGACTATGGTTTAATGAACGTGAAGATTAATGGAATTCATTGGTTTAGCTTCGTAAGTTTTGGCCCATCATCTTCATGATTATGCTGTTCTAAAGACGAAATTGTAGTTCCATTGGAATGATGCGCTTTTTGATTCTCTACATACACAACAGCTTGCTCAAGTTGTTTGCTTCCCATTGAAAAAACGCCATATCCGCGTTGCCAGCCAAACAAATCTTGTGAGGGCGAGAGATGATTGAGATGATGAGCGCTACTGCCTTTAAGATTTTGGACAAAATCAGAGATAGAAAATCTCGGTGGTATAGAAGCCACTAAATGGATGTGATTTTCTATTCCCCCTACAGCATGGACAATGCTACCAAGTGCATTGGCTTTGCCAATGATGTAACTATAAAGTTGGGTTTCGCGTTCGGGGGTAATTAGTGGCTGACGCTCTTTTGTCGCCCAAACAAGATGATAGTAAAGTCGCCACAGAGCCATTTTCGTGCTGTTTTTGATGGATACTGTGTCTAGTATTCCCGGAATCATTAAAAATCTTCTAGTCAGCTTGAGCTGACTTAAGCTATTAGCCTTGGAATTCATTCCGAGGCGGGTAGGGGATGTCTACGACAACCTACGCTTACGCATTTCACACCACTTGCGATACAATAGACATCTCCGAAAAAGAGACGTAGCACTGCTCCGAAAAAGTAGAGACGTAGCACTGCTACGTCTCTACAAGGGTTCTGGTTAACGCATATTTAATTTCTGGAGATGTCTAAGGAGTATCTAGCGATATTTGAGCATTTATCCCTCCCGATATAATGCTAATACTTACGCACAGATAACGGAAAATGGAACCAGAGAGACACAGAGAACACGGAGGAATAAGAGTTTGAGAGGTATTTTGCCTAAGTCCTGAATGCCTCATCCGAAGCGTGCCGGTTGGTGGGAGAATAATAACGAGAAATGATACAAGCCTGGTGTTGTCTCCAGCCCAAAGGAATCTGTAAAAATGTGGAAACGAATTATATTAATTTTGCTATTGGTGTTGAGCTTCAGCCTGAGTAATTCTGATGTAGCGGCTGCGGCTGGACTCAAAAGCTTTGTAGACACTAATGATGGCTATCAGTTTTTATATCCTAACGGCTGGCTGCAAGTTAAAGTTGCCAACGGCCCAGATGTAGTTTTCCACGATTTGATTGAGGTGTCTGAAAATGTTTCTGTTGTGATTAGCCCAGTTCCAGAAGGCAAAACTTTGTCAGAATTGGGAACCCCAACAGAAGTAGGATATAAGTTGGGAAAGGCGGCTTTAGCGCCTCCTGACTCTGGTCGTTCAGCTGAATTAGTCAATGCTGCACAGCGAGAAGTAGACGGTAAAATCTACTACCTTTTAGAGTATGAGGTTAAACTCCCCAATCAACAGCAACGACACAACATTGCCAGCGTCGCTGTTAGCCGTGGGAAAGTTTTTACCCTCAACGCCTCAATTCCTGAAAAACGCTGGCCGAGAGTTAAACGAATGATTGATGAGGTTGTAAATTCTTTTTCTGTTTATTAATTGGGGAGTGGGGAGTGGGGAATGGGGAAGAAGAATTTTAGATTTTAGATTTTGGATTTTGGATTTTAGATTGAAATTTAATCCAAAATCTAAAATTGAATTGCCCAATACCTAATTGTCACGTTTGTTAGAAATATCATGAAAATTCCACCTTTTGTACTTGCCTCAGCTTCCCCAGCCCGATGCCGCTTGCTACAAACTGTTGGTATTGAACCGATAGTAAAACCAAGTGATTTTGATGAGTCGCAAATTGAATTAAGTGAACCAGCAGAATTGGTCAAAACTCTTGCCCAATACAAGGCACAAACTGTAGCCCCACAGTTTGAATCGGCTTTGATTATGGGTTGTGATTCGGTTTTGTCGATGAATGGTGAAATTTACGGCAAACCACCAGACACTTCTGAAGCGATCGCTCGTTGGCAGATAATGCAAGGTAACTTTGGGGACTTGTACACAGGTCACGCCTTAATTGACATATCTCAAAAGCGTACTATAGTCAAGTCTCAAGTTACAAGAGTTTACTTTGCCCAAATGAGCGATCGCGCAATTCTTGCTTATGTTGCCACAGGTGAACCCCTAAAGTGCGCTGGAGCTTTTGCAATTGAAGGTTTTGGTAGTTTCTTTGTTGAAAAAATTGAAGGCTGTCACACCAATGTAATTGGACTCAGTTTACCTCTGCTCCGGCACATGCTAGCGGAATTGGGATACGATGTCACTGATTTCTGGCAATAGTCGTTTGTCCTTTGTCCAAAGTTAATGACTAATAACTAATAACTATAGCGGTTCTCGACAAGCGTGAGGTACAACTTTGACCTCACTTCCATTCCTCTCTCCTTCTAGGCAACGGTGTACACACAAGTCGGAAAAACTTCATCCACCAAAGATTCGTAGTGCATTACGCTGGCGTGACAAAGCTAAAACGCATTTGTTATTTCGGCGTACTCATTTGTTATTTCGGCGTACTCATTTGTTATTTCGGCGTACTCATTTGTTATTTCGGCGTACTCATTTGTTATTTCGGCGTACTCATTTGTTATTTCGGCGTACTCATTTGTTATTTCGGCGTACCCATTTGTTATTTCGGCGTACCCATTTGTTATTTCGGCGTACTCATTTGTTATTTCGGCGTACCCATTTGTTATTTCGGCGTACCCATTTGTTATTTCGGCGAACCCATTTGTTATTTAGGCGTGTCCATAACGCACCCTACAAAATTACTAGAAGAGTTGAAACCTATACTGGTCATACTTGTGTGTACACCGTAGCCTTCTAGGGGAGAGGCTTTGAATTTTTCCCCCTCCTCCCCCTTCGGAAAGAGGGGCTACGTCTGTTTGCATACCTGTACCTCACCGGATTGAAAATGGCTATAACCTAAGTTTTGTGTAATTTCCTAACCAAAATTAGTCTGACAATCTATAGGAATCATATTTGATTTTTGAAATTATCTATGTAGGTGGGGAGTGGGGAGTGGGGAGTAGGGAATATGGAATCACGCTTTTCGAGTTTAGGGCAAGTTTTTTCAGAAATTAAATCATAGTCCTATACTGTTTCAAATCATTAGGACTTACGCCTCTAGTATGAAATGTAGAGGCAATTCATGAATTGCCCCTATGGTGAATCAAGGGTTTCACTACCTTTTGGCGTAAGTCCTAATCATGTTTCAGCGAACGTTTGAATAGCGTATGAGTTGTAGAATTCGTGCGAAAAAATTTAATTTTTAACGATAGCTTAGAAAACATTAATTAAAATTATGTTGGAAGTACTACAATAATATTAAAGCTAAAAATAAAAATATTTATTCCTCAAAATAGATAAAAAAGTTAGAAAACAAATAGCGAACACATCGACTTTGAGAAATATATTTTTTTAATTTATTTCTTTTTGAATAGCTAAGTGAACGATGGAATATGTCGGGAGATAGAGATGTAAGTCTAATTAATATGGAAACAAACTTGTCTGATTTTCACCGCTAGCTTGGCGATAAAAAAACAATAATAAAAAAGAGGAAAAAATGCCTAGACTCGTAGGACAACGCTCTAATACTGGAGCAAACATCACCGTTTTGATCATCCTTGTGGCCATCTTTGGGGTATTCCTGGAATACTTTGGCGTTATTGACATCGTTCCTGGTTTTGGCAGAGAGGGACGATATTTTCAGCTAAAAATTCAGCCAACCAACGAACAAGTCACTGGACAACCCAATCAATAATAACTGCGAGGGATAGAGAAATGCGTAAAGGTAGTGATGTGATCGATAAAGTAGTTGTCACCTCTGATAAGGGTCAGAAAATTCAGCGAATTCTAGATTTAATTTTTGATCACAAACGCAATCAACTTTTGGGTTTCCTGGTTGAAGAAAAGGGACTGTTTCGGGATGCAAAAGTTATTCCCCTACAAGAGGTGCAAGCGATCGGGTCAGATGCGATCATAGTTAAATCAAAAGAATCTATTGTTAAGGCACATCGTGTCCCTGCAATTAAAGAGATTCTGCACCAGAATATCGTACTCAGAGGAACGAGAATTCTGACCACTGAGGGACTTTACCTTGGTGGACTGGTGGATTTGTTCTTTGATGAACATAGTGGACTGGTGGAAGGATACGAAGTTTCTGGCGGTGTATTTGCTGATGCTTACTCCGGGCGATCTTTCGTTCCTGCTCCCGAAGCACTGATAATTGGTGACGATGTTGCCTTTGTGCCTCCAGAAACTGCTCAAATGATGGAAGAACAGGTCGGTGGTATCCGGGGAGCCGTCCAAGCAACTGAAGACAGGTTCCAAGAATCGGCTCAAACGGCTAACCGCAGGCTACAGTCAGCCAGCCAGAATGCAGGTGAGCAACTACAAAGCTCAGTAGAGAACGTGAACCGCAGGCTACAGTCAGCAAGCCAGAATGCAGGTGAGCAATTACAAGCCGCAACTGATGGTACTAGCAGCAAACTGCAAGACCTCAATCGAAATGCAGCTGCCTCCCTGACAAATAATTTGGTTGACCCTGCCGAGCAAAAAGTATACGTGATTGGCAAACATGTTGAACGAGATGTGCTAACGCCAGACGGTAGTGTACTGCTACCACAAGGGCAAGAAGTCACGCTAGTTGATGCAGAAGCGGCCGCTCGTATGGGTATCCTTGATCAACTCTATCGAGCTACCGGTGGCAGTCTGACTGCAAACATCAGCCGCAATTTGCAAGCAGCAACAGAATCTACTAGCAATCGAATTGGCAGCGCAACGATGAGCGGTGCTGCTAACCTACGTCACTCTGTTAATGGGCTGGCAGCACAGGCGATGCAGCAGGCAAGAGGGCGCAGAATTTTGCAAACGGTGCGTGCTGACGATGGTTTAATTATTGCGGCATCTGGGCAGATTGTAACTGAATCCGTCCTTGCTCGCGCCCAGACTTACGGCAAACAAGCAGAATTACTCAACGCTGCTGGTGTGGCTCTAGCAACCGCAGTTCGTTCTACCACAAGTGACACATGGTTAGAAACCAAAGTTCAACTGCGCCAAGGGGCAAGTGTCGCCCAAGAGAACCTCAATACTTTCTGGCAAGCCTTGAAACAGAAGGCAGAAATGTTACAAAGACGTAGCACACGGGCGATGAGGAAGCAACGAATTGAAATTGCACTGGGTCGTCCAGTTACCCGTGTCATTCTTGATCCAGAAGACAATGTGATTCTGAATGTGGGTGAATTGATTACGCATTGTGCTGTGCGTCAGGCTGAAGAAGGTGGAGTCTTGAATATCTTATTGAGTTCGGTCTATATTAAAGAGCCAGAAATCTCTGGTCAAGATATGCGTGCCCAAGAACATGGAATGGCAGCTCTGTCGCATCACCATAATGGGCGATCGCAACTTGAAGCCAAATCAATCTCAGTAATTTAATACTCGACTTTAATACCTTTTGTCTTATAACTTTACCTTACTCAGTGTTGAGTGCCGAGTGCTTTTAACTCAGCACTCTTTATGTTGGCTGGGTGCAAGTGTTTGCTTATATTGCAGACCATAACAGGTGTGGCACGACTGTAGACTGGCCAGTAGATCGCATTCCCAACTAGAAGACGTTAGCGGCTCCCGGCTCGACGTTTGCTGTTCCCAGCTTGGAACTCGGTGTTTTAGGCGAACTATGCTTGCAACACAAAATCTGATGCCGTGAGATTTGGCGCACCACTTAGAGTTGCAAATAGACCACCACTGCCAAAACCATCTGCGCTACGATTAGGGTTGTAGAATAACTGCCTACTCACAGCGTCGTAGACAATCACAGCACTGCTGCCTGCCGCTAAAGAAGTGACTTCAAAATCACTAAAATTACTAAAACCTGTTTCTACAGCAGAAGTAATTGCACTAAAGGTAGTCTTATCTAAGATAATCTTGTCACCTTGGGAGCGTTTGAAATCAGAGATGATATCTAAACCAACAGCAGAACTGTCAAAGCGAGCATTGGTATCGTAAAGGAATCTGTCAGCACCGGCATCACCGACAAGTGTATCATTGCCAGCACCGCCGATGAGGATATCATTGCCAGCACCGCCTTCCAGCAGGTCGTTACCAGCTTTGCCATCGATGGTGTCGTTACCAGCTTTGCCGTCGATGATATCCTTGTTAATTGTGCCGATGAGAGTGTCTGCACCGGGAGTTCCTGTGATCTGAGGAGTGCCGCCGATATTCGTCCCGCCAAACAACACATAGCTCTGCCCAGATTGGTTGCCGTTGGGGTCGGCAGCAAATGCCCCAATAATCAAGTCGTCGAAACGATCGCCGTTGACATCTCCAGCACTGCTGACAGAATAGCCTGAGCCGTCATGAAGTCTGATGCCGTTGATGGTGAAGCCGTTAGCGCCGTTGAGGGTGGAGAGGTTGAGAGTGGCGCTAAAGCCTGAACTTTTGCCAAATACCACGTAGCTTTGCCCAGAAGCGGAGCCGTTGGGTGAGGCACGGAATGCCCCGATAATTAGATCATCAAAGCCGTCGTCGTTGACATCTCCGGCACTGCTGACAGAAAAGCCTGAATTGTCACCAGCATTGATGGCGTTAATTGCAAAGCCGTTAGCGCCATTGAGGGTGGAGAGGTTGAGAGTGGCGCCAAAGCCTGAACTTTTGCCAAATACCACGTAGCTTTGCCCAGAAGCGGAGCCGTTGGAAGAGGCATTGTATGCCCCGATAATCAGGTCGTCGATGCGATCGCCATTAACATCTCCAGCACTGCTAACAGACCAGCCTGACGTGTCACCAGCATTGATGCCGTTGATGGCAAAGCCGTTAGCGCCGTTGAGGGTGGAGAGGTTGAGAGTGGCGCCAAAGCCTGTGCTCTTGCCAAATACCACGTAGCTCTGCCCAGAAACGGAGCCGTTGGGGTCGGCACCGTATGCCCCAATAATCAGGTCATCGAAGCCGTCGTCGTTGACATCTCCAGCACTGCTGACAGATTTGCCTGAATTGTCACCAGCATTGATGCCGTTGATGGTGAAGCCGTTAGCGCCGTTGAGGGTGGAGAGGTTGAGAGTGGCGCTAAAGCCTGTACTCTTGCCAAATACCACGTAGCTCTGCCCAGAAGAAGCGCCCCTGGGGGCAGTTAATGCCCCGATAATCAGGTCATCGAAGCCGTCGTAGTTGATATCTCCGGCACTGCTGACAGACAAGCCGTAGCTGCTGTTTGTGTCACCCACCGCGAAGTCGTTGATGGCGAAGCCGTTAGCGCCGTTGAGACTGGAGAGGTTGAGAGTGGCGTTAAAGCCTGTACTCTTGCCAAACACCACGTAGCTCTGCCCTGAGTTGTTGCCGTTGGGGTTGGCACGAGGTGCCGCGATAATCAGGTCATCGAAGCCGTCGCCGTTGACATCTCCAGCACTGCTGACAGAATTGCCTAATAAGTTACCCGCTGCGATGCCGTTGATGGTGAAGCCGTTAGTGCCGTTGAGATTAGAGAGGTTGAGAGTGGCGTCAAAGCCTGTGCTTTTGCCAAACACCACGTAGCTCTGCCCAGAATCACTGCCGTTGGCGTCGGCATTGTATGCCCCGATAATCAAGTCAGCGATGCCGTCATTGTTGACATCTCCGGCACTGCTGACAGAAAAGCCTGAGTTGTCACCCGCTGCGATGCCGTTGATGGTGAAGCCGTTAGCGCCGTCGAGGTCTGAGAGATTAAATGATGATGAAATAACCATGATTTTCTCCTATGTTTATAGAGACGCGATTAATCGCGTCTGTACTATTGAGTCAGTCCACAGCCTTGGTAAATGGAATTGACGACTGCACAAACTCTTTGGGCTTGCGCGGACTAACAAATTAAAGTTTTGAAACCTGCGTTCGATAGGCAAGGAAACGCAGGTTTTGTTTGTGCAGATATGGTTTCTAACCGTCCATTTAAAGCACTCGTAATTCGTAATTAGGAAGTTTAATCACGAGTTACAAAGCTTAAAATTACGAATTGTATTGATAGCGGTCTTTTGGTGTCACCTAATCAACTGATTTGACTTTGTAAACAAAAATTACTTTAATAACTGTTAAACCACCTAAATATTCTGATGAATATCTAAAATTGTCAATAGACTGGGCGTTATTGTGGTAAAGTTAGAGTCAATTTTTAGTGTGTTGAGGAACCATTGGTGTCAACTTAAGCTAAAAATCGCTTATCTGTTGGCTTCCACGCCCGCCTCGAACTAAAGTTCTTTGGCTTTTAGCTAAAGTCTACTAAAGTAGACTAAAGATTTTTCGGATTATTTAGTCATCTTTAGATGACTTTCGCTATTAGCAAGGAACTGAAGTTCCTTGCGGGACATGGTTTTTACGTTAAGTTGACACCAATGGGGTCTGAGTCCCCCACTTCTCCACCAGTGGTTCAAGTGAGGGTGGGGTCGAATCCCAATTCTTTTCTATCCCCCCTGCTCCCTGCTCCCTGCTCCCCTGCTTCTTTTTCAACACGACTTAAACCACAGCTTTAGTAAGAGGTTGTTTGAAAAGTCTAATATGAGCTGGAACCCAGGCTAACCACTCATCTGTTGAAACGGCACAACAGGTTGTAGACTGGCCACTAGATCGCATTCCCAACTAGAATATGTCATTTACTTCTATACCCTCGCTGCGTGAGCAACAACATCCCCTAATTCGTCAGCTAGCTGATTGTATTGAAGCAGCTTGGCATCAGCACCTGGATCTATCGCCCTACCATTTGCCTGATGAGTTGGGGTATGTGGAAGGTAGACTAGAAGGCGAAAAACTGACGATTGAAAACCGTTGCTATCAAACGCCCCAGTTCCGAAAAATGCACTTAGAACTGGCAAAAATCGGAAATATGCTGGATATTTTGCACTGCGTCATGTTTCCCCGTCCAGAATATAACCTGCCGATGTTTGGTTGCGATTTAGTTGGCGGTAGAGGGCAAATTAGTGCAGCGATCGCAGACCTTTCTCCGATTCAATTAGAGCGCACCTTACCAGAATCTTATACTTCTGCGCTGACACAGCTAACAGTGCTTAACTTTTCCCAACCCCGCGAATTACCGGAATGGGGAGATATTTTTTCAGATTTTTGCATCTTTGTGCGCCCCAGTTCCCCAGAAGAAGAAACAATGTTTCTCTCGCGGGTGCGAGAATTTTTAGATATTCATTGTACGCAAGCGATCGCCTCACATCCTGTTTCATCTGAACAAGTTACACAAAATCTCGCCGGACAATACAACTACTGCACCAAACAGCAGCAAAACGATAAAACCCGCCGCGTACTAGAAAAAGCCTTTGGCCCAGCTTGGGCAGAAAATTACATGACCACAGTTCTATTCGATCTCCCTACTTAAAATAATTCGTAATACTCGCCTCCCTCATCTCCCTCATCTCCCTCATCTGTAGGCTCTGTTACGTTTTCGCGTAACGGATAAATGTAGAATTCATTCAACGAGAGTTTAATGGAGTTCCAAAACAGCAGCAGGGAGAATAGTAGGTCTTTGAAGCGAATATCACAAAATGGTTTGTTGTCTTGGTAGGTGCAAGCAACTAGAGACAGCTAACTCATTGACCAGAAACTTAAGGAAACTCTAATGTTAGGAATGCTCAAGTTGACAGATATTTTTTAGTTAATTAATCCTTGATTCACTTAAGGAAAACTAACTTTTGTACCAAGATTGTATCCAGCAAAGGCAACAGTCTATTTTTGACGTTTTTTTCAATAGTCAATGTAGCAGTATAGTAACGCATCATACCAATTTAGGATTTTGTGTAGAGACAGGATACATCGCCTCTCTACATCTAGATTCATACCAGGGCTATTTCATTCTCATCTAGCCCGCCTCAGAATAAATTCTGAGGCTAATAGCAAAAGTCGTCTAAAGACGACTAAGAAAGGCTTTTAGTCCACTTTAGTGGACTTGAGCTATTAGCCCGGAACTTTAGTTCTGGGCGGTTTATATTTAGAACGAAATAGCCCTGAGATTCATACTGTTTGTGAATTCTGCTAACTTCCATTGCACTCATGTCTCAATAATACTCAGAGTTATTGAATAGCCAGCTACTATAGCGTTTCTCAGTATCAATACAGACCTAACCCCCAGCCCCTTCCCTACAAGGGAAGGGGAGTAATATTCAAAGCTTTTCCTATGAGGGAAGGGGAGTAATATTCAAAGCCTCTCTCCTTTTAGGAGAGAGGTTTGGAGAGAGGTCAAAATGTATTGCATACAAACGAGAAGTACTATAAAAAACACCATTTTATAAAGCCATAGTGTTGAGCATTCATCACGCAATGGATTATTAAGCCATACCCAGCTTTAAACTACTGTTGTTTGTCCTAAGCGGCTGGCTGTTGATTAAAAACCCTTTTATTTTTACTTCCATCAGCACAATTCAGGTAAATGGGCAACATACTATGTCAAGGGTGACTGAAAAGCCAAAGCCAAGTGAGCAGGCATTTAATCAAGAACAACCTAAGATTTGGTGGGGTATCGCTGTAGCCGTGCCAATAGTAATCGCTGCTGGGATACTAGGTACAGCTAAAATCGAGCAGTTGAGAAAACTAACTACATCCGTCCCCGTAATGCCATCTACCAATAGCATTAGTGCTGTAGGGCGTTTGGAACCGCGAGGCGAAGTTGTTAAATTGTCTGCCCCATCATCAGGATTAGCACCATCGTCACGAATTCAGCAACTTCTAGTGAGAGAGGGTGAACAGGTAAAGCAAGGCCAAATTATCGCAATTTTGGATAACCGCGATACCCAAATAGCCGGACTACAAGAGGCAAAAGCGAAAGTGCAAGAAGCCCGGGCGAATTTAGCGCAAATTAGGGCTGGATCTCCAAGAGATATTCAAGCCCAAAGAGCAGTTATTGCTCGCCTACAAGCGCAGTTAGTTGGGGAAAGGAATGCAGGGCAAGCGACGATCGCACGAATTGCAGCCCAGTTAAGTGGTGATAAACTTGTCCAACAAGCAACCGTGAATCGCTTAGAAGCTGAACTCAGTGGGCAAAGAGATGCTCTCAGAGCAACACTTGCACGTATTAAAGCCGAACAGCGCAATGCTCAAGTCGATGCCGGACGCTATGATTATTTATATAAAGAAGGTGCTATTTCTCAGCAAGAGCGGGATAGAAGACGCTTAAGTGCAGTAACTTCTAATCAACAGGTGGCGGAAAGCCAAGCTACGCTAAAACAGACATTGGCAACTCTACGACAGCAACTTGCCGAAGCCAGAGCTACCCAAATACAAAATTTAGCAATTTTGCAACAGCAGCTAATCGAAGCCAAAGTTAACCGTGATCAAACCGTAGCAACTTTGCAAAGACAAATCGATGAAGAAAAGGCCAAACTGAGCAGAATTTTAGACGTTAGTCCTACCGATGTGCAAATAGCGCAAGCCCAAGTTAGTAATGCGATCGCAAATATCAGAAAAGCCGAAGCAGAACTAAGGTTAAGCTACGTTCAAGCACCAATCGCTGGAGAGATTTTAAAAGTTTACACCAAATCAGGCGAAGCGATCGGTGCAAATGGCATTGCTGAAATTGGACAAACCAGCCAAATGTTTGTGATTGCAGAAGTCGCCGAAGACAGTATTGGTAAAGTGCGTATTGGTCAAAATGCCACTATCAGCAGCGATAATGGAGCATTTAGCGGCGAATTAAAGGGAACTGTTACTGAAATTGGCAGAAAAATTGGTAAAAAAGATGTGCTGAATACAGATCCAGCAGCAGATGTGGATGCCAGAGTCGTAGAAGTGAAAATTGCTCTGTCTCCAGAAGATAGCCAAAAAGTTTCTGGTTTAACTTACGCCAAAGTTGTTGTCGATATTAATAACTAATCAAGTTCTTGGCGAGCAGTAATACCAATTTATTATTTGATATCTTGGATTACAAATGCTCTTAATTAAACTGCCTAATCAATTTTAAGCATTCTATAAATTCGATCCGAGCGTAATTACGAATTACGAATTACGAATTATCTTAACTGTGCTTGGATACCTATAAATGAGTAAAAAAATACCTCTGTCGTGGCTACAACTGACAAGAGAAAAAACTCGCCTAGCTGTGGCTTTAGCAGGAATTTCCTTTGCTGATATTTTAATGTTTATGCAACTCGGTTTCCGGGATGCTTTGTATTATAGTAACGTTCGATTTCATAGCAGCTTGCAGGGCGATATTGTCTTAATCAATAGTCAATCTAGCGCTGTTCTGGCAATGAGGAGCTTTTCTCAAAGACGCTTATATAAAGCTTTAGAGTTACCCGCAGTCCAATCAGTACATCCGATATATTTGGACTTTACAATCTGGAAAAATCCTGTAACAGGTCGTCCTCGTAGTATTTTGATATTTGGAATGAACCCAGAGACTAACATAGTTAACTTACCTGGAGTTCAGGAAAACTTAGATAAACTTAAACTGCCTGATGTAGTTCTATTTGATCGTTCTTCTAGAGTGGAATATGGCCCAATTGCTGCTAACTATGACCAAGGAAAGACTGTAACAGCAGAAGTGCGAAGGCGGCGAATTAAAGTCGAAGGACTATTTACATTAGGTGCATCATTTGGCGCAGATGGTAATTTGATTACAAGTGATATTAACTTTCTGCGAATATTCAGCAATCGTCAAAAAGGATTAATTGATATTGGGCTGATTAGATTAAAGCCGGGAGCCAATGCTAACATTGTTGCCCAAGAATTGCGAAAATATTTACCTAATGAAGTAAATGTTTTAACTAAGCAAGAATTTATTGATTTTGAGCGGAATTATTGGGCAAATAGTACAGCTATCGGGTTTATTTTCACATTAGGGACTGTCATGGGTTTCATTGTGGGAACTGTGATTGTTTATCAAATCCTTTATACAGAAGTTGCAGATCATTTAGCTGAGTACGCTACTCTCAAGGCAATAGGTTACACACAAAACTATTTATTGACAGTCATTCTTCAAGAGGCTTTGCTGTTAGCAGTTTTAGGATATTTACCTGGTATAGTTTTTGCTTTTTTTATGTATAAAAGTGCCAGAGAAGCAACACTTTTACCAGTTTTCATGAGTTTTGATCGGGCGGTAATGGTATTGATTTTGACTATGTTGATGTGTATTATTTCTGGTGCGATCGCAGTCCGAAAATTACGTTCTGCCGATCCAGCAGATATATTTTAATTAAGTCAATATTAATTAAAATAACTTATTGATAACTATAGTTTATAATCAATAATTAAGAAAGCTTGATTTTTGGTAGGCGCTACAGTTACTTTTCAAAACTGTTAACTTGTAACTAATAAAAATATGATAGAAAAAGAACCTGTAATTGCCATTAAAAATCTCAACCACTATTATGGCAAAGGGGCACTGAGAAAACAAATATTATTTAACATCAACCTAGAAATTTATCCAGGTGAAATTGTAATTATGACCGGGCCATCAGGTTCAGGTAAAACCACATTACTGAGCTTAATTGGTGGTTTGCGGTCTGTACAAGAAGGAAGTTTGAAATTTTTAGGTGAAGAACTCGTTGGCGTTAGTCAAAACAAACTGGTGCAGATGCGACGCAATATTGGTTATATTTTCCAAGCTCATAATTTGCTAGGGTTCTTGACAGCAAAGCAAAATGTGCAAATGGCGGTAGAATTGAATGATAATATTTCTAAAACAGAAGCAGTAGCTAAATCAAAAGCTATGCTGGGTTCTGTGGGTCTAGAAGAACGAGTTGATTATTACCCAGATAATCTTTCTGGTGGACAGAAACAAAGAATTGCGATCGCACGCGCCTTAGTGAATCGTCCCCCACTGGTGCTAGCAGATGAACCAACAGCAGCATTAGACAAACAATCAGGACGCGATGTTGTGGAAATAATGCAGAGTTTAGCCAAAAATCAGGGAACTACTATCTTATTAGTGACACACGACAACCGTATTTTAGACATAGCTGATCGCATCGTAGAAATGGAAGATGGCCTTTTAACCCGCAATTCCCCAAATGCAGCTATTCAGTCATGATTCCAAAGCGAGAAATCACAACTGATAACTCAACTGTGACGTAAATAAACATAGCCTATCTACTCTTAAGGATCATTCTTTGTCATAGGTTATTTGTATCTACAAATGACAAATGACAAATGACAAATAACAGCCATAATTTATTGTCTAGCCGAGCCTGATTTTTTCATTCCAGGTTGGTTTGGCGGCGTTGGAGCATTTGGTTGGCGACTAGTACGAAAAGTCACATTCACGCCTTCATTTGATTGCTCCAGCACCAGTAGAGGCGTAGGTTTAGCCTTTTGATCCCAATGCATAGTAGCAATCCGACCTTGAATTGTTGGTTGCCAACTATCTTCGTCTTCTATGGGGCTTAGGTAAGTTTCTATACAGTCAATAATTTGACTAATAGTCGCAGAAGTTGCTTGCGTTGGTAATTTCATTAACCGGACTTGAATGCGAAACAGCACTCGTTTAGCAGAGTTCCCTGGAGTACCAGTTTCATACTCTACATCAAAAATTTCATCTACTTGCCGTCCAGCGCTATTAGCAATTCCGACTGATCCAAGTTGTGCTTGATTTGGACGCAGAGCTTGAGTAACTTTTTCTTTGATCTGAATCTTCACTTGATTAAGAATTGCAAAATGAAACACCTCCTCTGACATCCGCATTCGCAGATAATCCAGGTTAAAGTCCCGTGAGTTGACCAAATCGGGATTAGTTTCCATTTTGCGAATCGTTTCCAGCGCCAGCTTAAACTTTTTCTCTAATTCTCGCGCACGGAATTGTTCAAACTTGAGTTTTTTCTCCAGCTTATCCTTCTGGAGCTTACTATATACAATCAAAGCAATCACTGCTAAAGCCAGCCCTCCTGAAGTTACCAACATTAATGGTGGCATTTGAGGACTACTTGCTGGCACTTCCTGGGATGCTTTTTTAGGCTTTCCTGGGGTTTGGGCAAGAAATATCGAAGTGGACATGGTTGGAAACTGAAAAACTTGACTCCTGATGTTTAGGATGCCCAAATCTTCAATGCCATCTTGCTGTATCATTAATATTTTTTACAGCATTTTACAAACCACCTATGTCCAGACACGAGAGTATCGCTGCCCTGTCTGAGTTTTCATCTACAAGCTTGAGCAATATTCGTCTGATAGCCACAGATATGGATGGCACCCTGACTAGACGAGGAAAATTTACTTCCGCACTGCTGCAAGCTTTAGAAGATTTAGCAGCAGCTGACATTAAGGTGCTGATTGTTACAGGACGTTCTGCTGGATGGGTGAGTGGATTGAGTGCGATTATGCCAGTAGCAGGTGCTATGGCAGAAAATGGCGGTTTGTACTTTCCACCTGAGAATCAGAAACCAGTAGTTTTAACACCTATTCCCGATTTAGCTAAACATCGCCAGCAGTTGGCTACAACTTTTGAGAATTTACAAACTAAATTTCCCCAAATCCAAGAATCTGCTGATAATCGCTTTCGCATCACCGATTGGACTTTTGATGTAGCTGGTTTGCGTCAAGACGAACTACAAACCCTAGACAATCTCTGTCAACAAATGGGTTGGGGATTTACCTATAGCAACGTGCAGTGTCACATTAAACCCCAAGGGCAAGATAAAGCTGTGGGATTATTGCAGGTATTGCGGGAATATTTGCCTCAGTACTCACCAGAACAAATTGTCACTGTTGGCGATAGCCCCAATGATGAAAGTTTATTTGATCGGCGTTATTTTCCTGTTTCTGTAGGCGTGGCTAACGTACTTGAATATGTGAATCAGTTGAAATATCACCCTGCTTATATTACTAACGCTGCCGAAGGCGAAGGATTTTGTGAGTTATCTAGTTATATTTTGAAAAGCTTGCACATTCTAAATTAGGGAAAACCGGCGTTGCTGATTACGGTATGAAAACGATTGTGCGTTACGGCGAAAATTATTGTAGAGACGTAAAATTTTACGTCTCTACATCCAAATTCATACCTCCATTCAGCAACGCCGAAAAACCAAGCTTGCTCTACAATAATCTTGTAGCACTGAGTTTACAACCATGACCGCTACTTTGCCTGTTAGTGTCGAATCCGAAATCTTCTACCCCAGTGCTGATGGTCAACCAGTGGCAGAAACCTACGATCACTTTTATGCCTTATTAACTACCTTAGAAGTCCTGAAACAGTATCTAGCAAATCGTCAGGCAACAGTATTGGGAAATCAATTTCTTTACTATGCACAAGGCTTTCCCAAGTTGCGGGTAGCCCCAGATGTAATGGTGATTTTTGATGTTGCACCCGGCGGTAGGGACAACTATAAAATCTGGGAAGAGGGTCAAGTACCCACAGTTATTTTTGAAATGACATCCTTTAGTACTAAGGGACAAGACGAAATCTTCAAAAAGACTCTCTATGAGCAACTAGGTGTCAAAGAATACTGGCTATTTGACCCGAAAGGTGAGTGGGTAGAACAACAGTTACGTGGCTATCGCCTGCGGGGAGAAATCTACGAACCCATACAGGATGGACGCAGTGAACAGTTACAACTACGCTTGGTGGTTGAAGGAAGGCTAATTGGGTTTTACACTGAGGATACGGGGGAAAAATTATTGATCCCTGATGAACTGGCACAGGCTTTAAGGCACGAAGTTTTAGCAAGACAGCAGGCAGAAGAACTGGTAGAACAGGAACGCCAACGAGCAGAACAGGCAGAATTGCAGATAGAACAGTTAAAGGCGAGGTTGCGATCGCTCAATGTAGACCCCGATAATATTATTCAGTAACACCAGCGTATGAAAAGAAGGGGAAAGGGGAAAGCTTTTTATACGGAGTATTTTTTACTATAAATGAGCGCGGCGATCGCTGCTGAAGGCATTTAAAACAGCAAGATTTTCATCACTATAACCCTAGCCCTGCTCAATTGTTGAGTGGGCAACGCTATTTTATCGCTCTCACTCTGTCAACCAACAACAACTCTTCGGAATATGCTAACCTAGTATGGTTAACTAATCTCGCACATCTGAGAATTCGGGTGTTTCCCAATTGGGAAATGCACTTGGATGGAGGTTTAACCCGAATCGGAGTTGAAAAATATATGCCAGTAGTTTCATTGGCTCAAATGATGGAGTCAGGGGTTCACTTTGGGCATCAGACCCGGCGTTGGAACCCAAAAATGTCTCCTTACATTTATACTTCCCGCAATGGTGTGCATATTATCGACTTGGTGCAAACTGCCCAGTTGATGGATAATGCTTACAATTACATGCGATCGCACGCGGAACAAGGGAAGAAATTTCTTTTTGTCGGCACCAAGCGCCAAGCAGCTGGAATTATTGCCCAAGAAGCCACCCGTTGTGGTTCCCACTACATTAACCAACGCTGGTTGGGCGGAATGTTGACCAACTGGGCAACCATCAAAACACGGGTAGACCGTCTAAAAGATTTAGAACGCCGTGAAGAAACTGGCGCACTAGATTTATTACCGAAAAAAGAAGCATCAATGCTGCGTCGGGAAATGACGAAGCTTCAGAAATACTTAGGCGGCATTAAAACAATGCGGAAAGTGCCCGATATCGTGGTAATTGTAGACCAACGGCGGGAATATAACGCAGTTCAAGAATGCCAAAAGCTGAATATTCCAATTGTGTCCATGCTGGATACAAACTGTGACCCCGATGTAGTAGATATCCCCATCCCAGCAAACGACGATGCGATCAGGTCAATTAAGCTGATAGTCGGAAAATTGGCGGATGCCATTTATGAAGGTCGTCACGGTCAGCTTGAGGCTGAAGATGATTACGAAGATTACGACGGTAGCGAGTATGACGAAGACTACGAAGAAACCGAATATACTGACGCCGTAATTCCCGACGAGGAAACAGAGGAATAAGTAAAGCAGGGGTCAAGGAACTGTCCGAAGTAGGGCGGTGGCTGGCACAGTAGCAGCAAGCCGCCCTAGAAGAACGGCAAATCAGAGGCTAAGGTAGAAGTAAAAAAAGTCATACCTTATAACTTCATTATTTTTTCTACCCCAGCCCTGAGTAAGATAGAAATACTCAACACCCGTGAGCGATTACAACTCGAGGTCAAGTTAGGAATTGAGGCAACATGGCGGAAATATCTGCAAAACTCGTCCAAGAGCTACGCCAAAAAACTGGTGCCGGCATGATGGACTGCAAAAAGGCGCTGATAGAGACTGAAGGCAACGTAGAAGAAGCCGCAGACTGGCTACGAAAAAAGGGCATCTCTAAGGCGGGGGCAAAAAGCGATCGCATTGCGGCAGAAGGTCTAGTAGACACTTACATTCAGCCCGGTGGTCGAGTGGGTGTACTCATAGAAGTCAACTGCCAAACCGACTTTGTTGCTCGTAACGAGGCTTTTAAAGCTTTAGTTAAGAATCTAGCAAAACAAGCAGCGACTGCTGATAGTGTTGAGTCTTTGTTGGTTCAACCCTATATTGATAATGAAAATGCGACTGTAGAAGAATTCATCAAGCAAACCATTGCCACCCTCGGTGAAAACATTCAAGTGCGTCGCTTTGTCAATTTTGCATTAGCAGAAGACACGCAAGGTGTAGTAGACAGCTACATTCACACTGGCGGTCGAGTTGGTGTATTGGTAGAACTGGGTTCTCAAACTGAGTCAGCAGCTACCAATCAAGAGTTCCAAACCTTGGCACGAAACACTGCAATGCAAGTTGCGGCTTGTCCAAATGTCGAGTATGTGAACGTAGACCAAATCCCCGCCGAAGTTGCCCAAAAGGAAAAAGACATTGAAATGGGCAAGGATGATTTGGCGAACAAGCCAGATAGCATCAAAGAAAAAATTGTTCAGGGACGGATTGAAAAACGCCTGAAAGAATTGACTTTGCTCGATCAGCCTTACATTCGCGATCAAAGTATTTCCGTGGAAGACCTCTTGAAGCAAGCAAAGGCGCAATTAGGCGAAGACATTCAAGTGACCCGTTTTGTCCGCTATATATTGGGCGAAGGCATTGAAAAGCAAGAAATTAGCTTTGCTGATGAAGTTGCTGCACAAATGGGTACTAAGTAATATTTAGTCATTGGTCATTGGTCATTAGTCATTAGCAAGGACAAATGACTAATGACTCTTTACCAAACAGGTCAAGCAAATAGCCTGACCTGTATTTTTTTAGTAGAGACGCGAAATATCGCATTTAATTTAAAATATAAAATCCTCTGGAAAGTTCTTATAAAATAAAATTGTACATTTGTACTATGCAATAGTTCACATGGGCAAGAACAAAAAGATATGGCAAGAGCAATCGAGCGAATTGAACGGGATATTGCAGGAATAAAAGAAGCGATTCGGGCGATCGCAGTAGAACTACAAAACGCTTATGCTAGTTATCTAAACACCTTGGGGCTAGCTGTACGAAAACAGTTGATTCTGGCGAGTTACCACCTTTGTACTCAGGGGTATCCTGAAAACTTTCTGCATTTGTCATTGAATCAGCGTCAACAATTGCAACAAGCCATCCGCAAGTTAGGTCAAGTGGCTGCGGAGCAGTTGCTTGCTTGTATTCAAAGTGAAGAAGTTGGGGGAGATGAGGGGGATGAGGGAGATGAGGGAGATGAGGGGGATGAGGAAGTAACATCTTTATTTTCTGGACTTCTGGATACTTCTAATTCTCAGTCTTTCACTGCCGACACCTCTAATCCTATAGAACTAGTAAAATGGCAACAGAATTTAGAAGAGGTTACGCAAGATATACTGAAAAAACTTTCGCATGATGCTAATGTTTTAATACAAAAATCTGGGGTATTACCGAAAAAATTACCAGAACCGATTTTAGCAGCGGCCGCGGCGGCGGCATCAGAAGCGTCTGGCGAGGTTATGCCAGGGCCACCCAACTTATTAAACTTAGTAATTGAAATTGAAAATGAGCAGCAGTCAGAAGATTCTGGATTGACGCAAATCATGGCTATTAACCTGCGGCTAGGAGAAATTGAATTTGCTGATGTGACACTCTCCTCTGAACGCAGGCAAATCCGCAGTATTTTAGTTCAGCTAAACAAGCTAGGACGAGAGTATCAAAAGAAACATCGGGAAAGAGCGATCGCAGAAGCTGAAGCTGCATGGCGTGCTAGTTGGTTTGAATAAAGTTATGAGTTATGAATTATGAGTTATGAGTTATTTATTTCTAACTCTGACGATTTTAGATTTTGAATTTTGGATTTTGGATTGAAGGAAAATCTAAAATCTAAAATCTAAAATCTAAAATTGAATGACTCCTCACTCCCATGTCTATTGACCAATGACTAATGAAAAACCAGATTGGATAAGATTGCACAAAGCCTTGGCAATAGAAGCGGAACGCGGCTTTACAGACTTGATGGGCAGAGAATACCGCTTCAGTGAATTTCTTAGTCTAACTTTAGGCAAATTCCCAACAGGCTTACCCCAAACTGAACGCCGCCGTTGGCAAGGACTAGCGGTGCAATTTGCTAGTTATCCACATCTAGCACTGGAAGAAAGACAACATTTAGTAGCAGAGACTCGGAGATATCTCTCCCAACTACAGCAAGACGAGCAGGGGAGCAGGGGAGCAGAGGAGCAGGGGAGAATTAATCAGTTCAAAATTCAAGTTGCGCTTCCAGCGCACCAAAGGCGCGACCCAAAATCTCCAATTGTTGCTGAGGTGAGTCGGAGGCTGGCACCGAACATTGAGCAAAAACTCAGTGATTTGCCAGAAATAGGTTTTAAAAAAGCTGATAATTTGGCACGGCTTGGTTTACACACTGTCCGCGATTTGCTTTTCTACTATCCTCGTGACCACATTGATTATGCGCGTCAGGTGAATATCCGCGAGTTACAAGCAGGTGAGGCGGTGACAATAGTGGCTACAGTGAAGCGTTGTAACTGCTTTACTAGCCCTAAAAATCAGAAATTATCAATTTTAGAATTGGTAGTAAAAGATAACAGTGGCCAAATCAAAATTGGTCGTTTTTATGCAGGTACACGCTTTAGCAGTCGCGCTTGGCAAGAAAGTTTAAAACGCCGTTATCCAGTAGGTAGTATTTTGGCGGCATGTGGGTTAGTGAAAGAAAGTAAATACGGCTTGACACTCGATAATCCAGAACTAGAGGTTTTGGCAAATCCAGGAGATTCGATTGAGTCGCTAAATATTGGACGGGTAGTGCCAATTTATGGGCTGACAGAAGGCGTAGTGGCGAATACAGTGCGACAGGCGGTAATAGCTGCTTTACCTGCTGCTGCTAACTTGAAAGACCCTTTGCCAAGTGGTTTGCGACAGAAGTATGGTTTGATGGAATTGAAAGATGCGATCGCTAATATCCATTTTCCTAGCGATAGCGCCGCCCTACAAGTTGCCCGTCGCCGCCTAGTTTTTGATGAATTTTTCTATCTACAACTTGGGTTACTGCAACGTCAGCAGCAAGCAAGGGCGATTCAAACCAGCGCCATCCTGGTTCCACGCGGTCAACTTGTAGAGAAATTCCACGAAATATTGCCTTTTCAACTTACTGGCGCACAGCAAAGAGTTCTCAACGATATCCTCAACGATTTACAGAAACCCGTACCAATGAATCGTTTGGTGCAAGGTGATGTCGGTTCCGGTAAAACAGTCGTCGCCGTGCTAGCTATCCTTGCAGCAATTCAATCTGGCTATCAAGCGGCGCTGATGGCTCCCACAGAAGTTTTAGCAGAACAACATTATCGCAAGTTAGTTAGCTGGTTTAATCTACTGCATTTACCAGTGGAATTACTTACAGGTTCTACTAAAGCTGCTAAACGAAGACAAATACATTCCCAGTTAGGAACTGGTGAATTACCCCTGTTAGTCGGAACCCATGCCTTAATTCAAGACCCCGTAAACTTTCATCAACTGGGGTTAGTGGTGATTGATGAACAGCATCGCTTTGGGGTAGAACAACGGGCGCGTTTGCAGCAAAAAGGTGAGCAACCCCATGTGTTGACTATGACAGCCACTCCCATTCCCCGAACCTTAGCACTGACGATACACGGGGATTTGGATGTGAGCCAAATTGATGAGTTACCGCCGGGACGACAAAAGATTCAGACAACAGTATTGTCAGGTCAGCAACGCAACCATGCTTACGACCTCATCCGCAGAGAAATTGTCCAAGGTAGACAAGTTTATGTGGTTTTACCCTTAGTGGAAGAATCAGAAAAACTGGATCTGCGATCGGCTGTTGAGGAGCATCAAAAGTTACAAGAAAGCGTTTTTCCCGATTTTCAAGTTGGGCTGCTGCATGGTCGCATGAGTTCAGCCGACAAGGATGAAGCGATTACTAAATTTCGTGATAACCAAACGCAAATTTTGGTTTCTACTACCGTTGTTGAGGTAGGCGTAGACGTACCTAATGCTACAGTAATGCTCATTGAAAATGCGGAGCGATTTGGTTTATCGCAACTCCATCAACTGCGGGGGCGTGTCGGTCGTGGTGCGGCTCAGTCTTATTGTCTATTGATGAGTAGTTCTAGAAGTCCTGATGCTCAACAACGGCTGAAGGTGTTGGAACAATCTCAGGATGGCTTTTTCATCTCTGAAATGGATATGCGTTTTCGTGGGCCTGGGCAAGTATTGGGAACTCGTCAATCTGGAGTGCCAGATTTTACCTTAGCGAGTTTGGTTGAAGATGAAGAAGTTTTACTTTTAGCGCGGCAAGCAGCAGAGAAAATAATAGAGATGGATGCAACTTTAGAGCGCTGGTATTTAATGAAAGAAGAGTTGAAGTATCGGTATGAGCGATTGATGGGTGGGGCGATTTTAACATAATATATCTGAGTTAATTCGTAGTTACTTAGACTGCAAATAGGATAATGGTAATTCCGTTTACAGATAGAGAAATAGAGAAAGCTTGGCGAGATAATTGGTCAGCTTCTTGTATAACACCACGAACTAACGCTCATCGGTTACTCTTATTTTATGCAGTCGAATGTGGTTTGAAAGCAATTTTGATGCGGAGAGACAAACGGCGAACAAATCGTACAGATTTATGTACAGATATTGAGAAATGCCAACATGATGTGAACAAGCTACTAGATTGTTTGTCTGCTGGTAACAATTTGAAATTACCAGCACAGCTAAGTATGAAACCAATAAAAGGTAAAAGTGGCAAGGATGATGAAAGAAAATTTACTCCTGGAGAAGTTAACCAAATGTGGCGATATGGTGGATGCTCTTCATTAGCAGATACAACCGATGAAGCGTTAGAAAATAAATTATTAGAAATTGTCAAATGGATTGATGGAGAACTTAAAAGACTATGAAATCTCTGAGGCTACTAACATGGCTTGATGTCAGAAGAACTATTTGCCGCAAAACCCACTATGGCACCAAACTACCAGATGGAGTAGTAAGAATTCGTTGTTTCTCAGATGCCTTAGAAATTGGTCTGAAAAATGACCAGAGTATAGAAAACGCCAATAATACCTTAAAAGAATGGTTTGGCGACTGGTATCAAGAAGATCAGTCTGTTATACAACTTGATCTTGGTGATGCTACATTACCAGTGGAATTTATTCCCGGAGAAGAAGCACCTACAATCGATATTTCTATACGTCCATTTTGGGAAGAAATTGCTTATATTGAAAATGATTCAGAAATAAAAAATGTCATAGAAAAACAAGTTAAGCTTCCAGATGCCTATACTGAAAAACCTAATATAATAGCCTTTTATTCTTTTAAAGGTGGTGTGGGTAGAACATTAAATTTAGCAGCGCATCTTTTTGCTGTACTGGATAGAGCTAAAGAACTAGATTTGTCTATTAATGTATTAGTTATTGATGCTGATTTAGAAGCTCCTGGTCTTACCTATTGGAATCGTTCAGAAAAGCAGCAACCATCTGTTTCTTTAATTGATTTTCTTGAAGTTTATCACTATTCTCCTATTGAAAGAGAACAAACACTCTCATTATTTGCCAGAGAAGTTAAGAAATCTTCTAAATATGAAGGAAAATCAACTGTCTATTTTTTACCTGCCTGTCTTGATGATGATCAGCTATTAGATACACCTATTCTGCCGGAGCAGTTGGTTAGAAGTCCAGACGGAGCTTGGGAATGGGGCAATGCTATTCATAGTCTAGGTAAGGCTGTTGGTGCTGACTATGTGTTCATTGATTTGAGAGCGGGTTTGAGTGAAATATCCAGCCCCATTATTTTTGATCCCAGAATTCAACGCTTTCTTGTGACAACAATCACCGAGCAATCGGTTATAGGTACAAGTCTTGTTTTGGAGCAAATTGGTAGAGTTGCACCTCCAGAAGAAAGAGTTGATGATAAAAGCTATTACGAGCCGTGTTTATTAATTAGTATGTTAATGCCAGAACTAAAGTCTTTACCAGCCTTTGAAGATGCATTGGTGAGATTTCAGTCTGCTTATGCACAGCCTGAAGAAGATAATTTATATGCGACAAGATTGGAAATCAAAGAAACCTATTTTGCCCAAGAATTACTATACATTAACAATTGGGAAGATTCCCGCTTAAAACTAAGTCCAACTTCAGTGATGAATGTAGCAAAGGAGTGGGCTAAAGAACAGTTGGCTATACCGAACGATCAGGAATTACAGTCAAAATCCACAAAAGAGCATCAAGGAATTGCTGAGGTTCGTAAACTCAGAGATTTGTGTCAACAATATGAATATGCTGAACAAGGAAGGGGAGAAGATTTATTAGTAACAGAACCATTGAAGAATTTAGCTACTAATTTTCGAGATGAATTACCTCATGTCGTATCAATTGGAGCTAAAGGTGCAGGAAAAACCTTTAACTATATACAGCTATCACGTTTTAAATACTGGGAAAGTTTTTTGAATCGTATAGATAATACAATTCAGGAATCACAGTTAAAAACACATATCTTTCCTTTCCTTGAATCAACTAACATTAAAGATAATGCCAAAACTGTGATTAATGAAGCTAGAAACGAGGCGATATCAGGCTTGGGAGATACTGTTCCTGAGTTTCTACCTTCAGAATATGTGGATAGAATTAAAAGAGCCATTGCAACTGAAAATTGGAGTGAACCACAATGGACAGAATTCTGGATTGGTCAAATTGCAAAAGCTATAGGTGTGAATCCTGAAACACATAGTCCTAATATTCTTAGCTCTATAAATCGTGATTTGAAAGATAGAGGCTTACATATTATCTTTTTGTTTGATGGATTAGAGGATATATTCTCAAACATTGCATCCAGCAATCAAGAAAAAATTGCCTTAAAAACTTTGATTGATGACTTGCCAAAGAAGTTATCGGAAATTAGGCAGTCTAACCTTGGGGTAATAATTTTTGTGCGCCGTGATTTCCTGCGTTATACAATTACTCAAAACTTAAAACAGTTTGAAAATCTCTACATTTCTTATGATCTCTCTTGGGATCAAGATTCTTTTTTGCGTTTAGTCTTTTGGATATGCAGCCAGTCTCAAGTAATAGATGCATCTCTAGTAGAGATTAATAGTTTAAGTAAACAGAATATTATAGAGCGATTAGAAAAATTATGGGGAAAAAGGCTAGGCTTAGATAACTCTAAAGAAGCATATACAGCTTCCTGGATATTTGCAGCTTTGACAGATTTTAATGGTAGACTTCAAGCGAGAGATATTGTTCGTTTCTTGTTCCACGCAGCCGATATTACTGTAGAAAGAACTAAAGAAGTGCAATTTGAAAGGTGGTCTACGAGCCGTATTTTACCTCCTCAAGCTATTCGCCGCGCTCTTAAATCATGCAGTGAAAAGAAGGTGGAAGAAGCTAAGGATGAGTATCCAGATTTCAAAACTTGGGTTGAGGTAACACTACCTAAATATCCTCCTTCTGAACGAAGAATTCCTTTTGCAGTAGAACAGTTTAAGATGGATCATCAGACAGTGAAAATGCTAGAGGAAATGGGAGTTATTTATGAAGATAAGGAAAAGGATAACGAGGCACGATTTTATATGCCAGAAATCTTCCGTGAAGGTCTAGGTTTTTCAGGTACAGGAGCAAGACCTCGGATACTGGTTTTGAAGCGTAAGGTATTAGGAAAAGGGATTTTGTAATTTAATTTGTGTGTTATACCTAACTCTGTACTCCTTACTTTTCAATCACGATGCTTGCTGTATTTGAGCATAGGCTTCATAAACACCCTTGACGTTATACCAGTTGAGGAAAATTCGGGCAATTTCTAAAGCTAATTGCGGTTTACCTAAGTTAATTAGCCATTGCAATAATGGAGCCATCGTTCGTTCGTTAAGTGCGCCATTGAGTGAGAGAATGCCCCAAAGTAAGCGATGTAGCCAAGTCATTTGAATCATCATTCGCACTTCCCATGTGGGATGTTTTTGATAAAACAAAACTCCCATGCGTCCGCGTTGAATTTCTTGGTCAATTAATCGGGGAATTTGTTCTAATTTAAATGCTGGATGCCAGTGATAGCCTACAGCTTTTGGACATTTAATTAGTGTCAAACCTAGTTTTTTCAGCCGTACACCTAGTTCTAAATCTTCCCAACCATAGAGTTGAAAACTGGTGTCAAAAAGTCCGGCTTTCTCTAACCAATGTTTAGGGATTGCTACATTTCCCGTAGCAAAAAAAGCTGCTGAAAAATCTGTGACTTTGTAGGGTTCAGCAGTTGGGTTGTTGAAATTACAAGTATTAATAACTGCACCGTAAGTGAAAAAGCGATCGCTCCCCAATTTCTCTTGTCCCTGCACTAGCGCCTCAGCGTGAGCTTGTAAGAAATTATCCAGTACCACTAAATCACTATCAATAAAGATAATCGTATCTCCCTGCGCCTGTTCTACTCCCAGATTCCGCGCCGCAGCAGGGCCAGCATGATCTTGCCCAAACCAGCGCACATGGGGAAATTCTTCTTTGTGTTCTGCTAACCACTCCAATGTGCCATCAGTAGAACCATCATCTACCAAGACAATCTCGTAATCAGTAACCGAACTTGGCTGATTCAACTCCTGCACCTCCAAGGCGCGGAGGCACTTTTCTAAAATCGGTTGGCGATTATAAGTCGGTATCACAACGCTGAAAAACACAGTCTCACCCACAACACTATCCATCTTCAGCATAGGACAGATGCGACGCTGACACTGTTCCTTATCTGGTTCTAGCGGCGGAAGTAGTCAATCTCCTGATGATGCAATATTTGCTAGACATTTAAAAACAGCTACAGGACTTACCAAGTTTAAAACCTGAAAATATAAATTTTTGCATATCTGTTAAATATTATTTTGCTTTGAAACTTATAAGTATTTGTGCTTTGAAAGCTTATCTTTACGTAAAAAATAACAACTGATAAATTCAAATTAATCAATACATAACCTAGTGTTAACACTTAGTACATAAATTAATAGAAACTTCATAAATCTTCTTTGCGTAAGCAGCATCAGCCAGCCTTAATCTGTTATTCACTGCTATTTATTAGCTGTGAAAGATGCATCAACTTCCAATAAATATCTAAGTAATTTCTGTAAATATTTAGAGTTTCTCTTTACCAAATTACTCATCTTATTGAGAGATGAACTGAATAACAACCTCGTAAGCCTTAAAACGGAGAACAAAGAATGAAAGGACGCTTTCACCCTAAAAACAATTTGACCCTCAACCCATCCGGTAACGAGTCAATTCATGATGTGATTGACCGCGTTAGTCTTAGTCGGCGGCGGTTTATCATGACGGCTGTGGGTACGTCGGTGCTAACTGTTCTGGGCGATGTTTCTATCGGTGGCTTTCTCCAAAGTGTTGATGCAGCTCCGATACCCAAAGGAACAGGATTCGCTGGCATAGGCTTTAAGAGCATCCCACCAAATCTACTCAATCCAGTTACAGGACTGCTGGAAAAGGATCTTGTCAGTGTTCCTAAAGGTTACACAGCCAAAGTACTGATTGCTTGGGGAGATCCGATCGCACCTGGTGGCCCAACTTGGCTACCAGATGCCTCCCAAGATGCAGCTGCTCAAGAAAAGCAGTTTGGTATGCACAATGACGGCATGTACTACTTCCCTTTACAGCCAGGGAATGTCGTTGGTCGGACAGTAAGTTCACAAACAAGATCACTTAGAGGCTTTGTAAATAAGCCAATCAATACTGGTCTGCTGTGCGTGAACCATGAATATACCCAAGAATCAATTTTGCATCCTGATGGTCTGGATGTAGTCACAATTGCCAAAGTACGTAAATCTCAGGCTGCTCATGGCGTGTCTGTTGTAGAAATTTCCAAGAAGGGCAATGAGTGGACTTTCAATCGCAATTCGTCTTATGGTCGCCGCATTACCGGCAACACCGAGATGCGAGTATCGGGGCCTGCGGCTGGCAATGCACTGTTAAAATCGAAAAAGTTTTCAATTCAGCCAACTGGCTCCGTTGATACTGGCACACGAAACGACGGCTATACCGCTTATGGTACGCTCAACAACTGCGCTAATGGCTACACTCCTTGGGGCACTTACTTAACGTGTGAGGAGAACTGGAACGGCTACTTTGCTAATCCCACACGAGATGTAGTTGCAATTCCAGGCATCGAAAAGTCCGATATCCTGGCAGGACAAAATCGGTACGGCATTTCAACATCATCTAGCTATCGCTGGCCTGAGGTTGATCCACGCTTCGATGCCAGCACCAACCCACTCGAACCCCATTTATTCGGCTGGGTGGTTGAGATTGATCCCTACAATCCACAAAGCAAACCAGTCAAGCGCACTGCTCTTGGTCGGTTCAAGCATGAGAGCGCTCAGGTTGTTGTTGATGACAAGAACCGTGTTGCTTTTTATCAAGGTGACGACGAGCGCAACGAGTATATCTACAAGTTCGTTTGTGCCCAACCTTTCAATCCCAGAAATCGTTCTGCTAACCGCAATTTACTCGATAACGGTGTTCTGTACGTTGCCAAATTCAATGACAACGGTACTGGTGAGTGGATTCCTTTGGTCTACGGTCAGCGTGGTTTGACACCAAGGAACGGTTTCAGAAGTCAAGCTGAGGTGCTTATCAAGACAAGACAAGCTGGCGATCGCGTCGGCGCAACCATGATGGATCGCCCAGAGTGGGTAGCTGTGCGTCCTCGCATCGGCGGATATAAAGAGATTGAAGTCTACTGCACATTGACCAACAATAATCGTCGGGGCACAACTCCAGTTTCCTCCAACCAGCCAGACGGCACAACAGCAGCAGGCGGTGCCCGTCCTCCTGTGAATCCTCCCAACCCACGTCCTGACAACCGTTACGGTCACATCATTCGCTGGCGCGAAGATGGACGCAGCGTTACGGCTACAACTTTCAAATGGGATATCTTCTTTGAAGCTGGGGACAAAACTAGACCCGAACCAAATCTTCAAGGCAACATTAAAGGTGACGACTTAAGTTCACCAGATGGTCTATGGTTTGACGACTTCGGCCGCCTCTGGGTTCAGACTGACCACGCAGGTGATGGTGTTGGTGATTTGGTAAATATCGGTAGCAACACCATGTCGTGTGCTGACCCCAACACCAAACAAGTTAGGCGCTTCTTAACCAGCCCTACAGATTGTGAGGTAACTGGCATTACCAGCACACCCGATGGCAAAGCTATGTTTATCAACATCCAACACCCAGGCGATCGCGGGGATGCCTCGAATCCCACGATCGCTAGCAATTGGCCTAACAGTCAAGGGTATGGCCCATCAGGTCGCCCACGTTCATCAGTGGTAGTAATTACCCGTAATGACGGTGGCGTTGTTGGTGGTCTTTAAAGACGATAGGAACAGATTTATTTAGCGATCGCTCCTTTGTCACTACAGTATCTTAAATAGTTTTAAATCACCTTAATCCTTAACCGAAACACGGGCAAGGATAAGGTGATTTACTTATAACTATTAACCCACAACTTTTGTTGCTCTCTTCTTACGTTGCATCCACAATCCCATAACACCAGCAATAACCGTACCACCAACAGCTAACGGTTCTGGTACTTTAGCGTAGCTTACAGTACCCACTTGTGTTGTGTTTACTGATTGATTAATTACAAAAAATTTGTTTCCTCCTACATCTGGAGTATTTAGATCACCTCCGATCGCAAACTGGTCTGCAACAAAATAGCTTAGTCCCAGAACTTCGCCATTATTAAAGCTGGCTATAGGAAAACTGTTGAAATCAGTATCATCTACCTCTGTATAGTTAGTACCTAAATACTTGAATTTAACTGCTAATCCATTCTCAACTGCCAATGTCTCAAGACCTGTATTGCTTAAAGTCGAGTCATCGTATTGAAAAGAGCCGAAATACTGACCGGGATTATTGCCAGATATGGCATTCACAGTGAAATCGTAATTAACTAAAGCAGCTTGCACCGATTTAACCCCAATAGCAGCAACAGAGATGGTAGCTGCAATAGTAGCAATGCCAAGATTTTTAGCTAATTTCATCAAAAAATACTCCAAAGTTAAAAAATGAATAATCCTGTAATTTCATTTAAATAAGCTTTTAACCACTCTGTACAGGTTAAGAAATATCGAACAAAAGAGTATTTTTATCAAATCTTTAAGCTTGTTACGTATATATAAATTCCCTGTGAAGTGAAAATTCAACTCATCCACTCAGAAGCAAAAAGTTTAAACCTCTGACTTTAGATTGCTGTCATTAATAAAATTTTTGTTACTGTCAAATTGTCATGAAATTAGATGGTAATGATTCATCAAACCCCATTAATAGTAAGTGAATAAACAAATTTGAAGCTCATGATTTCTAAAGTTTTATTCAAAACTTAGATAAATTAGTAAAAAATATTCTTATTCTCAATCTATATTTATCCAAGTATATCGCCCATCAAAAAGCTGTTTATTACCTATATCAGTAGGATGTTAAAAGATAATGGTTATCATCCTCTTAGGCAGAATGGGAAGTCGATCGCAAGTTTTGATTACCAATAAACTCATGTGTAATTAGTAACAAATAATTAACAGGATGATTGCTGGAAATTGCAAGTTTTAATCTGCTTTGATTTATAATTTTAACAAAAGCATTACCATTTCTTAAATTAAGTAGGATAAATTTTTAATAGACACCTATTTTTTTAGTATTCGTCTATTTCTGAATCTACAAAAACATATTTTGAGATTAGTAAGTAATTTTATAAAAAAGGCATGGGGAAAAAGTTTTTAACCTTAGCCTATTCAAAGACAATATTTAAGGATATACATTCCAAATTTAGAAAATCCTCGCCATAAATACGACTGGTGGGAACTTTTGAAGTTACTACTGTACAAAAAGGTTTTTGAATAATGGTTTCACTTCAATGGTGTGGATGTGCGGATGATTGTGTAAAAGTAGTTAATAATTATCAGAAAGGAAAAAATTTGTGGATAACAGTAGGTTTACTTGCTGTTTTTTTTGTTGCTGAGTGGAGTGTGGGTTTATGGAGTCAAAGTTTATCTCTACAGGCGGATGCAGGACACATTCTATCGGATATTACAGCCTTATGTATATCGCTACTTGCTAGTTTTTTGGCAAAGAAACCAGCTAATAAAAAAGCAACATTTGGACATCAACGAATTGAAGTTTTAGCAGCCTTAGTGAATGGATTAGGTTTAGTTGCGATCGCTACTTTTATCATATTGGAAGCTATTCAACGCTGGCAACATCCAGCAGCAATTTTAGGCATACCAATGTTAGCAATTGCAGTATTAGGTTTAATCGTCAATCTGCTCAATATTACTTTGCTTCATCCCCACACTCACGACGACTTAAACCTGCGGGGAGCTTTGCTTCACGTCATCGCCGATACTGTTAGTTCTGTTGGCGTAATTATAGCTGCTTTAGCAGTTCATCTTTGGGATTGGTGGTGGGCAGATGTTGCTATTAGTATATTCGTTGCAATCTTTACGGGTTTGAGTGCTTTACCTTTAGTACAAGAAAGTTTAAAGATTTTTTTGGAGTATGCGCCGGAATCAATTGACCCTGTTGAGGTCGAAATATCTCTCAAATCTTTTCCTGGTGTTGTTGAAGTAGAAAAACTCCACATCTGGACAATTAGCTTAAATAAGGTAATGCTTTGCGCCAACTTGACAGTTGAATGTGCAACTATCCAGGAACGTGATCGCTTACTTACTAAGTTAGAAACTCACATCCGAAAAACTTTTAATATTGCTGAGATAACTTTGCAGCTAACTAGCTGTATAAAACCTTCAGCGTTGCCAATTCATCCTTTATTTAACCAAGATTTAGTTTTCATGTTGTCTGCAAGGAAAACCAATTCAACCCTAGAACATAGCTAAATACATAATTTTACTAATTACCGCTATAAATACCAAAATATTTTTGCTAATTTATCTATTTGGTTTTTAAAACTTATTTAAACATAATGCTTATTAGCATTATTGCAATTGTCAAAGCATAGCGATGTCTACGACGGGCTACGCCTACGCTAATTGCAACTCGGTTATTTACTAAGAGGTTTCCTGATGATGACTTTCATTCAAAAATTCCCAATGATTTCATTACTTAAACAGTACAAGCGCACCTTGGCTTGGTTCATGTCTGGTCTGCTTTTGACAGTTTTGTTGTTTTTAGGAACATCAAATCAACAACCAGCAACCGCCTCTAATCCAAGTTATGCCGCAGCCCCTACTCAGGTAGATGTGACTGCAACATACTCAGACTTTGGTGCTACTCATCTAGAACCAAATTTTTATCAAAATTAACGCCTAACTCTTGCTCAATTAACTTTAAGGCACACTGCAATGATTTCATTTTTGCAAAAGTACAAGCGATTTCTAGCCTTGACTATGGCTGGCTTGCTTTGTACCGTTCTGCTGATATTTGGTAATTCTGTTTTTCAGCCCACTATGGCCGCTGGTAATGGAGTTAACGTAATTATCATGATTGGCGATGGTATGGGTTGGAATATGGCACGGGCCGCAGCCGTTGCCAAAGGTGCGCCTTTTTACACAAGTGGAAAAGGTTCAGGTCTTAGCTTCCAAAAGCTCACTGGATATGGATTGGTGACTACTTACGGCACAACAATTCAAGGAAATACACCAGCCAATCCAACAGACCAGCCCCATCTAACAGGTAACTCTGCTCTAGATAACTCTAATCCACTCACGGGTGCAAGTCCTGTTCGTCCTAACTTCTCATTCCAGCCCACTCCTTTTAACCCTGGCAATAGATTTGATGGCAATAGCCTAGAAGATGGTAATCTGGCGGGTTATGACATCAGTAAGGGCGGCCCTGTTCCTTGGGTTCCTTTGACCCCTGCTAATTCTGGTACTTATGACAAAGATTACATCAAGTACAGTTATCCCGACTCTGCTAATACAGCTACAACTCTGTATACGGGAGTAAAAAGCTTTAACAATGCGATGGGGGTAGACATTTACGAGAAGAAGTTGAAAACCATCCTAGAAATTGCCAAAGAAAAAGGTAAGTCTACAGGCTTGGTAACTTCCGTACCTATTAGCCATGCAACGCCTGGTGCTGCGGCTTCTTTCGTAAATCGTCGTAGCAAATACGACAGTGTTTACGACCCCAGCAAGACCAACCAAGACAGCATTTTGCAACAGACATTGCTGAACTTTAAGCCCAATATTTTGTTGGGTGGCGGTCATCCTAAAGATTTTCAAAATACAGCTAGCACAAGTACAGCAGAGGGAGTCTTTAACTATACCTACATTACGGAAGACACTTACCAGCATCTGAAGAATAATCCTACATCCAATCGTTACGGCTATACCTTTTTGGAACGCGGCCCTAATGCAGCTAAGACACTGCTAAAAACGGCTGCTAAAATTGACCCCAACAAGGGAGGCAGATTATTTGGTCTATATGGTGCGCGTGGACAAAATGGCAACATTCCTGTTAGTTCTTCTAAGGGTGACTATAGTTTGACAGGTTTGGACAACTTCTCACTCTATAGCTCTGTTGTTAAGGCTGGAACTGCGGCTACCTGTCCATCAGGTCAGATAATCATTGGTACTGCTGGGGATTGTGTTCCTGTCATTGATGCAGCTGGTAATCCCATCGCTCCTAATGCTCCTGCACCCGATACTGTTCGTCCTCTAGCTCCCGGTGAAACTGATGCCAGCTTTATCGCTAAAGAGATTAACGAAAATCCAACTTTAGCTGATTTAACTAAAGCAGCTTTAACCGTTTTAGGTAAAGACAAAGATGGCTTCTGGTTGATGGTTGAGGGAGGCGATATCGACTGGGCTGCTCATGACAACAACATGGATAACCTGATTGGTACCATGAATGATTTTGATAAGGCAGTCCAGCAGGTCATTAGTTGGGTAGATAATCATGGTGGTTGGAGCAAGAACCTGCTACTGGTTACTGCTGACCATGACCATTACCTAACTCTAAATAATGACTTTGCCTCTAAATTGACTCCCAATCCTAACCCAAATCAGGCTAAAGGCTTGAAGTATAACGCCAAGGACATCACCTTCGTTAAGCACAATCCTACTGATGCTGGTCACTTCTGGGGGTCTGATCCAAATTACAAATATCTCTGGGGTAGCCATAGCCGCCGCGTTGTACCTGTTTACTACCAAGGTGCTTACGCATCAACTCTGACGCGATCGCTAGGACAAGGCTTCCAGATTAAAGATAGCTCTGGTACTTATACAGTACCTGGTGTTCGGGGCGTGGTTGACCAAAGTCATATCTTCCAAGCCATGAAAACTGCGATCACAAACAAGCCTGTGAATTGAATACACCGCTTCACTAAAACTAACTGAAAAGCTTTGTTTTGCAGAGACGTGGTAACACACGTCTCTGTCTCAAAAAACTATTGCGGTATTATTGCACCTGTTCTTTTATCAAGGGAAAAAATGACTGACTCCATCTTCAAGAAGTTAGCAGCTGCAACGGTAGGAACTGCTTTGATTTTTTCGTTAGGGGAAACTATGCCTGCTCTTGCAGCAGCCCTAACTTATAATTTTTCTAACGACGATAAAACTCTCATAGGTACTTTTTCATTTGATCAAGCAGCAGCAGACGATCAAGAAGTAACGATCGCAGAAGGTTTAAAGATTTCTGCTAGCTATGGTGGCCAGTCATACACTGAAGCGGATGATCCTTTAGCTTCAGTTTTCACCGACTTTTCGGGAACAATTTTTAACCAAGCGGGGTTAGGGTTATATTTTACACCTAGCGCTTTTAATGTCTACCGCGAAAATTTTATCAATCTGAACGATTTAACTAGTACGGGTATTCAGAAAGTTACTTATACCAGTGTTCCAGAGCCAAGTTTAATGCTTGGATTGTCTGTATTCGGGTTGAGTTTGTTCTTAAGTAAAAAAATAACATCTTCTAAACCATCAAGCACAAAAGCTTAAATCAAATTATCAAGAATAACGGGGTGGGATTATCCACCCTGCAAATTTTCACAATTATAAAATCTCAAAGCTCAGATTCCCAATTTTTCTAAAAAGTTAGGGAATCTTGTTATTCACATAATAATTTAGGATTGCTACATCGTTTTATTAACATCAGACAAGAGTTAACAGTAAGGGACTTTCAAATAAAAAATACCAAAAAAAACTCTCTCCTCCTCATTTCTCTGTGTTGCGCCAGTTGCTTCTCCCTTGGCGTTAGCCTCTCCCTTTGGGAGAAGGGGAGACGCTGCGCGAACAAGTCGGGGAACCCGCAAGGGCGCACTGGCTTCTCTGTGTCTCTGTGGTTCGTTTATTTGGGTAATATGAATAAAATATACATGGATTAGTTTAGATATAATAATGACTCATTGTTTGTTGTCCTAACTGGAGAAATTAATGGGTCGCGCCAAAAAGGTTGTCCTGGCATATTCTGGTGGAGTGGATACCTCCGTTTGCATCCCTTACCTCAAACAGGAGTGGGGTGTGGAAGAGGTGATTACCCTAGCAGCAGATTTAGGCCAGGGAGATGAATTAGAGCCAGTTCGAGAAAAAGCTCTCAAATCCGGTGCAAGTCAATCCCTCGTGGCGGATGTCAAAGACAGCTTCGTTAAAGATTACGCCTTTGGGGCGATTCAAGCCAACGCCCTTTATGAAAATCGTTATCCTCTCGGAACTGCCCTTGCTCGTCCACTGATTGCCAAGGTATTAGTAGAAACAGCCGAAAAATATGGTGCTGATGCGATCGCTCACGGTTGCACCGGCAAAGGTAACGATCAAGTTCGCTTTGATGTCTCTGTAACCGCCTTAAACCCCAACCTAAAGATCCTCGCACCAGCCAGAGAATGGGGCATGAGCCGTGAGGAAACGATCGCTTATGGGGAAAACTTTGGTATCCCCTCACCAGTCAAAAAATCCTCTCCCTACAGCATTGACAAAAATTTGCTCGGTCGTAGTATTGAAGCTGGTTTACTCGAAGATCCGTCATTTGAGCCACCAGAAGAAATTTATGAAATGACCAAAGCGATCGCTGATACTCCCAACGAGCCAGAGTACATCGAAATTGGCTTCCACGGTGGTATTCCGACAACCCTCAACGGTATAGCTAAACAGCCAGTTGAACTAATTGAAGAACTCAATCAGGCGGTAGGAAATCACGGTATCGGACGGATCGACATGATCGAAAATCGTCTGGTGGGAATCAAATCGCGGGAAATCTACGAATCACCCGCGATGTTAGTGCTAATTCAGGCACATAGGGATTTAGAAAGCTTGACTTTGACGGCAGATGTCACCCATTACAAGCGTGGGATTGAAGAAACTTACAGCCAAATTGTTTACAACGGTTTGTGGTACAGTCCACTCAAAGTTGCCCTCGATGCCTTTATTCAAAAGACACAAGAGCAAGTTTCTGGAACTGTGCGAGTGAAGTTGTTCAAGGGCAACTCTACGATAGTTGGGCGTTCGAGCGATAATTCCCTCTATACTCCCGATTTGGCAACCTACGGAGCCGAAGATCAATTTGACCACAAAGCTGCTGAAGGCTTTATCTACGTTTGGGGGCTACCAACTCGTATTTGGTCGCAGAAAATTAAAAGTTAGGAGTAGAGACGCGATTAATCGCGTCTCTACAGGAGTATTGAGTAGAGACAAGGGTTAACCCTTGTCTGTACAGGAGTATTGAGTCTAACTCCTAACTCCTCACTTTTTATTCTTCACTACTCGCTTCTTTAACTTGGCGAGACTCTAACCACAGGGGCACAATAATTACGGCAGCCAATATCAGTAACGCTGCGATCGCAAATTGACCCACCCAAGCAACCAATTGCTCTAAAGAAATAATTTTGCCAGCAAAAAAAGCCAATGTCACCATCAAACTAGCCCAAGCAACCGCTCCTAAAAAGTTGTATAAAAAGAATTTTCCAAAGGGCATTTCGGCTATACCAGCTAGTGGTGCAGCAAAAACTCGCAACAATGCCAGAAAACGTCCAAAAAATACTGCTTTAGCACTATTTTGACTAAATTGTTCTTTGATACTCAGCAGCCGCACTTCGGAAATCCGAAATATGCTAGCAACTTTTACTAAAAAAGGCCAACCGCTAGCTCTACCAATCCAGTAGCCACAAGTGCCGCCAATTACAGCACCCATAATTGCATCACCGAGAACCAGCCAGAAATTTAGTTCATCGCTGCCAGCTAGAAACCCGCCTACTAAGGTCACGGTTTCGCCAGGAAGGGGAATGCCTAAATTTTCTAGCAAAATTCCCAAAAAAACTGCCCAATACCCGTAAGTGTGGGCGACTTCCTGGATATTTTCTAGTGAAATCAGCTCTAAAGACATCCCGCACCGCCGTCTTTACAAATTTTTACTTTTATTATATTTTTGCTTGTTTATGCGCGGGGTGTCAATTAAACCGCTACATAGAGCCATTGAGTGATTACTTTAATTCTGAATAATCCATAAGTTATAGTCTATGGTAACTATTAATTTTTTACTATTAACTATGCATTTTTTAGAGGTCGATACCACAAGTTCATAATTTATTACAAAGAAATTAAAATATTTATAAAAACTTTATAAATATCCAGTTAAATGATGAAAATCTTGTAAAAGATACGGTTGATACCGAAATTGTTAGGCGTTTATGCCTATATTGATGAAAGTTATCACAAATTATACGGCATGAATACTGAAATAATCCCTCTCAACTGCATGACTGCACTTACCCTAATATCAGGGTAAAACAGTAATTTTGCTGTTGAAATATAAGAGGTATTGATGTCTTTTTTCAAGTGTTCCAACTACCCTGTTAAATTCATGATTCTCACACAAGAACTTCAAGTGATTTTGTTTAAACCCCAAGCAAGCATAGATTTGGAAGGCGGTAAAACTTTGAGCGAACAGATGGCTAGAGTCGTGCCCCAAGCTCATCAACTCTGGGTTATCGACCTAGCAGAAGTCAATTTCATGGACAGTTCAGGGTTAGTCCCCTTAGTAAAAGGGTTGAAAGCTGCACGTCAGAGTGGTTGCCGCTTGGTTCTGTGCAACGTGCAAACTCCTGTACGGTTAATTTTGGAACTTACTCAACTAGATTCAGTATTTGAAATTTTTCCAACTTACGAAGACATTTTTCCCACTGTTAAAGAGAACAGTCTGGTGCTAGCAGGCTAGATAATAAATCTACCTATAGATGGATGGTGGAGTCAAACAATATTTGCATATTTTCATATCTCAAAGAGAACAGTCTGGTGCTAGCAGGCTGATTTTCTTTTTTCTAGAGAAGAATGTTGAGCGAAACTCATGGCTTTGACGTAGGTAATATCAATAAGCAGATGAATTAACCTCCTTGTTAGAAGCCATCTACCTAAAGCAGTGAACTAAGAAATGACCCAAATCGGTCAAAACAATGCAATTATTTGTAAGACTCCCCAGCTTTTGAAAGACAGGGCTTTTCAAATTACTCTGAGCTAAAAGTCAAAAATTTACCAAGCCCATAAATAAATTTAGTTGCTCTGTACCTTTTTATTTCTGGTTAAAACTCCATAGTTGTTATTTATTGCTTTGGTGTACTAGTTGGATGTATCCAAGACACTTTGTCTTTGCAATTTTTACCTTTTCGATTCCACTATAGTGATAAATTTAGGCGTTCTGGGGAGTCGAAATGTTGGTTTCTTCGTCGGATGCTGGGCGGGAAAAATTTGGCAAATCAATGCCACTATGACTAGCATTACGAGTTTTGAGTGCTAAACGGTAACTCACACTTTGCAGTTCTGCTTGTAGTTGGCGGTTTTCCCGTTGTAGCATTGCTACCTTTTCTCTCACTGGTGTCATGCGCTCCTCAAACTTCCGACGGTAAATTTGAGGCAACTCTTGTACTACTTGCTCTAACATCCGAGTGCGATCAGTGAGTTCTTGAACCGACTGCCGCAATTGGTAAATTTCGGAGTCACGAGTTGTAATTTGCTCTTGGTAGAATGCCACCTGCTGCTCCACAGCTTGGAGTTGTTCTTGCAAAGCCTGTAACTGGGTCAGATCGCGCTCAGGCTCCGGCTGCTGGGGCATAAAACTAGTGTTACCCTTTACCAGCCGGAAGAGTTCTTGAGATAATTGTTGCACTAAGGAATCACGAAGTTGCAACTCTTGGCGTAGCTGCGATACTTCCGTAGAGAGAACTTGGATATCGGGTGTATCAGATTGACTCACAGTAGCTTACAGCTCCCATTCAGAATCTTGTCCATTCTTAGGTATAACTGCGGGAGTACTACCTTTGGCAAGTATTTTTTAATTTAGCATTCCCAAGCAAGTCACGAAAAAAGAAAAAACAAAATTTTATTGAATGGGATGGAGTACTAGGGAGTGGGGAGTGGGGCATTAATTATTTCTCCCTCATCTCCCTATTCCCTATTCCCTACTCCCTACTCCTTAGACCGTTGCTGCCACTTTAGTGGGTTTTTCTTTTTCCTCTTTAGGGGGTTTTTCCTCTTGGGCTTCCTGCTTAACTGTCAAATAGCGAATCACTTCTTCACTTAAGCGCATGGCGCGTTCAAAAGGGGCGATCGCAGTTGCAGGCGCAGTGTAGTTTAACTGGATGTAGATGCCATCGCGGTGTTTTTTGATTTCATAAGCCAGACGACGCTTACCACGATTTTGAATTTGCATATCCTGTGCGCCTTGGTCACGAAGCAAATTCTGATATTTAGTAACTGCTTGCTCTACCTGTTCGTCTCCCAGGTCAGGGCGGAGAATGTACATTGTTTCGTAACTTGTAGTCATATTTTTCAGTCTCCTTATGGACAAAAATGGCTGCTGATGCTAATTTATACCTAAATTAATTCAAAATGTCAGTATTAATCAACATCTGAAGCAACAAGGAACTATAATCTTACCAGTTTTAAATTTGAATCATTAGTCAAATTGCCGAAATTTGAATTTTTTGGATGTCTCTAATGAAAACTAGGTAGCTTCCCGGCTCCCAGATTTCGTTACTAACTGATGATTGCTACCCGCTCACAGCAACAAAAAAGCAGATAAAAGGATATTCATCAAGGTTATGGCGCAACGCTATGTGCGAATTCAAAATCAAGAAGGACAGATTTACTATGGGTTACTACAACTATCGCTGAATGTGCAGGTGCTAGATGCTCCACCCTGGTTACAAGGACAACCCACTGATTTGACTTTGACACCAGAAAATTACCAAATTCTGGCTCCCTGCGCTCCCTCAAAAATTGTGGCGGTGGGTAAGAATTATGCAGATCATGCAGCCGAAATGGGAACTCCAGTCCCTTCTGAGCCACTAATCTTTCTCAAACCACCCACGTCGATCATTCCATCTGAGAGGGAAATTAAGTATCCTCCCCAGTCACAAAGAGTTGACTACGAAGGAGAGTTAGCGTTAGTGATTGGCGATTACGCCTTTGAATGTACAACAGAGGTAGCCCAAACCAAAATTTGGGGCTACACCATCGCCAATGACGTAACAGCGCGGGATTTACAAAAACGGGATGGTCAATGGACGCGAGCCAAAGGTTTTGATACTTTCTGTCCCTTGGGGCCTTGGATCGTGCGGGAATTAAATCCAGGAGCGAGATTGCAAACTTTTGTGAATGACAACGCCAATCCAGTCCAATCTGCCTGTATAGATCAGATGGTGTTTTCCCCCGATGTTCTAGTTTCTTATATCAGTCAGGTTATGACCCTACTACCCGGTGATTTGGTGCTTACAGGTACGCCGGAGGGTGTAAGTCCATTGCATCCAGGTGATCGCGTCCGCGTCGAAATTGAAGGTATTGGTCGCCTGGAAAACACTGTAGCAGCTCGTTAACTTCTAACGCACTTGCATGTACACTGCATCAGAAATCGCCGGGATTTCCGCATAACGCCCGCTTACAGACTGGATGACTGAATATACAACTGTTCCCACTATGCCGATAAAAATGGTTGTAGATAGTGTTTGGATTGCAAAACTACCAGAGGGAACTAGCCCCACAACATCAGTTAGGATACTAAACAAAAAGATAATGATGTCCAAAAGTATTGCTTGCATGGTGTTGAAACGAATAAAGTGACTAATTTTTTCGTTTCTGACTACCAGCAAAAATAAAGCAAAGAAAATAATCATTCCTGCATAACGCACGCCATAGTAAACTCTCAATAATGGCAGAAGCGGTAGAAACAGCAGTTGTAGTGGTGGAAACTCTGAGAGCAAATATCTACCAAATACAAAAACCTCAATTAGAGGAAGCAAATAAGGCAAGGAAGCAAAAATTCGATCTGAAACCGTTGTAGACCTGCGCCAAGACATTATGCGTTCTCCTGTGATTAAATTTTTATAGTTACTTGAGCTTAGGATAACGCAGTTGCTTCGTCTTGCTGGCAAATTCAACTATTCTATATGAGCGATGCGAAAACCCATCACACACTCATACTGGTCTGGCTGCTGTTGAGTAAGTTTGCGAATGGCTTGACCACAGCGCAGTTGACCCCCACGCCAACGGGGTTGACCGCTCCTGTCAGCGAGTAAACAAGACTGGCAAACTTGCTCAGGGGCAAGGATTTGCTCGTCCATTAAAATGACTAGCATCGAATCCCTCCTGTTAAATCCTCATTGTCACCCACATTTCACTCAGGTGAGGATACGCTTTGTAGAGGTTCAAAGAAACGCTCAGGTAGGTTGGGCGCGTGCTGCGCGGTTAAGTGTTGGGATTTGCGATCGCGCTTTGCGCCTACCGTGGGCGATCGCAGAGGACACTTAAGAGCCACATCCTAACTCTTTGTAGCAAAAATGTGGAAAATCACAATTTAATAACAATTGTCAAGTTAATCTTTCTTTATTGTATATTGTGCCTATTGTAAATGAAGATTTTGGTAAAAAATAATACGAAAACATTCCCACTAAGTTGAGCATATACAGGTAAAAGTATTTATTGCAACCGTGTTAATTTAGCACTTAAGAGTGTCAAAATTAATATTCAGGAAACAACAAAAGCTTTACGCACAAGCAACACAGCGATCGATTGAAATTCCTTTGATGGGACTAGTGCCGCAAGGCGGAATTCAAAAGTTAACACTGAGCGGAGTCGAAGTGTCAAAAGTATTATGGAATCGGCTTTTTAGGGATTTTAAATGGTTGCTCTATTTACGCCGTGGCGTGCTATTTAAAGTGCCAGAAGTCAAGTTATTGACATCCTCCCCACCCTACTTGCGTTTTGGGTGGGGATTCCAAAGATTGGAGATTTTAACCCACCTTTCATCCCCTACCACGGGCAGAGTAGGGAGGGGATGAAAGGTGGCTCATGGTAAAACTGAGTTAACTAGATAGCCATTTAAGGGATGCATTTACAAAATACTGGGGTAAACTTGCAAGCAAGTTAATACACAATATAATTGGGCGGCTCGTCGGTCTGGGCATCACTCACAATGGAACACTGGCAATTTCTGATACAGAAACAAGGCGATCGCTCGTGGCATATCCTAGAATCGCCAAATTTGGAAATTTTGGAAGGGGAGTATAGAGTTTTGGCTCGTTCTAACCTTCCTAATAAAGACGTGGAAGTGCGGGTAACTCACTCTTCAACTCAGGAAGTTCTACCAAAGCGGCGAATTTTCAAGCGATCGCGTCGCACTAATTCAGAAGGCTTAATGGCGCTAATTCCTTTTACCTACTTCGAGCCAGGAGCTTGGGAGTTGCGCTGTATGGGCGATTTGATGTCGGAGCTACTCGGTAAATCTTGGCAATACAGTGTCCAACTACAAGTATTGTGCCAGGGAGTAGAGGGGAAGCAAAGGAGGCAGGGGGAGAATGTAGAATCAAATTCATGGGATCGCCCAGATGCTGTTTCTGAAAACTGGGAATTCACTTTCCCAGCACAACCCGCAATTGCGCTAGATAAAGCGATCGCAGTCTCCGCAGAATTGGGAATTACTACAGACGACAATTCCGTTACAATTGTTGTGCCAGATGAAGGGAACTTAGAATACACTGCCCCAGAAGAACTCGAAATTAACTTAGATAAAGCGATCGCAATCTTTGCAGAACTGCTAATTGCTACAGATGACAACCCCGTTACAATTGTTGTGCCAGATGAAGAGAACTTAGAATACACTGCCCCAGAAGAACTCGAAATTAACTTAGATAAAGCGATCGCTATAGAACAGGGAATTAATACAGACAGCAACCCCACTCCCACTGTTCTGCTAGATGAAACGGAAAAAGATATTGATGAGCCTGTGAGTTCTGTGTGGCTTAAAGGTGAGACGGCAGAGCAAATTTTACAAAATTTAATAGATTTAGCTTTACCCAATTCTGAAGCCTTGCTCAATGATGAAAAGGTTACAGATTCTCCAGCAATACAACCACCGCCTCCATTACTGCTAACTTTAGACCAGGATACTTACATTGCTCGTTGGGGACAACCTCTTACAATCAATGGGCACATAGAACTCAAAGAAAATATAAATCTAGATCAGGCTGAAACATTATTCCCCAAAAGTTTGCGGGCGCTTGAACTAGAAATTGAACTGCGATCGCCCAAAAACTCGAAAATCTTGACCCAGGTACGGCAACCCTTACCAGATCAGGAGTTGCCTTTCACCATCAATACCTCAATTGATATTCCTGCTGACTTTGAATCCAAGTTAATTTTGGCAGATATCAGTTTGTATGGTCGATTCGCCAATGTTGGTGAAGTCATCAGATTAGCCAGCCAGTTCTTCACCATTACAGCAGATGTAACACAATTACTGGCAATCACAGCCGCAGCAACACCTAGTACATCCTTAAATGACCCCATCGCACCATCGGACTCGTCTGCTGTTGTCACGGAGCCGGAGGCCGCTAGGAGGATCGATTTGAAACTATTCAATCTGGTCAAGATTCCAAAAACAGACCAGTCTGAGATACTCAATCCATCCCCAAATACACCTTTACCACCGCAAATTAACTTACAAATTCTGCGAGAAGCCATCCTGCGGACATCTAACTTAAAGAATTCAGGCACTTCGCCTCAATTGCCGAAACTGCCCCCTATTCAAACCCATGTCAATACTCTCACAGATGTTGTTGCAGAAGCGCTTACAGAAGAAGAACTTCTGGAAAAGGATACTACTATAGCTGCCATCAACTTGGAGCAGTTGGTTATCAAGCAACGTCGAATGCCAATACTCGACACTGCTTTGCCGTACTTGAAACGGTTACAAGCTTTGCCAGATGATACAGAAGAAGTAAAAAACAATGCTCCAGATGTATTGGAAGTTCCAACGGGTGACGACTTCTCGCAGTTGAACACAACTGTAGCTGATGAAAATACACTGGAATTAGTAGTAGATGATGCACAATTTCAAGAAGAATCTGTTGCTGAAGTAGAAGCCCAGCCAAATGCACAATTCATTACAACAGGCAACCTTTACTCATCTCCCCTGCTGAGAAAGTGGATGCACAGCCAAGGATACTCTTTGTCTGAATCCATTGATGAAGCGGAACCTGAAGACCATGATAGCTATGTTCCAGCCCAGCAGACCCAGCTTTCTCTTAGTGCTGAAACTCCCAATGTTGATGTCAACTTGCCGTTAAACGTGGATGCTGACACAGAGATATCGGAAGAAGTTCAATCGGTTTCTGATCTTGAGAACTTTGGCAAAGACGCAGACACAGCAAAGGAAGCCGATCTAGAAATAGGGGAAGATACGGTAGTAGAAGTATCCGAACCAACACTCTCAATGGTGGTAAGACAACTACCGCCCCCCCCTCCTCCAATAAAAATGAATATAGCGTCAGCTTGGTTAGCGCAAGAAATCGTTGTAGATGATACATATAGTGAACTAGAAGCCAATGGGACAAAGAATTACTCGTTTGAAGAAAAGCAACCACTGTTAGGTTTATCCTCTTCCCCAGCCATAACTGCCGCAGCCATTGAGCCTTTGCCAATTCCAGAACTGCATGTACCAGATGGCGAATTAATTGCTGGCAAATTTATCATAGTGCGCGTAGTACTGCCTGAAGTACCTCCCCAAGTTGTTGTCAAGTTATGGCTTGAAGATTATCAAACTCGCTGGTTACTAGAGGGGCCCCATTTACTAACAAATTTGCTACCTAACGCCTTGGGAGGATTGGAAGTGATGACGCAATTAAATATTCCCTTTGGGTGTTTGGAAATTCGCTTAGAAGCGATCGCACTTGATCTGACAACCCAACAGGAGAGCCACAAAGTCACTATAGTGCGAACTGTGATTCCTCCAGACTTGCCAAACTTACAGCTAGATGAACTCCTCGGTATGTAACTCAGGTGTGATGAGCATTGGGCATTAGGCAAAACAGTGCTGAGTTAGGAGTTAGGAGTTATTCTTCCCCTGCTCCCTCATCCCCCACTCCCCACTCCCCACATTCCCTGTGTTAAAAATCTTTAGAATTTCAAAAATCTTGGCAGCATTTGCAGTAAGCTCATTTTGAATTGTAGTGTTATTTAACAGGAACCTTTACTATGGCAGCTTCCTTTTTGCCTTCTATCTTAGTTCCCATCATTGGTTGGGTTTTGCCAACCGTGACCTTCGCGTTTCTATTTTTATACATTGAAAGAGACGATATTGGCTAATGTAGTCATGAGTTATTAGTCATTTGCAAAAAACGGCGTTGCTGAATCGAGGTATGAATTTTGATGTATAGACGTAAAATTTTACGTCTATACAAGGATTTTCACCGGAATGCACAATCGTTTTCATACCGCAATCAGCAATGCCCAAAAAACAAATGACATAGACGCGCTAGCGGCTACTTTTCGAGTTCTCCAACGGAGTACCCGCAGAGTAGGACAAAGGACTATTGACCAAAATTAATACCGCCTATCTCATGGAGACAGGCGGTTTTTTTAACGTTGATTTCTCAACAAATGCTAGAAAATTCTAACTTGTAGTATTCGGTTCAAACTAACTGATGTTAAATCGAAGAACCGAGTCCGGCGTAGGCACCATAAAAGAAAATGCCCAAGACTGTAATTATACCTAAACCTGCGATCGTAGCGACGACCCACAGGGGAATTCTCCCACTTTCAGACACAGCTTCTCTCCTCCCTTAACAACTAATCAACACAGGTTAAATAAACAAAGATTAACAACAGGACTTCTACTTAGTTGAAGAAGTAACTGGAAAACAGAATCCCCAGAACGAAAACTAGTAGTAGTCCCAGGTATAGCGAAGTCCGGTTTAGTTCAACCGGTTGATTATTGGGATTAGGCGATCTTTCTACCATAATTGCTCCTAACGGTGAATAAATTGCATTGCGGCGATCGCGCCTAAAAAGAATACAGTTGGTACACCTAAGGTGTGAACTGCCAGCCATCTAACGGTAAAAATTGGATAGGTAACTGGTTGATTGATGTTATTGCCGCTAGTCATGATCTCAAACTACTTTCCAATAAATTGTTCAACTTGTTTTTTAGCTTCAAAACGGTTCTTCACAATGGGCACTTCCTGCCGCGCTGCTGTGAAGTACTCATCGGGGCGGGGTGTGCCAAAAGCATCATAAGCCAGTCCGGTGCTGACAAATAGCCAACCGGCAATAAATAATGCCGGAATGGTGATGCTGTGAATTACCCAGTAACGAACGCTAGTAATAATGTCCGAAAACGGACGTTCTCCAGTGGTACCTGACATTTAGATCCCTACCTTATACATAGAGTGTTATTGAGTTTATTATCCTACAAAGTTAAGAAAGAGTTACAAGTTGCAAAGTTCTTCTCAGAAATTGTCCGTTGGCATGGGGCATTCGGAATTGCTTATTTCTTCTTCATCTCCCTCATCCCCCCTAGTCCCCACTCCCCACTCCCTACTCCCCCTTTCCCACTAAGCGGCTTCTGGGGAAGTTGCTTCAGGGTTTGGGAGATATTTGAGCAAAACGCCGCGATCGCCAATTATAAATCCCCGCTCTGGCTCTAAGAACACAATTTTATACAAATTAGCAGCAACTTCTTCTACCTCACGGTCTTTTTCCCACGTTTTGCCACCATCGGGACTCCGTAGTAAATTACCGCTACCGCCACCTATCCAAATTTCATTGGGTGTGCGATATGCCAAATCCAGTAAACCCCAACTGGTGGATAACTCTGGATATTTTGCCTCTTGCCATTCTTCAGGTTTAGTTGGATCACTAAACTGAATTTGACCTCCCCTAGCTAGTAACCACAATTGCCCATTGTCAGCAAAGCCCATGTTTTCTACCCGCCGAGAACTAATGCGGTTATGGGGTACCCAAGCATCTTGTCCCGGTTCCCAAGTTGAGTAGAAACTACCCTTGGCGGAAACGGCAACATATTTGCCATCAGGAGAACGTTCTAAGTTACGCACCACACCGACTGCTGATTCCACCTGGGCTTTCCAGTTTTTGCCGCCGTCTGTGGTTTTATATATGGCTCCTACATCGGTAGCCATTTCAGCTGTATTATCTGCTAGCGCCTTAACTGCGATCGGGCTACCTGGTAGCTTTTCGCTCAGGGGAATACGCGACCAAGAAGCACCTTCATCAGTAGTGTGCAGCAACAGTCCAGGCTCTCCGGCAATCCAGCCTTCTTTACCTGCAAAGCTTACTGAGTCAAAGCGATACTTTTGCTCATCCAGTTGCAGTATTATTGGTTTCCAGGTATTACCACCGTCATTGGTTTCTAATAGGGTGGCATTGCTACCTACTAAGTAGCCATGCTCAGAGTTATTAGTAAAAGCAATATCCAGGAGATTCGAGTCTGTTGGCACAGAAATGACTTTCCAAGGGTTGTAGCTAACAGAAGGAACTTTGCTACAACCTATGCAGATGATGACTACTATTAACAAGGCAGCTATTCGTTGCCAACTTTTCACGATTGAATGCATCAGTATTTCTTAGTTATTTCTAAATTTCTGTAAGAGTTGCCAGCCAGGACGCTGGAAAATCCTGGGTTTTCATTTTGAATTTTGAATTTTGTTAGCGCAGCGTAAAGCCTGCGGCATAGCTTCGCTTAGAGCGAGTCTGCAAACGTCATTTTGAATTGCTTAACGGCTGTCATTGTAAGCCGTAGAGACTGATAAAAAACAAGAAGCCAAGAGCCAAAGCACCAAAAATTAGGATACTCTTTTGGGTTGGCGTTAGGTTATTGACACCAAAACCGTAACCGAGATTTTCTTTGAAGCCGGATGCAGTACCCGCAGGGCCGATGTTGGCAAAAGCGGTTTTTTTAGCACTACAAACTGGACAGCGCCAATTTATGGGCAGTTCTGCAAAGGATGTCCCTGAAGGAATATCATACTTGTCGTCTCCCTTCTCAGGTTCGTAAACATAACCGCAGGCGCGACACTCGTAGCGGTCTAACACCGTAGTCTCAACAGCTGGTTCGCTCATGGCTAGGGCCTCGCAGAGGAGAAATCTGAAATATACGTTACAAATTATGACATAATTGTTAGGCTTTTCTATCACTATCAAAAGCTAATTAAATACTTGAAGTGTATCTATTTCCCAGATTTCAGAAAAACCAAACAGATATAATGTAAAAGAAAGTTACGCAGTTAGGGCATTGGGAATTGGGAATTGGGAATTGGGAATTGGGAATTGGGAATTGGGCATTGGGCATTGGTTAAAAATCAATAGTTATTCTCCCCTGCTTCCCCTGCTCCCTCATCTCCCCACTCCCCACTCCCCACTCCCCACTCCCTACTTAAAATACTCCATAAGCGGTAGATACTCATTGTGTTTGTCCTCAGCGGTTACGAGTACCTTCTAGGCTTCTTCATAGTCTGTAGCCTAGTTCCTGCCTTAGCGCTCTCAGCATCCAAGCTCCTACGACCCAGTGGTTACAGCCCAGAACGGCACACCACTTATGAATCTGGCATGGAACCCATCGGGGGAGCCTGGATTCAGTTCAATATCCGCTACTACATGTTTGCTCTGGTCTTCGTCGTCTTTGATGTGGAGACTGTGTTCTTGTATCCTTGGGCGGTAGCTTTCCACCGTTTGGGGCTATTAGCATTTATTGAAGCGCTAGTCTTTATTGCAATTCTTGTAGTCGCTTTAGTTTACGCATGGCGTAAAGGAGCTTTGGAATGGTCTTGAATTCTAACTTAACAACCCAGGGCAAAGAACGAATCATCAACCCCATTGAGCGGACTACAATCACTCAAGACCTTTCAGAAAACGTCATTTTGACGACAGTTGATGATCTCTACGACTGGGCGCGGCTTTCTAGTCTGTGGCCGTTGCTATTTGGTACTGCTTGCTGCTTTATTGAGTTTGCAGCCTTAATTGGCTCCCGATTTGACTTTGACCGTTTTGGGCTAATTCCCCGTTCTAGCCCCCGCCAAGCCGATTTAATTATTACGGCAGGGACTATTACGATGAAGATGGCTCCCCAACTGGTGCGTCTTTATGAACAAATGCCAGAGCCAAAGTATGTAATTGCGATGGGTGCTTGTACAATTACTGGCGGAATGTTCAGCGTTGATTCCCCCACAGCAGTGCGCGGAGTCGATAAACTGATTCCTGTGGATGTGTACTTGCCTGGTTGTCCTCCCCGTCCAGAAGCAATTATTGACGCAATTATTAAGCTGCGAAAGAAAATCTCTAATGAATCGATGCAAGAGCGGGATAAAATTAAGCAAACTCACCGCTATTACAGCACGACTCATAACCTGAAGCCAGTAGATGAAATCTTAACTGGTAAGTATTTGCAGTCAGAAACTCGCTATGCACCACCCAAGGAATTAGCGGAAGCAATAGGTATGCCAATACCACCTGCACTGCTGAAAGAAAAGGCGCAAAAGGAGGAACAAACCCGTGGCTGAAGAAGAATCTAAACCAGTACCAGCAGAAAAAGAAGAGTCATTGGTACAAGCGGGTAAAGTTTCCCAATGGTTGACGGAAAATGGCTTTGACCATGAGTTTTTGGCACCAGACAAAAATGGTGTAGAGATAATTAAGGTTGCGGCAGATTTTTTGCTTCCTACCGCTACAGCCCTTTATGCCTACGGGTTTAATTATCTCCAGTTCCAAGGTGGCGTTGATCTTGGGCCAGGACAGGAATTTGTAAGTGTGTATCACTTGATTAAAGTCGGTGATAATAGCGATCGCCCCGAAGAAGTTCGAGTTAAAGTGTTCTTACCACGGGAAAACCCCGTAGTGCCTTCTGTGTACTGGATTTGGAAGACCGCAGATTGGCAAGAGCGCGAGTCTTACGATATGTTCGGCATTATCTACGAAGGACACCCAAATCTCAAGCGGCTTTTGATGCCGGAAGATTGGGTGGGTTGGCCTTTGCGGAAGGATTACATCTCGCCTGATTTCTATGAGTTGCAGGACGCTTATTAGAGATTGCTGAATCGAGATGCTATGAATAGAGACGCGATGAATCGCGTCTGTATAAGATAGTTTCGGCAGTTATTAACCCCTTTCCAGTGGCGGAGAGGGGTTATGTTTTTGGTCTTTCATGTCAAGTTGGTTGACAAAACTTGCTGTAATTCATTGACTGTATTTACAGTTTTAATTGCCTGTTGAATTGCTTTTAATTTCTGCAAATCCGTAATTTGAGAGATTATGGGCATCAATTCTAAACCTTGATTGCCAAACTTAATTTCTAATGCTAATTCAATCCCTGAATATAACTCTTCCTTTCTTCCTCGCAGTTCTCCGCGTGCTTCTCCTTTGCTAAAAATTTCTTGATACCAAGGCGACTGCTCTAAAAGTGCCATATCCCACCTCAGAATTTGTTGAACTATTGCACTATCTAATACAAAGGTAGCAAAAAATCCTAATACTGTTTCTAGTTGATTCAATTGTTCATCTGCACGTAAGATTCGCAATGCATCTCGAATTGTAGACTCGTTATCACCACCTTTGAGGATGGGTACAAACGGCAGTAAGGATGCTAAGGGTTGTTGAAAAGCAATCTCCACATCAACTTCCCACAGGTTAATGACACGGTAATCTTGAATAGCACGTAAACCAGCAATATTTAATTCATAACTTGTCGGTATTTCAGCGTCACTTGCCTTGAGGATATTAATTAGTACTGGATACGTTGGCAAATTATATTTTTCTTCTGCAAGTGCTGCATAAGCACGCATCCTACGCGGCATTTCTGGTTTATAGCGCAGTTGTAATTCGTTAAGAACGAGAAATTTTCCGTGCTGGGGACTTTCGACACGGATTAAAACATCACTTTCTCGACTTATCCACTGAAATTCTGAGTTGAGAATTTCGCCAGCAACAATATCAGGAATTTGAGTTACCCACTTTACCCAGTTATCAGGTGCAAGGCTGATTAAGCGTTTGGTGCTGACATCGGCGGGTTTGATCATGGGGTTGTAAATGCGCTGAAGGTTATCAAATAATTGTACTTAAGACTGGATTAGAAATATTCAGATTTTTAATTGGACTACTTAGAGAAAGCGTAGGCAAAGCCCGTCGTAGACATCGCAGCTAATCTGAGATAATTTGAGTGCGATCGCTCTCAGGATATTTATCATAATTGGTGCGATCGCTAAAATGTTTAGTGAGATTTACTAATAATCGGAATCGCTATCTCTACCGTTGTATCTATATTTGTGGGAAGATTTAATGTAAATATTTAAAATAATATGTCAGAAACACCCCAAGACGATCGCATTTGGATTGTGACGGATGATACCCCTCAAATATCGATTCCTGAGGGTGCTAAAGGCGCGAGTACTAATACACGCGGTTGGGGAGACGAAACTAGGGATACTACTGGTAGCAAAGGGGTAGGTACGCGCACGCGGATCGTCTCATCAATGTTGGTTTTCGCGTGGTTGCGGTGGCTGTGGCGTGAGTACTCCCCAAAGTCAGAGTTATTTATCGAGCGTACATCAGGGAGTCCAGACCTGAACCAGCGAGGAAGGCGACAACCTCCGAATATAAAACCGAGTCGGATAGCTTGGTAGGTTGCAAAACCGAACAGTTGTTCGACTAAATTAATTCTGCGACATTTAAAAGAAACTTCTAAAATCTAGCTCATTTTTAATTGTTCTAATTTTTGTTTAATCAAAATTTCAACTTCTTCAATCTCAGCATTCGATTTTGGGATGTCAAAAGTCTCTGGAGATGCTTCAGATGTAAAGCGGTCAACAAAAGCACGAAACGCTGCTTTGTGGTCGGGGTGAGCAATGACAAAGGCTCTTAACTCAGTTTTGCTCATGCTGCTAAATTCTGGCTCAATCACAAGAACCTCCAAAAACCATTGCGATAGATTTCTACCTCTATGTTATCTCCTGCCAAAATAAACACATTACCTGTTTGTTGATCGAGGCGGACAATGTAAATAGGAGTGAATGTATTGGTCAAAGATTGACATAGTATGACACACCTGATGCCTTGTTCAGCAGTTGGCAAGATTTGTATACCTCATAACCGCATAGCTTGGAATCAGAATAGCAGGTAAATGGTGCGTTGTCACAAAGGTCAACGCACCCTTATCTAAAAAAGCGGCGAGTCCAAACAATTACTTCACAGATATCACTGTTTGGTTTACTACTGGGCGTGGTTTCTTGCGGTCTGATCTGCGCGTTCCACCGGCCATCCCATACTCATCACTATTTTTGCCATAGCAAGATGCAACATTCAATAGCATTTGCTCAGAATAAGTATTCAACTCACGTTCTGCTTCTATTAATGCATTATGTGTCTTATCTACTATTGTTTGTGCTTGATTATAAGCGGCTAGCTTCTCTCGTAACTCAATAACTTTAGTGTTGTAAGTAGCAATTGAAAACCCATTACTAAAGTCTAACTCAGGGTTAATTGTCTGCATTCCTTCAATCCGTCGTTCAGCTTTGGTGAGTGACATGGAGTTTCGTTTCCGTTGCGTCATATAGTTTTCCTGTTTGGATTTATTTATAAATAACTCTGACTTTAAACACTGAGTTATTTATATATCATCACAATATGCAATAAGCAGATGCACCAGCCACAGTGAAGTTACAGAATTATAAAAGCATTGGATGGCATTAGCCAACTAGATAGATACGGGTATATTTGCTGAAATTTGTTCAGAAAAGCTAGTTTTGATGTCGCAAAAGCTGGTTTTGATGTCACAAAAGCTAGTTTTAAAGTCACAAAAGCTAGTTTTAAAGTTACAAAAGCTAGTTTTGATGTCACAAAAGCAGGTTTTGATGTCACAAAAGCTAGTTTTGATGTCGCAAAAGCTAGTTTTGATGTCGCAAAAGCTAGTTTTGATGAAAGTTGTTTAAATAATTCCATAACGCTTAATCAGCTAATTACCCCCCTTAATCCCCCCTTGTAAAGGGGGGAAACAAGAAATCCAGTTCCCTCCCCAATACATACGGGGAGGGTTAGGGTGGGGTAAAACCGCGTAAATAAAGCAACTATTTCAAATCGTTCAAAGCCTGTCTTCTAAGCTTTTTGACTTTTGATTTCCGCCTTGCCGTACTAGGTATATTTGCAAAAGAGAAATACCCGCCTAGTAAACCAATAGTAACAACAGCTACTCATCACATCGGCTAGAGGGGGATGAGACGAAGCACACTAAAAATTTATATTTATAACTGAAAATTTTATTTTATTTATGTGTTAAGTAGCTTCCAGGATCTTATCTGTATAATCTATCATTAAGTCTGAACTATCGAATGTATCATCTATCATTCAGTCGGATTGATTATTGACCTCTGTTACTTATTGATAGGTTAAATTTTGGAAATTATAGTATCTCTTTTTAACACATAATATACCACTCACTTAGTAGTTATTTATTAACGGAATTGGAGAAGCTATGTAGGCATACTCTATCCTAGACATTGCCTGAACTTGTGCTTCAAAAATCATGAGCCATTATATGAATAGTTAGCACATTGATGGCACTTTCTATGTCTGAAGACTTATTAAACTCCTTTCAAGAAGCATACAGTAATCTCGAACTGTTTCCGTTAATGGAACGGAACGAAATGGAAAGATTTCGAGTCGAATATGGTGATGATTTGATTGCAGACCTGAACCAATTAGTAGAAGATAGTCCTAATGGAGATGGCAAAATTGTCTTTACAGGACATCGAGGATGTGGTAAGTCTACTTTGTTAGCTGAATTTAGCCGACAAATTCAAGATAAATATTTTGTAGTTCTCTTTTCTATTGCTGACAAAATTGAAATGTCGGCGGTTAATCATATTAATATACTGTTTGCGATCGCAGTTAATTTAATGACAGAAGCAGAAGCCCGCCGAGTTGATATTCCGCAATCGACTAAAGAAGCTCTTTATAAGTGGTTTGCTACCCGCACTCGCACTGAAGAATCAAATTTGCAAGCAGAAGTTAGTATAGGTTTTGACCTCTTAAAGTTAATTAGCTCTAAATTAAAAGCTGATGCAAGCGTTCGGGATGAAATTAAGCAAGAGTTTGAACGCAAGTTATCAGATTTAGTTGCCAGAATTAACGAAATAGCTGCTTTAATTCAAGCTGCAACTAAACAAAACGTTTTAGTAATTATTGATGATTTAGATAAACTTGACTTAGGCAGAGTTAATGAAATTTATCGAGATAACATTAAAGCTCTTTGTCAACCTAACTTTCAAATTATCTACACAATCCCGATCGCAGTCCTTCGGGAAACATTTATCAGCACAATAATTGCCACTGAAACCAACGATCAGGTTGTGGCAATGCCTGTTTTAAAAATTTTTGATAAAGGGAAAAATCGCTTCCCAAATGCCCAACCTCGCCCAGAAGCAACAAAGATTCTCGGTGAAGTTTTACAAAAGCGGATTTCCAGTGATTTAATCACGGCAGAGACTGCTGAAAAAATCGTGATTTACAGTGGTGGCGTATTGCGAGAGTTAATTCGGATTTCTAAGGAATGTTGCCGAATTTGTTTGCGAATGATCCGGCGAAATCCCACAGAAGAAGTTATCATTGATGATAAAATTCTCCTGCAAGCAATCAATAAAATCCGCAATGATTTTTCTATCCGCTTAGGAAAGGTTGATATAGATATTTTGCAGAGCGTTTATGAACAATTTATGCCCAATGACCCTAAACAAGCAGAGTTTTTAGATTTGTTACATGGGTTATATGTTCTAGAATATCGTACTGATGAAACTTGGTATGATGTTCATCCAATTATTATCGAAAGCTTGAGAAGGCAGGGAGCAATTAATGTTAAATGAGGAATTATTGGATGATGAAGGAGAAAATCAAGATGCGTATGATGATTTAATTGTTTCTATTGAAGCTCAAAAACGGGGATTAAATTTACTGATTGCAGTTTGCGATGATGCTAGCTTTCGTGATGAGATTATTGCCCAGTATGAAGCTGAACTGCAACCCGCTTTCCGTGCATATCGAGTGACTTTAGCACGTCAGGAACCGAGCGTAAAAGCTGCTCTTAACCAACTGTTACAACAAGAAGAATATCTTCGTCAGCAAAACCCGGCAGTGATTACAGTAACGGGTGCTGAACAACTTTATTTTCTCAGATTGGGAAATGAGCAATCGGAACAGGAGAAATTTTTTGGTTACTTACAGTGGACAAGGGAAGGATTGCGCGAGTTTCCGTTTGCGATCGTGCTTTGGGTAACTAATCAAATATTAGTCAACCTAATTAAGAAAGCTCCAGATTTTTGGAGTTGGCGCAATGGTGTATTTCGGTTTGAATCTAAAAAGACGAATGCTATTCCTGGTAAAGAATTAGAACATATACGCTTTGTTTTTAGAGATACAGAATTAGCCAGCACAGATACTAATGAAGATAACTCCTTTTTCTTGCCCATCCAAGATTTACAAGGGTTAATTGAGAAAGTAGAACAGGAACAGGGAACTAAAGACCGCAGTTTAGCTACTTTATACTCAAGATTAGGTGATATTTACCGCAGCAGATTAGAGCGGGGTGAGTCTCAGAATTATCAAGAAGAACAAGAACTAGCAATAAAGTATTGGCGTAAGGCGATTGAACTACAAAATGAATCGGGTTTGCAGATAGACTTAGCTACTAGCCTCGATAATTTAGCAGGAATATATCGTGCAACAGGACACTACAGCGAAGCCGAACCATTATATCAACAAGCTTTAGAATTGAGGAAACGCCTGCTAGGAGACAACCATCCTTCTTTTGCTACTAGTCTGAATAATTTGGCAGGACTCTACAAATCTACTGGACAATATACTAAAGCGGAACTTTTATATCAAGAAGCTTTGGAACTGAGGAAACACCTGTTAGGAGAAAACCATGCCGATGTTGTCGCCAGTCTTAACAATTTGGCATTACTATATGATGAACAAGGACGTTATGAAGAAGCAGAACCTCTGTATCTGCAATCATTAGAACTCGAAAAACGTTTGGTTGGCGAAAATCATCTTTCTTTCACTTTTATACTGAATAATTTAGCGCTACTTTATTATCATCAAGGACGTTACACTGAAGCTGAACCGTTGTCGCTACAAGCAATAGAACTAGATAAGCGATTTTTGGGAGAAGAGAATCCTGATGTTGCAACAGATTTGCACAATTTAGGATTGATATACCGCGCTCAAGGACGCTACGAGCAAGCCGAATCTTTGTTTTTGGAATCATTGGAACTCAAGGAACGTCTATTGCAAAAGGCGCATCCGCTTTTAGCAGATACTATCTATGCTCTTGGTTATATGTACAGAGAACAAGGGCGTTACAATGAAGCGGAACCCTTATGTATAAAAGCCTTAGAACTTGATAAGCACCTATTAGGAGAAAATCATCCCAATCTTGCTGAAAGTCTCAATAATCTGGCAGAGATTTATCGTGAAACTGGACGTTATGAAGAAGCAAAACCGCTTTATTTGCAAGCTTTAGATATTTGTGAACGAGTCTGGGGTGTTAATCATCTTCGTAGTGTGACTGTTCGTGAAAATTTAGAAAAACTTAGTATAGCAATGCGGGAGAATTAATAGGATAAAAATCTCACGCAGAGGCGAAGATAGTCTGGGTGCCGAATTCTTTTCCAAATGGGTCGCCCGGGATTCGAACCCGGAACTAATCGGTTAAAAGCCGAGTACTCTACCGTTGAGTTAGCGACCCTTTCGCTGTATTTCGCAACTTTGCAATCATAGCATATACATCTATAGATTTGTAAAGGGGTTTAGAAAAAATTAGCAGTCAACCTTACAGATGCTGTGTGGCTAGCTCCTGGTGCTAACACAGTCAGGTTATCACCAGTATTAAGAGAGTTACGGGTGGCACTCCACGGTTCTAGACAGTAGAACTCTTTGCCTTTGACTGTCCAAAATACCAGGTAGGTAGAGAAATCATCATAATCCAAGGTGAGTTTTAACTTCCGGCTGCCATCTATGGCAGTAGCCGATTGACTCGTTAACTGTCCAAAGGCAAAATCAATTTCATCACGGCTAAAGTCAAAATTGCCATCAAAAGAATGAATTTCCTTAGTTTGATTGTCTTGATACTGTTTAGAGGGAATTTCAAGCTCTAACTGAGTTTTATCACCACATAGAAAGTAGGGATGGAAACCAGCCGAAAAGGGCATTGGTGTGGATGACAAGTTTTTATACTGCTGGCGGACTTCTAGGGTATTACCTTGAACTTCGTAGGTGAAAGCCAGCTGAAAATCAAAAGGATAAACAGCCTTAGTTTGCTCATTGCTATCAAGAACAACAGTGAGACTAGCTTTATCTTGAGTTTTCTGTTCTGTTGCTTTCCAAGGCAATTCACGGGCAAAACCGTGTTGTTTGAGAGTATATTGTTGCCCGTCGTGAGTGTAAGTATTATCTGGTAGATTGCCACAAATAGGAAACAAAATTGGATTCCCACCTCTGACACTCAACTCAGGATGAGTAAAGCGTTCAGTATCCAGATAGAAAATTTCTTGCCCTTGAATGCGCCAACGGGTGATGACACCACCCCGTTCGGGTACGACTTCCAACTGAGAACCTGCGGCTTCATCAGAAAGAATGTAGGTCTTGTACTGTTGCTGTTGAACTGCAATGCTAAACACAAATTTTAGTCCTGGGGTATTGGGTATCGGGGATTGGGGATTGGGGATTGGGGATTGGGAATTAGAGATTGGGAATTAGAATAACTTTTTCCCAGTCCCTAGTGTTCTGTCCCAATTAATGGTACAGACCACTACTGGTCTGTCTCATTAATTCTGAAGGGTTATAAAAGTTCGTAGTAAGGACTTTAGTCCTTGATTTGAGCGATAAATCGCTCACTACAAACCTAGGCATTACTAATGGGACAGACCACTAGTCCTAGTCCCCAGTCCCCAAAATTTACTCGTCTTCTGCAAACACAAAACGATATAACTCGCTAGGGTCTGGTTCGGGGCTGCTTTCGGCGAATTTAACCGCTTCGTCGATTACATCCTGAATTTTACGATCAATTGCTTTGATTTCTTCCTCATCCGCCAAATTTTGCTCCAGCAAATAAGTTGCCAACTTCTTAATTGGGTCACGGGCGAACCAAAATTCTTTCTCCGCTTTGCTTCGCATTTCATCTGGGTCAGCCAAGGAGTGACCCCGGAAGCGGTAGGTAAGTGCTTCAATTAATGTTGGGCCTTCACCTGCGCGGGCACGGGCTACAGCTTCTTGAGCCACGGCTCTTACTGCTAGTACATCCATGCCATCCACTTCCACGCCCACCATGTTAAATGCACTGGCTTTTTTATAAATCTCTGGCTGGGAAGTGGCTCGTTCGTGAGACATGCCAATGGCCCACTTATTATTTTCGACTACGAAAAGAATTGGCAGTTTCCATAGGGCTGCCATATTTAGCGTCTCGAAAAACTGACCGTTGTTAGCTGCACCGTCGCCAAAAAAGCAAGCTGTCACTTGGTCAGCATTTTTATCTCCTAGCACTTCGCGGCGGTATTTGCTCGTGAAAGCGGCTCCAGCTGCTACAGGAATTCCCTCAGCTACGAAAGCGTAGCCACCTAGCAAGCGATGTTTGGCAGAAAACATGTGCATGGAACCACCGCGTCCTTTGCTGCAACCTGTGGCTTTGCCAAATAATTCTGCCATTACCTCTTTTGCTGGTACACCGGCACTGAGAGCATGAACGTGGTCGCGGTAAGTACTACAAACGTAATCTTCACCCGGTCGCATTGACTGCACAACACCACTGCAAACGGCTTCTTGACCGTTGTACAAATGGACAAAACCAAACATTTTGCCCCTGTAATACATTTCAGCGCACTTGTCTTCAAACAAGCGCCCTAATACCATATCCTCATACAACCGTAACCCTTCTTCTTTAGTAATATGCGTAGTAGCAGGATTAAATGTGGGTAAAGTACGCTCTTGAACCATTATTTTTGAGTATCCCTGTTGTACAAGTTAAAAGTTACGGTCTTAAATAAGTTGGTCTGATAACACCTCAGCTTTTAACAGGCTAGCGTTTGCAAGACTCAACAATCAAACTTTATTTATGCACCAAAAAAGGGTCTTAGGGAATAGCTGAATTTTTAATTTTTTGATTTTTAACTTTTCAGCCCATGTCCCGTGAGGATTTGACTTTAACAGCAACATCTGCCGCTTTGGGTTTTTATCTCTCACTATTCCCTTTCATAGACTAGCAATCAAGATAGACTGCTTTCTGCATATCCATTAACAATTTAAAAAAAGGGGGCAAAAATCTATAGCGGTTCTCGAATGGAAGCAATACACTTTGACCTCACTTCCTTTAAGGAGAGAGGCTTTGAATCTTAATCTTACTCCCCTTCCCTCTCTACGAGACGCTGCGCGAAGGGAAGGGGCTGGGGGTTAGGTCTGTATTGCAGTTAACAGAGAAGGGCTATATACCCAAATAGGTAATTGTAATTAAAGTTAAATTATGATATTATTTGCATCTCTAGTTATCAGGGTCAACTCCCAATAGTGGTATTTTTGTTACCTCGTAGTGGGGAAAGTCCCAAAAAAATCAATCATCAATAGATTCTTGCAACCACAACAATTATGCCGTGATTAAAAGCGGTAGTTGTGGTTTGTGCTATCGAAGGCTGATAATAGTTGTGTTAAACAAAAATACTAAGAATTAAAACAAACAATTGAGGCTTTCTAGGCGAAAGCAAAAAATTAGTATTAGAATGTGACTCAAAATTTCGGGAAGGTACAAAACAAGTTGTTGCAAAATACACTTGTAGAGTAAATTCTATACGGCATTGTTATGGCACGGTTTTACAGGCCTGGAACGCTCTAGGTGAATTATGTTGATCACGGTGCAGGGGAAGTAGGCTGTGCGAATTCCGCTAGATTACTACCGAATTTTAGGACTACCGTTGGCGGCAAGTGATGAACAATTGCGGCAGGCATACAGCGATCGCATTGTACAATTGCCTCGACGTGAGTATTCTCAAGCAGCAATTTCTTCTCGTAAACAACTCATAGAAGAAGCTTACGTGGTTTTATCAGATCCAAAACAACGCAGTACCTACGATCATCTGTATCTTGCCCACGCCTATGACCCTGATAACCTTGCTGCTGCCGCAGTAGTAAAGGAAAATCGTCCAGAAAGCACCAAAAGGGGTAGCGACACCCAAAGTCTGGGCATCGAAATTAGCCAAGACGAATTAGTTGGCGCTTTATTAATTTTGCAAGAGTTGGGCGAATACGAGCTTGTATTGAAACTAGGTCGTCCATACCTGATAAATAAAAATGGTGCTAAAAGTGTAAGAAAAAGTAATAATTTAGCAGACGAAGAAATATACCAAAGCGCTGAACATCCAGATGTTGTTCTCACGGTTGCCCTTGCTTGTCTAGAATTAGGTCGTGAACAGTGGCAGCAAGGTCACTACGAAAATGCCGCCATATCCCTAGAAACTGGTCAAGAACTGCTAGTACGTGAAGGGTTGTTTTCTAGTGTACAGGCAGAGATTCAGGCGGATCTTTACAAATTGCGACCATATCGAATTTTGGAGTTGTTGGCACTACCTCAAGAAAAGACTGCCGAACGACACCAAGGCTTGGAATTATTGCAAAACCTCTTAGAAGATCGTGGTGGCATTGATGGCACGAACAATGATGAATCTGGTTTAAATATAGATGACTTTCTGCGATTTATCCAGCAGTTACGCAACCACTTAACAGTTGCAGAACAGCACAAGTTATTTGAAGCTCAAAGCAAACGTCCTTCTGCTGTTGCCACTTACTTAGCTGTTTATGCCTTGATAGCACGCGGATTTGCTCAACGGCAACCTGCTTTAATTCGTCAAGCAAGGCAAATGCTCATCCGTCTGGGCAAGCGCCAAGATGTACATTTAGAACAGTCGCTATGTGCATTACTCTTGGGACAAACTGAAGAAGCAACTCGTGTTTTAGAACTTAGTCAGGAATACGAAGCTTTAGCTTTTATTCGAGAAAAATCTCAAGACTCTCCAGATTTGTTACCGGGGCTGTGTCTATATGCAGAACAGTGGTTACAACACGAAGTATTTCCCCATTTTCGAGATTTAGCAAACCAGCAAGCTTTCCTAAAAGATTACTTTGCTAACCAACAGGTGCAAGCTTATTTAGAAGCACTGCCAACGGATGCAGAAACAACTAATGAATGGGCTGTAGTTAATCCCCAATATTTTCCGCAGGCGAAGACAAAGAATTCTCCTTTACTTAACAATTCAGCTAGAACTCCAGGGCAATCTAACTACAGCAGAACACCTGACCTAGATTTGCCAGAAACACCCCAACATCCAAACTTCTCACCACCAATATGGAATTCATCTGAAAGTGTAAAATCAGAGGTTCCTGCTGCCGAACGGATGAGCAGAGGCACTAATCAGCATTTAAATGGTTCAGGTAAAACGGCTGCACCCAGCCATAACCAAAAGCGTCGGCGGAGAAAACCTACTCCATCTGCTAGCCGAGAGCGTATACCAGATAATCGTCCTCATTCTCGTCGTCCCCGGCGGCGGCGAACTTTTGCTAACACCATAGAAGGGAAAACACGGCTGGTATGGAGAGTGTTTATTTCTTTGGTCAGTCTATTAGTTCTTTGGGTGATAGCCACAACAACTTTTGGATGGTTAAAAAATCTGTTTTTTCCTACATCAACTCCGCGTGGTTTAGAGTTGTTTATCCAGATAAATCAACCACCAACATCTATTCCTGATCCAAATAGTAAACTAGGATTAGCAGAAGGCCCTCTAACAAATGCAACAGCAGAGGAAGTTATTCGGACTTGGTTATTAACCAAAGCTGAAGCTTTTGGGCCGAATCATGAAATTAATAATTTAGAGCAGATTTTAACTGGTTCAGTTTTGTCTCAATCGCGGCAGACTGCTCAAAAGTATAAGTTAGAAAACCAATACTACAAGTACGACCATAGTCTGAAGATAGACTCTGTAGAGGAAAGTGATTTACTTGGAGATCGTGCCGTAGTGAAAGCTACAGTTAAGGAAGCAAAGCAGTTATACGAAAATGGTCAGCTTCAAAACTCTTCTAACGAGGATTTGCGAGTTCAATATGATTTGATTCGAGAACGAGGTAAATGGCGCATCCAGAGTATATCTGCTGTCAATCAGATAATTAGATAAGTTTGAATAAGGTTTACTATACTCTTCCTCGAAATCAATTGCAGCTTTTAGATGACTTTTTCCATAGTTTTGAAAATGGTTCTGCTTTGATGACTAACCTTAAACAAGGAGATTTAACTTAGGACTAGCCCTTTCAAGGTGATGAAATCTGGAACGAAGATTGGTGATTTCAACCTTCAAAAAGCTCAAAATCTGAGCGTAGCATTCAATAGACATCTCCGAAAATGAATTGTTTTGACGTTGCATTGCAACGTCTCTACAAGGGTTTTAGGTAACGCATAATTAATTTCTGGAGATGTCTAATATGCTAGCACTGAAACAACGTATCTTCGTTGGCGACCTTGAAAGGGCTAGTCCTAATCATTATCCCTTTTAAGGTGGGTAAAAATTTTGCTTAATAAACTCTCTTTAACCTCTTAACTCTGTGTTCTCTGTGTCTCTGTGGTTAAACCAATTCGCAATGGGCTACGCCCCGCTACGCTAACGCAATTACATTTTGTGACGGGGATTTAGATTTAGGCATCAAAACGCGCTGCCTATCTTGCTGGGGACTTAAACCCCCAAAGTTCGTTAAATAAAATGCTTTTGAACCACAGAGACGCGGAGGGCGCAGAGAGAAAAAAGAGATTTTACTAGTCAACTTGAAAGGGGTAGTCCTAATCATTACAGAGAATGGAGCGATCGCACCTCATGAATTAGCGAAATCACAGTTAAAGCAATTACCGATTGGGTAAAATCCGAATTAATGGAGAACTTGCGCCGAGTTCTCGATAACTCTAAATCCGAATAACGGAAACTTTATAGAGGATTGTCTGAGAAGTATTAAATATTTGTTGATCCCCCCTAACCCCTTAAAAAAGCGTGTATACACAAATCAAATTACCCCCCTTAATCCCCCCGATGCATTGGGGGGAAACAAGAAAATCTAGTTCCCTCCCCAATGCATCGGGGAGGGTTAGGGTGGGGTAATTCGACTTAACCCTAATAGAATTAACCAAAATGTTGAATAATTGCCTCGGCAAATTCAGAACATTTTAAGGGTTCAACTGGCGGTTCTAGCAATCGGGCTAAATCGTAGGTGACTTGACTACTTGCGATCGCATCGCTTAAACCTTTCTTAACTAGGTCTGCGGCTTCTTGCCAACCCATAAATTCCAGCATCATCACACCAGACAAAATTACTGAACCAGGATTAATCCGATCCAATCCGGCGTGTTTGGGTGCTGTACCGTGGGTAGCTTCAAATATGGCACTAGAATCACCAATATTTGCTCCTGGCCCCATTCCCAAACCACCAACAATCGCAGCAGCCGCATCAGATAAGTAATCGCCGTTTAAATTCATCGTCGCCAAAATCGAATACTCATCCGGTCTGGTTTGGATTTGTTGAAAAATGCTGTCAGCAATTCGGTCATTCACCAAAACTTTCTCTTTCCATTTGCCATCGCCGTGGGTTGCCCAAATTGTGTTAAGAACAGTTTCGACTTCCTTGACAACTTGCGCTTTCTTGTCTGGAGTGAGATTATCAAACCCAGGTTCAATCTGGCGGGCGTTTTCTTCCAAGGAAATATTGGGATTTTTTTCCTTGTTACTCAAAATCCAAGATTCTTGTTCTGTAACAGTTTCTTGGCGAAATTCACTGGTTGCTAATTCATAACCCCAATCGCGGAAAGCGCCTTCGGTGTACTTCATAATGTTGCCCTTATGCACCAAAGTGACTTGTTGCTTGTTTTTGGGCAATAGCAAAGCGTGTTTGATGGCGCGTCTAACTAGGCGCTGGGAACCAGTTTTGCTGATGGGTTTGATGCCAATACCAGAATCAAGAGGAATGCGTTTTTTCCCATGTTCTGGAGTGGCAGGGATTAATTCTTCATTGAGAATTTTAATTAAGCGATCGCCAATTTCGCTACCTTGTCGCCACTCAATGCCTAAATAAATATCTTCCGTATTCTCCCGATAAACAATTACATCCAGCTTTTCGGGATTTTTGTGGGGTGAAGGCGTACCTGCATAGTAACGGCAAGGACGCACGCAAGCATACAAGTCAAAAATTTGCCGTAGTGCCACATTTAAAGAACGAATTCCTCCCCCAATGGGAGTAGTCAAAGGCCCTTTAATAGCTACACCATATTCTTCAATTGCTGTTAGAGTGTCTTGAGGTAAATACTGATAAGTCCCGTATAAATCACAAGCTTCGTCACCAGCGTAAACCTTAAACCAGTTAATTTGACGCTGACCCTTATATGCTTTGGCTACCGCAGTATCGAGAACTTTTTGGGTAGCAGGCCAAATGTCTATACCTGTACCATCGCCACGAATAAAGGGGATAATTGGATTGTCCGGTACGATTGGTTCACCATTTTTGAAAGTGATCTTTGCTCCGGCTGCGGGGGGGGTAATCTTTTCGTACATCGTTCACACACTCCTAATCGATACGCTGCTAGTTAAAAAAACCTTATGTGGCAGGCTTGTATATTTTGCTATGTCTTTTGTTCACCAAGCCATAAGGCAAAGATTTTCCCCTTATTCTCCTTGTACATTATTTGGGGATTAAGTGTGGGATTCAGTGAAGCGATCGCAATTTTGTACGATCAAAAATAGTAAACTACTTTTCGCTATCAATGCTTTTCCAAAGTAAAGCCCGATAGCTTACCACTCTTTCACTGACTGTTAACACAAGAATGGCATGACAGACCCAATGATTTTATCAGGCCCTGCAAATGACATCGACTCCCTCCGACAACCGTTAATCGCTGGGTCTGAAAAAGTCCAACAACAGATAATCCCACAGTTAGCTGAGTTGGGTGATGAGGGATTAGACGTGTTGATGGAATTTTTACTAAAACGACGTGAGAACCCAGCAACTTGGATTGATGGCAAAGCTTACCAAGTCCTTTACAGTTCTGATGCACCTCAAGCCAAAGAATTTTTGCGCTCCTGTTTTCCTGAAGGAATTGTACCTCTAAAATCAGAGTGCGGGATTAACTACAATTCTTTGCAACAGCTACTAGCTGTTCAAGACTTCCAAGCAGCCGATCGCGTCACCATCGAAAAAATGTGTGAACTATCAGGCCCAACGGCTGTACAACGAAAATGGTTGTACTTTACTGAGGTAGAAAAGACCTCGGCTGTTGACTTACAAACCATTAACAACCTCTGGTTAGTCCACTCCGAAGGTAAATTTGGCTTTTCAGTGCAGCGAGAAATCTGGTTAAGTTTGGGTAAAAATTGGGAGAACTTCTGGCCAAAAATTGGCTGGAAAGCAGGTAATACCTGGACGCGATACCCTAACGAGTTTACCTGGGATTTGAGTGCGCCTAGAGGTCACTTACCCCTTTCTAATCAACTCCGGGGGGTACGAGTCTTTGCTTCTTTACTCTCTCACCCAGCTTGGTCGAAGAACTCAGAAAAATGATTTTGAGCCTACGTATAAAGAGATTATGATCAATCCCACTAACCGAGAATTCTACGTCATCATTGAACGGGATGAAGATGGCTACTATGTTGGAGAAGTCCCTCAGTTAAAAGCTTGTTACAGTCAAGGAGAAACAATTGATGAGTTGATGGCTAACATTAAAGAAGTAATTGAACTTTGTTTAGAAACAAAAAGTGATGAAGAAATACCAGAATTTATAGGTATTCAAAAGGTAGAGATTTAATAATTTCATGAAGTTTGAGTGGGACGAAAACAAAGCGGCAATAAATCTTTTAAAACATCAGGTTTCCTTTGAAGAAGCCAAAACTGTTTTCGACGATCCGCTCTATGTTGACTTCTATGATCCAGACCACTCTGATGATGAGGAGCGTTACCTTATTATTGGAGAGTCAAATCGGGGACGATTACTAATCATGTCGTATACAGAGAGAGGAAATTCGATTCGTCTCATTAGTGCAAGAGAAGTAACACGATCCGAGCGAGAAGCGTATAAAGAAGGGTAAGCCAGAAATGGAAGACGATCTGCGATCAGAGTATGACTTAAAGAGTTTAAGGGTCAGAAAGTTCGGCCCGGAACGAAAGAGCTTTAGGAAGACAACAATTCGTTTAGAAGCGGATGTTGCAGAGGTTTTTCCTAATGCTGATGCCGTCAATGAGGCTCTAAGATTTCTGATTAGAGTTGTGCAGGACAATCAAGTTTCTGCACTTGCAAAGCAGCCTCACAATTCCTCCGAGGGTGCGGAGAAAACCTCCTAGTAGTGAGTTGGAAGTGCCGCAGATCCCAAACTAAAAATATCAAATCAGATAATGGCAAATGTTCGTCTAGAAGATATTAAGCGTAGATTCAATAACGTTACCGCTATTGAGGATATTACCTTTGAAATTCCTGATGGCGAATTTTGGGTTTTAGTTGGGCCATCGGGTTGTGGTAAGTCTACAATTTTGCGAACGATCGCAGGTTTAGAAACCGCTACATCTGGCAAACTCTATATTGGCGATCGCTTGGTGAATAATATCCCAGCCAGACAACGCGATGTGGCGATGGTGTTCCAAAACTACGCTCTTTATCCTCACATGAGTGTGGCAGAAAACATCGGCTTTGGGTTGCAAATGCGGAAGGTTGAGCGGAAAATCATTCAGGAACGGGTGATGAATGTGGCGCGATCGCTTTCTCTAGATCACTTGCTGGATCGTAAACCCAAACAACTTTCTGGGGGACAGCAACAACGAGTAGCATTAGGGAGAGCGATCGCTCGTGAACCCCAAGTGTTTTTACTTGATGAACCTTTATCTAATTTAGATGCCCAATTACGCGATGATACAAGGGCAGAATTGAAACAGCTACATCAAGAGTTAGGCATTACAACAATCTACGTCACCCACGATCAAGTCGAAGCAATGACTCTGGCTGATAAAATTGTCGTGCTAAATCGCGGACGGATTCAGCAAATTGGCGATCCCCAAACTATTTATGCAAGTCCTGGTAATCAGATGGTGGCAACTTTTTTAGGCAGTCCACCAATGAATATTTTGCCTGCAATCTATCAAGATAACGGGTTTGATGTGAGTGGACAGTTATTAGAAATTCCCGCAGTTGTGAAAGAGAAATTACAGTTGCGTCAGGGACACAGTTATGATTTGGGGATTCGTCCAGAGCATATTTTTATTAACGAACCGCCAACTTGCCAAGAAGTAAATGAGAGTCAGCTGATTGTGGAAGTTAAGGTGGTGGAACCTTTGGGAAGGGAAACTTTGATTCGTGCTGGTTTACCTGGTTCGCCAGTAGTGTTGAATATTCAGGTGGGCGGGGATGTGCGTCCGCGTCCAGGCGATCGCCTTTCTCTACAACTCGATTTAAATCAATTGTTTGTGTTTGATCCCAAAACTGGCGACAAAATATTTCCTCATGAGTGACTGTGACTTTAAGGTAGCTCATGAAAACTATCGCAGCGACAAGCCGCCAAGAGGAGGACACTTTTGTGGGTATTTTCCCCCCGTTGAGGAAAGTGTCCGTCGCCAAGAAAAGAAACAGAGAATTTCACAAATGATTTAAGATTGCTAATATGTGTACATTAGGATCTGTTTATAAAGTTGCTTCAGTAAGAAACTTTATTTATGGTTATTGATACTTGAGGTTTTGGAAATTGCTCACAGACTCTAGAAAACATATGTAAAACTTAGGAGAAGACTATGGCGACTATAACGGGAGACTCTGGAAACAATGCAATTTCCGGTCTACGCGATGAAATTAACACCATATACGGCAGAGGCGGCAATGATGAGATGTATGGTGGAGATTACGCTGATTTCCTGTTTGGTGAAGGTGGTGATGACATTTTGCGTGGAAGCGATGGTAATGATTACTTATATGGTGGTGACGGCAATGATCGGATAGGCCCTGTTGGAACTGATAGTGGAAAGATTGATGAGAAGGACTTTATGTTTGGTGGTAGTGGTGCTGACACTTTCTCTCTGTATGATGATGATGATGCTACCTACTTTAGGAGTGGAGGAAACTCTGACTACGCCATAATCTATGACTTCAATCTTCAAGAAGGAGATTCTTTAGTGCTGGCTAGGGGAAGCGAAGGGAGTTCATACCAAGTTGGTACAACCTCACTCTTGGGTGGTCAAGATGCCCTATTTTTCCAGAATGATTTAATAGCAATCTTCCCTAATACAACCAACTTAGATTTACAGATTGCGGTTGCTTTAGCTACTAGTTAATCATAGCTTCATTGCAAAAAGTTTTACTAAAGAAGTTATCTAGAACTAGAAGTAGTATGATTGCAAAAAAATATCAGGTAAACCTTACAGCTTTTGATGGCAGGGATTTCAAAAATAATTAAGTTTACCTGGAGACTACTTTTAGCAATTTAGAAAGTTTGATAAGGAGCAAATCTGAGTGATGTGTTCCTTTTTTTACTTGGTGGCAAAAATCTAAGTCAATTCAAACTTGTATATAGGACTAGTATGTGATGTTAAGCTACTTGCTGTGGCTGAGATTTCACCAATTCCCCTGGTGCGATCGCTCCATTCTCTGTAATGATTGCTGTAATTAATAATGAGAGTCAGCTGATTGTAGAAGTTAAGGTGGTAGAACCTTTGGGGAGGGAAACTTTGATTCGTGCTGGTTTACCTGGTTCGGCGGTGGTGTTGAATATTCAGGTGGGCGGGGATGTGCGTCCGCGTCCAGGCGATCGCCTTTCTCTACAACTCGATTTAAATCAATTGTTTGTGTTTGATCCCAAAACTGGGGACGGAATATTATAAGCGCTTCGGAGTTTAAAATATAATTGTTTTGTGTGCGATCGCTGTGACGGGTTGTAGGGGCAATCGCTGTAATTGGTGGCGAGGGATAGGTTAGCGATCGCATCTAGAATCATCACCACACCGCCGTTAATCCAATTTTTGACCGTAATGACCTTGCCCTTGCGTCGTGCGATCGCGGTCATTTGTTAACCCAATAGCGAAAATTTGGTGTATCTCTTGCTGAGTAAGAACTTGGCGCGTCCATGCCGATTTACTTTCACCTTTCACCGCTACACCCCGTTAACTTTTAATTTTCAGGTTACAGCAGTGAGAACTGTTTATATCCATAATCAGGATGAAATAATGATTCAATCACTACAAAAACTATTTACATTTGATGAATATTTAGAGTTTTTAGAAACACAACCGGAAAACATTCGTTATGAATTACACGATGGAGATATTATTCAAATGCCACCACCATCAGGGAAACACGAGCAAATAGTAGCATTTTTAACAATGATGTTAGGGTATGAGTGTCTTCGTCTTAAACTTAATTACGGTATACCTAAAACCGCTACAGTCAAGCCAGAAAATAAAATGTCAGGGTACTATCCTGATGTTTTATTAATGAATTTTTCTAACTTGGGTAATGAACCATTATGGGAGAAACAATCTATTCTTAGTAAACCAGATTCAATTCCATTAGTAATTGAAGTCGTCAGTACTAACTGGAGAGATGATTATCATAAAAAGTTTGCTGACTATGAAGAAATGGGTATTCAAGAATATTGGATTGTGGATTATGCTGCTTTGGGTAGCAAAGAATTGATAGGCGACCCCAAACAGCCAACAATCACAATTTACTCTTTAAGTGATGAGGGTGAATATCGTGGGAAACAGTTTAGAGGAGACGATCGTATAGAGTCTCCAACATTTCCAGATTTAAATCTAACTGTTGAACAAATTTTTTCAGTGCGTTATTGATGAATTAGACCGTAACCGCCGCAAGTCTGTAGAACCCTGTGATCCACAGACTACAACGATTTGACCAATGCTACTCACGGGCGCTAACCTGATTTCGGGAACCCTTTAATCACTTGGTGATGAGTAAGGCGATCGCTAATCTCAAGACGGTTGCTGCTCCATGTCTTCATTCTTCCCTAAAGTTGCAGGTGTTCTTGTATTCTTTTATAGGAAAAAGTGCATAACTAATGCAAGGCGTAATTCTTACTGGGTAAAGCATACAGCGTTTTTTAAAATACCAAAATTCGGCACAAAACTGACGTAACAGCTAATGAAGGATAAAGTAGTCCAATAATACTGGTGTGCAAGGGTTATAGGCATTTTCACTGTGCCTGACAAGTAATCAAGCGAGTGCTACTTGCCAGAACAAGTAAAATACCCTACTTGCTCTAATGCTTTTTTCATAAGCACAGAAAAAGGTGCTTGCACACGAAAATCTCCATACAGTGCTTGCCAGCGTTCCCAGTTTCGTTTGACAAACCCACGCCGTAAAAATGGATGTATCCAAATTACGCTCATACTCCATACCGATTCAATGTCACACCATGAACTCCACCCGACAATTAGATATTTCTCTGAGAGAATAGGGTTTGCAATGTAAACCTCAACTAGCCATTCGCGATCGTGCCCCTCATGACCACCTGTTATGCCGCAGATGTTAGATTCAGGGCATGATTTGTTCTCGGCTCGATAAAGTGTTCTGAAAGCCTGATACAAATGATCCTCAAAATCTGTAATCATGTATTTCTTGCGGTAATCTCGTTTTGGCGCAATCATCCCAACATGAATATATGTAGAAAACTCGCTCAAGCCAACGCTTGACTTTTTTGAATCAATTTCGTGAGATGAACAATAGCGCCGATAGTTACCTAAAAAATTTTCTTCCTGCTTCAAATTAAGATTAATTTCAGGGATTAAATAAGGGTTGTTGATAATGGACGCTTTGATTTTTATTAATTGAGGTATTGTAACCATGATTGAGAATATATATGTTATTGCTGACTAATTATTATTATCAAAATGGGTGGACACTGCCACCCATAAAACTACTGATTAGTTGTAAAAAGAGAGTTTAAGTAAAAATACATAACGTTTTGAATGTTAGTACTTAATATTACAAGTCTAAAAAAAGTTTCTTAAACTGCCAGAAATAATCGCCAATTTCCAATTTTTTGTAGCCAGAATCTAAGAAAATAAAACTGCAATAGAGACTTAATGATTCGCTGCAAAAAATTATATGACTATTAATCGACGCAATTTCTTGTTCTTACTAACAGCAGGTGCGGGTGCTTTTGCATTAGATGCTTGTGCATTAGCAGAGAAATCTCCTGACGGAAACGCTGCAACACCAAATACAACAGCAAATACAACACCTAATACACCAGCAAAAACAACAGGGGCTATCCAACTACCGCCTTTACCTTACGCCTACGAAGCACTGGAACCACACATCGATGCCAAAACGATGCAATTTCACCACGATAAACACCACGCAACTTATGTAAAAAACCTGAATGCAGCGTTAGCTAAACATCCAGAACTCAAAGGTAAAAGCGTTGAAGAACTGTTACAGAAACTTGATAGTGTACCACAAGATATTCGTAATACAGTACGCAATAATGGCGGTGGTCATGTGAACCACTCAATGTTCTGGCAAATTATGAAGCCGAAAGGTGGGGGAGAACCAACAGGAAATATAGCCTCCGCGATTAATCAAAATTTTGGCTCTTTTGCAGCTTTTAAAAAACAGTTTAACGAAGCTGGTGCTGGTCGTTTTGGTAGTGGTTGGGTTTGGCTAGTGCGTAACAAAGGTGGCAAGTTGGAAGTGACAACTACAGCTAACCAAGATACTCCTTTAAGTGCAGGTAAATATCCTATCTTGGGTAATGACGTATGGGAACATGCATATTATCTCAATTACCAAAATCGCCGCGCCGATTATTTAGATGCTTGGTGGAACGTGGTTAATTGGGATGAGATTAACAAGCGGTTTGCAGCTGCAAGTAAATTTGCCTGAAACTAGACAATATTTGAGAGTTATAGGCCAATACGGTTCAGTTAAGGATAATCGTAGGTTGGGTTGAACGAAGTGAAACCCAACAAAACACCGAAAATGTTGGGTTTCGTTCCTCAACCCAACCTACGCAGTTTAAGGTTCTTGGCGCTAACTGAACCGTATTGAGTTATAGGCGCTTAAAAACTGGCAACAGAAACAATATTCTGCTGCCATTTTTTTGGATGTGATAAGGCAATACCGTTCAGTTAAGCCCAAAAACCTTGGTAGAGACGCGAAATTTCGCGTCTCTACAGGTCTAAAATCAGTACCAAAAATCCTTAACTGAACCGTATTGTGTGATAAGGGACTTCCAAGACATAAATTATCCAATCTTGTGGGGTGGGCAACATGAGCGCCTTTGACTATGGGCTCTCGTGTCGCCCACCCCACAATAAATAGTTGTATATTTTTTTATTTGGAAGTCCCTAAGCTAATCGTCATTCATTTTTTCAGAATGATTCCCTTATAAGCAATACAGTTCAGTTAAGCAAATCAAATATGATTCATTCCTATGATAAGCAAAACCACTGCATTGCATAGAGTTGTCTAGCAGGAAAACTCTGCTCATAACTCCTCCCATCGTAAGAAGTGGCGTTACACCTATCGTGCTAAATTACTTATGAAAAGCAAAAGCTACATAACATTAAAACTTAAGATTTTGTCATGACAACGCATAAAGCTTAAAATCACTTATTCAAATGTGCAATTTGAATAAAAACACTCTTGATTCATTTTGATTATAAGGAGGATATTCTCATGAAAATTGGTTCCAAATTATTCATGCTTGCTTTAACTGTTCCATTATTTCTTGGAATTTTAAATTTTAAAGCACAAGCTCAAGTTACTAGTATAAAATTAGGTATAGCTGGTGATATTCCCGTTCCTGGTAATTATGATAAGGATGGGAGAGCTGATTTTGCAGTATGGCGACCAAGTAATGGTACTTGGTATGTAATTAACAGTTCTACAGGTCAAACAGTTACTAGAAAATTAGGCGTAAATGGCGATATTCCCGTTACCGGCGATTATGATGGTGATCGGATAACTGATATTGCAGTATGGCGACCAAGTAATGGTACTTGGTATGTAATTAACAGTTCTACAGGTCAAACAGTTACTAGAAAATTAGGCGTAGATAGCGATATTCCTGTTCCCGGCAGTTATGATAATGATGGTAAAACTGATATTGCAGTATGGCGACCAAGTAATGGTACTTGGTATGTAATTAACAGTTCTACAGGTCAAACAGTTACTACAAAATGGGGTGTAAATGGTGATATTCCCGTTCTCGCCGATTATGACTATGATAGTAGAACTGATTTTGCACTATGGCGACCGAGTAATGGTACTTGGTATGTAATTAATAGTTATACCCGTCAAGTAGTTATTAGAAAATTGGGCGTAAATGGTGATGTTCCTGCCCCTGGTAAATATGATGATGATACTAGAGCTGATTTTGCAGTATGGCGACCAACTAATGGTACTTGGTACATCATTAACAGTTCTACAGGTCAAACAGTTACTAGAAAATTGGGCGTAAATGGTGATATTCCTGTCCCTGCCATTTATAATTTCTCTATTAAAAGCGACTTTGCAGTATGGCGACCGAGTAATGGCACTTGGTATATTCTGAGGAATTAGGGCTAATATTTTGTCTGGTTACAGCAGTTTTCATATATTTGAACCACATCTGTCATAAGGGTATAACAATGTTGTGCCCTTATCGCGTGGTCTATTTACCTGAAAATAGCTACAATTTCCTCGAAACACCCCTCAAAGCGGTTTTTGGGTAGGTACACCAATAGCACGGGGAAACTGAACTGGTGTAGTGGCTACCTTACGCAAATAGACACAGTGCCGGATGCTGTGACTCAGGGGTGTTGTAAATTGTTCGATTGATTCAATCGCACCACCCAACTGCTTCACAGCATTCTGCAAAGCAGTTGTTTCATCCTCTGTCCAATTACCGCGATAAATTATGGCTAAACCTCCCTGTTTGAGCAGTGGTAAGGTATATTCTGCACAAACAGAAACTGCCCCTACAGCACGAATCAACGCAATATCGTAAGCTAGTCGATGCTGCGGGTGATGACCGATTTCTTCAGCCCTACCAACAAGAGTTTTGGCATTGGTAAAGGCAAGTTCAGTTAATATATTGTCGATAAAAGTAATTTTTTTCCGAGTGGAATCTAGAAGAGTAATTGTGCAATTAGGTACAGTAATTGTCACTGGAATACCCGGAAAACCCGCACCTGTACCAATATCGATGACAGCAGGGGAAGCAGGGGAGAAATTTGCTGATAAAAGAGGTGCAATTCCTCGCAGAGAATCCCAGAGATGTTTTTCCCAAAACTCTTCGGGGTCAGTGATTCGAGTTAAATTCAGTTGGCGATTACCTTCTAGGATTAACTCATAAAGCCTTTGGAATTGCGCTTGCTGTTGGAGAGTTGGTTGCCAGTTGAGAGTTTGCTGCCAGATTTCTGCCATTTCAGGCAATAGGTTTGTCATTAGGGAATGGGGAGTGGGGAATGGGGAATGGGGAGTGGGGAATGGGGCATTGGGCATTGAAAAGAGGTAGAGGGGTGGGGGAGCAGAGGGGAAAACTCTTCTCCCTTGCTCCCTGCTTCCCCTGCTGCTCATGCCCTCTTTCCCCGCACTCCCTACTCCCCACTCCCCACTCCCTACTCCCCCTTTCATACTGCTGGTAAAGGTTCTTTAACTTTGGCTTCTAGTGTCTTTGGGTCTACTGATTGTAGTTCACCGTGGTTGAGTGTCCAGCAACGATCTGCGATCGCTAACAAATCCCCAGCATCGTGTGTCACTACCAACAGCGTCCAATCTTGTTTCAGTTTCGCTAATAAATTTACCAGTTGCCGACGCATTGACCAATCTAACCCAGCTGTGGGTTCATCCAATAACAGTAAATTTGGCTGGCGAATTAATTGCACTGCCAAAGCTAAACGTCGTTGCTGACCACCACTCAAAGCATGGGGAGCAGCTAAAAGCGATAAATGCTCTAATCCCACCTCACTGAGCGCCTGTCTAACTCGTTCTTGCCCTAATTCAGGATGTCCTAAACGCAATTCTTCTAAAATTGAACCACCGCAAAAGTGACGCTCTGGAAATTGAAATACCAACCCAGCTAACTGTTGCAACTGTTCGGCTATAAGTTCTTGTTCCCGCCATAAGAGTGCGCCGCTAGTGGGTTCGGCTAGTCCCGACAAAATTTCTAATAAGGTACTTTTACCCGAACCACTCGCGCCAATAATCAGACCTAGCTGCTGGGGTGCTAATTCCAAGTTGATCGATTTGAGAATCGCTGTTGGGCACGCTGTGGGGTGATAATTTAGATTTCGGAGATAGAGCATTTGTTAAGATTACCAAAAAGTCAGCAAATTACTGATTAGCTACACTGAGAGCATCTGGAAAATTCCAAGAAAGGATTAACACCTTAAATCTAGCAGCAAGAATCATCCACATTTTCTCCATTGTGGCAGACTCACCCTTAAAACTTTGGCTATAGCCAGCCTGGGAACATGGAAAAATTACCAAAGTCAACCTTTATATAAGAAACTTCTGGTTGAAGCAGAGGCAAGTTAAAATTAACCATTTTTTGCATTCTAAGTAACACATAAGTAGGTCGGCAGGAAAAAACGAAACTATGTAACAATAAATAAATACGGAGAATATATCTACCGAGGTAACAAAAAATATGGGCGCTCGTTTGAGGGTATTTCTGACTAAAGAGGAAAACAAAAC
>JAIVFU010000239.1 GCA_020829485.1 Nostoc sp. CHAB 5834 | reverse complement strand
CTACATACCCTGGTGGCAGAAACCTTCGCAGGACGTTGAGCTGACCATTCGAGCGGGCTTTTCCCAGATGGAGCAGGCTTACGATGTAATTACCCGTGCCAATGACGGGGAGCCCCCCTCTGTATCAGCCGGGGCTGACGGAGGGTTCGCCCAAAACTTTCGCCCCTTGCTAAAGTTCCTACCGGCAGCGCCAGCCGGTTTTCAATGGGAATACGGGGCGCATCCCAGTGATGGAAGTATGTGGGCGGGGCTCAATTATTTCTGCTTGAAATCCACAACTGTGGGAGCTGCTGACGTCGTTGCATGGAAAGGTGCAAGCCGAGCTGCTTCTGTCTTTTCGCCTGAGCAATACATGATGAACAGCGAATGCGGCGCCATTACGTCGGTTGCAACGCCCGCCAACTTGCCTTCACAGCTGAGCATCACGTTTTACGTGAGCTACGTTCCGGGCGTTACCAAATGAAAAGCGCAGGGCTCCTTGCACTTGCATTGGTGGTACCGGGGATTTCGTGGGCGGTAGGCCCTATTGAGTCTCAGGTTGCGCATGCCATCGTTCGAACGGCGCACTCGGTGGAGGCCGCGTTTAATCGCCGGATGGCGGCTGTCAATACGATTGACGGTACACAAGCCTCAGCGAGTGAGGTCCAGCTGTTCCCTCAGTGGGGATTCACCCCGCCCACCAACGCTGCCATGTCGTGGTCCGTTGTCTCCACCAACGAAGAAACCGTCCAAATTTGCATTGCGCGGACAGTGCAGACTTTCAAGGAGTGGAGTGGGGCGGTCCTCGGATTTTCGCAAGCCGGGCTCAAGCGAACAGTACTTGGCTGTGCTGGCAGTGTTCCCTCTACCCAAGCTCCGGCGGAATACCCGGTAACGGTTTACGGGGCCAAGAGCTTAAATCGTTACGAAGTCATGGTGCCAACGTTCGTGCCACAAGACTTCGTCTTTGACGGGGCTCTTGAAAAGAAGGCTCAGCCTGGCGCCGTTTTGTGGGGTGGGGAGCCTCACGAATTCGGCATCTTGAACACGGAGATGGTCTTGGAAGAAGGCCCGCCAATCGTTTACCGAAAGCTATCCATCGTAGGGATGCACTTCACCCCCGGGTTCAGCGGCGAGCATAACTGCGTCGAAGTTGAGCCCAACGAGAGCTGTATGGCCACGGTGTATTACACCGGCTCTAAGCACGACGCCGTGGGTCATGTGCGCATCGAGTTCTCCACAGGCTCCTATGCTCTCGTTGGTCTTTTAGCAAGGTGAACGGACCGCTTTTGTAAGCTAAATCGCACAATGCAGCCCTCGTGGTGGCTATACCTGATATTTAGGAGCCACCATGAACAAGCACCTTGCACAGCTGTTAGCCGTAGACGAGCCGCCTGAGTCGCTGTACGGTTGGCATGAGGTCTTAACGCAAGGTATCCACACATCGTCGCTGAAAGCACTGTCCACCGCGCTAGGAGTCACTCAGATGTCCCTGCGTGAGTTTGTCCAGGTTGGCCCTGGTGAACTAAAAGGCGAGCGGCTCAATGAAGCCTGCTCGTGTTCGATGTACCGCATTGCCGATGCTTATCTACGAGCCAAAGACAAGTTGGGTGAAAGCCGTGGTCGCTTGTGGTTGTTTTCGCAGCAGCCGTCGCTCAAGGGGGCCGTTCCGATTGAACTGCTTCAGTCGCAGCTCGGTACCGATTACGTGCTGACGGCTATCTCTCGAATCGAATAGCTTCTTAAAGCTCTTTTGACCGACTTTGGGGCTCTTATGATGTGTCTGATAATATCCATTATCAGACACTGGAGAAGTTATGCCCCCCACTTCCGCTTGGCCACCGGCCAACATTTCCCCCTTGAGAAAGCTTCAGCCCCCCGAGCGGCTGCTTGGCTCGAAGGGAGCAAACCGAGCTGAGCTTTCCATGCTGCAGCTGGAGGCTGCTAATGACTTCCAGGCTCTTGATGCCTTCTTATCAGAGCACGAAGGGTCTTCGGCCACGTTCAGGCTCTACCGCAGAGAGACAGAGAGGCTTTTCCTCTGGGCCTGGATTGTCAAAGACAAGCCCGTGTCATCCCTGAACCGAGAGGACTTCGATGAGTACCTCGCGTTCCTGGCAGACCCTCAGCCGGCTCAGTACTGGTGTGGCCCACGAGCTCCGCAGGAGAGCTCGCAGTGGAAGCCCTTTGTTGGCAAACTGAACGTCTCTGCAGGTACGACAGCCCTCTCCAGTCTGAATTCGTTGTTCACCTGGTGGACGAATGCCGGGTACCTCAAAGGTAATCCTCTGGGGCTCATGAAGCAAAAGAAGCAGAAGCTCTACGAGGCCACTCGGACACCACTGTCCGCCATGGGCAATCAGCCCAAGATGGAGCGTTTTCTGGATGCAGACATGTGGAAGGCGCTGATGTGTGCGTTGGAGCAGCTGCCGCGGGAGACACCTGCAGACGTAGCCAAGTATGAGCGGGCCGTGTTTCTGGTCTCCTTGCTTTACCTGCTGGTTCCTCGGGCCGGAGAGCTGGAGACGCATCGAATGAATTCGTTTCAGGAGCATCGTGGCCGCTGGTGGTGGCACGTGGTCGGAAAAGGACAGAAGGAAGCGCTCATTCCGGTGCCGGACGACATGCTGACAGCTTTGGTCCGATACCGGAAGTTTCTGGGCTTGTCTGCGGTCCCATCCATGACGGACACATCTCCCCTGCTACGGAGTGTCCGAGACGGCTCCAAAATTACAGCCAGGCAGCTGAACCGCATCCTGAAAGAATTGTTCTTGCAAGCGAGCAACCTGCTGCCTGACGACCAGGTGCACAAGCGCGAGAAGATGCGGCGCGCTTCAGCGCACTGGGGGCGGCATACAGGGATTACCGGCAAGGTGGACGCAGGCATGGAAATGCGGTACGTACAGCGCGATGCCCGACATGCCGACGCTCGAACCACGGAAATGTATTCGCACGTTGAAGATGAACGGTGGCATGACGAGGCCCAAAAGCATCAACTGCCCAAGTAGGCTTGGACGTCTCAGTGCCCACCACTGTCACAAACAACGGCTATCTAAAGCGGCAGATGCCTTTTAAACCAAACAAGCCCGTTGTCTACTGGACTCCTTTGTCTCTATACGAAGGAGGAATTAACAGGAGATATGAATGAAACAAGCTGATTTTCAGCAACGCATCGTTGAAGCGCGAAAGAACGTGTATCCGGACTGCTTCGTCGTGCCCACTTTTGACGGACCTTTCCCGTATTTTGATACGGTTTCTCGAACTTCATCACTGGCATACGCAAGCATTTTCACAGTTCAAGAAGGCATTAACCAGCATAACGTGGTTCTTGCTGCTTACATGGAGGACGGCAACCCCCAGTTCATGGCATGGTGTGGTGACAAATTTGCAGAGAAGGGCCGCCTTGGCGCCCGGGAGGCTAGCGAGCGAATCTCTGAAGCGCTCGCGGGGAACCCCAACAAGGTAACCCTGGCGAAGCAAATGAGCTCAGTACAAGGTCAACTGGAGATATCTGCAGCCTGTAATTTCTGGACGGGCTGGCAACGAGAACGCAAGTTCTGTAAGCATGTGAATGCTGTTCTGGACTCCAACCCTCGTGACCATGCCCAATTTCTGGCAGATGGCTTGTCCGCATTGTCTGCAAACGGAGGCGAAGTCGACCCTGGGGACCTGAGCGCTAACGAGGAAGGATTCAACCTCCCCTACCTCGCTTTCAAGGTGCCTGTGCTCTTTGAGGGAGACCGTGGCTCGGGTAAGACCAGAGAGTCTCGTATGTTCGCCCGGCAAATTCAAGCCTCTTATGTAGAAATGGGAGGTCATGAAGGAGTTGAGGCTACGGACATGCTTGGCTGCCTGGTTCCGTACCGCGCTGGGGAGCTAGTCTGGAAGGATGGGCCGATTTCGGAAGCGTTCCGCAAGGCTCGCGGGGAAAAGACAGTTCTGCTGATTGATGAGCTGCTGCGGATTCCGCAAGAGCACTTGTCTATCCTGCTTACGGCTTTCTCTCCCGACGATACCGACGAAGAGTCTGAACCCGTATATCGATTGCGCACAGGTCGAATCCTGTCTGTGAGCGAGGACGGGGTTGCTCAGGAGGAGTACATCGAATGTCCCGTTGGTAACCTCTGTGTCATTGCAACGACGAACGTGGGGGCGGAATACGCTGTCGAAGAGCTAGACCCAGCGTTGGGCGAGCGATTTGTCATCTTGCGCAAAGATACGACCTCGGCAAAGTTGAAGCAGATTATTTCTGCCAAGCTGGCCGAGCGTAAGTTCCCGCCGCTGTACGAAGCAAGACTCCTGAACTTCTACAACGCGATGGTACAGCTTAAGAAAGACGAGTCGGTGTCTCAAGCGCCTACGACGCGGACCATTGTGCGGGCCATTCAACTGGCACGGTCAGAGCATGCGATACGAGAAGCCCTGGAGGGCCAAGCCCTCCTCTGGGTGGGTCGGGACCTAGACGGGCATCCCATTGCGGAGCAGATGGCCAAGGTGGTATTACTCTTAGACAAGCTGTTCCCCGAAACGAAGGTGTCCAATTGAAGGGGCTGCCAAGCTTAGGAAAGGGTGCGCCGCGAGCATACCCTCACGTTGACGAAGCCTTCATCAAGGAAGCAATCAACAAAGCGGTCTTTTCGACTCTGCTGTATGAGGACGCGCTCCCTGAAAAGCGCATCATCAAGCTTAAGAAGCACTTCTCGACAGCTTGTTGGGCCTTCGTTCCACCACACCGGATTTACCTGGGGACTGACATTCTCCAGAATCCGTCCGTAAAAACGAAAATGACGGATGATGAAGTCTCGGAATACCTTGGAAACTACTTTCATCATGAGTTGGCTCACGCGTACTTTACAGTGCGCAACATGAAGCTGATAAACAATGCGCTAACGTCAATCAAAGCACCTTTTAGGCTGTTTAACCTGTTTGAAGACGCGGTGATTGAGGAGCGCTACCGGGATAAATTCAATTACAGATTCAACTGGACGAAATATGAAAACGTAGCAGTTGCCGAAAGTAGCCCAGAGGCAATAATGTTTGCCTTGATTCAGTATGAGGGAAGGTTTACCGAACTGAAACACGACATGTCGTTGAGTAAGGCTGATAAGGCAGAAAAAATACTGAATGAAGTCTACCCTTACTACTGCGAAATCATCAAGGTAAAACAGTCACTTGCCCTAATGCCAATTATCGAAAGATGGCTCAGGAAGTTCGGGGCTCATCCTCAAGAAGCCAACAAGTTCAGCGACCTCATGCTTGGCTTTTTCGCCGGAAATGGAAATGCTCTCGCTGAATTTGATGAAGACAGCATTGACCTGGCGGGACACAAGGAATCCCCCAAGGAAGCCCTGGAAGAAGCCTCGACCGGCAACGATACTCCAGCTTCATCAAATGGGAGTGTTCTCTCGGATGATGCGTCTGAGGTAGACATATCCCGAGCATTCAAGGTGGCAAATCGACTGTCTCTGATGTTCAGGGACAAGAACCGAAAAGTCATGACCGAAGTTCCTCAAAAACGGATTTCGATAAAGCACTTCGTTCTCGGTCAGGCACACTTCAAGAAGCCTAAAAAGGATACCGGGGGCAAGAAGAACATCTTTTTGGTGTTCGACTGCTCCGGGTCAATGGCGGGGTTCCACGCAGATGAAGGAAAGTTACTGGTGTGTGCTTTGTCTCAGCTTGCCAAGCAAGGGCACATCACGGGCCATATCGCCCTATCTTCTGTGCAAAAAAACAGCAGTGTATGGGAGACCTATGCCCTGCCCCTCAGCCTAGATGTAATTGAAAAGATAAAAGGGCGATTCTCAGGTGAAGGTATTGCAGGAACCATCAAAGACAATATGAAGTTTGCGAAAGCGGCTGATTATGTTTTTGTGTACACCGATGGACATATCACAGATGCTCCTATTAACAAGGCTTCTTTACATGCAAAGGGGATTTACACGTTGGGGCTCTATGTCGGTGATTCGGCGGGCTACCAGGAGAATCTGTTAAAGCATTTCGACAAGGCAATCATTCGGGATACGGTAGAATCTCTCGTTGAGGGCATTCTTCTGCTCAAGCGTTAACCACGAGGTAATGCGCATTTAAATCATTCACGGGTACAGCGTCTTTATGACTCTGTACCCGTTTACTTTGTGTCTGACTCCAACAAAAAAAGGTGCGGGCTAAGCCCACACCTTTCATAAATCAGTTTTTAGTCCTCGATACGTATGCCATGTGCAGGGACTTGCAGCTCTTTCAGAACTGCCAAAGCTTCCTTCACGCTGTCACCCCATCGGCTTAAAAAGTCCTCATTCGGCTCGCGGTAGACAACCGATTGAGCTCCTACTGCAACTGCTGCACGCGCGCACTCTACACAGGTTGTAAACGTGACCGTGAGCACGCTCCCGCGAAGGATGGGCCGGACGAGGTTGTAAATTGCATTTCGAATTGAGCTCTCCACCCATGTCGCACGTTCTGCGCCAGAATAACGGGTTTGAAGGTCATCATTAGCACCCCGCGGTTGTCCGCTGTAGCCTTCTGTGAGGGTGGTGTAGTCTTTGTTCAAGAAAAGGGCCCCAGACCGTTTTGGGTCTTTGGACATCAGCTCGGACATCGCCAAGGTGAACTGCATGTTTCCCGAAAGCTTACGGGTCAAGCGGTCCACATTGAAATCCATCTCATCGATGCGCTTGAAATTGCAGAATGCAATGCCCGCTTCGCGAAAGAGAGCCTTGCAAAAGCTGAGGCTTTCTTCGTTCTCCACGTCCTCAGGTTCGAGCCAGTAGACAGCAGAAACACCCACGGATATCAGCGCGCGAGCACTGCTGATATCAGGTGGAGCGGTACACAGCGCAGTGGAGCCCGCTAGTGTTTGCCGTGCCAGGTTGTAAATGGCATTCCTTTCGGCGTGCTCAAAATAGTCGTATTTGA
>JAIVFU010000238.1 GCA_020829485.1 Nostoc sp. CHAB 5834 | reverse complement strand
TATTCGTTTGGCATCTGGGAAATGTCTTTGTGGGCGGTGGCTAGGTAACTTTACTATCACGGAGGAATGTCTGCTGGTAGGTGTTTTTCAGTTTACTTGCAAACAACACCAATTAGATAGCTAGGGGGAATATGCTCTCTCTGATTTTGAGATAATTAATCAACTAATGCAGACATTGACTATTAACTCTGGTAATCTCGTTAACATTCATGCTCCCGCTTGGGTCATTAATAGTTATCAGGTTTTAAGTAAGCAAAGACCCAGATTAAAAAAGGTCGCAATTTATGTTCAAATTACTTTGAAAGCTTTCCCAATTAATTTATCATCAGATGTTTCTGAACAAATTATCAATGAATATATCCAAGGTATCGGCTGGGATGATTTGCAATATGTCACTTTTCTGAAATTTTATCAAGAGCAATTAGATTTTCATCTTGTGTTTAATCGGGTGATGGCATCGGGGGAGGTAATTGACTTAAATTGCCTCGGTGCTACATCACAGCAGTATGACGTTTTACAAAAGTCTTTAACCAATCTTATTAAAACCGAATCCAGCCGTGGGGTGACTTATGTTTGATGAACGGCATTCACAACTAGTTTCTAATTACGCTAAAAGCAGTGATTATTTTGCCAGAAATGTCATAGCACCTTTAATTAAATATGTTTGCGCTGACACCGTAGAACAATGGAATAATCAAGCAAGATTTGAACTAGGAAAAGATACTTATGCTCTTAAACTTGATGGAGATGGAGGTTATTCTTGGGCAAAAGTTGATCCCAAAACTAATAACTTTGTAACCGTAGAGCCAGAAGAAGCCAAAACAGTTGAAAAAATTGTAGAACAATCTTTAGCAAATACAAACGCTTATCAACATTCACAAGCTTCTACAGAACCATTATTGACGAATACATTGACTACCGACTCCAGGGCAAACAATTCTTTATCTCATCAACAACTTAACCAAACTAATACTTCAAATACTCTTTCTACTCACAGCAATAATAATTCTCGCTCCGAAATAGAGTTTTAATATGGATGAATTCATTAATTCACGCCCAAATAATATTGAGCATAAACACTGGTATGAACTAGTAGTTAATAGCGCGATTCATCCTCTAATTGTATCTGCCAATTTTAAGTCTTTGTATTATGATTCCATAGAGCAGTGCCATGAATCTTGGGAATACTTGATGTATAGTGACCAGATTGAGCGTAAAAATGCTGGTCGCTTAACTGATAAAACTCTCCAAGTTTACGCATATCTTGATTCTACTGATGGCTGGTGGTGTAATGGTGGTGTTGACCCCCGCACTTTCTGTGATTTACAACCTGGGGATAAACCGAAAATAAAACTTTGGGGCTGTTACAAACCTGATTCTCCTAGACCTGATGCCCAAAAAACTGGGAAATTTATCAAATATGAACATCCTTACAAAGATCAACTTAGTATCTTCTTACTAGAAGTACCAAAAGACATTGCTGAATTTATCTACTCCAAAGCTGGCGTTAATCCAAGCCAGTGCGATCGCCAATCAGGTTTTTGGTATTCTGTGTGGAAACACAATATACCAGTAACCATTGTTGAAGGGGCTAAGAAAGCAGCGAGTATTTTGACTCAAGGAGATGCCGCCATCGGTTTGCCAGGGGTTAATGCTGGATATCGCTCCAAAGATGACCAAGGTAATCCAATTGAGAGTCAATTACGTTCCGAAATCGCCATGTTTGCCACCAATGGCAGAGAAATCACAATTTGCTTTGACCATGACTCCAAAACCAAAACTCAAGTCAACGTCGGCAAAGCTTTGATTAAAACTAGTCAACTCTTGGTCGATCATGGGGCTGAAGTCATTGTACTCAGTTTACCCGGGCCAGAAAAAGGTGTTGATGATCTGATTGTCGCACAAGGGGCAGCTGCTTATCAAAAGGTCAAAGCCTTGGCGGTTTCTTTTGAAGATTGGCTGCAAAATAACCCTTTACCTAACAGAAAGCAAAGTATCTTTCTCAAAAATGGTCAGGAATTAAAGCTTAATGGAGCAGAGGAGAAGGGAAGCAGGGGAGCAGTGGAGCAGAGGAGTCGTGGAGCAGAGGAGAATTTTTGTATAAATTCTTTCCCCCCTGCCCCCATGCCCCTCTGCCCCCCTGCCTCAAAAGCCTCCCTATCTCCTTTATCACCCTTACGTCCTCTAACTCCCTTATCTCCCCTGCCTCCTTTATCCCCGGCATCTTCTCTATATGCCGCTATCAAATCACTAGGAATAAAACATGTATTGTCAACACAAACTCAGCCAAAAACTTCAGTAATAATTACTACTGAAATCCCGAAATTTCAAGTTAGTTTACAAACCCCATCTTCAACGGCTAGTAACGAAAAGCCTTCTAATCCACTAAAATCAGAACAAATCGAGCCGCCAATTGATAAATCAGTTGATGAAAAAGATGAGTCAATCGATGAATTAGCAGAATCAGACGTATTAAAACGCCGTCGTCGCCAATCCGAAATTATTTCTGACACCATAGAGGATAACAAAACTTTTATTGAAAAACTCTCTAGCATTAATAAGGATTTTTTGTCATCTAACAGCGTACCTACTGATAGCAGTTGGGTCAATCTTAAACAGGTAACAGTTTATAAACAAACAATTCCTCGAAGGTTTTTAGAAGCTAAACAAAATCAAGACATTGCCTTTGCTGCTAGAGAGCTTGTGAAGACTTATGGTGTTGAACAAGATGATGGCTCTACAGTTTACCGTGCCGATACTTTCCTAATTAAAAAGAATAAATCTACTTATAGTATTCATCGTCGTCAGGCGACAAACTTAGATAATCCAATTATGGAGTTTGAAGCCTCACAATATCATATTAATATTACTCAAAGACCTCAAAATAAATTTTTACCCATAGAGCGCCAAGAGTTTTTAATGGTTGCAGATACCTTAAAACAAGGTAAAGAGCTACCTGACCTTGATGAAGATCCCAGAAAAATTGCTAATAGTCTAAGTTCTCTTTCTCCTGATGGCACTCATAAAATTCTTGAAAGTTTTAAATCTTTAGAAGTCTTCAAAATACTTACAAATACCCTAGAAATCTTTAATTCTCACGATTTAGAATTAGGTAATTATCGGATTACTTATACTTCTAATAATGAAAATAGTGGTGATGTCAAGCTTTTAAAAACTGAATATAACGGCACTACAAGAGTTGCTGTTCACTTAGAATTGAGCCGAACTGATGGACAAATGAAGCATCAAGTTCACTCTATGGCTATTAACTCATTAGAAATTGACAAACTCAGGCTTCTGGCAACTAAACTCCAAATGCCAACAATTAATTCTGCTGCTAATGCTCATGCTACTCGTGATATCCCTTTGCCACTTCATCCAGCATTGGCTGAAGTTTGGAATTTACTGGAGAGTTCTCTGAGATGGACATCTGGAGCAAACCAAGGTAATGAAGATTTCCGTGAGCGATTTCAAAAAGATCCCAATGCTCAACTGACTTTAGGTGAACAGTCACAACTCTATTTTAAATTTTTAATTCAAACTAAAGAAGAGATTATTATTAATGGGAAAACTGATATTATTTTGCCACCACTTAGCGAAATCACAGAGGATTTAAAATTGTTACGCGAACAATCTATTAATAATTTTTATAGTCCCAGGATTGATCTCATCGAAACACAGAAGCCAACTCAGAACCAGCCTCGCAATCCAGAACCTCATTTAAACAACTTGGAAGTTTAGTTATGCAATCCACAGACGTTAGAGAAACTATCGCTTCTATTAATCGTGGGAGTGGGATCTCGGATAATATGATGGCTTATCGACTGGCTCTAATGATGGAGAGAGTGCCACAGACTACAGTGCAATCCCCCATTGAATTAGATTCACAATCGCGTCAAAATATTGAAGATAATCTCAGAAATATTTTGACCAAAAGCACTCAAAATACTGAAGATTATAGGCAACAACTTAAAAATAAATATCTGGCTGAATATTCTCAAAAGTTTGGTGGATCTCAAAATGAAAAAACTGTGCCTGAGCAGCCTAATAATTTCTCTAGAGTTGAAAATATAATTACCCAAAGAAAGCATATATTTCTCCAACAAATGATGGCTCAAAGGGAATTAAACGCTAATTTAACTCCCTCCACACCAGCAAATCAAGAGGTTAATAAACAGCATCAAGGCGATGACTTTAGCAAAAAGTCTTTGATTCCTGCCGTCGTTCAAACTATTATTGCTAAAGGTCAAGATACTAAAAATGAAGGTCGCGTTTATGAAGGGGTTATTTATAGACTTCAATTACTAATTAAAGAAGGTATACAGTTTATCAATGTTAACCGCAAAACTCAATCCAATCAAAAAGCTTTTGCCGCCTATAAAGACCACACTAATGAGTTTACAATTACATCAAACAACCTCTCAACCGAAGAAGCACAAAAAATAGTTGCTTTTAATCAGCAGCGAATTTCAAAAGAACAAGCTCAAAAATCACCTATCAAAACTGAGAAAAATCAAGAATTATCATTCGATAAAGATGATAATTCCGAGCTAGGAGACTAGGGGAGTCTGGGGAGTGTGGGAGGTGTGAGAAGATAAAGAATCGAAGTTAAACAAAATGACAGAATTAGGTAAAAAGTATTTTGTAATTTCTGATGGTATTTGAGAAAATAAGGTTAATCAAAATGATTACTCATCGAAATAATTAGTTACTCCCACACCTCCCACACCTCCTACACCTCCCACACCTCCCACACCTCCCACCCTCCCCACACTTACTTAAAATACCCCACTAGTAATCCAAATATAAATCCACTGATTAAGAGATACCGTCTTAATATTGGATTTATTTTCACAAAAGGAGCAATTATTGTTGCAAGAAATATGTAAAATGTGGCTTCAAATATATCAGTGCTGAATGTGATAACGGCAGCAATAAACAAGCCACCAAATATCAAACATCCAATTACATACTCTATCTTATCCCATAGCTTAGTGTCGTCCAGATAACGCATGAGCCTGACCAATTTTTATGAACATCGTATCATCTAAGCCGTAGGGTTTATCTTTTTTGTAGGAAAATATTACTGTAAATGTTGTGCCTTTACCAACTATCGAATCTACAGATAACTTTAGTCCATGATCAGAAGCTACCATTAAGGCAATATATAACCCTAGCCCCGAACCAGATGAGTTCACATTTGTACTAGCCCCAGTTCGGTAAAAGGGCAAAAATATATTTGCCAGTTCTTCTGATTTAATACCAATACCAGTATCTTCAATTAATAATGCTAAATCATTCCCTTGGTTAACAAGCTTTAAAAACACATCACCAATTTTTGTATATTGCAATGCGTTCTTTACCAAATTTGATATCATCCGATGAATATGTATTGCATCTCCATTTACCTTCGTTCCATATTTATATTCTGCACAAGTTTCGGAGTGCAACTTTAAGCCGCTTGATTTTGCTAACGGCAGATATTCTTGATATATATTATTCAATAAATCACAAATATCAAATTCATTAATCAAGGATGGATTTAAACCAATAATTCTATCTCTTGATTGATGATTTCGATACATGTCTATCAGTTGAATAACTCTGTTATTAGTCTGCCATAATGATGCAAGAATTGTTTTTATCTCTTGTAAGGTACTTCCGTACTCTCCATCCATCATCTGCTTTAAAACAATTGATTCGCTAACCACTGCATTGGATACGTCATGTACCAAGGCAGAAATATTAATTTTATTTCTTAATTCTCTTTGGGACATAGAAACACTCCTCATCAGGATTTAAATTATTATATTAAACTGCTTTCTGGCAGAACTTACTATTTCTAATTATAGCTAAAATCCCTGAGATATACCTTACTTAGGTTTAGTTGACTCCGGTTATTTAGAAATATTTTCATTCCTCGGTTTTGGGAATATATCAAAATATATATATTGAGATTTGACTGCTTTTATTCAAACATTTATGGTATAAAAAGAGGAGAAGTTAAAGATTAACTCTCGGTGTAAATATGACTATCATGACAATTCGGGTAGTAGTAATTGAAGACCAAGAACTAACTATGTAGACTTGGCATTAGAACGGCGATCGCACAAGAATCAGACATGGAACTGTGTGGTGAGGCTAGCTGTGGAGCGGAGGGATTAGAGTTAGTCAACTCAACAAATCCTGATATTGTCTTGCTTGATATTGGATTACCAGATATCAACGGACTGGAGATGATAACCAGGATTAAGAAGGACACTTTATCCAAGGTTATTATCCTCAGTGCTTATTCTAGTCAAAATATGATTAACGAAGCTTTCGCCTGCGGTGCTGATTCATATTTCTTAAAGACAACCAAGATCGAGTCGATTAAAAACGCTATCCGTAGTATCTATCAAAACGAAGAATATCTTGACCAAGCGATTATCAAGAGATTTTTGGAATTGAACCATCGTCAGAGTACAAAAATTAAAGGCAAAAGGTACAATGAGTTACCTACAACTCAAGAAATTGAAATTCTCAAATTAATTGCCTGTGGCTACTCCAATAAGGAAATCGCTAATCAACTATTCATCAGTATTAGCACAGTCAAATCCCACGCTGGCAACCTTTTTCTCAAGTTGGGAGCTAGAGATCGGGTCAATGCCATTCTTAAAGCTCAAAGTTTTGGCTACCTAGAACCTTCCACCCAAGACTGGAGAGCTACTGGTTGATTAATTTTTCTTATTTTTTTGCATTTGAATTAAACAATATCCTTTCAACCGATTTTCTTCTTGACAAGCAGCCAGAGTTTGCTGATTATCAACAAAGAGCTTATAAGTTTGCTTACCTTCATTGGTGACAAGTTAAGGAAAAGAGGAAATTGTCAAGGGTAGTATTTGCAGTAGTCAAAAATCGTGTAAAACTCAGTATAGACAAGTGATTGAGCGATTGTGACTAGCCATGACTCAGAGCCGAA
>JAIVFU010000237.1 GCA_020829485.1 Nostoc sp. CHAB 5834 | reverse complement strand
GCTTTGCTCTGAGAGGATATTTTTGGATATAATCAAGGACAATACACATTTTTTAACTGGATTGGTAGAGTGCTAATTTAACTTTCTACCATTTTTTTGTGCCTGGATTATATTTTGGACGTGTCTACTTGATGCCAAAGTTCTGGCTGTTCCAAATACGGGTTCATTCCAGGAAATGGATTTCCCATTGCGCTTTACCTTAGTTATTTACTGCTCCCTTGAGACTATTTTAGCTGTTTGAATCTTTTGAATTGCACGTTGCGCTTGGATGGACACTTCTTTGTCAGGGTCATCTAAGGCTTGTTGCAGTGGGTTAATAACATCAGGATGAGCTAAATTACCAAGTGCAATTATTGCTTCTTCGCGGACATCTGCATATTCAGCTGTTAATGCTTGAATTAATCTCGGTATAAATTGTTACTAGCAGTTGGGATGCTGCGACAAGATAAAGAAACAAAAGATCGCATTGCCTTTTAGACAACTTTGATTGGATGGGTGACGACAGCCCAATGGCTATAACCTTCCTCGTTAAAAGGAATCTTGTCAGGTTGAGTATTGCCTTGGTCGTCGGTAGCGCGAACACGTAAACCATAGCGACCTGGACGTGCATCCCATTCTAAATCCCATCGCACCCATGCTTTGGTAATATTGGGTTCTCGTAGACTGACTTTGCTCCAGGTTTTACCATCGTCTAAACTGACTTCAACAAAAGTAATTTTCCCTTCACCTGACCAGGAACGTCCGCGAACAAGACGTTTTCCAGTTGCTATTTCACCATCCCAAGGTAATTCAAAGGCACTTTTAACTTTCTGCTCCCTCAAGATTTGTCCCATGACTCCTTTGGCTTTCAAGTCCTCTGAAACAGGGTAGTCTTCCCCAATTAAGACATACTTCTTTGTGTTGTATTCAGAAAATAGGGGTGTCTCTGAAACCCGAATGCTACCAACCCATTTGGTGTGAGCAATCCCCACCCAGCCCGGAACTAAAACCCGAATCGGAAATCCGTGATCGATGGGAAGAATATCTCCGTTCATTGCGTAGACTAAAAGGGTGTCTTGTTCTAGTGCCTTTTCAATGGAGAAAGGACGTTGGATTTTCTTTTCATCTAGGCTAACAGGCATAACATCACGGGCTGTAGGCTTGAGTCCTGCTCGTTTCAACACATCGCCCAACAAAACGCCAGTCCACTCAGCCACCCCTATACCTCCTAGATTCCAAGGAGTGCCTTCTATCTTTTTACTGTGAGACTTTTGAAAGAAGTTTCTGCCATTACCAGCACATTCAATGGCACGGATCACCGAAACTGAAGGCATAGAGAGAATTTCATCGTAAGTAAATGTACGCGGACGTTCAACGCCGGAGCCTTCAATCCTTAACTGCCAGGTTGCTAGATCGATATTAGGGGTCGGATTGTTATTGCGGACAAAAAACATGGCAGTTGGTATGAGATATCCTCGTCCGTATAAGGCTTCCCAGCGCATTTCCAAATTACTGCCATTCTCAACGAAAAACTCTGGTGGGGTTGGCTTGATAATAGGTGAGGGTTTAGCTGTCTGTGCCTGAACTCTGTTGGTCTTGTCAAGTGAAGGCAAAAGCCCGACAGTCGCTGCACTAGCGCCAGCCGCTAATAATTGCACTAGACGGCGGCGGGAAATTCCAAGCAATTTTGCTCGTTGCCCAACAAATTCATCAGCTCTTGCCAGATCGTAAAGCTTTTCGTTGATTAGCTCTTTTTTAGCCATAAAATTTTACGTCTCTACAAGAATTTTCACCGGAATGCACAATCGTTTTCATAACGCAATCAGCAATGCCACTACAGGCATTCTACAGCATCCTGTTACGAAGCGTTGGCAGACTTGGAATCATTTACTGGTCATGATATCCAGTGCATTACTGCCCATAATCAGCGAGAGGATGCTAATAGAGTGGCTAAACAGATGGCTTCGGCTTGGAGTGAGGGAAAATATCAAACCCAAGAAGAGGTAACAGCTTTTATTAAATCTCTGCCTACTGATGGTGTCGTAGACCCATTGCCCCAAAATATTGTGATGCAATTAAGTCAGCAGGCATTAAGCGCAAGGAAATAAGAAAGAGCGATGGCTCTACAGAGTACGGTCAATTGCTGCGACATTGGGCATTTCAACGAAGACCGTGGGTTTAGGAATCTGGATTAATGCACTTAAGATGCTCACAGCCAAAAGCTTGAGTCATCATTGCAGATAGCTGTTGAGAAACTTGTCCATCAAAGTTCAGTTTGAGCATAATTTGGTCATAGGTTTGTCCCTGCGTTATCTGCTTTGCTATTTGCTCGAACTCTACCCAAGTCAAATCAGTCTCAACAAATGCTTTAGCAAGAGTAATTACCAGCTCCTCATAATCATTGTCTTCCAGTTTTGTCATCATTCGGTGTTCAATGTGAAGCGAATCATCGAAACAGTAATACCAGGATTTCGGTTGCTGTTTAACTACCTTTCGGAAAAAATCTTGTTGTTTGGAAAGGTTAACAGCGCGATCTGCTTCACTACAGACCATTAAAATAGGAGCGGAAACACAGCCTTGAGCCTTTTCTGAAACTTCCCCTCCCAACTGAAGAAATATCCGTAATGCCTTGAGACAAAAACCTTTATAACCAAAATTGCCAGATGCATCTTTGTTAAACCATTCAAAGTAAATTGGTAGGATTTTGATAAGTTGATCTAATAGTGAGTAACGACTAGCTAAAAAAGGCGTGAACAATAAAGTGCTGTCAATCTCCTGGGGATGCTCTAAAGCTAACCAAGCAGCTAAAGTTCCACCTGTTGACAATCCACCAATTACAACTTGTTGGCCTAGCGTTTTTGCAATCTGCAACCATTTGAGCAGAAATTGTTGATATATCTGAATATCTGTTGGTAGTGGTGGAGGATTTTGACGATTCCAGTTACCTGAGTGTCCATGTCCGGGTTGTAAAGGAATCAGAACGTTATATCCGTTGTTAAAGAAGGCTTGCTTGTGGTCTTTCAAGTTTGGTATGAGTTGTTTTGGGCAGTTTTAATGCTGTGCAAGGCTAAAACGCATTTCATGATGGCCAAAGAATTTACTCTTCGGTAAGCGTGATGGATGGCTAGTTAGTTCTTTCTTTGGAAAATCAAGATAGCGATGATGATAGCTCTAGCGATCGCAGTTAAGATTATGGCAGTTCTCCACAATGGCCTCTTGATTATCGCTACCATTTTCAGGATGAACGAAATTGCTTGGTATTTCGTTATGATAGTACGCCGCACTTTCCTGATATCTCTACTTTTCCGCATCACAAGCATTTGCCAAATGATGTGATTAGTTCTCAGAAATCGGAAATCACTCAAGTATTGAAAGAAGCAACCGAATTATTAAAATAGGTGCTAATAAGATTATGTTTTTTGCCTCTATTCTACGTGCTGGTATGAGGATAACATCTGAAAATAAGTATAGGTAATTTGCGCGACTGTCGTGATGCTTGGTACTGGTACATTCACCTGCGGCATACCGCCACCATTTAAGGGATCTGGAGCCAGCCGCGTCCATAGCACCACACTATCTGGTAAAGGATCGCCAGAAGCAACACCAAGGCTGAAGGGATAGGCAGAGAATCTTGACAGTGCAACAACTTTATGAGTCCAAAGACTAGCAATAGCGCTTGCGGTCAATGTGCCGGCACCGAGCAGAAAGCGTCGCCGCTTTGCTGTAGTGGATAGCAAGCCCTGGAAATGTACACGCTCCATAAAAGTCCTTGTTGAGATTTATACAATAAAAGGGAATAAAAAACCTAAATAATAACCATCTAGTTATTAACAAGATTAATTACCAAATCGGGTTTAATTAGGGCTTAAGAAGTTATTAATATTGCAATAATTTATTCACAATCAGTCTTACAAATACTTGTCTGAAGAATGCGAGCAGATGCAGTCCTTAAGTGATGCCTGCGGCTGGCTGTGACGCTCCTGCGTCGCTAACGCTACGCTATCGGTATCACAGTTGGGAATTTTCGGTATAGTACCAGTGTACTGCTTTGTCACAAGCGATCGCTGAATGTGGGTTGACAGTATTACCTATCATCAGACATAACAAAAACCCCACGAGTCAGGTGAGGTTGATTTTTTGAAATTTTGGCATACTCCCTTAGTTTCTCAGTTTTGGGGGAAAATTATAGCATGGAGATCAAATTGCATCAGCTATGTGCTTTATTGGTTTACCTTGTTAGCTTTGGGGTCGATAAGAGATTGAGACTGCGGCCTGCGTTTGAGCAGCAGCGAGGTACCCAAAACAGCCAAAAGCGCGATACTCAACGACGGCTCTGGTACTGCCTGTGTTTGACGCGATTGGATGTATGTAGATAAACCAGTGAGATTATCAGTATTAATTAGGTCAACATTGGCATCGTAGAGCGGCCCCCAAACGCTAGGTGCATCAATAGGCAGATTCCAGAAGCGCAGGATTTTGTTCTCACTATGTACCTGAGCCACAATATCGTCTAGGGCTGATTTGGTGTCATCAGGGATGGTGCCAGTACCGTCCCAAGCTAGTGAGCCATTAAAGAAAGTGTTCCAGTTGCCACTGATTAAGGGGATGAACTCAGGTGCGATGTCTTTGCCTATGTCGTCAGCACGGCCATCATAGGCGGCGTAGCGCAAATCTTGGGAGAGCATATAATCTCGTGGTCGATTACCTGAGATGATGACATTAACCGCTCCCTTTTGCGTGTCGTAGCCACCAGAGGCGTTTTTGGTGTAAGTAGTGAACAGTCCGGGATTGTCAACTGCATAGTTGGTTAGGACATTGTGTAGGCGCTCGTAGGTTGAAACATCCTCACTCTTAATGTCAACCAACAAAAGTAGAGGTGTACCATCGGCGTAAATGCCACCGTTGTTTACCTTAACTGCCAAGTCTCGCAATGGTGTCAGGTATAAATCCTCAATCGTTGGCAGTGTCGTGGGTTCGGTAACTGGGTCGTGGGCAACGCGCAACTGTGTGCCGTAGAGCCAGATATCAGCCTCAACACTGATGAAACCGTTGTGGAGGGCATCGAAGAGTGGGTACTCATGTTCATAGTCGTTATGAGCATGGGTGCGTGGTATAGACTTATCAAGCGGACTTATAACTGTATCGGCATAGGCATGACCGACATAACAGCTTGCTGCGATGACACCAACAGCCAATGTGCGAATGAGACTTTTCATGGCATATCTTCTCTAAAGTCTCTCTCAAAATAATTGGCTTATATCTTAGAGCGAGTTAAGCTTCGGTAATCTTTTTCTTAAAAGTTAGACACTGCCGTAAGCGATCGCCTACAGTGGGCGATTTGCGCTATCACAATGTGAAATTTATCTACTACAAATGGAGTAGCAGTATCAAAACCAGTCACATATTAATAGCAACCATCACTAATTATTGAAGGTAAACACAATTCTGGAGCTATGAATATGCTTCGATTATTTAATTCATTTGCATCCAAAATCGGCAGTATTAAAGAGCAAAAAACTGAGGGGATGGCAACAGATTGTTACCTTTGCTGATGGTGAGAGGCTTTTGGTCAACAACACCGATTTAAATGCCGCAATTGTGTCCGAATCGAGTGAGCGCACATACCCAAAAGAGTACTCTGAAGCGATCGCTCTCTTTGATTCTGCGATTGGACTGAATTACCTGATACCGCCGTCTGCTGCCCAAGATGAATGTTGTAGATGTCGCCGCCAACTCGCCCAGAGTTTACTGTGTCAGCGTTGATTAACCCACCGCCAAACTGGGCATTGCGTAAGTCGTTGCTGACTTGCTTTGGGTCTTGTGAGTCGTGCATGGGTCGGTTTGGGCAGGTTTAAGCGTCATTGTTGTGAATGATTACCACCTATTTGGTCTGTATTAACCGTTTCTGCTTCTAATTAAACTTCCACCAAATAGGGAATTTTTAAAGTCATAAGTCGCTTTGCCTGCCAACATTCTCATAATTTCAGTTAAATTTGCAGTTCCGGGAAGGGTACAAAAGTGCGCTGAGGTATCAGTAATATTTATCAATTAAATGATTATCAATCTTTAATAATAGTTATAGGATAAAGGAAATACAGCGCTTCCCGCTATTATACAATACAGTTTTTATCCTTGCCTCCTCCTAGCATAGCTTTCAGTTTTGAGGATGTATCTCATAGCTGCCAGAAGTGCTGTAGTAAAAATAGATTAACTTAAATGGTCATTATGGTTATGAGAAAAATATTAGAACTTGAAAGATTTGATGAGCGTCGTTCAGCTTCTAAAGAAAGAAGCCAAAACTATGAGGATGTTCTAATTGTCGATCAGCCAGTGCAAATCTCTTTAAAAAACCTAGCTCCTCCCCAAAGTCAATTTGTAATTTTAAACACTAGTGGAGAAGTTGAAATTTTTACTAATCCCGACCAAATAGTTTCTACACAAACCCCTCTTTCTATCGAACAATTTCCAGAAATTAATCTATTGTCAAGAACCTTTAGCGATCAAATCAAAGACCGTTCTTTGCAAATCAGCTTTCAAGATGGTAATGGTCGTCAGCTAAGTCTTATACAACTGAAGTTAACTGTTGTTCGGGTTTGTCTAGATATTGATGCAGATCGGGATGGAGTTATTGAAGAAGATAATCCCCAGAAAGCTGATTGGAAGTGGGGCATTAATGGTCATGGTGCAGTTTTATTAGTTAATAGTGATCGCGACATTGTTTATTATAATCAAGAAAATGATGACACAGAAAGGTTAATCAAAGGTCTGCTCGATCTGAAAGATTTTAGCTTTATGATTGTTCGTAAAACTGGTTTGAGAGATTTACCCTCTGGATACGAACTTTATTTGTCAGTTAACAAAGACATAGCCAAAAAGATTCGCATCTATGATGAATTAGAGAGAGATGGTTATGAGTTAATTGGGCCAGGAAGAACAAGAGCAAAAATTAGGGATACCGACCGAGATATTCTCTTAGCTATTGAGG
>JAIVFU010000236.1 GCA_020829485.1 Nostoc sp. CHAB 5834 | reverse complement strand
CTCGCCAACGCAAACATCGCCTTCACCATGATCCAATTACCGCAATACAAGGTTTGGTCAATCAACATACAGAAATTCTCTCTGTGCTTGAGTCTCAAGCCCTAAAATACCAATTAGATAGCTAGGGCTCGCTTCCGGTTATCACTGGTTGGCAATGGAAAGCGCAGAACTCCTATCCCGACTCAAACCCAGCAGTAACTATAAACAACTTGCAGAGGCACTGCGAGAAGATAGCAATATTCAAACCATCGTAGACTTAATTCGACCCCAAGAAGCTTGGGAAATGTGCCTCAATGCCTTGGCAAATCTCCAAAAAGAACCACAAACACCAGGAAAACCAGAATCCGAACTGCGTTTAGCATGGTTCATTACTTTCTATCCCAGCAGATGTGTCTTGCAACCACGAGAACAAAAAGTTAATGCCAAAGGAGAATGGAGTAAAGGTCGCCCCATAGCCCTCAAGCGTCTAAGCAGTGCATTATCTGAGTTTGATTACATCACCCCTCAAGATATGCGGGTATGTAGTTGTATTGAGGCATATAGTGATGGCTATTACGGCAAAGTGGATTATACCTTCGGTGAAAAAGCCATCTCTGCTTTAATTGGACACCCGTTGGTTTTTTGGGAAGATACACCTACTATCCGTGTAGAAGTTGTCAAGGGAGAACCGGAACTACTGGTTAAAAAAGAAAAACTTGGCCGTCTCACCTTGGAATTTTCTCCCAAATTACCAGAATCACAGAATATTCTGCATATCAAAGAAACTCCAACCCGCATCAAAGTCATTGAAATTACTACTGAACACAGACGCATTGCAGAGATTATTGGTATAGATAATAAATTAAATGTACCTGCCTTCGCAGAGAAACAAGTTTTAGCAGCCATAAATGCCGTCTCTGGCATCGTTACCGTACATTCTGACATTGGTGGCGGTTCAGAAGGCGCAGAAGAAGTACCCGCCCAGACTCTACCCCATATTCATCTTTTACCTGCCAATGCCGGCTTGAAAATCAGCCTTTTGTCGCGCCCCTTTGCCCAAGGTTACAACTTTTTGGTGAGGTGCTAGGTGAACTGCTGGAAAATCGTCATAAGGCGTTAGTGTTTAGTCAGTTTGTTGACCATTTGCACATTATCAGAGATTATCTGGAGCAGCAAGGTATTAATTATCAATATCTAGATGGCAGCACTTCAGTGGCAGAGCGCAAAAAACGGGTAGATGCATTTCAAGCTGGTTCAGGAGATGTCTTTCTGATTAGTCTCAAGGCGGGTGGTACAGGACTTAATCTGACTGCGGCTGATTACGTGATTCATACAGACCCTTGGTGGAATCCCGCCGTGGAAGACCAAGCCTCAGACCGCGCCCATCGCATTGGGCAACAACGCCCTGTTACCATTTATCGTCTAGTAGCAAAGGATACTATTGAAGAAAAAATTGTGGAATTACATCACCACAAGCGAGATTTGGCGGATAGCCTGTTGGAAGGTACTGAGATGAGTGGCAAGATATCAACGGAAGCCTTGTTACAGTTAATTAGTGAGGGTTAGGTCCTTACCAGTAATAAAATGCTATGAGCCTAGCTTTCGCCCTTTTCCCAAAGGGAGAGGCACTCGCGTTCGGGGCGAAAGCGCCTAAATACCTCGATTTTGCCAAAAATATTATTGATCCGGTGAAGCAGCGCGGTCTTCTCCCAAAGGGAGAGGCTAGCACCTTCTCTACGAGATGCTCCGCGTTCGCGGAGCGTCTCGTAGAGAAGGGGGTTTCCCCCATGAGCGACTGCTGAACCCCGCAGGGGCTGGGCATTTTATTTCTTGAATCTCCCTCAAGGCATTTACCAAGGCTTGTTTGACAATAATCGCTCATTCAGTAAGTTGCTTTTATCTTCGTTGAGCGATGGCTGCGCCCGCCGAACGCACAGAGCGTTTCCAAAAGTTGGCATCGCAAAACTTGTTGCACCATAATTATTACCTGAAAATAAGGTTTTGGTACGGTGATGCCTAACTGCCCAATTCAAATTATAAAGGGATTTAATCATGATGCAAGATGATGAAATACTTAACGTTATATTAATACTGACTATATTTCTGGCGATTAGTTGGAAATAAATACTAAGAGAGCGGAAATTATGCAAGTGTGTTTGGTAACAGGTGGCAATTCTGGTGTAGGGGCGTTGCTGAATCGAGGTATGAATTTGGATGTAAAGACGTAAAATTTTACGTCTCTACAAGGATTTGCACCGGAATGCACAATCGTTTTCATACCGCAATCAGCAATGCCCTGGTGTAGGTTTAATGACGGCTATAGGTTTAGCCAAATTAGGTAATCATGTATTTATTGCCTGTCGTTCGGCAAATAAAGCCGCAAAAGCTATAGACTACATCCGCCAAACCACCGGAAATGAAAATGTGAAATTTTTACCTCTTGATCTAGCTTCTTTAGATTCAGTTCGTAAATGTGTAAAACTATTTAATGGCTACAATTTGCCATTACATATATTAGTCAACAATGCGGGGATATTCAACAACAGAGGTACAACCAAAGAAGGTTTTGAACTAATTTGGGGAACGAACTATTTAGGTCATTTTTTGCTGACTTATTTATTACTAGAAAAGTTGCAAAAATCTGCTCCTAGCCGCATTATTATGTTAGCATCAGATTTGGCATTATCTCCAAATGGTATTGATTGGAATTTATTAGTTAAAAGAACACCTTTAAATTTCCTAAAATTATATGCCGTTTCAAAACTCTGTTTATTGCTTTTAACAAGAGAACTTTCTCAGCGATTAAATAATTCTCAAGTCACTGTTAACGCCATACATCCAGGCTTTATACAATCAAACATTACTATATGGCATCGTCTCAGTAAATATTTAGGTTTAGGTATTTCTTCGGAAGCCGGAGCATATAGTACCCTTGTTTGTGCTACTTCCCCAGATTATCAAAATATTAGTGGAAAATTTTTAAATAGTCACGCTCAAGAAATTATATTACCTGAAATAGCACAAAATCAAGAATTATCACAGCAATTATGGGAATATAGTTTATTATGGGCTGGTTGCAACCAACAGCAGAATACAAAGAAAATTAATTATGATGGTACTGATGAAATATGGGGGCCAAATTCTCTGAGTTTAAGCAGTAATGAAATAGCTGAGATTACCCAATATATTTTTGATAATGTTATTCTAAAGATGCCAATAAAAATATTATTAAAACAAGTAGTTAAATCATTTATTAGATTTGATATTGGTTCGTTATTCATTATATCGCTTCAAGTGTTTACCAGATGTTTTTACATGGAAAGACATTTAGATTCACCTGTAATTTTGCAATTATGTGAAGATAAAAATTTATTAGAGAGGCTTAATGCTCATTTAGGGGATAATTTAATATTATGGCGGTCAGAATTATGGGTAAATTATCCCGCCCAGCAATTAATTCCTTTTTGGCATCAAGACTCTTATTCTAAACTCCTGGAAGGAGATGGTAAAACTATCAATGCTTATATAGCTTTGACAGAAGTTAATGAATGTAATGGATTTGAGTATATACCTAATATTTACTTAAAAAGTTGCCAGATAAAAGGAACCGATCCTTTTAGTGGAAATAACTTTTTTGAAATTCCTGATGAAGTTGCAATAAAAGCTATTCCTGTAGTGTTACGTCCTGGTGAGTTTGTACTATTTACTAATACACTATTACATCGCTCGATACGTAATAATAGCGGTAAAGTCAGACTTTCTTTAACGCTAAGGTTGACTCAGCCAGGGGTAAAAGTTTTACCAGGTTATACTTCTAATTACCAGAAGCCTGTAATTTTGCAATCACAAAATAGCGTTGATCTTAAGAGAATGTCTGAGAAGTAGGAAACCATCGGATGCTATTAAGCGATTTCGCTATACTGCTGAGAAGTTGAAGTAACGGCTGCAAAAGGGATAAACACTATTTTATTGACAGAGCTTCCTAAAAACTTTTTAATTTGCTGACGAGCATAAAATAAGTATTCTTCACCGATATTTGTTGAATTACTAAGTAATAACAATCTTTTTGACATGATTTATTTCCTAGAGTTGTAATTATCTATACTAAAGAATAGTTAATTTGCGGTCGGTGTTGGTTGAATAAACCACTTCATAGCTTTCGGGCGATCGCGCTCAGAAGTATGTGCTATCAATATTGCTCAAGTTGACAAATAAAATACAATATGAGTGATGTAAATTTCTCAGGATACCAGAGTCCCCATTCGTGGAAACCTTCTTCTACAGTAATTAATTTAGAGTCTGGAATAATTGCCGCCATTTCTTGAGCGTTACTTAATGGTGTAGTTAGGTCTTTTTCTGACCATAATAACAAACAGGGAGCTGAGATTTTTGGTAGCAGATGGTTGATATTTTCGTATAAAGAAATTAGCAATCCTTGAATGACATTTACTGTGTTGAACAACAAGTTGTAGGAGAAAACCAAAGGAATATCAACTAATTTCAATCTGCGTCTTGGGAGAAACAGTTGAGCGGTCATTTCGATTGCCCTTCGCGGTATCATCTCTGGTATAGATGGCGTGGGCAGCCCAGTACTATCTACCAGAATTACACTTCTGACTTTTTCTGGAACAAGTGTAGATAAAGTAATGGCAATACCTCCGCCGAATGAGTGTCCTACTAGATGAAATTGTTGTAAATCCAAAACTTCCAGAAACGAATGGAGACATTTGCTATAGCTAAGGTAATCGGGAAGTAGCCCAGAGTAAGTTGATCTCCTAAAACTGGGTAAGTCAGGAGCAATTATAGTATGGTGCTGTGCTAGTAGTTCCAGTACTTCTTGATAAGGCTCAGTAGAGATTCCCCAGCCGTGTAGCAATAGGATAGGGATTGAACTCGACTCCAACCTACTTTGCTGATAAAAAATAGTGCAATCTTGTAAATCGACCCGATGATTAGTTAATTGGGATTTCAAAACCGCAACCTCATTCGCTATGACTTGGTAAATTATTTCTACTGTGATGTAATAGTAGCAATCCCACAGAGTTGAGGAAACTTTCTCAAGGATCATATAGGTATGACTTATACAAAGAAAGAAATTCGCAATTAAGAAATTTAAATTAGTAGCATTTTCATAAATTGCATCTGTTGCCTAATGAAAGAAGAATTGGTATTACTGAATCATGGGGGAATAGCACGAATACTCGTGTGAAAGCTTGTTGGGGGTAGGGTTGCAGCTTCGTGTGTTTCAGACAATTAAATGCGAGTACGTCAAGCAGTTCAAGACATTCTTAATTCCCCATACCCGAACCTGCAACCCCGCACCCTTTCATCTAGGAATATCAGGGATATACGCTTTTCACTCTTACCCAAAGAAATAATTGTATTGCCCATCTCTTCTTTTGAGCGATGGCGCTGTTTCGCCCGCCGCAACTAGCATTAAGAAATGCGCTCTTTGCCGCACCTGATGATATCGACTTTGGCGATAGATGCGCTCCAGTAGTTTCAAAGAAAGCGGATTGATTTCTCTCAAAAAAATCATTTAGGCTATGAGTTCATCCATTATTGCTGAGTGATTAATCCTATCGAAGCATTTTTCGATATCGAGTTCAATAACTCGTTTTTCTATTCCATTTCTGGTGGAGTTGAGGTTGTTGTAGATGTACGTTTGTGCATCATGGGCAGAGCGCCCAGTTCTGAACCCGTAACTCCGGGCGTGGAAAATGGCAACGCGCAAGCTGGTTCGAGTGCATATTTTGCTAGGCATTGCCAAGCTCTATCCGCGATGGTTGGTATCTTGAGCATTCTGGTAGTCCCGTCCTTCTTGGGGATGGGGATTTCCCGTAGTCCTTGATGCTTCCAGTTTCCACTTATTTAGAGGCGATCGCAGCTTCGACCGCGAAATTCTCCGGCGCAGAATTGGAAACACTAGCATCTGAAGCCGTACTACTGGCATTCGATGAGGGTAGACCACAACAGGTAACGCTTGCTGATCTCGAAACCTGTCGTCAAACTATCACCCCGCTTGCAATTCAGGATGCGGCGGCAGTTGAGCGTATGCAGGCTTGGGCATCCACCGCACGATGGGCTAGTAGTCCTGTGGATGCAGCGAAAACTCAATCTTTGCGTGCTGCTAAGTTTCGGAATGTGAACTGATGAGAAAGCGATTGTCTCCTGATTCTATGGGGGCGATCGCTTTCTCAAATCCAACAATCAGTTAAAGAGAAGATGACAACAGATTTAGTGACTTACTACGTGTAACGACCTGCAATACTAATCGCTCAAACCTGAAATCAAGACATTTTCAAACCAGGATTAAGGGTCTTGTCCAATTTTGGTGATCCTGTTTGGGGATACTCTCAATTGAGCGATCGCAACAAGAAAAGATGAAATAATAACTATTACTCAGATTGAGAGATGGCACGAAGTACCTACCAAGAGCGATACCTACGGTAAGCTGCGTTAACGCAAAAATAGAGTTTACTTTTTACCCTCACCTGCCCGCGCTTTATATAGCCAGCAAGAACCGTCGCTCAAGTAAATCTATTCCTGCGCGACCGTAAAGAAAGTCGTTTCAACATTTTCAATCGGTTGATGTGACCTTCAACAGGGCCATTGCTCACTGAAAGCGTTACACCAGCCTTGACAGCATCATAGTCTTCACGCAAACTTATAGCAAAGTTGCGAAAAGGAGAAAGAATACTAGGCGTTGCATAATAAAGGGATGAATTAGGGTTTACTACTGTGCATTGTCCATACTGCGAGTCTACGGAGGCAAGGAAAAATGGTAAACGAAGAGGTAAACAAAATCACATTTGTGTAAGCTGTGGTCGTCAATTTATAGATGTATACAGTCCACCAAAAGGATACTCAGATGAGGTAAAAATTGAATGCTTAAAAGCATACGTTAATGGTGAGGGATTCCGAGCTATTGAGCGCTCTGGCATGTGTTCACCACACCACTGTAATTTATTGGCTAAAACAAATCGGTGAAAAATTGCCAGATGCACCATCAATCGAT
>JAIVFU010000235.1 GCA_020829485.1 Nostoc sp. CHAB 5834 | reverse complement strand
TTCTTAAAATCTGTCTATCTCCAAAGTTGGATGATAATTATCTGTCAACAAATGATGCTTCGACACAAGTTCTCTATTTAAATAACAGAATTTTCTCTGATTTTTTTCAAAATGAGAATTGCTGGTGTCAAGCTACAAGTCTGGGCAACTTGGTTATTTTATGCTGTTTTAGTTGATTTGGGGGACGCGGTAGCTGATGAATTAGCTTTACCATTTGACCGCATTTCTTTGGAGATGATATTTCGTGGTTTGTACCATTTTAGTGTTGCCTATGACAAAGGTAAGGCGGATGACCCTATTAAGTACTTCGCTGCAAAAGAGAATCAAGATTTAGGAGTTGTTAAAGCGCTGCGAAAACCAGTCTCCAAGCTGGATTTATCCCCTTTTCCTGCACCCTCTTGACAAAAGTGCAATCACTCTAACCTCTCACCGATGGCTGTGTCCAGATCCTCGACTTATTTGAGAAGTCGAGGATCTAATTTTTCACGAATGATTTAGGAGTGCTATATCAAATGTTTGAATAAATGTTTGAATTACGTATAAATTGTATAGTCTCCACCTAAAACATTCCAAAGATACAGGTTATATCTTACATTTTTACTTAAAAAGATACATAATATATTTGATTTTTTTTAATAAAACAGAAAGTATCAACTATTAATTAGAGGAGTCTTACGCATGACTGCAACCTTCATGAGGAGGCCTAAGTTTCGCAATGCCCAATTGGTGAGCTTTGTTGGTGGAGAAGGGATTGTACGCAGCTACACACCTGAATATGGCAGATGGATGTATGTCATTGAGATGGCATTAGGGCTAGAGCCTGACTTTGGCAGAGTTGGTGCAGAAACGATGATACTCCTTACCGAGGCAGATTTACTTACGACATACAGCGAATTTCAAGCTGGGTGTTGTAAACAATCTAAGTCTCAAACCCCGGCGTGAAGGCTGTTTTACTTCTGTTAGCGCAGTGGGGTGTAGCTAATTCTGACTTCTGAATTCTGCTGTAAGTAGGTTTTTGATAAAGAGGATGAGAAGGTGGAAAATGTTTAAATCTACCGATTTAATTCGGGGTAAAATCTACTCTTGCCGAGGGGAACAAATCAAATTTAGCCATCAATCTCGTAATCAGAGATTCTTCTTTGTAAACAGTAGTGGTAAGCGCTTGATGTTTACATCCGATTTCGTTCAGCGAGAACTTTATGAAATCAAAGTACTAGCAGAACAGTAGGGGAAGCTTCAAGCAGCAAGACAACTCTAATTTAGTCAAACAAATCAAAGACTTCAAAACTTATAGTTACTCCTGAGATGAAGTTATCCAAAAATCCAATTTGGACAAACAATTAGAGCAAGACTTCAATATCATTAATGCTCATTTTAGCTGATTATAAATTAAGTACCAGTCCCTAATAAATGCCTGAGTTTTCACGGTATCTGGAAAACCTCACTTCTATTTCTCTCTCCTTTTAGGCTACGGTGTACACACATTTTTCTAGAAAACCAAAATCATCCTAGATCCCCCTAAATCCCCCTTAAAAAGGGGGACTTTGAGAGGTTTTTGCCCCCCTTAAAAAGGGGGGTTGGGGGGATCAAAAGCCTGTGGCGCAACTCTTAAAGACTTGTGTGTACACCGTAGCCTTTTAGGAGAGAGACTTTGAATTTTCCCCCTTCCCTGGTAGGGAAGGGGGTTAGGGGGTTAGGTTTTTCCTGGCTTTTCCACATAACGTGAAAAGTCAGAATAAATGCTAGGAGATTTTTAACCAATGGCTAGATGAATAGCGCTTCATTAGCAGTGAGTAAAAAGGAATTACTATGAGACAACTTGTTATTGCTGAACGCGTAAGCCTCATTGGTCATATCGTGTCAACAGTATTTGGATTGGTAGGAATACTACTGGTTGTACCTAATGCCCAAGTAATTTTTAACTTATCCGAGGTTGGAAAAACTGCCATCCAATGGAGTATGGCAGGAGGCGGTGTAGTTTATATGATTTTAGGCGCGGCAGGTGTTTTCTTGTATGCCACGCGGATTTTGGGTTTAAGTCGCGCCTTAGCATTTCTGTTGCCATCAGTATTTATTTCTCTAGGAAGTGAATTACTAGGAACCAGTACTGGTTTTCCATTTGGTCATTATAGTTACCTAAGCGGTTTAGGTTATAAGATTGCGGGTTTAGTCCCATTTACAATTCCCTTGTCGTGGTTTTATTTGGGATTTGTTTCTTACTTGCTGGCACGCGCAGGTTTAGAAGTGGACAAAAAACCCAACTTGTGGCGGCATATAAGTGCGATCGCTTTGGGTGCTTTATTACTAACCTCCTGGGATTTTGTTCTCGATCCGGCAATGAGCCAAACTTCCCTGCCCTTTTGGTATTGGCAACAACCAGGCCCCTTCTTTGGAATGCCTTACCAAAACTTTGCGGGGTGGCTGGGTACTAGCTCAGTATTTATGGCTGTGACTGCACTGTTGTGGAGAAATAATCCAATTAACTGGGAGCGATCGCAACTTAATATACCTTTTGCAGTTTATTTAAGTAATTTTGGTTTCGCTACAGTCATGAGCTTAACCGCTGGATTCTTTGTACCCGTGTTGCTAGGCTTGTTGCTGGGTGTCACTCCCGCAGTACTGCTGTGGTTGAAAGGCTCATCTACACCTGTCCAAGTTCCCATTAGACCTCTTGCAAAAATCGTTGAATCACCCCTCCCCTTGTGAAGGGGAGGGGGCAAGATTTCAAATTTCCCCCCTTTATAAGGGGGGATTAAGGGGGGTCTATTCGACTTATGCTAAGAGGTCTATTGAACCACCAGAAATCTCTGTAGCTAGGCTCAAAGTTACAGCGAAATGAAGGGGCATTGGGCATTAGGAGTGCTGACTCGGCAACAACAAACTAGCTTCAATCTCCTGCCGCACAACGTCTGTGATCTCACAGTTGCTATTAAGGCAATCGATAAGCAACTGATTGGCATCGTAATATTGTTGCAATACTTGCTGTTGCTGTGGGCTGAAGTACCAGTGATGCTCAATGTTTCGATGCTTGGCGATCGCAGTTTTTAACTGTTCTATCCAAGCAGGATAACTTGTTTGCCACCATGTCTGAATGCTTTCTCTACTTTGTTCTGGATCGGGCAGTAGGTCTTTAAGTTGTTGTAAAGCTTGATGTAAGCCAGCATCTTGAGCGATCGCTAAAGCATAACTCAAAGCATCGTCGCAGGCATGGGCATCGGCAAAATTAGATTTGCATTCCATTACTAGGTTATCTAATGCCGCATCCAAAAAAATATCTTGATCGAAGATGCAGACAAGGGCAAAGTACGGGGTAAGGTGAGGAGTCCTAGCCAGAGCAAGATAAAACGCCCGAATTGCAGCAGGCACAGGAGCGGCAAGAGACTTTTGACTTCCCCATTGGTGCAGCGTCCCCAAGGGTTGGGGCTGACTTGCCCAAGTTAAAAATTTTTGCAAATATGGATCTTCAGCCACTAGCGCATCAACTTCTTGCTTTATCAACAGTACTAAGAAATCTGCACTCCGCAGCATGGCAGCAGTTAACAAAAAGATTTCACGCCACCTGGGTTCAGTAATATGACTCACCAGACGTTCTAACGGTCGTTCTAATGGTTGTAAATTATAACTGGCAACGATTTTTCGAGCAGTCAGATATTCTTGAAACGTCAAATAAGAGAAGGAGAAAATTCCCCGCACTCGTTCTGCTAGTAATCCATGTTGTAACTCTATCGCCTGAAGTACCCCTTCACTATCTAATTGCAATTCCTCTGGTTCCGTCGAAGCATTCGGTAAATCACAGATATAATCGCTAATGTATTGTTCAACAATGCGTTGTTCAAAAAAGTAATTACCCTGGTCAAATGTCGCGCTAGCAAGCTGACTCAGCAACTTCAGATTTTGTGATACTAAGAAACCTTCGTACACTTCATCCCGCTCAATTGCTTTACTTTCATCCCATTTGCCCAGGAGAAGGTCTAAACATTGCTTATAAAACGCAATTTTTTGGTTTGGGAATTTGTTCTGGTGATGAAAAACCCAGCAGACAAGATGTAAAAACAAGGGGGAGACGGCAAGTCTACGGAATTGTAAGTTTTCGGTTAAATCTAGTTTCTTAATAAACTCAATTGCCTGTTCTTGTTTATTCTGGATGTTCGTTTTTGTAAGTGCTGTAAACCATTTCTGAGCAAAAGCAACAATTTGGTCTTGACTAAATGGGGCAATTTCAACATCTGTAAAGCGTCTGAGGTTGAAAGCTTTAGCCGCCGTGCGGCAGGTGACGACAAATATATTCTTTTGATACTTTTCAGAGAATCTGCGAATCTCATTGGCGACACCAATGCTCTGTTGATGAAGCACTTCATCTAATCCATCCAGCAACAGCAACACTCTGCCTGACAACAACAAAGTTTCAAGCACAGATGGATCTGAAATTCCACAGGTGAGGAATTCTTTGCAAATATAGTTGAGTAAATTGAACTCTCCTGCAACTCTCGTTTCGTCGGCAAAATCTCTTAAGGTGACAAAAATGGCAACCCGATTTGCAGCAAATCTCCCTCGGTTGCATTGAATCGCCAGATGTTGTAAAAAAGTGGTTTTACCTGCTCCCGGTTTACCCAACACCCGTAGCTTTGAGTAAGTTTGAACTGCCGTGATCCCCGCCATTTGTGTTTGGGATACTTCACCTAAACCAAAGTGATCAAATTCTTTTGATGTAAACTTTTGCAAGTCAGAAAACTCTAACCACTGAAGGCTTGCAATCTCCTCCAAAATGTTGACATCTATGTAAATGTCGTCGATTCTAACGGGGCGACTAACATCTAATAACTGCAAAGTGCCACACTGGTCTTGAATTTTGTCAAAGCGTTGCGATCGCACTTGTTGTACTAGAGCATCAATATCTAAAAATTCAGCAGCACCAAGTTCTTTTGATTCAGGGAATTCTTCTGGAGGATTAGCCGCAATCTCCCGCCAATTCAACGACAACACAGAACAAATTTCTATAAAGATATGACGCTCAACCGAACGCCCACTAAAAAACCGCCAAATTGGTTGGCGAGTCTTTAAGTTGACTTCAAAAGCCAAATTTTCTTGTGTCCACCCCTTATGAGCAAACGCTTTTTTAGCTTGTTGAATTCCGGTAACTGATGCTTCGAGCGATCGCTTGACCATAGGAGCTTACACACATCAAATAAGAATTCTTCAATTTGGCATTATTGCAACATACAGTTTTGGAACTACTTAGAAACTATTTGAGTTATTTTTAAATGCTAATGATTTATTTAAAGCATCTTCCGCTAATATCCTCTCATTGCATTGTTCTCAGTTAAACATGATTGGTTTAAGTGTTATTTTTAACTTTTTATTTTGTGTATTAAGAAATTGTGGTATATTTAGTAACTTTAGTGCTGCGGCAATCTAAACTTTATGTAAGATTAAATAGTCACTGTTATTGTACCATTCCTTTACGGTTATATATTAAAGTTAACCTAATATTGTTAGAAACTAGCAAGAGAAATGAAACCAAACTTGATAAGCTAATTAAGTTCAACTCATAGTTTTAGAACTTAAGATCCATTAGATAGCGGTAAACCACAGGTTCATAACTTTGTGGTTACTGGGTATCCTTGCGCGAAATGCCAGACACCGAAAATACAACCAATGTTACTATTAGACGCATCCGCGAATCATAAAAGCTTACCAGGAGAGAGTTACAATGATTTGCCCGGAAGGAGCGATCGCACGAGGAAATGAAACTGACTATCTTCCCCATCATCCCTATCCTGAAGATATTTTTTAGTGATTGAAATTTCGGACTCAACCCTAAATTACAACCAAACAACAAAGTTAGAAATCTACGCAGAAGCCAGAATTGCTCGTCAACCAGCTATTATATCGTGAAAGGGCTGAGTGCAAGTGGGTAAAAGCAAAACTGGAGAATTCCCTTTCCTTACTTCAAGCAACTCTAGAATCTATCGATTGCGGAGTTATTGCTATTGGATGTGACGGAGATATTATTAGCTCAAATCGGAAGTTTGCTCAAATGTGGCAGGTTCCAGTAGACTGGTGAATGATGAAAAAAATCTTAGTAATTGAAGATGAGGCGCAAACGCGAGACATATTAGTAGAAAGCTTGCAGGCAGAAGGTTTTGATACCATTTGTGCAGAAAATGGTCGTGTTGGTGTCAATAAAGCACAAGAGTACTTGCCTGACTTAGTGATTTGCGACATTCTGATGCCAGAACTAGATGGTTACGGCGTTCTGACTACGCTGCGTCAGAACTTTTTGACAGCCAAGATTCCGTTAATTTTTTTGACTGCTAAGACTAGCGATGTGGAACGGTACTATGGCATGGATCTAGGAGCAAATGCCTATGTTACTAAGCCTTGTACAGTCGAGGGTTTGCTAGCAGCGATCGCTAAAGTTTGTAAACTTTGCACGGCGGTCAAATCAATATGATCTATGAAATGATTTTTGTGTATAATTTTTGTGCTTTTGATTGACTAATAATTCATCAGTTAACATCAGAGCCAACTATGACAAAAGTTTTGGTAATTGAAGATCAGACCGAAACCAGAGATATCTTTGTGGATAGCCTAGAGGCAGAAGGTTTTGAAGCCATCGGTGCAAAAAATGGTCTTGTTGGTGTGCAGAAGGCGCTAGAAAATCTACCAGATTTAGTGCTTTGCGACATTATGATGCCAGAACTAGATGGTTACGGCGTTCTCTCGACTCTGCGCCAAGATCCTACCACAGCTATGATCCCTTTCATTTTTCTGACTGCTAAGGCTACTAAGTGTAACGACACTGCAATACTAATCGCTCAAACCTGCAATCAAGACATTTTCAAACCAGGATTAACTGCAACTATAATTACGCTTCAGCCAGGATTAAGGGTCTTGTCCAATTTTGGTGATCCTGTTTGGGGATACTCTCAATTGAGCGATCGCAACCCCTAGCTATCTAATTGGTATTTTAGGGCTTGAGACTCAAGCACAGAGAGAATTTCTGTATGTTGATTGACCAAACCTTGTATTGCGGTAATTGGATCATGGTGAAGGCGATGTTTGCGTTGGC
>JAIVFU010000234.1 GCA_020829485.1 Nostoc sp. CHAB 5834 | reverse complement strand
TTTGCCACCAGACAATCTCAAAATCGAGTCTTTGTTTAGTAATTTGCGCCGCCACCAACGGCGAATCAGTGGGCGTAAATCCACCGTCGAATTGCGTGATTTTGGACAATATCAAGTTCTATTCTTATTTTTAACCATTGTTGCTGATAATCGAGTTCCGCTTGACTCGGTTGGAGGAGTGAACTACCATCACGCGATCGCACCCGCAAATTTCCCCGTGTCCCACCTCCAGAATGACAGCTATCTAACACAACTGTAATGTTGTCTGTTTTCAGTGCAGACATCAATAAAAACAGCGTGTGTCCCATAATGTCTTGGACTGCGCCACCAACAACCGGATATCCTGGCGGTAATTGGCTATCTATGGGTACAAAAGTGCTGTTGAATCCATCTGGGGAATCGCGATCGCGATCTTCTACCCGTGAACCATGCCCGGAAAAGTGAAATACTACTACATCTCCAGGTTTCGCTTGTTTAATCAAATGTTCTTCAAAGGCTGTGAGAATACCTTGACGGGTAGCTTGTTTATCGGTCAAGATGCGGATATCTTCTGATTTAAAGCCAAAGCGGTAAATTAATAATTCTTTCTGCAACATTACGTCATTTACACAACCTTTTAAAGCTGGAATTGTACCAGAATACTCATTGATGCCCACCAGTAGCGCTAGTTTACGGGGTGGACTTTGGGCGAGGACTTGGGCCATGCGTTCGCCCTGCTGCATAATATTCAACTGGCTTAAACCCAATGTTGCGAGAGTGGAAGCGGAAAATTGGAGAAGATGACGACGTTTAATGTTAGACATTATGATTTTATTTATATATTGGCTGAAGTTGCTTTAAAGGATTGTATCTCTGGGTTGTCTGAGGTTATGCAAAAACCAACATTTTTATAAATCTTCCGCTTCGTTGCTATATATTTTAGATATAAATGTAAATTTTACCAGTTCGCTATTAGAGAATCGTTTTGACTCTCGGCAGCTAGTTAAAAGCGATCGCCTGACATGAACTAATAGAGAAATTCGGTCTGAAATACAATTTTGAGTAGTGGGGCAAGATGCAATTTATACTGCACGCCGGAGGTAAACTAAATGTCAGTAACCGCAGCAAAATGGACTTTGGAAGAATACCACCACATGATTAAGGCGGGCATTTTAGACGATCGCCAGGTTGAGTTATTGAGAGGAGAAATAGTTGAAATGTCACCAGAATGGGAACCCCACGCCTATTCTAGAAATGAAGCCGCAGAATACTTAGCAAAATTATTAGGCGATCAGGCTAAAGTCCGCCAAGACAGTCCGATTACCTTACCTAATAACTCTGAAGCAGAACCAGATATTGCTGTTGTCCAAAATCTAGGACGAGAATATCTTTTTCATCACCCCTATCCTGAAAACATTTTCTGGGTGATTGAATACTCCCAAACTAGTCTGAATAAAGATTTAGAAATCAAAAGTAAAATTTACGCAGAAATTGGAATTCCTGAATATTGGGTAGTCAACTTAAATGAATTACAGCTTGTCGTGTTTCGCTACCATCAAAACGGCGAGTACGCTTCTAAACAAACCTTTACAAGCGGAACAATTCAACCTCTAGCATTCTCTGATGTTATCGTTTCCATCAATTTGATTCTCAACAGTTAGCTAAACTACTCTGCTTCCCCAATGAGAGTAAAAGCTGCCCAATCAACAGGATTTGGATTATTTTTCATCGTCGTCAACATCGCCTGTCGCAGTGCTTGCGCCTTATCAGAGCTTTTTTGCAGATTTTGATAAAATTCCGTCATTAATAGGGCTGTGGGCGCATCTGGAACCGACCAAAGCGATACTAAGACACTAGGTACACCAGCACTAATTAACGAACGAGATAAACCAATTACCCCATCCCCAGTTAGACGTCCGCGTCCGGTGTCGCAAGCGCTTAAAACGACTAATTCGGCATTGAGTTTTAAATCGAGGATTTCGGAGGCAGTTAATAAACCATCATCTTTACCCGATGGAGTTAAAGCAATACCGCTATTTAATCCTTGGATATCATCAAATATGCCGTGGGTTGCTAAATGAACAAATCGCGCTTCGGGTAAACGCTTGACTACAGTTGCAACAGTTGCTTTTTTGCCGATGAGAGGTTCAGTTTTGAGTAACTTGCTAATTGCAGTTGCTTCTCGTTCTGCACCAGGTAAAGGTGTTAATTGTTGCGGAGTTCCGCCGATTTTTGGTGCGACAAAAGGCATTGTCGGATTACCAACAATCAGCGTATCTTTTCCCTGGATGGATTGTGTGCCGATCCGTTGTTTCTGTTTGCGGGTCAAATCTAAAACCTGAATTGATGGTGATGTGAGAATGGTGTGTTTTTCAATTAGGTATTTACCGTCTGCGTCTTGTAATGCGGCAAAGGGGACGAGGAATAGACTACTTTGGGGAATGAAGATAACTCTGTCGTTAGAATTTTTGGGTAATAAGTCAGCGATGGGGTTAATTAATAATTCGTGTAGACGCTTTAAATTGTTTTTTGCTTTGGGTGCATTGGGGTTGTAAGTTACATTGATACCGCGAAAAGCTGCACCTCTTGCACCGATGGAGTTGCGGCTGGTGATAACAAGGTTGTCAAGAGTTGTATTTTCTTTTTGCCACAGGGGTTTTAAGTCAGCTTTGCGGAAGGTAACTTCACCTGTGGGTTTGATTACCCAAATATATATTTCGGAATCAATAATTGAATACTCAACAAGTGTTGCATTTTGGATTTTGGCAATTTGTTTAATCAGTTTAATATTTGGTAGATTAGTAGAAAATTGCTGTTTTGAGTCAGGAGATAATCGAGAAGATAGTAATTCTACAAAAGCACGCGCTCTTCCTCGTTCAGATATTTCTAAAGCATTATTAGGTTGATTTTGGAGAATAAAGGCTTGTTGTAGTAAACGATAAGAACGAGAATAAGTATCAAAAATGGAAATTTTATTAGCATCATTTAAACCAGATAAACGTATAGTTTCGTAAACATTAATTGCTTCCTGTAGTGTAGTGGAAGCATTTGCATATTGTCCCAGTGTAATATATTCTTTGCCGATATTATTTAGAGCATTACCTTCCCTGAGTTTATCGCCTAATTCTCTGGCAATAGCTAAAGACTCTTGATAAAGTCCTATTGCTTTTTGATATTTACCAAGAGAACTGTAAGGAAGTCCCAAATTAGCAAGGGTTAGTCCTATTCCTTCTTTAAATCTTAATTGCTTATAAAGAGATAAAGCCTGGTCGTGGAATTCTATTGCCTTCTCATGTCGTCCTAGAAACTCATTAGCAACTCCTAAATTACCGTAAGATATAGCTTCATTATGCTTATCTCCTAATTCCTTGGCAATAGCTAGAGATTGCAGATGAAATTCTATCGCCTTCTCATATTTTTCCAGATGACGATAACCAATTCCTAGATAAACTAGGGAAACCATTTCTCCTTCTCTATTTCCCAATTTCGTATAAACAGCTAAAGCTTGCTCATTGAATTGTATAGATTTTTGATATTGTCCTAGTAAGGTATATGTATATCCCAAACTTGATAGAGCAGCAGCTTCCGTTCGGGTGTCTTTTAATATTCTAACAATTGCTAAAGATTGCTCATATAATACTATTGCCTTTTCATATTGGTTTGCATATCGGTAAATATTACCTAAATTATTAAGAGCTTTTCCTTCTCCTTGTTTATAATCTATTTTCCTAGCAAGGGATAAAGATTGTTCATAAAATTCTACAGCTTTTTGCTTTTGTTGTAAGCCAAGGTAAGCATTGCCCAAACCATTCAAAGATTTTACTTCCTCTTCTTTAAGTCCTGTTTGTCTAGCGATAACGATAGATTGGTTATGCACTTCTATTGCCTTTTGGTTTTGATTTAAAAAACAAAGAGCATTTCCTAAATCATTGAGAGATTTTGCTTCTTCTTCTCTAGACCCTATCTTTTTAGCAATTACTAAAGACATCTCATGAAATTCCTTTGCCTTTTGATATTTACCAAAGCTAAAGTAAGTTATTCCCAATTGATTCAGAGTTTTGGCTACTTGAAGTTGATTTCCTGTTTGTTGATAGATTGTCAGCGCTTGTTGCCAAGATTGTAATGCTTCTTTATATTGACTGTTATGAAACTGCTCATTACCTTGCTGAAACAGTCGGTCTGCTTCAACTTTGCGGTCTGCTGGTGTTTGCGCCAATACCTGCGACGCTTGGAATAGTGCAGGCAAATTTGCAATCGGCAGTGAAACAGTCAAGATGAGAGTGGTCAATGCAGTTAAACTAAGTTTGCGATCGCGCATAGATTTTAGAGTTAGGGGTAAAGCAGGAAGTCTAAGGAGATATATCTCTCACCTGCTGAAGGATATGCAAATTAGATTTACTGTGCAAGAGTCAACAAAAGCGATGGTCAACAGCTTGGTTTGTGACAAATCCGGGTGTGAGTGTATTCTAAATCAAGGTGTCTCACCCGTTTTACAAAAAAATTAGCGATCGCAAGATGGGCAATAGCCAATGGATACAGATGGTAAAGTGGAAAGTACATAACAGTTAAATCGGTGATGTCCCATGAACGTTGTCACACCAAAGCGATTCACTATTGACGAATATCATCGGCTGATTGAACTGGAATTTCTCAAGGAGAGCGATCGCATTGAATTGATTCGCGGAGAACTAATTGAGATGGTAGCCAAAGGCACACCTCATACATTTTGCACAACTCGACTTTGTAGACAACTGGATCGATTGCTAGGCGATCGGGTTGTTGTGCGTTGTCAAGAGCCAATCATACTACCATCAGATAGTGAACCTGAACCAGATGTAGCGATCGCACGAGGAAATGAGACTGACTATCTTCCCCATCATCCCTATCCTGAAGATATTTTTTTAGTGATTGAAATTTCAGACTCAACCCTAAATTACGACCAAACAACAAAGTTAGAAATCTACGCAGAAGCAGGAATTGCTGATTATTGGATTGTCAACTTAAATGTTCGCCAGCTTGAGCGTTACAGCCAACCGTATCAAAATGCTCAAGGTGAATTCAATTATCTCAGCAAGCAGATATCTTTGCCCCATCAGTCAGTAGCAATTTCTGGATTTGAAGATGTCTTATTAGACTTGAGTCGGATTTTTCCCACGGTTGTAGGTGGCTAGTCGTAGGTTGGGTTTCGCTTTATCGCCCCTTTTTCACCGCTTGTACCGCCGCATCAGCGTTGACCAATCCTTTACCAAAAAAGTACTGCTGACCTTTAACTGAGGAAGACACTGCACCTTTACTTAGCTGTGAACGATAGAATTTGGCGTCTTCCTGAGAAATACTCAGCCCTTGATAACTGGCTGTAGATTTCAAGATATTGACCAAGCGTTTTCTGCTAATTTCTCTATTTTCTCCTTTCATTAATGCCACTATCCCCGCTACGGCTGGTGAAGAGAAGGATGTACCCTGCACCCACCAGTATTTACCTTTAAGATCAACCACAGAAGACCAACGAGATTCAGGATTCGGGATGCCTTGCCAAAAGGCATTCAGCCAAGTACCGCCGGTGGCGGGAATTCCACCCAACAATCCTGGTGTATCTAAGTCGCCTCCGGGTGCAACTAGGTCTAATCTCTTACCGTAGTTACTGTAGGGCGCACGATTACCAACAATATTAGTTGCACCAACTGCAACTACTCCTGTGTAAGCAGCAGGAAAAGATACTTGGTTTAAGTTTTCGTTGCCAGCAGCAGCCACAATTACTAGTTTAGGATGTGCTTTGAGAACATCCGCGATCGCTTCTTCTTCTCCCGGAGTTGGCAAACTACCACCCAGGCTAAGATTAATGATATCAGCACCGCGCGAGGCTGCATAGCCAATGGCTTCAATGTATGCAGAAGTACTATAACTACCATTCAACCCAAATACCCGCACTGGTAAAATTTGAGCATTGGGAGCCACGCCTACTAGTCCTTCACCATTTTGCGGTTTAGCAGCAATAGTTCCACTCACATAAGTGCCGTGAAATTCTCCGCCTATTTTATAAGTGCGAAAAACGTAACGTAAAACACTAGCGATTTGCTCTAGAGAGTAATCTGGATTTTTTTCCTTCACCTCCAGCGCTTCTTGGGGGTATTGCTGAACTAATTTGGCATCAGATAATTGGAAGGTATCTTGAAATTTTGCACCGAGAATAGCCAACTCTACGGGGCTGACACGAGTATCAGCATCGCCGTTTTCGCAGGGGTTGCTGCTATTACCGCCAGCAGAAAAATCCCAACCGTGGACTTCCCCTGGACATTTATCAGCAACTTTTACTGTATACAAACTATCTGCCAAATCAGGATGATTCCATTGAATTAAACTATCTATGACTGCCACAACGACACCGCGTCCGCCGTTGCTACGTTTCCAGGCATCTGTAACCCGCATATCTGTGCGAGACATAGCCGATTTTGTCGCTACAGTTGGTTTTTGCAGACAAGTTTGCAGTGATTCCCAGCTAGATACCTCCTCTTGCAGACATTGTTTGAGCGGTAAGCTATCCAAATGCCACGCCAATCTCAGGAAGTTGGTTTTCGGGGAAATAGCTCTGGTAGATTGAGGGGCAGTATTCTGTTTAGTCAGGTTGTAAAATTGCTGAGAATTTTTCAGATTAGCGACTTGTTTAGCAGCTGTTTTGAGATTTTGGTCAGTAATAGATTGAATAAAGTTGGGTGCAGCAGAAGTAACTCCCTTAACCTGGTTTAGCTGGTTGGCAGCATTGAGAATTTTTGTGCCAGTAGCGATAGTGGATTTGACTATATAGCGATCGCTATTAAAGCGCAATGGACGGATAATCGCTAAATTATTTTGCTGTAAGATTGTCTGTCTTTGAGTCTCAGTCAGTTTAGCATCAAAGCTGATGATAATTTCGTTAGGAATAACGATAATTTCTTGGCGTTGGCTGCGACTCAGCACAGGTAGGGTAGTTTGTACATAAGGTTGCTGTTGAATGTTCTGCTGTACCATATCCCTAGTGGTCTGTCAAGCTAAAAATTGTGAGTTAGAGGGAAAATAGAGAGGCTATTAACTGTAAACCTCACCAGATATCCTAATAACTGATTATGCTCAAGACCTATATTGTCCGGTTAAGTCAAGAG
>JAIVFU010000233.1 GCA_020829485.1 Nostoc sp. CHAB 5834 | reverse complement strand
TGCAACCGGTTACACTCCAGGCCATGACACCAGCCAGGGCCAATGCCGCCATTCTCGATTTTACGCTGTTCATATCTTGTTCTAAAAGGTGAGTACCTTATTTCTACAGGCTATCCCATTAGACGATATACCAACGCCTGTTCCTACGGCACAAAAGAAATTGCCCTGATGAAACAAGTGAAACACTCGGTTCATCAGGGCAATTTTTCTTTTTAATCATCTAACTATCAGTGCATTACTTACACAGCTACTCTATGAAATCTGGCCAAAAACGCCTTAATTCAGGCATCGACAAGCGTTTCTTTACGCGTTGTCGTGTCCTGTTTGATAAAGAACTTCCGAACCACAAAATAGATGATCAGCGCCGACAGCACACCGGTCAGAAAATCAGTCATGGGCACCATAACGGCGGTGTAAATCATAATCGCAAACTCAAATTTGCCCAACGATTTTATCTCCCGAATTTCCGACGGTTTTATCATGTTCGTAGCGACCCAGATCAGGATACCGCCGATGCACGCCATAGGAATCAGTTCCAGATAGGGAGCCAGATAATAGGCCATGACCAGTTTCAGAACGCCCTTGAAATAGCCAGCCAGTGGCGTCACGGCACCGGCTTTAATGCTGGTTGCCGTACGGGCCAGGGCCCCGGTGCACGGAAAACCATTTACCATGGGCGTAATGATCTGTACCAGACCCTGCCCCCAGAATTCTTTGTCGGGGTTAAAGGGTGTGCGTTTGTTGTTGGCCAGCCGGTCGGCCATCGATGAACACAGGACACTTTCGACCCCAGAAACAAAGACGATGGCAAAAACAAAGTAAAGAATATCGAGAAACACGCCAGCCGTCATGGCCGGTAACTGCGGGCTGGTGAAGACAAAGAAATTATTGGGAATACTGCCGTAAATATCTTTGACGAGCAGGATATTTTTATCGGCCAACACCGTGGCAACCAGTAGTGTAGAAACGGCAATCGAGATCAGTGGAGCCGGAATGAAAATGGATATTTTCAGCACGTACTTCGTAATCACAAACGTCAGCAACCCGATCAGCAGCGACCAGACGTTGATTTTATCCAGATTACCAAAGGCGGCACCCAGGTTATGAATAAGCCCGCCCTGAATATCTTCGTCCTGACCGAGAATATCCCGGAAGCTCTCGATCCCCAGAATATCTTCCAGATTCGTGAACGCAATGGCGAAGGCGATGCCGATAGTGAAGCCCACAATGATGGAGTTGGGCACCAGTTTGGCGTATTTCCCAAAACCCGACAAGCCCATGATCATCAACAGAATACCGGCGATGATCGAAACGAAAATCAGAAAGCCGTGTGCCTGCTCCGCCGTGCCGCCCGACGCCACACCGTATTTTGTAATCAGCGCAGCAATCAGGGGAATGAAAGCCGCCGTTGGGCCGTAGACCTGGTATTTCGATCCGCCAAATGTTCGGCCAATGATACACGCCAACGCCCCCGCAATGATGCCTTGTTCAGGTCGCAGGCCCATCGCCATCGCAAAGCCCATCGCCATCGGAATGGCGGTCATGGCCACAATCAGGCCCGCGCTGAAATCACGATAGACCGTTATTTTCCAATTATGTTTTTCAAGGTCTTCCCACCGGCTGTCGAACAGCGTAAAAAACAGCTTTAAACGTTGACCTACTGAAGAGGTATTCTGAGCAGTATTCATTGGCATCGGTTCGTTTGGCAACTTGAGAAGATAATTTTCTGGTTTAGGAAATTGGTAATCAATGCGTTAAGAAACCCTTCAACTGCCTTGACCATGACCCAAAAAATTTGGCATGGTCATGCTTGCATCTGGATGAGTACCCGGTAAGAATACTTATTGTGCCAATTTGGCCTGTTGTGGTGTAGCATCAATGCTGGCAAACCGATAACCTCCTTACATGAAGGCTACTCAGAAAGCCGCTTTCGAATGCCTTATGCAAAAGTCGTCATTAAAAATACATTAAATAAAAATTAGAAATTAGTTAATTATACTTATGTCGCTGGTAGTACTTGTCCAGATGCAGCTATCCTCCAGGTAAGAACTGCAGTTATGAGCGTTAATAACTGTTTTTGGGGGGCGCGTACCGGGTACATTAGTAGCGAACATTTGGCAGTAAAATCGGCACGGCAGACCGCCAACGCAGGAGACAGCGTCAGTAGGTTATCTTGCCTACGGCAAATTCCGGAAAAGTGGTATCCAACTCAGTGGTCCAGCCAGGCTTTGAACGGGGCGACCCGCTCACGGCTGACAATCGTTGCGTCACCTGCCAGCCGTTTGGCTGTTATGGCTAAACGCCCGTTGAAATAGGCCATTGCTTTGTCAATGGATTGAAACCGGATAATGATCTTCCGGTTGATTCGGAAGAAATCGCTGGGAGCCAGCATGGTTTCTAACTGATCAAGGGTATAATCGATCTGGAAACGGTGGCCTTTGGTGGTGACCAGAAATGACAGGCTTTCTTCGGTTTCAAAATGGTGAATATCGTTGGTATCAACCGTGTCGATCACCTGCCCCATTTTCACCAAAAACCGCGTCTTGTATTGCAGGTTTATGCGCTGATACACCCCGGCAATCGACTCAATTAGTTTTGTATCAACTTTCTGATGGTGCTTTCTATATTTATCAAGGGCAACCTGTAAATCAACAAGCGTAACCGGCTTCAGTAAATAATCGATACTATTTTGTTTGAATGCCTGAATGGCGTATTTATCATAAGCGGTAGTAAAAACAAGGGGTGTGTCGAGTTTTATTTTCGTAAATATATCGAAGCTATTGCCATCGGCCAGATGAATATCCATAAACAGCAAATCGACTGTCATACCATCCTTGAAGGCGGCAACCGTTTGTTTTACCGAATCGAAGCAGGAAACAACCTGTATTTCCTTATCAATTTTAGCTAGTAAAAAAGCAAGATGTTCCGACGATAATTTTTCGTCCTCTACGATAACAACGTTCATTACGTATAAAATAGATTATCAAGGCTCGGCTGTCAGCATTCGGATATCGTCCAGTAAGTTTTTCATATCTACGGCTAAAGTTCCGTTATATATACCCCGTATTCGTTTCGTTTTATCGATCAGTACACAATGTTCGGTATGCAAAAACTCTGTACTGTCTTTACTGAAACCAATATCTTCTTCGGCAAAGTAGGACTTCCGGGCCAAATTATAAATCACGCTTTTCGGGCCTGTCAGGAAGTGCCAGTTGTTATTATCAATACCATTTTTATGTTTATACCTGTTCAATACATGAGGCTGATCGATCCAGGGCGTTACGGAGTACGATAGAATAACTACATCGGGGTTTTGTTTCGTACTATCACTAATCCGTTTCATATGCTGCGTCATCGTAGGGCAAATCATGCCGCATGAGGTAAAGATGAAATTAGCGATATGAATTTTGCCGGAAATAATGGATTGATCGATACGAACACTGTCCTGATTCAATAACGAAAAATCGCTGATCGTATGGCTAATTTTACCCGAAACGCTCGATATATCGCTAATGAAAATAGGCGTAAAATCAGGCTCATTATAATAAGGCAGGTTGTTAATTTCGGCAGATTTTAACGAACAGCCCAAGAGCATAATGCTACCGAACAGCAAAAATACTATCCGATACATTTTTGCAGTTTTTAGTGCCCAGCAAGCCATACCGTTTACCTTGAACAATAACATAATTGGCTCTGATTTTACCATTATCATACCATAATTTTTGAATACCTTCCTCCTGACCATTTTTGTAATGGGCCAGATGAAACAAATGACCATTGATAGTCCACTCTTTCAGTTCGCCTTCGTAGGCATCGTCTTTGGCCACGAATTCAAAACGTTTTTTTCCATTCGGCCAATAAGCAAGCTGCAAACCATTTTTCCGACCGCTTTTATACCAGCGTTCTTCCATACGTTGCCCGCTGGGATAGTTTTTTTTGCAGTACCCCGTCAATAAGCCGTTTATATACCCTTCAATCAAGAGCGTGTCGCCGGCCGGACTTAACTCATACATAAAACCGGTGTAGGGTTTGCTATTAACGTGGACAATGTCATTTGTAAACGAAACAACGGGTGACGATTTAAGATGATACGTATCCGGTACGTTCTGCACTAAATTAAATTGCCCTTCTGGCTTTTTTCCAGTGCAGGAAAAAGCCAGAAGGACGACGGTAAGTAAAGCCGCTCTGTTTATCATTGCGTTACGGTGCCCGGCGTTCCGTAATAGCCGTTGCCATTCATATAGGGGGCTTCGGTGGTGAAATGATAATGGTAAATTCCGTTCGGATAATCGACCGTTTTGTGCGTATGCCCGTGGTAATCATCCAGCATACTGTTTGTTACGACCGTACCATCCTCTTCCTGAGGACCATACACCGGAAATCCGTCCAGAAGAAAACCCATCAAGCCCGATTTGGTCGATTTAACGGTAGTTAAATAAAGCGGCTCAACGTGATAATGATAAACGCCCGATCCCTGTGGGTGGCCCCAATATTGGTCAAAACCACCCACTTCATTTGTTAATGGCGCGCCCCCCCCGGCATATTGATTAAAAAGCGCGACCCCGTTTAAGGCAATGCCAATGACGCCCAGTGCGGTAGCCGCATGTGTCGATGCTACTTTGGGGTTAAGCGGGATTTTTATAGTTGCCGATTGCTCAACAATTGTGCTAGGATTTTTCCCAAATTTAACGCCACTAAACGTTGTGCCGCTATAGTCCGCATAAAGTGGATTAGTCGTGGCATAGTAAGCACTTTTGTGATCGGGTAAATTTTTAGTTTTAATATAAATATAGGTACCGTCGTTGGTAATACTGGTGGCACCATAGATTTTTTTGTAAACGTCCGGCACCGTTACATCGGTTGTTACTGGCGTTATATCATCGGTGCTATCGCTACTATTGCAAGCCGACAGACTGAAGGCCATAACAAGGGCAGACACTAGTATTCGGGATTGATTCATACTATACGACATATTCATTTTGTTTGGCAGGTTTGTTTTTAAAAATTAGGGGCAAAGTTACACAAAAAAAAGTAGATGTTTCCTCAATCTCGATGGGTCTATCGGTAAAGAATGAGTACCGTAACTGGATATTACGCAGGCCCGTTTTTGAACTATCAATGAAATCATGCCTGAGTTGAATTGAGTTCCTGACGACAACCGAATCAGTCGTGGACTGAATACTGATTTGCAATGATTTATCCTGCATTGTCTCGTTGTGCTGTATGGCATTTTCAACCATCATTTGCAGACACATAGGCAATATATACATCGCATCATTTATACTGGACATGTCGAAACAAAATTTTATCGACGAGCCAAAGCGAATTTCCAGTAAATAGATATAATGCTGCAGAAAACTCAACTCTTCCCGAAGAGAGATCAACTCTATATTATTATTTTCAAGAATATACCGATACACTTTCGACAATTCGTTGATAAAGTGAGTCGCCTTGTCCTGATCTTTGTAAACAAGCGCCGTTAATACGCTTAAATTGTTAAACAAAAAATGTGGATTGATCTGATTTTTCAGATTTTTCAATTGAGCGTTTATGCTTTCGTTTTTATATTTTTCTACCTGAACCAAACTATTTTTCAAGGCAATAAAAAACTGATTACTAATGGCGATGGCTAGAATTGTAAAGGCGATGAACAGAGTCGGTACAAATATTTCCTTCATTTTCTGATTCACTACCTCACCGTTTCCAAATTTGAGCTGATGAATCAAGTACATGACATCAAAAAGAAAAATAGCGGTGAATAAAGAGCAGCAAAGTACTTGCAAAATCAACCGTTTTCGGGGAGCTAACAGCCAGCTATAATACGTATTAAGCAACCGGTCAATGAACAGATTACCTTCCCATAGAAGCAGCACAACACAAACTATGTAAAGCAGATCGAACTCAAAAAACTGATCCAATCTGAAAAAGAACAGTTTAAACAAAATAGCAATGATTATGGCTGTTCCGGCTGTATATATTCTTTTTTGGGTTGCGGCTTTCATTTATATTAAAGCAGGAGTTTGTAAATGAAATTGGCTTTATAGACGAGTATTTTGTATCCTTTACAATCCTCTATAATCTTTATTGCGATCCCGATAAACGGTTTGGTAATGCCCCTTCGCTGCAAAGGATACGCCAGTGTGTACAACAAATTCGATCCAAACGCTGGGGCCATCGATCCGCACGTAATCCGTATTGGCTTTCAAAAGTTAGCCGCGTTGCCCGACGTACTGGAAGCACTGCCTGAATAGACTACGCAGGTATTTGCCAATTCGTTGCTGTAAGCGGATGTAAAAGCTGCGGCCGACGTTGCATCCGGATCATCGAGCCAGGGTCTCATCGCGGCCAGCACTTTCGCCTGAGCGGCCGCACCCAGGCTCCCGACCTTTACGTCCAACTTGGTACCCGGAAACGTATTCGATGCAGAATCTGGCACCAGCAAACCGCAACAGGCTACCTGTTACTGCGGCATAAAGAAGAGTTGTTCTGTTCTGATGCATATGCATTCGGTTGGTCGGCAAACGTACCACCTATACGTACCTGAGGTAAACACACTGCCGTTGGGTTGTTGAAAAACAGGGCTGGGTTGTCGGGAAATCATGTTGACTCACGTGGCATTGGCTTACCACCACGCTGACAGTTACCCGCCAACCCGCCCGCTTGTTCAGGCCACCTAAATCCCGATTTCTGTTATCTTAGCCGGGACGAAATCAACAATTGGCTTTCTATGCGAAACACCCTACTTCTTCTTTCCTCCATCCTACTGTCAACGTCGCTGCTGGCGCAGAAACCCAAAATAACAAAAGCGCCATCGACATCGGCCGTTGAGGGGGCAACCAACAACGATCCTTATTTCAAACCCGTAAAATGGCGTAACATTGGCCCCTTCCGCGGTGGCCGCTCGGTGGCCGGGTCCGGCGTCACCAGCGACCCGCAATTGTATTACATGGGTACCGTGGGGGGCGGTATCTGGAAAACGGAAGACGCGGGCAAGACCTGGAAAAACGTTTCCGACGGCCAACTGAAAACATCGTCGGTGGGTGCCATCGGCATATGCGAGTCCGACCCGGCGGTGGTTTACGCCGGTATGGGCGAACACGCACCCAGGGGCGTCATGACCTCCTACGGCGACGGTGTGTATAAATCGACGGACGCCGGTAAAACTTGGCAGCA
>JAIVFU010000232.1 GCA_020829485.1 Nostoc sp. CHAB 5834 | reverse complement strand
ATTCTATCTTTATCCTCTAAACTATCGGTAACTATATCAAATGCTGATTGCTACGTTGAAAACAAGTCTGCAAGGTTTGGTCTCAAAGCCTTGTAAATATTGGCTTGTGAGTTTTAGGACGTGTCTATTTCCGAGATGAATTAAGATTCTGGCAACCTCAATAGATTTTCAGTGAATCGGTAACTTTTTAGACAAACGAATAGAAGTACCAAGCCCCGCATCACAGTGGGGGAAATTTCCGTGCGTCAACATAACAGGAGATTGTAAAATGACCACAACTATCACAAGACCCAAGCTCAAAAAGACTGCTGATAAAGCACAATCACCGTATAAGCGGCTTCATGTGATTATTCCCATAGAAGATTTGTTGTGGGTATCGCAACAAAAGCCATCAGTTACGCAATTGTGGCAAGAGTGTTGGACGGCTGACCCCTACGGTTCTCGGTGGATGCCTTTGGCTTCTGGTTTGGGGTACAGTACTTTTATCTCTGCGAAGAAAATTCTCTCAGAAAGCGGGTTGTTCATTTTCAAACCCGACAAGTCGATTCAAGACGGCCGAGAAACGGCTAGCTGGATGGTGAAGAATTTGCATGGTAGCCGGATGAAGGAGTTTTGGGAGAAAGCTAATTCTCAAAATCAGCAACCAGATTCTCTAAAACGAGAACCAAATGCTGAGATTTCAGATAAAGATGCTGGCTCTGAAGAAATGGGTGCTTTGTATGAAGCATCTATTTTAGGTCAAAGTCATTCAGAGCAAGGGTTTCAAAAACTCTCACGAACTATTCAGGAACACCTCACAATCTCTTCAAAAGAGATTGTGAGGTGTATCTCTGACACACTTACCGAAATTTCGCACTCTTGTGAGGCGGCGATCGCTCCCTTGGGGGTCGCGTCGCCTCAGTTTGTTCAAGGCGTGTCAGAGAAAGAGAAAGAGTTGCCTATGGCAAGGGACTGCACGACGCTAGCGCTTGTGGATGCTGTACAGGGTGAATCTACTTCGTTGTTGGCTGAAACTCAAGATTGTGGCGTTGAGCTGAAAGGTTGTCATGAAGGTGGTTATTCCGCCGCGCCCGTTGCCCAAAATGAATTTTCTTCAAGTTCGGCGATCGCTAATCAAACACAGAGGCAAGTAGAACAAAGTAATTCCGCTTTGTTGTCGGTTGAAAATTCAGTTTCGGGTGTAGAAATTAAAGCAGTTGATGAGGGTGAAAGTTCCGCGCCGCCCGTGCCAAATGCTGAAAAGTGGTCGCAAGAGGCGATTGTTGCGAGGTCGAATATGCGGCCTAAGCGTATGCAGAAACTCAAAGTAGCAAGCAATTCGGGCGAGAATCCGGGTTTTGACTTTTTGCAAGAGTGCTGGAATGATGATCCGGCTTTGCAGATTGTAATCAAGAAATTGTTGGCGAAATATCCTCAGTGGGAGATTGCGATTGTTGATGGGGCGTTGGTTGATTGGGAAAGGTAAAAATCACACTGCCTCAGAATATGTGCAGCTAAAGCGATTGCTGCTAGACTGTGCTTGTCTACTAATGCAGAAGGTGTATATCAAGATTCCCTTGCATTGATACTGCCAAGCAACGAATTACTTACTGAAAACGGGGACGCATAATCTGCGACTCGCTCCCATCCCCACTTATAAGCAGTGTCAACTAGAATTTCTTTACCATTTCGGAACTTAATAAATTCCTGGCCGTGGTCGTCAAATACGTCTGCAACCAGTTGATTACGCTCGTCGTAGTATGCCGATTGTTACATCCTATGGGACAAGATTAAGAACTGAGGAATTAAAGGCATTAGTTACTGCTTAGAGGCGGCGTAATACTATCAGCATTAGGAATAAAGTCAAAAACTATCACTCTTCCATCAGCAACCAGCGCCTTCTTAATTTTTCTCAGTAATTTTTCATACATCACCACATCGAAATGATGTAAACAATTACAAACTGCTTGATTGGTAAGGCTTTTAGCTTTTCTTAGTGCTATTCGAGTAAGGGGTAAAGGGAAAAAGTAGAAACCCTTCACCTTTTGCCTTTCCCCTTTACCCGACTTTTAGAGTCCTTATTTGCTTGGTGAACTACCACTGAGATTTTTTAAAAAACTAATCGAAGGAGAGAAAAAATATTCCCCACCTTTGAGAGTGACAAATTGACCAAATTGATTTTCGTCGGGAATTTCGGGCTTGACTGTAGATTTCCCCCACTGTGATGGCCAATTTTTTGGGGGTTTAGGAGCTTCATTAATCACTGGATCGGCTTGCTCACCCAGTTTTTGACCGATAACCGCGTCTAATCCCGTTTTATCATAGTTTGGATTTGTGCCACCAGAAATACCAGGTTCAAGGAAGTTGGGATTATTACACCAAAAACGCTGAATAAACTCAAACTGCTCCCAGATATCTGATTGGTAGCACATGAAAAGTAATCCAACTCCATTGGTGGGAAGATCATCTAAATTATCAGAACTGCTGAGAGGTCCTCCATAGGTAATACCACGTCGAGCAATTCTGTGTCCTAGTTCTTCCTCCTTCGACTTAGCGAAAGGACCATCTGCTTTCACAGATTCCAATCGGGGATTACTTTTACGGATATGGGCATGAAAAGGACAAGTCAAACCCAACTTATCACCTTGATAATTGAAATCGTTGGGGATAGCGGGTTTGTTTGTGTTCGCCCAAGCACCGTCACCAGGTTGCAGGACAATAGGTGAACCATCCTCGTAACGTCCCACCGCCATCGCTCCTGCTAATTCTCTTGGCAGTCCTAAGCTTTCTCCTAACTTAGCTTCAGCAGTTTTGAAACCTTGCACATTCTGTTCGAGTTTGCGAAAAACTAAGAAACTGCCAAAACTAACGTCTGCCGTCTTGCCATTTGGGTCGGGAATTAAAACCAACTTTAAAGGAGCATCTGGTCCCCAGAAACGAGTTCCTTTTAGGCTTTTCTCTCGTTCGTACTGTTTTTTTAGAAAGATAGGTTGACTAACACCATCAGCATAACCAAAGTGTTCGACAACTACACCGAACTCATTACTAGGGTTAGTCGTATCGACAGTATCAAATTTGCGTCGTAAGGTAAACCCACGCTCGATGGTTCTGACTGTGGCGATATCTTTGAGTTGTTCAAGAATTTTAATTTCCTGAGCGATTAATTCCGCCGGATCATCGTTAGCAAGGAGCAAAACTGCATCAATTGAGTTTTGAAATCCACTTTCCCAGTTACTCGTAGGCGGATCAAGAAGAACTGAGGCACGATTTTTCATTCCTTCTTGAAAAGTATTGGCGTAAAATGGAGCTGTTCGTTTTTGTGGGTTTGCTCCTGTAGGTATTTTGTTTACTGGGATGCCGAGACGAGCATAACCACTAGTACTCAAAGCAAAATGGGTAAATAAACCCGCATCAACTTTCTCTCGTTTATAGCGTTCTGTTCCATCCAATTGGGCTTTAGCTGAAGTAACGTCTAATCTAGCAATCCACTTTTTGACGTTTTCGATCTGATTGGGTTTATCGAAGGCGATAAAAATATGGGCAGCATGATCTCGTCCATGCCCGTTAAGGATGTTTCCTTGTAAGTCCTTGAGAACATCTGCAATTTTGGGATTATCTTGATCAATTGGCCCTGAATTGGTCGTTAAATCTAATGGCATAGTTTATATTCTCCGTGTTTTACAATTCTTTAATGCGGATATTGCGAAACTGAACAATTTCGGTGTGGCATTGTAGGGCTATATAACCTTCCCTCTGCTTTGGTGCAGCAATAGTAGTGTTAGATACTTTCTCACCATTAAGAACTACGACAATCGAATCGCCTTGAACAGTAATCTCGTAAACATTCCAAGGCCCATCAGCTGTAAATCTGGGACGGATTACCTTACTCATACCCTGTGCTGCGGGAGCAAGAGTATAAATTGCACCTGTCTTCTCACGGAATCCCCCAAATATTGATTGAGGATTTCTATCATCTCGATAATTCTTCCCAGTTTCATCGATTTGAATTTCTGTACAAGCTTCATAGAAAGAGTTGTCAAGGGATTTTCCTGTAGGATCTGGGATACGTAAAAATATTCCAGAGTTCGCACGTATAGAAAAGGCTTTCCACTCTAGACGCAGAACAAAATCTTTGAATTGCTTCGGTTGATAATAGAGCAAGCCTAAAACACTATCTGCGCCAGCTTTTCCTGCTTCAATAATAGGAGGCTGACCTAAAGGCTGTAAGGGTGTAAAGTTAGCAGACCCAACAGAACGCCATACACCAGGAAAATTACCGTTGAAGAGAGATTGAAAATCACCATCTTTGTCTTCAAAAGGCTTTTCTTCTTGATATCGCTCAGTAATACCTAAAGCTACTTTACGAGCCAGCGCTAACCCTGTCGGCACAGGATTCGCTGAACCTGCTGTGGGGAACAAGGACTGATCGGCACAATAAGCATTGGCAACATGATGAAAGCGTCCATGCACATCAGTTACAGATGTCTCTGGATTTTCCCCCATCCAAAGAGTACCGCACTCGTGATAAGTAGTTCCTAAGCCGTCTTCAACAGCATCAACAAGTATGATATTGGGATTAGCGTTAGGTTCACCCTGTCTTTTGCCAGCTTCTTCAACGGTAACATTGGCTAACCGAGCAATGAATTGGAAAGCTGCTGCCCTCTGTGCATTACGAAGTTTCAATACCTCGTCCGTTTCCACAAGTTGAACATAGCCTTCTGGGTTGCCAAAACGGTCTTTAGCTGAGGGGCTGGTATCCATCCAACTAGTGTTGGCACTACGTACCCCGCTATATTCTACTGGCGCTTCTTTGTCGCCGAAATCTTCCCCACAAGTTCTTATCCCTACGGTGATCCATTCATCGGCATCTGGCTCACCTTTTAGTTGTTGGGCTTTCTCAAGTAGGTCATCGCGATCGGGTATCATCTGATAAAGAGAGTACTCGGCGTTATTGCCAGCATTGGGTGCTGCGTAAAATTGGAAGTGAAAGCGTCCAGTGAGGTTATTGGAGTTTAAATCTGTTGCTGTACCCTCAATCTGTAAAGCTGCCTGCTGTAAAACTTTATCTTTGAAGATATCTTTGAACAATCCTTCTTCTTCTAAGATAGGTAAACTTTCGAGGTGGGTACGGCGTATCTTCCAAAGATAATTACCTCGGATATGAACCATCAGGTTAGCTCCCATACGTTCTTTTGTAAGTAACGCTGGGCGAGGGAAAGAGTTTCTGGCTATGCGGGTTGAATTAACACAATTAGCGGCTAAAACTACCATCCCTTGCTCAGGAACTGTAATGTTTTGAACTATCTCGCCTGCATCAACTGGGTCATTAACAGCAACTCTTATGCCTCGGACAACTCCCTCTTGTGTTTCTAAATTTAGGACAGTAACGTTTGGTACTAAAAATAGATAGCGATCTTGATCATTATTGTTTGACCTTCCTACATCCTCCCGAATCGCACTCAAAAGACCAGGTAGACTGCTATATTTATCTGGACTAAACAATCCGGATAATTCAGATTCAACTTTGACTGCGATCGGTGGTTGAAGCACACGATCAATTGAATAACTATCTACTGGGATGTTGAATGGAGTTAATTTACGAGAGCGTTTGAGTAAAGCTTCGTAAAGTCCGCCATAGATAAAGTCCTCTTCTTTGCCACGCCGATCAATATCGTAATCTGCGCCAATTTCTTGAGTGATAAAATTATAGCCCTGTTCGCTCTTCAAGAATGCAGAGACTGAGTTTGGCCATTGAACCAAATCAGCAGTAGTCAAGGAAGGAGACCAACCACCCCAAAAAAGACCTTTCCCACCAACACAACGATGATGAGGTCGGAATTTTCCGGCAAAATCGCGTCCAAATGGAACTCCTTGTCCCTCTGATGTACCATTTACGTTAATGATTCGATATTGTCCTTCAGGTAGAAGATTGGCAAGAGGTAATTCATAAAGTCCTCCTAATCCCAAAGGTAGGTTTTGGAAATGTTCGTGAATCAAAAATGGGCCTTCTTGAAGAACTAAAATTTTAGGGCGAGGACGACCAGACCCAAAATTCTTTGTTTTGTTATATATATCGGTTGCAAAATATGCGCCATACATTCCCGATCCAACTATAATAATGTCAAAGCCACCTGGTACGGCTGCTAAAGCTTCATCTAGGGTATTGCAAACAAACCTGGAAAGGGCATCACGATTGAATGATGTATCCTGAATACCACCTGGTGCTATTACAGGTTCACCTGATGGATTAAGGAATTTAGCTAATTTTGGTAATGGCATATTGATTATTAGATTGACAACTTGAAATCTATGAAAGCAGTCTTTATGAGAAAAACTACGATGTTATCTACCTCCATTTTTTGATTCTGAATAACACAATAGACACGTTTATTGGAATAAATTTTGAGCCTGATTTCATATTGAAATATATCCAAGATATGAGAATTTACGTTCAATGCGTCAAGTCGCTTTGCTCGAATTAAAGACTCAAAATTAGGGTTCCCCTTAACTGTCTTATCTGCTGATTTTTAGCTATTTATGCAGATTTTAGAAAAATCATCAATTTGTTTATTGACAGAATTTATGTGTTACGGGGGGCTTTTTTGCATGAATCGAAAAAAGATACACCAATACTTGATTGGAGCGGTATATTAGTCTGCTATTTTGTAGATGCTCGGCTTACCTAACTGCATCATGCGGTTAAGCTTCAATTTCACAATGAACTGAATATAATTCCTTTGCCTGACTCATCTTCGGTTCTTATACAGCGCTTCCGGCTATTATGCAATACAGTTTTTCTCCTTGCCCTCTCCTATCAAAGCTTTCAGATTTGAGGATGTACCTCATAGCTGGCGGAAGTGCTGTAAAACACAAGATATATAAAAGCGTTTCTTTTTTTTCATCCATAACACTGAAGTTCCCCTATTAATAAAGAGAAGGGTTTGATGAATCGTACTATTTACAATCTTTATAAAGCTACAAATCCACAAATATAGATTCCAGAAAATACTACCACCTTTTTAGCTAGATGTTTGATGGTTTTATACTCTGTAGAAATAAAAATAACTTATGTTGAAATAAGTAAGTCGGCAGGAAAAATCATAACTATGTAACGAAAAGTTAACCAGAACTGTTAGAGCTAAATTTAATACGTTGTGTACTGTAGTTTCCTTTTTCCCCTCTAGCTTGAATACCACCAATC
>JAIVFU010000231.1 GCA_020829485.1 Nostoc sp. CHAB 5834 | reverse complement strand
CGTGATTGGTGGTATTCAAGCTAGAGGGGAAAAAGGAAACTACAGTATACAACGTATTAAATTTAGCTCTAACAGTTCTGGTTAACTTTTCGTTACATAGTTATGATTTTTCCTGCCGACTTACTTAGTCGAATTTTACCTATTGATCCTAAAAGTTTTTCTCTGTGATGGTTTTTCCAACGATTTCTAAGATTGTTACTTTTACCTATATACTGAATTTTGTCATTTACATCAATAGCAAAATATATAGCTGTACATTCAGGTAATTGCTTTCGCTGTTCTAGAAGTATTGAAGGTAGGGCTAAAGGGTTAACAGTTTGAGGATTAATCATCAAGATTTACCTCTAAATTGACTATTAAAACACCTTCAATTTTTCGTAAGGTTTCAAGCGGTAAAACCTTAGTCTCTTCATTTTCAATTTTGTACCAATTAGCGGGAGTCATATCAATTTCGGCACAAAGTTGAATTAGAGAGCGAGAGTCTGCCTCTCTTGCCCTCTTAATTCGTGTTCCTAAGCCTGGAAACTCTCGTTCCACAATCTTTCTGACCTTCATTAAGACAGTCATCCTATAAACCTCAATTCTCAATTATGGATTGATTTCTTGTATTTAGTATAAACTCTCAACTGTGAATTGACAAGTATCAATTGAGAGTTTATACTAAGGAAACAGAGAAAACGCTACCGTCTCGCAAACTGAAGCGCTTCTCTATCCACAATAAATATGAAGATTTTCATTATGCCTCAAACTGTTTTAGACAATCAAGCGATCGCTCAACTTGAATTAGCTATCTGTCTTGCAGAGCAATCAAACGAAGCAGCAGTTTACGAAATTGATTCCACTGATGATGTATTCGGCAAGCTATACCGTGTCTGGGGTGGAGAAAAAGGCATTAACCTCCTTGGAACTTTTTATCAAACCCTTGATGGCTTATGGATTTCTCAGCCATGCTTTACCACACAACGCGCATCATGGTTAACTGATGCACAAGCAATCAGCGCCATCGTTGCAGCGTAAAACATAATCTTCATTACTAAAGCGTTATCTAACGCTTTTTTTGTTTGTCGTGAAAAATAGAGGTAATAAAATGTCAGAAAGAATTTTATCAGTACGCATCAAAAATAATTGGCCATTACCAAAATATTACTTAGGACAATTAGTTAAACAAGGTGAAATTCTTGCTATCCGTCGCTTACCGGAAAACAGTGAAATAGCTTTAGATTTTGGTAACGAGCCTTGGGCTTACTATGTTATGCAGGGACAAGATTCTGATTGTTTGTTGATCCTTGGAGAAAATGAAATTATCCCATTAAGTGAGAAAGAATTACAAAGCAAAATTCAGTCTGAAATTGATCTTCATCAAAATAAAATAGCAGTTCTTTCAGAGCAGCTTCAAAAACTAGAGACAATAAAACCTAAATATGTTTACTGAATCCTCTAAGAATCATTAGAGGGAATTTTTTTAGCGATCGCTCGTTGAGAAGCGATCGCTCTGGATTTTCTAAAAATCTTCTACACTTTCTTAGAGGAAATTTTATCAGCGATCGCCTTCAATATCCCCGCCATCTGATCGGGAGTTGCAATATTTATCTGATAAAGGGTATCAGCATTAAATTGACTGCTGCCAACAGTAACGTTAATTCCAGCATCGCCTAGAAGATGCTTTAATAGTTTTGCTCTTTCATCAGCATTCAAACGGTCGCATTCTTCCATTAGCCCCTCTAGCCTTATATCTGTTGTGTCGGTCATATATTGTTAGTATCTCTTTTTAGCAGATGCAACCTTTCATACTGGCATCGGCTCAGAGCGATCCGCCACAACCCCAGAGGACAAAGATGCAGCAATTAAACGCAAAACCTCGGCTTTTTCATCATCAGACGCTTTCAGGATAAGCGATCGCAAATCTTTATTAATAGGGTATAACTGCTGAAAAAAGAATTCTTGAGCGTTAACAGGGAGTGCAGATATGATCCGCTCCAAATTTGCACTATTCAAGCCAGATTTACTGTTGCGAAAGTTTGAAAGAGCCTGATCGCTGATCCTGGCGTGTCTACTTAGCCATACATTAGTAATTCCGTAAGAATTCATAGTAGAATCAAGAGCTTTACAAAAATTAATATCTCCTTTCATCATAATCTGTAATCAGGTAGTATACTTACACATAAAGCTGTAATTTCCTCTAAGAATCTTAGGGCAACTACAGTTAGTTTTATCTTAGCATCAAAAGCAAAACTCCAAAGCGCAAAGTGGCGAAATTGTCTACCGGGGATAATCCCGCGATTGCATTTCGCAGTGTGTCACTATTTTCGTGCGCCCACGCCCAACTTTGTAAAAAGCTCAAATAAAACAGCCCCGACAAACGTAACTCTGTGCGGGGCAATTTCAAACCTAAAAAGATGATATGACAATTCAGGTTTTTACACAAGTCATGTCTGTCGCTGAGGTGCAGTCATGAACAAGATTGATGGTAAATTTTATCCTCTGCAAAATTCTGAGTGGGTAAAAATTTGCAAAAGCCTTACTAAATCTCAAATAAGTGTTCTTTACTATTTGCGATCGCTCGATCCCTATGGCAACGGCATAAGGATAAAAGCTTCCAAGATTGCTGATGACTTAGGAATTACTAAAAGGGCTGTTAATGCAGCGATCGCAGTCTTAGAGAAAGATGGCTTGCTTCCTGATTGGTTTGAAAAAGAACCATACGAAGACATCGAGTATCAAGTTCTTAAACGCCTACACGATGAAATAGGTGGACAAACTGAGGTTGTAACAGCCGTTGGGAGAATTGACCTGTTAACTGAGAACCAAGTCATTGAAGTTAAAGCTTGTCCTGACTGGAAAGCTGCACTTGGTCAGGTTCTTTCTTATTCTGCATTTTTTCCAGAGCATCAAAAACGGATTCACCTGTTTGGAGCAGCCACACCTGAAAAAGCAAACTTAATTAAATCTACCTGTTTAGAGTTTGGTGTCATTGTTAGTTTTGAGGAGGTAGAAAGTGGTCATTAACACTTCTTTTTACCCCCTAACTTCAGCGATAGGGACAAAACTTCGCACTGCAAATCTAACCGCTGCTGAATGGCGAATATGGAGCTATTTGGTAGAAATTGACTCATGGGGCGATCGCTACCAAGAATTTAATACAATCGTATTATTACAACAATGTCATGTAAGTAAAGCTACTTTCTACAGAGCGATTGCTAAGTTTCAAGAACTTGAAATCTTTGATTTTCAGGACAATGGCTTTAGTGTACGGAATAATCATGGTGTATCCAGTCTCAAGAATGAGAAACCTGTCGCAGAATTGAGACAAGATTCTCAAGTTTGCGAAAACGGTCTCAAGAATGAGAAACCTGTCGCAGAATTGAGACAAGATTCTCAAATTTGCGAAGATCAAAGCTTGAAACCCTTACAAAATAAGGATTCTGATTTACCTCAGATTAATAAGATTTATTCAGACTTTAAAAACTCTCTCTCAGACAGTGAGAGAGAGAGTTTTTTAGATTTTGGTAAGAAGAAAGCAGCCCAGTTACCCAAAGCACCTGAACTTCCTCAAAAATGGATCGAGAAGAATTGGGAGGAATTATCAGCCCAGTGGTACAAGTCCACGGGTAAAGTGTCCCCGTCGCAAAATCACAAATGGGAAACAGACCCGCGCACCTCTGATTGGTTGGTCATCATCGAGGAGACGGCTAACCCGCTCGAATTCGCCACTGATAAGGAAAAGCAAGACTTTATTCGGTGGTGCAACGAAACTAAACAATTTAGCTGGTTGAGGGATGAATCATGAATAATGAACTCCCCAAATTTGAGCGGCTACCAGTTAATCCAAGAAATGAAGAAGAGGATAAAGAAATATGGCAGCCAAGCTGGAAATGCTTCTGCTGCCATGACACGGGCAGAATTTACCCTACCTTAGTGCGTCTGATCATTGCAGATTATGACTATGACAAAGACAAAATACCTGTCTGTCAAAACTGTAATGCTGGGTCAAACTTGATGCACCTGCAATTGATGATAGATACCAGGATTGATTTTAAAGTCTGTCGTCACCTCGATAAATTTGAGCGAGAGAACTGGAAACGTACCACTCAGCAACAATTTGAAATTGTTAAAAAGCGAGTTGATTTAGTAACTAATGAAATTGCCAAGGCACACAGTTTGGCTAGTAGCGATCGCACTGCTAATGATGACCGCGAAGTAGCGCAGCGCAAGGCTGAAGTAGAAGCTATCAGCCCTGAAAAGTGGGCATCAATGAGAAAAGATTACTTAGTAGGTAAGAAAGATGAGTAAGTATTCTGTAGGCGTAGCAAGCTTTGCCGTAGGAGATCGCATTAGTGCAAGTGGCGACGATAAGCAAAGTCAAAATTTAGGAAGAGTAACAGGTGTAAATAAAAAAGCAATTACCATCACTTGGGGAAACGGGCTATCTGCGGAGTATACGCCCAAGCAAATGCAATCTTATGGTTATCAAAAATTCTTAGAGGATAAGGAGGCGATCGCACCATGCAACAACTTGACCTCTGCTCAGGAGTTGGCGCAGGATTCTGCTATGCAGGTTTACAACTCGGATTCAACCTCATTGGAACCGCAGAGATTGACCCCTACTGTAGCGGCATCCTTGCAAATCGATATCCAGGAATCCACAATTACGGCGACGTGCAAAACCTTGCCTATTCTGGAGAAATCGATCTCATTTCAGCATCGCCCCCTTGCCCCCCTTTTTCCACAGAAGGACAACGACTTGGAGCCGACGACGAGCGAGACTGTTTTCCAGCAGTCATTAAAATTATCAGAGAATTGCAACCCAAATTCATCGCCATCGAAAACGTTACGGGACTTCTTACCTGCCCCTACAGACCAAACACAAACCACCTCTATTTTTCATACATACTCAGACAGCTTGCCCTCTGCGGGTACGATGCGGAATGGCTTACTATCGGCAGTGGACACTTTGCCAGCCCCTTCATTAGGGAGCGGGTATTGCTGGTTGCGATCGCCCGGAGCCTTAAGCCTCAGTGGGAAAGGGCGACCCCCTGGACAGACCAAGCAAGAAGCAGAACTGAAGAAGTTAGGTTTAATAAACAAAGGCGAGGTATTAAACCCGGCTATCCTTTGTCAGTGGTACGAAATCCCGGACTCCTGGCTAGACCCCTCGGAGTGCCGAGCCGCGACGGAATTATTAGAAGAATGCGACAGGCAGCAGGAAATCTTCTCGATCCTAGAGTCGCAGCGATCGCCCTTAACAGAATCGTCTATCTCAACTCCCTGTGTAGAGAGCCAGCCGCCAGTTACCAGGGCTAATGCTAAGGCTCGAACTTACATTATTGACCAGTCTGAATCATTAGGAATTATCAAAGATAATTTAGGCTTTGGGTTTACAGTTAACTGGTTAGATTCATCTGAATTGATAACTTATAACTGGGAACGAGATGATCGGCTCATTGGTGAGTTAGCGATCGCACCCCAGGCACTCATAACCAAATTCTTAGAGGATAATCACCCCCAACTTTGCACAAAGTGTTTAAAGGTAGTTGATAAGAACTATACCTGTGATAAATGCACAAATATGCAGTGTACACAGCAATCAAATCATGTAAGTTGCCCCAGTTGTAAATCACCACTGCTCACACTCAATGATGGTTGTGGTGTGTGTGGATGGATACCCGAAAATTTCTTAGAGGAAACCAAGCAGCAGCAGGAATCTGTGCAAAAGCCTAAAGGCAGACAGCGCAAGGGATGCCTGTACAGATACATTGAGAATAAAAAGTTAAAGAGTGGGGCGATCGCTTCTTACCCCCGTGTAATCGGTCACAGACAGCCTGATAATCCTACTCATTGGAGATGGGGGTTTAACTGGGAAGAGAAGGTAGACGGGGAGTGGAAGGGGCGGAGTATTGGATCAGTGCCATTAGGAGCGATCGCACTTATTCAATCTATGCAAAATGAAGGGGTTAGTTTAGAAGAAATAATTGGTTTTATTCGGAGAGCGAAAGCTAAGAAATAAGCCTTTATCTAATTAATTAATTTATTTTATTCTTCTATCCTTAAATCAGGATGAAAAAACGCATTTGTATCTTGTTGAATAATTTGAATTGACTCCGAAGAGAGGATAGGAAAATTTATCGTAGTCGCCCAATCCCTAAAATCTGGAGCTAACTGCATCATTTGCTAGTCAACATCGTTGTTGATCCACAGCACTGAAGGAAAAGAAAAATTATTGTGAAACTCCCCAAGATGCATACAATTAGTCGCAGTCAAAAACCGAGGTAGATTGTGCAAGGATTCCAAACCTACAATCATTAAGACTTGTACCCCATCATTGGATTCTTTCCGAATGACGTTATAGAGATCCTTTTCGGATTCTTTTAGATGCAAAATGTTAATATCAAATTCACAAATTTTACGTAATTTTTCTATCATTTGTTCGCGGAGAGTGTCATAGAAGAGGACAAGGGGCAGGGGGCAGGGGGCAGGGGGGAGAACCCCATACATAAATGTAGGGGCTTGAACTAAGGACGTATTATTTCTCGTGCTGTGCATCTCGAAATAAATATTTTATTTTTGGGCATAAATAAATTTAGGGGCTTGAAACCCTTGTGGCAGGGGAAATGAGCGTATCTTTCTCCCTTGCTCCCTGCCCCCTGCTCCCCTGCCTCTTCGGTCAAAATTACATCGTGCAAAAATCAGATGAAACCCCCCAAGAGAAAGTTGAATCGCCCGATCTAATTTTCGCAGTGCTTTTTCATTGTCCCATTCAGGTCGCTGTAGGTCAGTCATAAAAACATATAATATGTATGAAGGTAACGTTGGTTTTGAGTTTTTGGGTTTGAGCGCTGATTTGTAAAGAAAATCTAAAGAGAACACTTGCCTCTGTTACTTCTGGTCATTTGACTTTGCTCCTCGTGCTATTAACATCCGAGCAATTTGTGCCCGATCTGAGGCACTTGCGCTCGTGTGGGTCTTGTTTGCCTCCAGCGCTTGATTGCCCACCTCTGTTACCAGCGCTTTCCCATCATCAGGGGTCGCTTCAAACATTAGTTTGATGGCATCTAAGCTTCCCCAAAAGGCAGCATTTACCAGTGCCCTTCCATCAGGTTTAGCCCCTGCTTGAAGCAGTAGCTTAATTCTTTCTGGCTCTCCTCCAGCCCATCCAGCCCAGTAAAGCGCAGAACGCCCTTGCGGATCGCGCACATTTACATTTGTCC
>JAIVFU010000230.1 GCA_020829485.1 Nostoc sp. CHAB 5834 | reverse complement strand
GGGTTACTGTTGCAGAAATCGCAGTTAGCAGAGAAACCGCAAATCCGTAGTAATTAAGTAATCGCATTGTTTTTTAAAAAGGATGGGAGTAGACCCTCGTATAGTTAAGGGGAAAATGAAAAAGAAGCGCAGCGGTCAAAGGACCGGGCAATTAAGCCAAGCACGCCGCCTGTACAAACGCGCCATTCAGGTGGAAAACTTGTGCAGCTGGACCTTACTGCTAGGGACTAATTTTGCTTAAAGAACCTCGTACTAGCCCAGCGTCTACGGCGTTGCCCTCTTTTTCATTCAGCATTGTCAAAGAAGCCGCAGGTATGCCAAGCAACAAAAAAGCGCACCGGAGTGCGCTTTTTGAAAGGGACCTAAAAGAGCCCTGGTCGTCATTCTTTCCATTGCGTTTTACGATGACGCTTCCAGCTGTGGTGGTCCAGGTCGTGACGATAGACGTCATCCCAGGAACTCCGCAGGCTCTTTTCAGAGCGCTTAGGACGGGGGCGGATTTCTTCTTCCGACATCACTTGAGCCATCTTTCGCGCTTGCTGGGTCCGCATGCCGCGGTAGTATCGAGAATAGCTTCTGGACTTGCCGGTTCGTGGAACCGGTCCATAACCGCAGTAATAACCACGGAGCAGCCGTCGGGAATACAGCCGGTCACGGGGAGTCTTGAAATCTTCCTGTAAAAGCGACTGACCGAAGTCATCACGCATCACATATTCAGACTCACCGTAAACAAAACTGACATCCTGCGAATCCGCAAAATATTCTCTGTGGCTGAAAGTGCGGAATTCCTTCCGTACATTGTCAGCTATCCAACGAAGGCCCAGGGCTCGACGCGCATGCGCCTTCGTTTTGTAAACAGTCACTTCTCCACTGATGTGGAAGAGGGAGACAGAAGTTTGGTATTTTGGTATGACGTGCATATTTAGGTTGTTTTAGTGGGATTCACTAAAAAACCAGCAGCACGTCCTTCTTGAATGAAGTCATTGAGCTTTCTTGATGAAATCAAAATTCGGGGTGAGTTAGAAGCAGGTCTTCTTCATGGGTCGCTCCAGTAGAACAGTGAGTATAGGCACGCATTTTTTGCAAACAATCAAATTATATCCAAAATTTAATACTTGCGCCAAATCTAAATTATGAAACGAAACTCTAGGGTGTTACTGTTTGAGCTGTAGTGCACCACCCCAACTGTCAGACTCAGCCGAACTTCAGACAACGCATGCTGAGCGTACCGCCCTGGAAGCCCTCGAAGATGTGCTTAGGGGGTCCATCGTTCTTAGCCGCCCCCACGGCGTACAGCAGCGGCCAGTAGTGGTCAGGGGTGGGCACCGCCACCTTCGCATCCTTGGATAAGGCCCAGTACCCCCCCAATGCCTTGTCGTCCCTATCGTCCAAAGCCTTCTTGACCGCATCGTCGAATTCTTGTGCCCAGGGCTTGCTACTGGGTCCTTCAGGCGCCAGGCGCTCAGTCAGCCGCAGGTTGTGAACGATGTTCCCGCTTCCCACAATGAGGACCCCCTTGTCGCGCAGAGCTGCCAGCTCACGGCCGACGGCAAGGTGGAAATCGCCCTGCTCCGCGTAGTTGATGGAAACCTGAAAGACCGGAATGCTCGCATTGGGATACAGGTGCCGCAGGACCGTCCAGGTCCCGTGGTCAAGGCCCCATTGGTTCGTCTCCACAGCAGCGCCCCGTCGAATCATGGACTTGGCCAACTTGGCCAGCTGTGGGTGCCCCGGCGCGGGGTACTGCATCTCATGCAACTCTTTTTCAAAACCACTGAAGTCGTGGATGGTCGCCGGCCGCTCATTGATGGCCACCCCGGTGACGCCCTGAGAAAGCCAGTGCGCGGAGACCACCAGAATAGCTGTCGGGGTAGGAAGCTCGGGGCCCAGCTTTTGCAAGAACTGGGTGAAGGGGTTGTCCAGGATGGCGTTGCGAGGGCTCCCATGCCCAATGAACAGGACAGGCATCCGTGCGGGGGTTTTGCCGGCTTCTTGCGTGGCAGCCTCCGTGAGCAACGACAGGGATGCTAACGCCGTAGCCAAAGAAGATGTTTTCAGGAAGTTGCGACGTATCATTAAAGCGCTGCACCAAGGGGAGTTGGTTCAAAGCGCTGTATAGCTCTGCGTACTTAGCCGCCGGACAATAGAAGCCAAAAAAGAAGCCACACAAGGTGGCTTCAGGGAATGGTTCAAGGCTTAGAGCCGTGATTTAGTCCTATTCGTAGATGTTCTCGCGGATAAGCCCGGCCTTCTTCAAGCCCAGCATGTCGAGCTTAAAAATGGCGTTGACTTGGTCCATGCTCCCGTAATTGGGTTTGTTCACAGCCTCTTGAATTCGCTCGGCGTCCTCCTGAGTTGGACAAAACCGGAAGCTCAGATACTCCTGCTGTTCATCCGTCGCGTTGTAATGCGGTATCGGATAAATCTCCAAGGGAACACCGTCCACAGGAGTTTCACCTCGGCCTTTGTCTCCCAGAATGCGAGGGTGGCTAGATAGGTGCTTAAGCGCACCCGCCAGGTCGAAATGCTTGTTGGAGAAGTGCCCGTTGATGTAGTCGAACTTGATGGCAAGCGGCAAGGCTCGGCCCGTGTGGTCGAACAGGTTGTGCCAGTAAACATCGACCTTGCAGACATCCTGGAGAGTGAATTTGCCCTGGGCAAAGTCGTCGTAGGTGCTGTCGTCCGTGGCACGCATGCTGTACAAGGAATCCAGCCCGCGGCTGAACCCCACCTTCTGCATCAACATTCGCGTTTCTGCTGGAACCACCCACAGCTTTTCGGCAGGAGGGATACGGTTCAGTCGGCCCAGAATGAACTGGTCGATGTCGCTGACCAGCCCAATCCCTTGGGATACCGATTGCTCTGGAGAGGCCTGCAGCTGGCGAGGGAAATCCGGTGGGTAGTCGACCGAGTGGGTGTGCTTGAAAGCGGCCAGCTTTTCGTTGAGGGGGATGTATTGAATCACGGCGGAGTGCTGAGCTGCAGCGCTGTAGCGGTGTTCGATAGCTTGAGGTTGAGTCATTTTGGTCCTTCTATGTAGTTGTCCTCAAAGGTATAGCGGACAGTGTCCAAGGCGCATTCGCTACACGCTATAGAAACTTTCACACAGGACACCCTATGACTACATTGCAAGAATTTCGAGACCAAAACCAACTGGCCAAGACAAACGCAGTAATTTATTTCGATGCCATTGCAGAGCTGGCCAACGACATGCCAGACGATTGCCCGGCGCCCAGCGCCATCATCGTGCATCCCACTTCACCGGTTGAAAAAGCAACCGTAAAATTCGAAAACCAGGGAGTACTGAAGCTCCTCAACCTCTTTCCGCCTGAGCCTCTCACCTTTGTTCAAAGCACGGTAGTTAAGCCCTCAGCGACGGTTACCAAGGATGAGCGCGAACAGCAGTCCTTGGTGGACATCTATCCGGTAATTTCTCAACTGAAAGAAGGTCCGAAGCCTGTAAAGGGTTTGTATCACGAGGTCAGCTGGTGGGGCCACCTCGCTGGACAACTGGTACTCTTCGAGGCACAAGCGACTACCTTCGACAAAGAATTCTTACCGGGATTCGAAAAGTACGAAGCTTTCCCAGTTCCAAGGCGGGAACAGTCGATAACGACCGTGTATCGCAAGAAGCTGGCACAGCTGCCGCCTCCTAAGAACTCACCTGTGTCGCAAAGTCGAGAGATGCGAGAGGATTTTGTAAAAAGCAACGGCTTGCGGTCCAACCAGGTTCGAATGCTGAACAGCATTTGCGCGTTTCCCTTCCTGAAAGGAAACCAACCAAACCAACAGGGACGCAGTCTTACATTCGACGACCTCCCACCGCGGCAGCGTGCAGAACGAGGGCTCCATGTTCTCGAACAAATCGGCAATTTTTGGGACCTGTTCGAAGAGTCGAAGGCCCAGGCCGTCGTAGATTTCGTCAACACCTACCACGACGCAAATGTCAAGTACACCGCAGACTATCTGCAAGAGCTGGAAAAGGTGCAACCCTTTTTGGAAAATCTGCTTTCAGGGGTTGGTCGACTGACACACTGCTCCGCGGTGTACCGGAACATGGCCTACGCATTGGAAAAAGAGACAGGGCTTCAATGCACTTTGGTTTTCGATGGCTCGGATATCCATGTGTACCCCTTTGGCGTCGAACCCCGTCGAATCGTGATTCCAATGAATCTGACTCCCGGCGGTAAGCCATTGCTGGCCCAGGATATCCCTGTGGACTACGCATGAGCGGCGCAAGCCAAGAAACCGAGTCCTCAGGCTCGGGGATGGCCAACATCGTTATTGGGCTGCTCTATCAGCTACCGGACGGACAAATCGCCCGCCTATTTGGTGCCAACGGACCTACTCAGCAGGTGCGGTACTACTTCGACGATGGCCAAGGTGAACGTACTGCGCATGTCTCGGAAATATCCGGCTGGGTTCCTCGCCGGGACCTAGCCGACTTTCCAAATGCGCGGGACCCTCGGCTGCCCTACGTGTTCGACCTTTTATGGGACCTGAAGTACCTCTCATGCTTGCGTGAGGAACTGGAGGGCCACAGGGATGAATCTAAAATTCGCAAAAAAATGGCGGAACACAACATCCAGCTCTGACACTAGGACATGGCAATCTAAAATTCAGCCCAGCGACTTCGGTTGCTGGGCTTTTTCATTGAAAGGTCGGTTGTGAGCACTCTCAGTGACTGAGTCTTCAACCTCGCGCGCTGCGAACGCCAATCCCCAGCCTCCAATGCCCGAGAACCCTAAGGCCGATACAGCCGTCTTCACGGCAGTCAGGGTCTCCAGCGGTTGGGAGGCAGCGCACACCGCAAGGGCGAGCAGCATCAGGAACCCCACCCAGAAGAACAGAGAAGAAAATCCTCGAAGCTCCTCCAGCAGCTCCCTGCGTTTCTTGACCCCCTGCTCCCCGACCACCTCGGCTAGCCTGCGAGAGAGCACAAACGCATATGCCACAAGCGCTGAAGTCAGAAGGAATTGCCCTCCAATTAACCCCCAGCTTGGTATCTCCCGGGAAACTCCCGAAACGACCTCCATCACCAGCTCGTAAGTCAGCCAGGCGGCCGAAGCTACCAAGGCCCAAAGCACTGCGGCAAAGAACTCCGTAAATTCAAAATCGTCATCCAGAATACTGCCCATTGAAATACCTCGGAACGGAGAAAAGTGATTTCACTCCGTCAGATTGTATTTCAACACTACCAGTATTTAATTGAATTCGGATGGAAACAACAGGTTTTAGCGGCAAAACATTCGAATCCCCAAGAGCATCAGCGCGGCTATCAGTGACAAGACGGCAAGCACATAGGACGAGGCCGTTCCCATCGCCTGGGCAGGGGCGAGTTCCACCAGGTGGGCATTGCCGGTAGACCGCAATATCTGCATGCCTTTGTGCCGGGCCCACGCCAGATTTGCTAGGAAGCCCGTCGAGGCCGCAATCAGTGTCAGCACCATCACATCCACACCGCGCACGCTGCCCGCCGTCAGGAGTTTTGTGCAGATGGTTTGGGGATACATCAACACTATCGCAAAAACGAGCGCTGTGAGCGCGACCAGGGGGCCTAGCCCTCGAAGTACCAAATGGCGCTGCATGCGGCGAACCATGAGGTACCAAGGCTCTTTGGAGATGTCGGGAGGGACCCCGGTCTTTTCTGGAGGGAGTCCGGCCTTGACCCGCTCCTGGTTTAAGAAGACCAATGCGCGTTGCTGTTGGATGCTGAGCGGGTTGCGCTGGGCTTGGGCGGCTTGGGCCACCGAATCCTTGGCAGGCGCAGTCGAAAAAAGCTGCTGCAGGCGTTCTGTCATGTACCGTGGGTACGCAAACGACAAAAAGCTCACCCGGTCGGGTTCCGTGCACTTCAGGGCGCAGGGCAGAAGAGCGTTAGCAACCTTGTCCAATGCCATGAGCCTGTTCTCAGAGCCCATCCAGGTCAAAGGAACCTGCGTCTCCCCCACCCGAACCGTTCCCAGCGCATAAGCGCACTCGACCTCAAAGAACCTGCGCCTTCGCGTCTCCCAGGTACCTTCCACGTTGCCCAGAACACGAATTTTTGCCTCTTTACTCAGGGTAGGATTACGCGTCAGCTCCAAGAGATGCTCCTTGAGCGCAGTAGGCCCCGTGTAGGAGGAAACAAGCTTCAGGCTCTGCTGTAACTCGACCGTGAAAGTCGATAGTTCTGTGAGGGTCTTGTGCCCCTCACAGACATCACATTTGACTACCTGAGACCCCTGACATGAGTAGCACGACTCGGTGCCACCGCCTTGACACTCTGGGCATTCAACCTTGCCCAGACTGCAGTAGTAGCACACGGTGGAACCCGGCCCTGACGTACGCGAGACCCAATTCGTACCATTGCAGTGACCGCATTCCACCTTTCCCCGCCCATCGCATCCGCTGCAGCTAACTTTGCCTTGCGCATCACACGTGGTGCAAGCTGTCTCGCCTTTCATCGCACAGGAATGGCAAGTTTTGAGCCGTTTGACATACGCCCTCCAAGGCTGACCTACCGTAACAGGTTCACCCCCGTACGCCTCTACCGAGAGGGACTGGGTCATTTGAATGTTACTCAGCTCCTTGCACGTCTTCTCCCGCAAGGATTCGCGGGTCTTGCGCTTCGCCTCGGCAAGAAATTGGTCAGCAGCGCTCTCCGAAAGCAGCTCCCCCGGTTCCCCCGCCACGCCAGGGACCTCCCGATGATGTTGCTGCTCATGCAGATGCTCCTCCAGTTGGAACTGGTAGGTGACCACACCTTTGTCAGTGACATCAATCTGCAAGGCGTTGGCCAGCGAGGGGCCCATCAACTCGGCCAGCTGAGTTAGAGCTGTCCGACGTAACAAATCAGAGGTACTCATAGGCGCAGAAAGGCATAATTTAAGGGTGGCGAAGAAGAAAGCACTGCAGTAAAAACTAGTCCATTTTACGGCATAGCGGCCTCAAATCAAAAGCCGCTGAACACGAGGAACAGCGGCTTTTAAAAATGATGTTTTTTAGGATTTAGATGCCTGTGCGTATTTGAGGTCTTCAGCGACTGCTTGCGCAAACTCTTTAGCAATCTCAGCCCAATTCACCTCGTTGCGAAACTCGTTGCGCTCGACAACGCCCGGTGTGAACCACGCCCAATCATCGATTTGGAGCTTGGCACCGTAGAAGTATTTGCGCACACGGTTGGGGTTGATGCTTCCGTCCTTGCGAGTCATGCTGCGCACTGCCTGGTTGTGACGCCCATCTGCACGCAGATACAGGGCAGCCAGGTAGGTCGGCGCATTGGTGTAGCCCTCGTAGGTGTGGT
>JAIVFU010000022.1 GCA_020829485.1 Nostoc sp. CHAB 5834 | reverse complement strand
GTAATTAAAAGGTATATCGAAGATCCTCATCACGGATAATATTGACGGTGGTTAAAACCACCGTTGGCACTTCCTCCCCTGTCTAAAAGCCAAGGGGCTTCCGTGCCGTTCGGTGAGTTTCTTGTGAAAAGTCTATAATTTTGAGCTTTTTGGCTGTAATGAAATGGTAGGTTTATTTCCGCCGACCTGTAGTAGTAGTAAAGTCCTGTTAGTGTAGCGGCAATTGCCTAAGCGAGTTCAGTACTGTAACTAAAGGTAGTTTGCAAGCAGAATTTGTCGGTAGTGTACTTACTTAACAATTTTGTAGGTAATGTTTACGGACAGGTTATGCTATTTATCTAGCCATTCACCTAAACCTGTTCGACTTTACGGATGTTTTTGTGGTAAGACTGATATCCTCCCTACCTAAAGCAAGGGATGCACTTGAACCAACTGAACTTAAGATTGTAGATTGATGAAGCTGTAACTTCTAAGACTTTTCCAAAAATACAAGCTATAAAGCCCCAAGCTAAAGTGTAAAACTTTGTATGCTGCAAAAGCGAATTAGCAATCTTAGGTTAATTCAATATCCTGGGCAGATATAAAGTTTTTCTTCAGTTGAAATGGTGTTTAAGGATATTTGAGAAAATTTTCGTTGAATAAAATCAATACTAAACTAGCCTTGAAATATCGGTTTTTTCATCCATACCAGCAACAGCCAATCGATCCAGCTTGCTGCCAATTTCAAATTCGTACAGCTACACCTGCTGATTTGATCGGTGTTTCTCAAATTATTGCTGAAAGCTTTCACTCCCAACAGGGTATATGGGGATGGGCTTTTCCATTGCTACGTCTCGGTATTTACGAAGACTTAAGGCATCGCATGGCCTCACCTCCGTCGCGTCATATTTGTTTAGTAGCCTTTGAAGCTACTAGTGTTGCGGCTAATAACTTAGTAGGAAGTGTAGAACTAGGTGTACGTTACAGTGATTCGTGGAGCCAAGTTGGCATGGGTTTTCCTTACTTATCTAATTTAGCAGTTCACCCACAATACCGTAGACACGGTGTTGCTTCAGGCTTACTGACTAGCTGTGAAAAAGTTTCTCGTGACTGGGGATTTCAAGACTTATATCTCCACGTTTTGGAAAATAATCATCAAGCAAGGCAACTTTATTTTAAGTTGGGATATCGGGTGCATAAAGTCGAATCGAATTGGAATACATTTTTCCTAAGACGCTCAAGCCAAATGTTATTGCACAAGCATCTTAGTGCTGATTCCTCTATTTGAATTTTGTTTTGGCAATAATAAGTGAGTTTTGATGTTGTAATTACTTTTGCAAATAATTATCACCAATATTGACAATCAAAGCACAAACTAACTTAATTAAAAACTAAGCTTAAAATAGCTCTATAATTTTCCTGAGAAAACGAGGGATAGCTCATAATAACTTTTTAATTAAGATATTCATCTTTATAAAAACTTTAAGAAAACCCTCTCTGAATTGGAAGACAAATCTAGTTATATCTCATAAAATATGATCATTCAATTACTAAACAATGCCTATTTATTACTATCTTAGTAAAATTGGCTAAAAGACTCTTGATAATATAAAGAATTTAAAAACCTGGGTTGACATAATAGCTAATTCTGTTTTGAAGTGCATATTACTACCAAATTCGTTGAAATTTTAAAAAATATGGATAGCGAACAGCATCGACGCTATCAGACCTCTATGGTATCAACTTATTGCCCTGAAGCTAGTTTCCTTGACTCTTTTGTCATGCCAGATGGAACTGAGCAATCGCAAGGCTCGGATATCCTTACACGTTTACACAGTGGGGAAGTTTTCATCGTCAATAGTCGTAGACGAAACGGATTAATCCTCTTTAAACGCTACCATGCAGAGTTTGCTGGGCCTGGGGCTGCTGTAGGTGGGGATTACGATTGTGATTGCCAAAGGGCGCTGCCCATAGGTAATCTATCTTTATTAACTCCCGAATCTAATGAAGAACGTCAGAAGGCTTACTTGATTAGACGACAGTGGATTCGATTGATCAAACAAATTACAGAAAACCCAGTGCCTGGGCAACGAGTTCAGAAAATTCTCGATCAATTTGAACAATATTTTCCACCAGATATAGTGGCTCTTCTGCCGGATGTTGCTTTTGCTCTTTTAGTAGGTGTGCTGCCACAAACAGTGGGAATAGTACGCCGTTTGGGCAGTGAGGTGAACAGCCGATTTAATTACTGAGTGAATTGCTAAAATTCCAAATTTGCCAAAACAGCTTGTACTCGATTAACGGTGCGGGCATTTTCCTCGATTGTTCCTACAGTAATTCGCAATCCTGGGCTAATGTGTCGCACAACGGTGCCAAGTGTTCTAAGTTTCTGGTGGAAAGTTTTTAAGGCAGCATCTGGTGAATTAAAGCTATTTGGTTTAAGACGTAAGTAAATAAAGTTAGCAGCGCTTGCGGTAATTTGTAGTTCTGGTTGCTGGGATAAAATTTCGATGAGTTTGGCTCGTTCACTCAGGGTTTGGGAAACTGACTCCAGTAAGAATGTGCGATTTTGTAAAGCAACTAATGCTGCTGCTATGGAAAAGCTAGGGAGATTGTAAGGTAAGCGAACTTTTTCTAAGATGGCGATCGCTTCAGGATGAGCCACGCAATAGCCAACACGGAGAGCCGCCAACCGGAAGGCTTTAGAAAAAGTGCGTAATATCACCCAATTGGGGCGTTGTGCTAATTCACTTACTAAGGTAGTTTGGCTGAATTCAAAGTAAGCTTCATCAATTACTACCAAAATATGCTCACTCAAACTTCTTAACCATGCCAACTCTGCCGCAGTTAAGCTATTGGCTGTCGGTGAATTGGGATGCACTACAAAAACTACGCGAATCGGGGGATTTTGAGTTTGTTCGATCGCAGCCTGTGCTGCTTTTAAGTCAATTTCAAAATTTGTTTCATTTCTACCCACCGCGACTACAGGAATACCCAAAGTTTGTGCCAAAATTCCATACATCGAGAAAGTGGGATTGGCAACTAGAATTGAACCTTCTCCTCCCAAACAGGTGGCGATTAATAAAGAACGGATTAGTTCATCGGAACCATTTCCAACAGAAATATTGGTAGCAGTATATAGCGAGATGGCGGCTGATTCATTGACATATTGGGCGATCGCATCTTTAAGTGTCTCATGTCCGCCATCGGGATAACGATTTGTTTCAATTACTTGCTGATACGTCCAGGCTAGCTTCTCTTTTAACTCAGGTGGTAAATCATAAGGGCTTTCATTTGTATCTAGCCGATCAAATTGCACGGCGACAGATTCGGCTGTATCGCTGCTGGGGTGAGGTTTGTACGCGGTAAATTTGGCTAAATCTGACCGGATAAAGGGAAGCATATCAATTTTGGATTTGAGATTTTAGATTTTGGATTTTCAATCAATACTGTTCACAAAAGACTTATTTTTCCTAACTATCTTTGATAGTTGGTAAATCTAGTCTCTTTGGATCTACGAGTTAAGTAGTAGTCTGTCAAGTTTAAATTGATGGGTAAGTAAGTTCGTAGTCAGGACTTTAGTCCTTATCTTTTAACCACTAAAGTGCTTACTACAAACCCTCAAAAACAGCTTGACAGAGCAGTAGTACTTACTGAAAAATATTAGATTAGGTCTAAGTTTAATATTTTACAGCTTCAAGGTAATTGGCAAAAGAGGCGAATTGCCTGCCAAATTTCTTCCATAACATTACCCAAGGCGTGATCGCTGTCGAGTTCGACTAACTCCAGCCAAGGACGCGAACGCCCAAAGTTACGACTGGCTTCGATGGGGATGACTTCATCGTTTTTGCCATGCAAAATCAGGGTGGGGATAGGACGTTGCAAAAACTTCTCTTGGTATTGAGCAGCATCTGTAACGAAATCGTAACTTAAGGGAAGCTTTCGCTCCTCCCCATAGTGGTAGACCATGATATATTTTTCTTGTTGCCAACGCTGTACTTCTTCATCGCCTAGCTTGGGCAACCAATGGGATAAAAACTCAAAAGCTGGTGCTAGCAGCACCAGACGTTGTACTTGTAAATATTGCTGTCCCAAGTGGGCAGAGGTCAAGCCGCCTAAACTTGAGCCAATGAGCGTTACTGGCGTAGAATTATTACTGAATTCTGCGGCAACTTGAGTAATCTGACGAGTAATTGTTAACTGCGAAAAATCGCCAGCATTTAAATCGGGAATTTTTAGCTTTGTGTGAATTTGGGCAAAGCGATCGCCTATATCCCGCGCTTTGGTAGAATTAGGGCCAGAAGCGAAACCGTGCAAGTAAATATACTGGGTGGACATTAAAGTTTTCCCTTTAGGTCGTCCTTAGTCATTTGTCAATTGTGATTTCAAAGGACAAATGACAAATGACAAATGACCTAGTTATCGCATTGTGACAAATTCTTCCGCGACTGAGGGATGAATACCAACGGTGGCATCAAAGTCTTTTTTAGTTGCACCCATCTTCAGTGCGATCGCTACACCTTGAATGATCTCACCAGCATGTTCACCCACCATGTGAGCGCCTAGCACTTTGTCAGTGTTACTATGAACCACCAACTTCATCATTGTTTTCTCTTGCTTACCAGTCAAACTATGGTACATAGGTCGAAAGCGAGTGTGAAAAATTTTGACGGCATCACCGAGTTTTTCCCGTGCTTCGGCTTCTGTCCAGCCGACTGTAGCGGCTTCTGGGGTAGAAAATATGGCTGTGGGAACAGTTTCGTGACTAAATTCGCGGCGGTTATTGCCGAATTCACTATCTGCAAAGGCTCGTCCCTCGCCAATGGCGACGGGAGTTAAATTGATTCGGTCTGTGACATCACCAACGGCAAAGATATTCGGCTGATTCGTTTGACTATATTCATTGACTGCGATCGCATTTGTGGTACTGTACCCTGGCCCTTCCATAGAAGTAGCAACAACATCAACCCCAGCGTTTTCTAAACCTAGTCCATCTACATTGGGAGTTCGACCAGTCGCTACTAAAAACACGTCGGCAATTAGTGGTTCTTGGTCTTCCCCTGATAAAGTCAGTTTAAAACCTTCCGACACGCGTTCAATTGTTTTGACCACATTATTCTTAATCAGCCGAATTCCGTGGTTCGTCATCCCCTCTTCAATTTCTGTACGGATGTCTTCATCAAAACCCTTCAAAATCTTTTCACCTCTAGTAATTTGTGTTACATCAGAACCCAAACCACGCATGATACAGGCAAATTCTGTACCAATATAACCAGCGCCAAGAATGACGATGTGTTTTGGTTGTTGTTTTAGATGAAAGATTTCGTTAGAGGTAATGCCATATTCCATCCCTGGTAAATCTGGTTTGATGGGACGCCCACCAACAGCAATTAAAATTTTATCTGCTGTAACTTTGCGTCCATCAACTTCTACTGTATGGGGGTCTAGCAATGTGGCGCGACCAGAAATTAGTTCTACTCCCGCTTTTTCTAACAAGCTGATGTGTAGTTGCGACAGTCGCCGAACTTCCTTATCTATAGATGTAATGAAATATTCCCAGTCTAACTCGGCCTTACCTACTTTCCAGCCATAGCCGGAAGCTTCACTGAACAGTGCAGGGAAGTGAGAGCCGTAGACCATGAGTTTTTTGGGAATGCAACCGCGAATCACACAAGTGCCACCAACTAAATCATATTCTGCGATCGCCACTTTTGCCCCATAGCTAGCCGCCCGTTTGGAAGCCGCCAAACCTCCAGAACCCGCACCAATTACAAACAGGTCGTAATCAAAAGTCATAAATTTATGTTCTCTCTAGCAAAAAGTTAGTTCTTGGAAACTTATACAGAAAACGTCATTGAACTATATAAGGATATCCGGTGAACCCTGTGTAAGTCCTGTCCTTGATTTAATCTAGCGTTAGCAGATGTTCTCTGGTCGTAGGGAATATCACTTTTTGCTTTGGTTGCTGTAGAGGCAGTAGTTAACAGTTGTTAAGCTGATATGCGTCTAAATTATATAAACATTCTTTATAATCGTTGACGGTTCACGAGACATCTTGCAAAAGTCCCCAATACCCCACCCCCAACCCCTCCCCGATGCTTTGGGGAGGGGAGACAAAACGTAGCTTTGGCGGGGTGGGGTTCAAATTGTTTGATTTATGCAAGAGGTCTACGGTTGACGGTTGACGGTTCACGAGTTTTCAGTCAACAGTCAACAGTCAACAGTCAACAGTCAACAGTCAACAGTAAATTCGTGGTCAATTGAGGGTTTAAATTTAAATGCTCCACGGACGCAGACTTTAGCACAGAGAGAAGTCTGAGCGCCAACGTCCGGCAATTAAAACTTCGGTGTAACGCAAAGTTTATTTTAGTCAGTCGCTACGAATTAAATTTGACAATACCCTGCAATGCCAATGCATCTCCTTGCATTAAAAACGTTACGATTTTACGCAAAGCTGTACTTAGTCCGTCCTTTCTGTGTTTAGTAAGTAATTAATGAGGCTCTCATTACAGAATACCTCAGCAGTTTTATGTGGTTTCCAATGGGTTTGGTGGAGTTGTAGTCTCTGGCGGTGGAGTTGTAGTCTCTGGTGGTGGAGTTGTAGTCTCTGGTGGTGGAGTTGTAGTCTCTGGTGGTGGAGTTGTAGTCTCTGGCGGTGGAGTTGTAGTCTCTGGTGGTGGAGTTGTAGTCTCTGGTGGTGGAGTTGTAGTCTCTGGCGGTGGAGTTGTAGTCTCTGGCGGTGGAGTTGTAGTCTCTGGCGGTGGGGTGACTGTACCTCCACCGGCGGGTTGTGGAGTATTTTGTGTGTTTTGGCTCGTCGGCTGTTCTACTGGAGAGGTTTGAGGTATTGTTGGGGTTTTACTAGAATCAATACCAACGTTACTATCCTCAGTGTTTACGTTGGTGTTACTACTTGGTATACTCTGCTGGTTAGTATTTGTCGAGGGTTGTCCTGTTTTCTCTGAATCTGAAGAGTTTGCTGAGGAATTGTCTTTGATAACATCATTACTACTAGGCGAATTTGAAGGACTAGGAGTTAGCTGCACAAAAGAGGGGTTTTCAATTACTCCCTCGCCTTTTATCGGTGGCTGTGCTTCCAAAGCCGCAGTAGTTTCGGCTTGAACACTTGTTATTGCTGGATTGTGATGTGTAGGCACAGGACTTTGCCTGTTCAAATCAAGTTCCCGAACCAGTTCGCTATTTTCATAAAAATTTCTTAAATCAAAATCATATAAGTTCTGAAATTCCCCTTTAATTAGAATTATCATCTGCCCTGCTTCCAGCACCTTAGTTTCACCTTCCTTGTTAGAAACTTCAATGCCGCTAGTTGTGAGTGCACCCACAATTGTGGTGTCTGTTTGTTGGTCGTAGCGTACAAATAATGCTGAACCACGAATTGCTGCTGCTGCACTTGGCGTTTGTATACGTGTTTGCCCCCTTCCTGGTGGGATGAGCAGCAACACAGTCCCATTTGACAGTTTAAAGTCACGAGTCTTCGGCAAAAATTGAAATAACGCCTGTTCTCCAACTCGTGCCAAAGAGCCATCATTGAAACGCAAATCTGCTAGGGAAGCTCGACCAGTTGACAGCCCGTCCCCAGGAGTCATCGCATCTAATTTGCGTGCAGGACGTTTCTTCAGTTTATCTTTGGGTATCAGTTGTACCATGTTGCGGAGGTCTTGAATCTCTGCTCGCGTCAAAGGGGTTATGGCACTTACCTTATTTGGCAAAGGCAGTACTATAATTCCCCATAAACCAATCACTAACAATGGAAACGATTTATAAAACATAGCTTGAGAAATTGTGATTTTCAACTAATACCAAAAATTTAAGCCTTAAGTTGTTGATAATTTTTATAGCGATTTTATTTAGTAAATTTATCTGTACTTTAGCCCAATACGCTTGGGTTAAGGCTAAAAAATAGAACTGGTGTAGGTGTAGGTTGGGTTGAAGAACGCAACTCAACTCAACATTATCAAGGCTTTGTTGGGTAACAATAAAGTTCAACCCAACCTCCGATTCTTCTTAACCCAAACGTATTGTACTTTAGCCTATATTTAATATAAGATAAAATAAACAACAAATAAATTATGTGTTTAGTTGATTTAAGTTTTTTTATGAAACTGGTATTAGATACAAGAAAGCCTACGGTAGATTTCAAGGTTAGTACTTGCTTGATATTAACAATTAAATGAGCAGTCCCTTACAGATAATCCATTCTAATCAGATCAGCTACAGGGACAAAAAGTTGTTAGGGATCTGTTGTGAAATGACTCACTGTGTGTATTTCACTAAATTTGAGGATAAACTGCAACTGTATGCGCTCATGTCAGTTTTGCAAAAGAATCTGGGGAAAAATCCGAAAAGCAGCAATTTCAAGTTGTAGTTTCAGTATATACCTATAAAGCTAAGATAGATGAACTCAATTGTATATTCTGAGTCAGAACCTCCGATACAGCTTGTGGTTTTACATTTGCCAAAGGTGATCAACGCAATCTAACAGATGCGACTCAAAAACTGGAAGAATTTGTTTTTTTGTATTTTGTTAGCTTCCAGTGGTGGAAGCTGGTGTTGCATTAGAGTAGATGCGGCAGAATCTGCAAATACAAATATTTGGCATTCTAAAAATTTAGCAAGCACACAGGAAAATGATCAGCTATGTCAGAATTTGGAGCAAGAGGTAATTAACCCTTTATGTAAGCAGTCCCGTGAGTCGCATCCTTTAAACTCGCAGATGCCGTTAAAGAAGAGGCAAGTGAGCAGGGAACTCTTAGCTGGGGAGATAGTTCAGATGGGGATTCGACCTTACCTGGTGCGCCAGCTTCCTGTAGGGTACGATAACCAGTTAATAGAAGTGGGGGATTCAGACCCATGTTCCGCTCCACTCCACGACAGGAGGAAGGGATCATTTCCCCCTGCCTCCTGCCCCCTCTCCCCCAATCCCAATCCCCACTCCGTGGAGGTACCGAGTCCCCCTGCCTCTTCGTTAAAGCTGGCGCAGCAAACAACCGAAACTACTCAAGCCCCAGACACAACCGAAGAACCTGGGGGTACTCAAAACCAAAATGACCCGCCACAGCTAGAATTGCAGCCAAGTGATTTGCCTACATCTCCTCTAGACTCAAAAGAGGAGTTTTTGAATGCACCTGAGATAAATCAGTCCCAAAGGCTAGAGAGGCTAATGGAACTGCTGCAATTGCCAAAACAGCCACCTGAATCTGATAGCGATCGCGAATTGGGGTTACGGGTGCGGTTACGACCCTTAGAACAGCCTACTTTTCCACCAATAGAACAACCCGTAGTTAAGTTTAAACCTATAGGCTATCTACAAGGGCGTGTAGCTTATTTCCAAACTAGTAATATTTTTTCCTCAAAGGATATTCCGATAGAAGATGGTTTAATTTTTTCTGGACTGACGTTAGCCTCTGCATATTTCCCTTTGGGAAGTAAGACTTTTTTAAACGGCTCAATTGATGGGAATCTCATTCGTTATATCAATCAGTCACAATACGATTACAACCAGGTAAGATTTAATCTCGGTATTTACCAGCAGCTATCGCAGCGAATGTATGGAGAAGTTAGTTGGAGCAATCAACAGTTATTTCATGCCAACAACAGCGATAACCTAGATAGCTTCAAAGCAGGCGATCGCTTTCTAAATGAGAATTCCTTGCAATTGTCTTTAGGACGGCGAGATCCGCTAACTTCAAAATTAATATTAAATAGCTTTTACGGATTGAGTGTAAATTTTGCTGATCCCCAAAGTCGCGATCGGATAATCAACTCCTTTTGGTTGTCTCTGAGCTACTACTTGCAAAAGCCTCTCCAGGTTGGTATTGACTACCAGATGAACTTTTCGGACTTTACACAGCGCGATCGAGAAGACCAATTTCATCGGCTATTCGGGCACTTAAATTACCGAATATCTGATAACAGTAATATGAATGTGCAGGCTGGAGTGAGTTTAGGTAGTTCAACCGCCGAAAACGTTGATTTTGATGGCTGGTTTTTCAGTATTAATTACAGTTTGCAATTAGGTCAGTTTTGAAATTTATCCTTTGTCATTTGTCCTTTATTTAGACTAATGACCAATGACTAATGACTAATGACTAATCCAATCACTCCAGCTACCAGCATAAAGTTTACCCTTGCTAATGCCAGCTAATTCTAAAGAAAGTAAATTTACGCAAGCAGTAACACCAGAACCGCAATAAACCAAGATTTCTTCGGCTGTTTCTAGGTGTTCCCAGCGACGGCGTTGTTCTGGTTGAGACATTAAGTAGCCGGAAGAGTCTGTAACTTCTTGCCAAGGATAGTTGACTGCACCGGGAATATGTCCGGCAATTTTATCAATTGGCTCTCGTTCACCTCTGTAGCGATCGCTTTCTCTTGAATCTACCAATACTACTTCATGGCTATCTTTCCGGCTTTTCACCTCTGTAATATCTACCACCTTTTCTATTTGTACTTGAGCTACAAACGTACCCATGCAGGGTTGAGGAACAACATCGGTAACAGGATACCCAGCTTTTTGCCATCCAGCAAAGCCTCCATCCAGTACTGCTACTTGTTCATGCCCTAGATAGCGTAAAAGCCACCATAGACGAGCCGCAAAGGCAAAGCGCGAATCATCATAAGCTACAACTAAACTTTTTTGGTAATTTACCCCAATCGCTGCCAATTTATTAGCTATATCATTGGGGTTAGGTAAAGGATGTCTCCCGCCATGTTTACCCACTGGACTGGAAAGATCCTGATTCAAATCTAGATAATATGATCCCTTTATATGACTTGTTTGGTACTGTTGTTGCCCCATTTGTGGATCGGCTAGAGAAAAGCGACAATCCACAATAACGATTTGCGGATCTTCTAGATGTTCAAACAACCAAGCTGGCGAAACAACAAATTGGGAATGGGGCATTGGTAATGGGGAATTGGGCATGGGACAAAATAGTGCTGAGTTACAAGTAGAGAGACGCGATTAATCGCATCTGTACAGGAGTTAGGAGTTATTCTTACCTCTGCCCTACTCCCGACTCAGCACTCGGTACTCCTCATCGGAACTAGTTTGTAGTTCGGTTGAAATATCTAAGACGGGCGTAGCTGCGGCAATTGAAACACAGACAAGGTATCAGGCAGGAAGGCGGATAATTCAGATGAGGATTCGACACTTCTCTTTTTTGCCAAAAATTCTGATTTATTTTCCAGATAAGGCAACAACTTTTTACAAGCTAATAGGGTTAATTCTATAGTAGCATTTAATACTACATACTACTTGAAAGTAATAAAATACTGCTATATATAACTGAATAAGTAAAAAGCTATACACCTAATGATTACCATAAAGACTTAACATTCAAAACTGGGTATCTCGATATAAAACAAGCGATTACAAGGCTTTTTAGCGCCGTTCAATGAAAAAATATCCGTAAAAAACCTGATTTAAGATTTGTGTCAATTGCTCATACTGTAATTAGAAGCAAAACAAAAAAATTGACAGCAAGATACCTCTTGTTTGTAACATAAAACGTAGATGCTGCGAAAAACTTAGATCCGCAGTTTGACATAATGCATAATCCCTATTAAAAACTCTGGCTCAGATATAGTTGAATATTAAATTTGTTTTTGAAATCTGACACTGTTAACTTGTGCAAAAAAGTGGAGTGCCTTTGTGATTCAATGGAAATCCAACCATACAGGCTTTACAGAAGAAATTGTTAGTGGGTCAAACCCCATTAGCACAGTGAAGAGTATCGGTTCAAATCATGCTGTAGGATCACAAAATAATGTGGAGGCTTATTCTTTAGACTTATCTCAAGAAGACCTTATGCTTAAAAATAACCAAGGAGTGTTTTATTGGATAAAAGTTGATGTTAATTGTGGTGATGATTCATTGGTTTCTAGAACACTACAAGCTGAAGGTTCTAAAGTGAATGGGTTTGATTTAGATCCGCCGAAGGTTTTAGTAGTTGACGATCATACAGCCAGTCGTATGACTGCTGTTGCGCTGTTGGGGATGGAAGGATACGAAGTGATTGAGGCGAATAGTGGTTCCACTGTTATAGGGTTGGTAACTCAAAAACAACCAGATTTGATTTTGCTGGATGTGATGATGCCAGGAATGGATGGATTTGAAGTGTGCCAATTACTCAAGCAGGATGAGCAGACTAGGCTAATCCCAGTGATTTTTATTACGGCCTTAAATGACAGGCGATCGCGTATTCGGGGAATTGAAGTTGGGGCAGATGATTTTCTCACCAAACCCTTTGATCGTGTGGAACTGGCGGCGCGTGTAAAGTCCTTAGTGCGGCAGAAGCGTCTGAACGAAGATTTAGAACATGCCGAACAAGTACTATTTTCTATTGCCATGTCGATTGAAAGCCGCGATCCCAATACAGGCAACCATTGTCAACGCTTGGTAAAACTGGGACAAGCTTTTGGTGAATACCTCAATTTTTCACGCTATCAAATTCGAGATTTGATGTGGGGTGGTTATCTCCATGATATTGGTAAGGTAGGTATTCCCGATGCAGTGCTGCTGAAAAAAGGCAAACTTACCCCCGAAGATTGGCAAGTCATGCGGCAGCATGTTTTGATTGGAGAAAAAATCTGCCAGCCACTACGCAGTATGCGGGGCGTAATTCCCATTATTCGTCATCATCACGAACGCTGGGATGGCTCAGGCTACCCTGATGGCCTCAAAGAGGATGATATTCCCTATCTGGCGCAAGTATTTCAGTTAATTGATATTTTCGATGCCCTAACCAGCGAACGACCTTACAAAAAAGCTTTTAATTCAGTAGAAGCACTTTCAGTGATGCAAAAAGAAACTGATTTTGGTTGGCGTAATCCCAAACTAATGCAGCAATTTACCGAGTTTATTCTCTCCTGTTATGAAAAAGAGTAGAGAGTATTGCCCCCATAAATAGAATTTAGGGGCTATCCCGCCGTTAATATCTTGGTATAAAATTTTGTAGCCGCCGTGATCAGCGAAAATTAGTATAATCCTGACTCCTTGTATATTTCAGTCTTCTATGATTAGCTGGTATGATTTGAGCCGACATTTTAAAGTACCAACAGCATTAATCATAATTTCACTGATATAGCTAATTATGGTAGTTGTAGCAATTCTAGCGGCGGGACGCGGCACACGGATGAAATCACGCTTACCCAAGGTTTTACATTCTTTGGGTGGGCGATCGCTAGTGGAGAGAGTTCTCGAAAGTGTAGAACCACTTTCGCCCTCACGGCGAATCGTAATTGTAGGGTATCAATCCGAGGAAGTGCAAGCCGCTATGCATTCAATTCCTAGTTTGGAGTTTGTTGAACAGACTGTGCAACTAGGGACAGGTCATGCCATCCAGCAATTACTTCCTCACTTAGAAGACTACACTGGGGATTTGCTGGTACTTAACGGCGATTTACCGTTGATACGTAGCGAAACCCTCAAGCAGATGTTACAAACTCACACCCGAAATCAGAATGCCGCCACTATTTTGACCTCAAACCTACCCGACCCCACGGGCTACGGGCGAGTTTTTTGTAACGATGAAAATATTGTGCAGCAAATGGTAGAACACAAGGATTGTACTGCTGCTCAAAGACAAAATCACCGGATTAATGCTGGAGTTTACTGCTTTCGTTGGCCAGATTTGGCAAAGGTGTTGCCCCACCTACAAGCAAACAATGCTCAAAAAGAATACTATCTCACTGATGCCGTAACTCAAGTGGGAAAAGTTATGGCAGTGGATGTGGAAGATTACCAAGAAATTCTCGGCATCAACGATCGCTTGCAACTAGCAACAGCCTACGATATTTTGCAAAGGCGAGTCAAGGAAAAATGGATGCTGGCGGGTGTTACTCTCATCGACCCCACAAGCATCACCATTGATGAAACTGTAGAATTACAGCCGGATGTAATTATTGAACCCCAAACTCACCTGCGGGGAAATACGGTGATTAAAACAGGAAGTCATATTGGCCCGGGAAGTTTAATTGAAAATAGCCAGTTGGCTGAAAATGTCACGGTGCAGTATTCGGTGGTAACAGATAGCACTGTGCAGGCGGGAAGCCGAATTGGCCCCTATGCTCATTTGCGCGGTCAGGTAGAGGTGGGTGCTGGTTGCCGTGTGGGGAATTTTGTGGAACTGAAAAATACTCAATTAGGCGATCGCACTAATGCGGCACATTTGTCATATCTAGGTGATACCGTTGTTGGCAATCAGGTGAATATTGGTGCCGGTACAATTACTGCCAACTATGACGGCGTAAAGAAACATCGTACTAAAATAGGCGATCGGACAAAAACGGGTTCCAATAGCGTTTTAGTTGCTCCAATTACTTTGGGAAATGATGTCTATATCGCAGCTGGTTCCACTGTGACAGAAGATGTGCCTGATGATTCTTTGGTAATTGCCCGTAGTCGTCAGGTGGTGAAACCAGCTTGGCGCAAGAAAAGCCAATAAAGCGATAATTAAATTATCAGATTAGCTGATTCAATTAAAGGTAAAAGATGAGGAAAACAAAAGGCCGAAAAACGTTCTACTCGCTCTTGGGATGTTTCGATAGAAAATACAGTGCGTGAAATCAACAAAATAAACAAGCGCCGCAAATCTGGTGGTTATTACTTAAATCAAGCAGAATTAATCGATATTCTGGAACAAGGATTTGAAGTAGCACTGAAAAGAGCGGCGCTAGAAGCTTTTGAGGGGCGTTATGAAGCCCAAGAATTAGCTGCAATGGTGTGACCAGCAAGAAACTTTAACCGAAGCGCTGAAACTGATTCAACAATAGCCGATCAGTTCGTCGCCAGTCCATTCTAAGGTGTCACCAATTTTTTCGCCGTCGTGGTAAGCGGCGAGTAAGATTTCGCTAGTTTTACCCCAAGCGATCGCTCCACTAGCATCTAAGGCGATCGCTCCCAAATCCCGTTGGTTCTGGTGCGCTTCCCCAAAGGATCGCTGCATCGCCTCCTTCAGGGACATCCCATCAGTGACACGTACTACAATCCGGGGAGCTAGACACTCATCGATGATATCTTCGCCAATGCCAGTACAGCTAACACCTGCATTACTAGTAGCATAATTACCTGCTGGCATCGCCGAATCACTTACTCTGCCAATCCGCTCAAAGCCCTTACCACCAGTAGAAGTGCCAGCAGCTAGCCTACCAGATGCATCTAAAGCTACCACACCGATGGTTCCGCGTCCGGCATTGCTGGTTTCTACCAGTTCGGGTTCTGCTACCACGCCAGCCATTGCGCTTTTAAAATTATCCTGGCGCTCTTGTATCCACTCTTGTAACCGCAAATCAGTTAAAGCGTTATAGCTGGGAAGTTGCATTTCCCGCGCCAACTCAGCCGATCCGAAATCTGATAATACTCGGTCTGGCGAGTTTTGTAAAAATTGTGCCAACTCAATGGGATTTTTCACCCGCGAAATATTAATTACACCACTAAACCGCCCTAATGCGCCATCCATCAGGGAAGCACTCATGCGGATTTGCCCATCAGATTGTAGTACTGAACCAGTACCAGCATTAAAGCGGGGGTTATCTTCGAGCATTTGGCAACCATGCACCACCGCCTCTGAGGCAGTTGCTCCGCATAATAGTAGAGAATAGACTTCTTCTATTACTGTATGGAGCGATCGGCGCACCGCTTCCAATCCGCCTTTACCGTGGAGAGAACTACCAGCCCCCCCATGAATAATTAATTTAGGTTGCACCTGTGACTCCATTAATCTCTTGCGCTATTTGCGTCTGTGTTGCGATTAGTTTCATTTTGAGCTTCAGAACGGCGACGACGACAACGTTCTGAGCAGTATTTCACATCGTCCCAACAATCTTGCCACTTTTTACGCCATGTGAAAGGACGTTGACATACCGGACAGATTTTTGTGGGTAGGTCAGATTTAGAACGAACACGTCCCATATAAATACTCTGTATATGAGAATTTGATTTCTGAGAGAGATGGAAAATAATTATAACCAGTTTGCTAGGAAGTGAGGATATTTTCGGAGAATAAATATTTTGTCAATCTATCTCTAGGATTATTTTTTACCTCTCTCCTACAGAGCTTACACACAAGCAACAGAAAAGCTGGCTTCCCGTTCGCGTAGCGTCTCCGTTAGGAGAAGGATAAGAGTTTGTAGTAAGCACTTCAGTGCTTAAAAAACCAGGACTAAAGTCCTTACTACGAACTTATTTACTCCTCAATTTTAATGAGACGGAGCAATAGCCTAATTCAGAGGATTATAGTCTGAAAGTAGATGATCTAAAAGCTTAACTTCGTAAGGATTTAAATCTGAAGCAGATGTTCCGAATTCTTGTAATTTATGGTAAATAAAATCACGTTCAAATGTTTCAATATGTTCTTCTAAGTTTCCATAGATTTCCTCAAAGGTGAACTCAGTTGCTAAAGCTAAAGTAATTTGTTCTCGATTTTTACCAATTGACCGACCGTTAAATTGATAATCACCTTGAGAATGCTGGGATAGTAGCCGAAGAGCGATCGCTAAAATCACCGTCTGATAAGCTAGTTTTAATTCCCTACCAGAACCAATTTCTTCTGGGGTTAAATCAGGAATGTTTTCGTCTTCATCGATTTGTTCGCTCTGAGTCCGTTCATAGCAGTCTCGATAATACTCAATTTGACAGTCAATTTTGTAAAGAATGCCAAAAATTGATCGCAGGTATAATAACAGAGATAGCCAGAAACCAGATTTAAAGTTATGCGATCGCCTTTTCCCGTCATCTGAGCGCGATCGCAAAAGGGAGCAATATTCAACAGCGATCGCAACTACGATTCAGTTTATTCTTCATAATGCCCACCAATCGCAATGATGTATATATTTTCTTCATCAAAACTATAGATTAATCGATCTTTATCAGATAGTCTTCGTGAATAATATCCAGCTAATTCATACTTCAAAGCTTCAGGCTTTCCTGTTCCTTGTGTGGGATCTCCTTTTTGCATTTCTTTGATAATAGTAAACAATTTTTTGTGAATAATTTTATTGATTTCTCTTAAATATTCATACGTTTGCAGAGTGTCCTCATGAAATACGATTGATCGCATGATGCTGCTGTTTGTGGGTTTCGATTAGTAATTGAATTTGTGGAATCAGTTCTGGATTGTTTAGAATATAGTCGAAATCAATCGAATGGATTGGTTGGTTAGGGTGTGATTTTTGGGAATTATGCTTGAACTGACTGATCTGTTGCATTAGATGCGAGTTGCCCAAAACATATTCCGTTTCTTGATGGGTATCCATAAGGTTTAGTAGATTTTATAGACTACGTTCATGTTTCTAGTATATCTGATAATTCCTTTAAAAAGCTTGAAGCATAGAGACATAAAATTTCAGTTTCTTGTATCTGTTGAGCGTAAGAAAATAATTGTCCGCCGTCGTTTTGAATACCTTTACAAGCTTTCTCAAACTCTTTACCAGCAGTTTTGCACTCAATGATCAACATTGGTTTCCCTTGTTGATTTTTTACTAAAATATCTGCACGGCCTCCACTAGCACCATGCCCAACTTTCCATTTTGCTTCAAGTTCTATGTGTTCAGGTTTATATCCCTTTGCTAAAAGTCGATGCACGCACTCAAAAACAACGAAATTTTCATTTTGAGAGAAGTTACAAGTTTGACGCTCATTAATAATTAATCCATGATCTTCAGGATAAATTAAATGTTTTTTATTAAAATCTACCTTAAGCATCCCTTCAGTATGCAAAAAGTGTTTTGATAATACATCTCCATTTTGCTCAAAACGTAGCGATAGTAAAAAAGATTTAAAATTGTCTTGAGTAATCATTTACACAAAGTGCCTACACTAAGAATTATGATCAACTAAGGTCAACAACAAGCGGCTAACTACCCGATTATCTGGTAATTGATAGAAATTCAACTCTCCTCCTAGTTCCTGCATAAGGTTTTGGCAGATTAGCAGATGTAAACCTGGCGGTTGGTCGAGATTGGAGAGAGCAAGCACATCTTTGGGTCGATTATCATGTAACTCTGTGAGTAGCTGTGGTTCGATCGCACCGTTATATGTAATCGACAGTTCTAGCGATGTCTGATGATCAGTTTCTACACTTGCAGAAGAATGCTTTGTATTTGAGGATTTTGACGCATCCAAACGGCGACACCAAATATCAATTCTGCCACCGGTTTGAGAACGGTTACAGGCATTAACCAATAATTCATGGATAACTAACTCAATTTTGACAATATCACCAGCGATCGCCATTGCGGATTGAACGCTGGAGCTAGGAACACCTCTGGCGACTGAAGAATTTTTTGGTGATTGTTCCTCAATCTGTTGTCCCAAACCATGTACACCAATCCACAGCTTTTGTTGTTTAAGTAAATTTTCAATGCGTTCGAGCGATCGCTTCAGTAAACTGGCTATGGGCATAGTTTCCCAACTTACATGTAGCTGCCATTGCTCAAGTTTTAGCATTCCACTCATGGAGGCGGCTGTATGATCTAATTGCCGTAGCAATAGCTCGTAACGCATCTGAGTCAGTTCATTAGCAGGAATACCCAAATCATGTATTTGTCTAAGGGATAGCGCTGTTATTCTTTGAATTTCCTCTAAGCGGCGATGTTTGTACCAGTTGAGTTGTCGTAAATCTTCTGTTGTGGATTCTAAAAGTCGGGTAATTTGCTTTTCACGACGCCACCAGGCTAATTGAGAAATCAGAGTTGCAGTTGCACTAAGGTTTTGTTCTGACCAGTGACGCTCTTGATAATCTGCTAACAACACTACACCCGTAATTTCATAATCAGTATTGGTACGTAATGCCATCACTAAAATTTGACCTTTGTCTGGAGTATTCAACCATTTTCGAGTTTTGGGGGGTAAATTATCTACGTTTAAAGTCAGGTAACTCTCTGTGGAAAGTGCCCACTGAATTAGTGCTTCAGTCTGGATAGAAATAGATGCATCGGAAAAAATTCCGAATAGGCTATTGCCTACCACTCCAGGGATAATTTCTGCCCAACTTTCACCAGGCGACCAGGATAGCAGTACCGCTAAGGGACAACCCAGAATCGATGCTATTTGTTCGAGTGCTGTACGTTCTAAATGTTTTTTTTCTACCTCGATTTTGCTATTTTGGGATTGTGTCAGGATGCGTAGGCATTGCTCAAATGCCTGGGAAGTTTTTTGCTGCTGGTTCGTGCGGTTATGTAATTGCCACTGGCGGATAATTACACCAATCTGTTGACTAACGGCCCATAGTAATTCTTTTTCTAGAGTTGTCCAAGAACGATGGCTGTCGTGAGCGATGACTAAAAGCGCTGCTGGTATATGATCGTGAGTGCATTTACAAATAAGTAGCGATCGCACTCCATTTTCTAACAGTAAGGAACGCCAATTAAAAAAGCGTAAATCTTCATCTAAGTTCTCAATTTCCACCGCTTGAGTTGAACGTTGCAAAAGCTGCTCATCTAATTCTTTGAGAGTATTAAGGGTAAATGTCAACGGTCGGCGATTATAGGGCTGACTTTGGTAAATAAATTGATAATTACTCTGTTCAGGATCATACTGCAACAGCAAAAAGCGAGTGGCAGCTAGTCGAGCTAAAACTCTTTTAGCACAGCTGTCTAAAGTTTCCTGAAAGTCATGTTCGCTATAAATACCTTGGGCAACTTGTCCAGTCAGTTGGGCATCCTCTTGAATCTGTTTGATAGTGTTTTCCATGCTTTCACTAGGTGCAACTAGTGAAATTAAGCCAGCAGCACCTTGGACAAAATTTTTGTGTGCCTCCGTCCAGATTCGAGGTTCATTGCTTTCTACCGCCAGAAAACCGAGCAAGTTCTTTTGCCAGATAATCGGAGCTGCCAAGAGCGATCGCACCTTCAGCCGTTGCAGCAATTTTGCCGTAAAATGACTCTTTAAAGAACTGCGTGCATCACCAATCGAGACAATTTGGTTAACTGTCAAAGCATAATAAAAGTCGCTCAACTCCTGTACCGTCATTCCCGCCGCTTGCTGACTGCTAGAATTGCGATCTATTTTCACCAGCTGATTGCTCATCCGACACCAAAAATAGCGCCCTTCCCGCTCAAACCAGTAAACATTTGTCCGGCTGGGGGAGACAAATTTATGAGTTGCTTGCACCGCAGCTTCAAGTCTTTGATTAAGGTTACTAAGGGTGCGTAAATTTTCTAACAATTCTAATAATGGTTCCTCGGTTCGCTTGGTTTGCTTTTGCTGCAAATCTATCTCATTTTGATAAAGCACTGCCCCCAATTCGCCTAAAACCATCATCAAACGTGCTTTTGCTTCCCCTGTCAGTAGATAGCCCCAGCGTTCTGAACCCAGTAACAGCACACCTAAGCAACGGTCTTTATAGCGAATTGGTAAAATAATCGTTCCTTGGATGTGGGATTTTTCAGCAATTTTTCGCCATTCGGGGGCGCGGATTTCAGTTTGCAAATCAGCTATGCCCAAAGGATGCTGTTGAATCACCACTTGCTCTAATAAATCTCCAGGACTGAGAACAACCCTTTGGCGTAAAAAACTCGTGTCACGATCGGGTGTGATGCCACCTCTCCCGAATAATATGTGATTCAGGCGATCGTAAAGAGCAATCCAAATCAGTTTGTAGTCAAACTGTTCTTTAAGATAAGAAATAGTAGTTTCAATCAGAACGTCAACATCATCTTCTTCTCTGAGGCTCTGGAGGACACGCCCCAATGAGAGGATCTGCTGTTCGGCGGCTATAGGTTTTTGTGGCTGCCCCATCTGATTTATTGGTTAACATAACTTGTAATATATAAGATGCCCAGAAAAGTACCCTGAGTAATATTGCCACAAGTGTTAAATATTGAACCTGGACAGGTTAATAGAAAATTAAGCTAATAGACATCTCCGAAAATGAATGTAGAGACGTTGCAATGCAACGTCAAGACAAGGGTTTCAGGTAACGCATAATTAATTTCTGGAGATGTCTAATAGTCATTCAAATTGCATTCCGCATCTTTGCGTCTTTCTAGCGATTTGAACTATACAACTTAAAATCGCTGCCTCTTGAATGTTTAACTCAAATAAAATAACTTTTGCATGAAGTATCTTTTATGCCCAAGCGGGTAATTTTCTTGAAAACCAAATACAGTGTAGCCTTGAGATTCATAAAATTCCTTAGCTTGAAAGTCTAATGTCTCAAGATGAACCCCTACACAGTTTTGCTTTTGACCTTCTTTTTCAGCAATTTTAAGGATATTGCTTCCAATTTCTTTGCCGCGTAAGCCTTCTTGAACAACTAAGACTCTGATATAAAGCCAATCGCAACCGATTTCGCCCAGAACTCCACCAACAATCAAGCCTGATTCATCTCGTGCAAAAACTGCTACAGGTTGCCACTCTGACAACGGAAAAAAATTTTGATTGAACTGGCGAATCATTTGGATGAGGGTCATCCGATCCTGCTGAGTTACTTCCTGTTCTACCTGAACTGTAATCATGCTGATTTTGATTCTGGGTAAGGTTTTGACCAATACTCATTGCTTACTCGTACATAATTTCAGAGTGAATTCTGACTTCTGATTTCTGAGTTATTCTTTATAAAAGCTAATGGATATTTATAAATTTGCAATTAGTCCGCTTTTGTTCAATGTGGTAAAAACAGACCCGGAGTGGTTACATCAGCAGACGATTCGCAGTTTTAGCTGGCTGTCGCAAACCCCTACCAGTTGGGTAAACCAACGCTTACAAAAATCCTTGTGTCTGTACGATTCCCGCTTAGAACAGAATTTGTTTGGACTAAATTTCCCAAATCCGATAGGGTTAGCAGCTGGTTTCGACAAGGATGGAGTAGCTGCTAACATTTGGTCTAACCTGGGTTTTGGCTTTGCGGAATTAGGAACTGTAACTTTTCACGCACAGCCAGGAAATCCGCCTCCTCGTTTGTTTCGCTTGCCGTTGGATAAAGCTGCTCTCAATCGGATGGGCTTTAATAATCGCGGTGCAGCAGCTATGGCGGCACGTTTGACACAGGAAAAGCAGAAGTTAACCCAGTCAATACCCATAGGGATAAATTTGGGTAAATCTAAGGTAACTCCTCTAGAAGCAGCCGCACAGGATTATCTCGATAGTTTTCGCTGCCTCAAGGATTTGGGAGACTATTTTGTTGTTAATGTATCTTCGCCAAATACACCGGGGTTGCGATCGCTCCAAGATGCCTCTATGCTTAGTGCGATATTGAATTTATTACAACAAGAAAACACTACACAAAAACCTGTTTTTGTCAAGATAGCGCCAGATTTAGATTGGGTTGCGATCGCTGACATTATTTCTTTGGCTAAAACCTACCAACTAGCGGGAATTATTGCCACTAATACCACCATCAGCCGTGATGGACTCAAAACCCAGATGATTCACCAAACAGGCAAATCACCCCAGGATGAAGCTGGCGGAATTAGCGGTGAACCATTGCGCGATCGCTCCACTGAGGTAATTCGTTTTATTTGGCAGCAAACCCAAGGACAAATCCCGATTATTGGCGTTGGTGGCATCTTTTCTGCTGAAGATGCTTGGGAAAAAATTACTGCTGGTGCTAGCCTAATCCAGGTTTATACAGGCTGGATTTACGAAGGCCCACTGATGGTACGCCGGATTTTAGCAGGTTTGCTTGTCCTACTAGAACAAAACGGCTTAAATTCCATCAACGAAGCTATAGGTTTACAAACAAAAATTCCAAAATTCTAATTACGAATTACGAATTACGAATTGTTTTACCCTTCTTCCTCCACCGGGAAAAACTCTTTAGTTTTTTCCGAGTATGACCAGGCAATACCATCAGGGTCTTTGCTGCGACTCCACTCAGGAAATTCTGGATCGTTTCGCCGTTTATAAACCGTGCTGGAATAGACATTTAGCCGTTTGGCAAGTTCAGATTGAATCAGAGAGCCAAAAATTAACTGTTTTTCCAGCGATCGTTGAGCTGAGTCATGGGTTGGCTGTGGTGGTAATTCGGTTTCTGGTTCCTCCTGTGGGGTTGGTGGTGGTGCTAGGAGCGATCGCGCAGTTTTAGTAACTGGTTGAGTAGGAAGTTCTTTAACAGGCTCACTACTATCAAGAATATTGCCGAGAATGCTGGCAGTTATAAAGTAATAAGACTGCCCCGCCTCTTCGGAGTTCACTATACTAGCGCCAAATTCCGAGGCTTTACCATCCAAGTAGCGTTTTGCCGTTGTTCCAGGAAAATTGCCCCTCATTGCCAAGTCCATTGGCGTAAGTCTGCCTTGATTTTCCCGAACCAACTGATGAAAAATTGGGTTAACTCGATGAGTCCACTGTTGCCATTGATATTCCTGCCAAAGCTTGAAGCCAATTACCAGCACAATTAGCGCCAGTAAAAATCTCCAAGTGGTAACTAGGAAAATAATCAAGAACGAGATGGGCAAAAGTAGAACGAGAAAAGCCTTGCCGTTATCTTCTATGGGTTTCTCACTCATGCCGATTTTTGCCAAGTGAATTTTGGGAAATAATATTATATATCTTGGCAAAAATTGTGACACTTTTTTGTATCTTTTGGCAAATTTGCCGGCAAAAGCTTTATTAATTAGGTGTTATAGCCTATTGAAACTGGAACTTATCTAAAATTGGTCTGCGATGCCTACGGCGGTAAACTACGCGCAAAAGTTTTTACCCAGAGAAAAAGAAGGTTTTTAACTCAACCAACAACTCTATAAATTTAAATCGTCAGTCCCTTGACAACAGATAATACATATACTACATTAATAATACAAGTCAACTTTACTTGATATGTGGTGGGTAGCTCAGTGGTTAGAGCGCCTAAACATCCTTATTCAACCCTTGCCTGAAAAGGCCGACGAATTGAGGGTTATCGCCTGCCAAGCGGGAGGTCGCGGGTTCGATTCCTGCTCCACTACACCAAATCTAGTGCTGAAATTTAAATTTTTAATTTTTAATTTTCATGTGGCGGGTAGCTCAGAGGTAGAGCGCTAAACATCCTTGTTCACTCTTTGCCTGCAAAGGCCGACGAATTAGGGTTATCGATTAGGGTTCGAGAGGTCGCGGGTTCAAATCCCGCTCCGCTACACCAAATAATTTTGGATTAAATCTAAAATCCAAAATCCAAAATTTTCATGTGGCAGATAGCTCAGTTGGTAGAGCGCCGAAAAACATCCTTGTTCACACCTTGCCTGAAAAGGCCGACGAATTAGGGTTATCGCCCGTTAAGCCGGATGTCGCAGGTTCAAATCCTGCTCTGTCACCTTTCATTTTTGCCTGCAAAGGCCGGGAGATGAAGCGATGAATTACAATTTTTTCACTAAAAAGAAGACAACTACACCCCAAAATCAACCTATCCCCGGACGAGAAGCAGAAATGGTTCAGGGACGTTCCGGCGGCTGGATGTTTGATGCTGGTATTTGGAAAATGCTGCGTCGCTGTCTTTTGGTTGGCACAGCAAAAAGCACTTACTACGCTGGTAAACAGGAATTAACAGAGGATTTTGTGACAGTTGTAAGACTTGCTGTTGCCGAAAATCCCAGCCGTGTAGCAGAAGAAATTTTGTATGCTAGCGATGGACGCGCCATCAATAACAGTGCGCCTATATTAGCTTTGGTGTTGCTGTCGATGGGTGAAACACCAGAAGCAAAACACGCGTTTGGTGAAATCTTCCCGCAAGTTGTCCGCACTGGTAGCCATTTCTACGAATGGTTGAACTACACCAAATCTCTGCGGGGATTTGGCAAAGTAGTGCGGGAAGCTGGTAAAACTTGGCTCTCAAGGGAAGATGTCAAGGGTTTAGCTTATCAGCTGTTGAAATATCAACAGCGTCAAGGTTTCTCGCACCGAGATGCATTGCGGTTGTTCCATGTTAAACCGCCTACAGAAAATCACCGTCAACTATTTGAGTGGGTAGTTAGAGGCTGGGAAGAATTGCCAGCAGATATCCCCTCAGAGGCGTTGGCGCAGATTTGGTGGTATGAGTGGCTTAAACGGAATCCCACCCAAACCCATGAAGCTATTTCCCAAGGACGCTTAACCCACGAAATGGCTGCACCTGTCGGCAAAATGGATAAGCTTGCTTGGCAGCTGCTATTTCAGGAAATGCCAATAGGTGCAATGTTGCGTAACTTGGGTTCTTTAACTGAACTGGGTGTGTTACGAGCTGATGAAGACGCTAATTTGCTGCAAGTGGAAGCAGTTCTTAATCGCAGAGAACATCTGCGTAAAGGTCGCATCCATCCGATTGATGTTTTGAAAGCACTCAAAACATATCAATCTGGTGGAACATTAGGACGCAGTAAAAAAACTTGGAACCCAGTTCCTCGGATTGTGGACATTTTAGAAAAGGCGGTTGAACTGTCTTTTGATGTTGTACAACCGACACGTAAAGTATTCATGCACGCCGTAGACGTTTCTGGTTCTATGGGTAACTTGGTTGCAGATATGGGGCTAACTTGTTGTGAAATTGCCACCACAATGGCACTGGTGACAGCAAAAGCAGAGAAAAACTACATGATTCGCGGCTTTGCTACCGAATTCCGTGAATTAGATATTACCGCTAAAGATAGTTTTAGTTCTGCGGTTCGCAAAGCTGGCAACCAAAACTTTGGTGGAACGGATGCATCTGTCGCTTACGACTGGATGATTAAGAATAAGTTTAAAGCTGATGTAGTCTGCTTTTGGACTGACTCGGAAAGCTGGGCTGGGTATAAGCATCCAAGTCAAGCGTTGAAGGAGTACCGCAAAAAGGTAAATCCAAACGTCAAGGCGGTGTATGTCACCTTGACACCTTACCAGATTACTTTGGTAGATCCTGAAGATTCGCTGTCTTGGGATTTGGCAGGGTTCGACCCAGGTACGCCTCGGATCATCCAGATGCTGGCTATGGGTGAATTGTAGATATTGCTGAAGGGTAAAGGATGAAACACTTTATCCTTCATGCTTCATGGCGGGTTATCCTTGTTCGCAACTTGCCTTTCGGGGACGAAGAATTAGGGTTATCGGTTACGTCTCCACCATTGTGGGGATTAGCGGGTTCAACCCCCGCACCCGCCTTTGTTTGATTTTTACCTTACCTCTGTTGGTTTTCGGTTAGTGGCGGTGGTTGCGTGAGCAATCCCCAAACACGGTAAGCCCAACCTACAAAATTTAACTGCATTAGCCGAAGCGATTCCAATATTTTATAGACAATCAACAATAGCACGCAATAATTAAAATACTGCTTCTAATCTATTTTTATTCAATATGGCTCAATTATCAAAAACAAGCCGAAATCGGGGATGGATAAAATCTAACGTCACGCCTGAAGAAATAAGCGAAGCATACTTACCACTTTCAATCTGAGTTTGGATGAATTGCTCTATCTCTGGATTTAAGAACACATTCATAGATTTATTTACAAGGGTGCTTTTCCATAACTATTTTAGTATTAGGTGAAATTGTAACTGAAGATTAAGCTGTTATTTATATGCTTTGGATCAAAAGTGCGATCGCATACCCACCCGATGCGATGTCTACGACGGGCTACGCCTACGCAAACATCTACCCCTTGTAGAATAGACAAAATGCTTCTTTGGCAACATAATGTAATATAACTTAGTAAGAATCGAGCAATCGCTGTTCCTTTTGGATGTAATTGCTATTAATGTGGCAATGTGCTAGATATCAGCCTGGTTTCATCCCAAATTGTCCACCCAAAGACAGTAGATTAAGTTTTGTGTGAATCACTATAAGGTATGAAATAGCTCTGCTTTCCAAAAAGTCAAAAAGGAACAGATTTTTATGACATTTGATTACGATTTGTTTGTCATTGGTGCTGGGCCTGGGGGATTGGCAGCAGCTAAAAAAGCAGCTAGTTACGGTGTACGTGTCGCTGTTGCTGAACAAGAATCCGTCGGTGGGACTTGTGTAAATCGCGGCTGCGTTCCGAAAAAACTGATTGTCTACGCAGCTGACTTCGCCCTGCAAAATCAAATAGCACACAGTTATGGGTGGAGTGACTGCCAAACATACTTTGACTGGACATTATTTATTAAGTCAGTACATCAGCATATTGACACCATTAATCAGTCTTATTTTCAGCAATTGCAAAAAGCTGGAATTGAATTAATTTCTCAACACGTAACTTTCATCGATACCCATACTATCAATATTGATGGACGCAAAGTTACAGCCGACAAAATTTTAATTGCTGTGGGAGGGCAACCCCTCAAGCCCAAAATCCCAGGTATCGAATACGCTATCACATCCCGCGAGATGTTTCAGCTACCTTATCTGCCGAAACGTTTAGCAATTATTGGCGGCGGCTACATTGGCGTAGAATTTTCCAGCATGATGCACGCTTTCGGCTGCGAAGTGACGGTGATTGAAAGAGACGGGACGATTTTATCGGGGTTTGATGATGATATTTGCTCTGCTGTACAACAGGGTTTGATTAAACGCGGAATTAAGTTGTTCACCAATAGGACTGTTAGTAAAATAAAATACTCAGATGAGAGTTTGTTGTTAACTATTACTGGTGATAGACAAGAAATAATTACAGCAGATACCATCTTAGTTGCCACAGGTTACGCTCCAAATACCAAGAATCTTGGTTTGGAACATGCCCATGTTGAACTTGGCGAAGATGGTGCAATTAAAGTAGATGAATACAGCCGCAGTAGCCAAGAAAACATTTTTGCTGTGGGTGATTGCACCAGCCGCGTGCAATTGTCTCCAGTGGCTAAAGCAGAAGGTATTGCCTTTGCCGATACAGTTTTTGGCAACAAGGCGCAAAAGCTAAATTATGATTATGTACCCACTGCTGTTTTTTGCCGTCCAGAAGCGGCTAGTGTGGGGATGACGGAGGCAAAAGCACGGGAAAAATTTGGTGAATCTGTACAATGCTACCACACCCAGTTCCAACCACTGTTGTATCGACTAATCGAACAGGATGAGCCAACCACTATAAAGTTAGTGTTAAATGGTGATTCTGGGCAAGTTTTGGGCGCTCACATGGTGGGTGAACATGCAGCAGATATCATTCAAAGTCTGGGTGTGGCAATTCGCAAGGGCATTACTAAGGAAGATTTGGATGAAACTATAGGCATTCATCCCACGACAGGAGAAGAATTTTTGTCGTTAATTTAAGATTATATGCAGAACTGAGTGAAATCATGTCAGCTTGATTCCTTATTAAATCCGAATCACCCCACCCCCAACCCCTCCCCGATGCTTTGGGGCGTGTATACACAAGTCAAATTACCCCCCTTAATCCCCCCGATGCATTGGGGGGAAAAAACAAATCTAGTTCCCTCCCCAATGCATCGGGGAGGGTTAGGGTGGAAACCAGGTGAGTAAACTATTTCAGACTTGTGTATACACCTTAGTTGCTAAGGGGAGGGGTTCTTTTATTTTGGGTAATTTGGCGGACATCATATCAAGTAGTTTCTGAGGATGCTTCTGAGCTAGATTTTGTGGGAGCGCCTAAATCATCTAAAGTATTCATTAATGAGTCATTGTGTAGCATGGGGTATATGCTTTGGAAATTTACAACATCGTCAAAAGCTTCAAGATCCTCAAGAGCCTCTGATGCAGACTGATATCGCTGTTTGAAGTCATCCAGCACCATTTTACTGAGAATTTTAGCGAGGGAGTGGCTTACCTGGGTGCGTAGTTTACCGCCGTAGGCATCGCTCCATTTTATCTCTCCATCAGCATCTCTAGGTAGCTCACGAGGTGCTATACCAGTTAAGGCTTTAATTCCAACCATGCCGACTGCATAGATATCACTACTGTAGTGTGGACGCCCAAAACATTGCTCGCTTGGTGCGTAACCCTGAGTACCAATACCAATGGTGAAGGCGCTTTGCTCTTGATGATCAAGCTGTCTTGTACTAACTTCTTTGACAGCCCCAAAGTCAATCAGGATCAGTTTACCGTCTGAATGTCGGCGCATGATATTGCTGGGTTTAATATCCCGGTGAATCACATTGTTTTTATGGACAAATGTTAATGTTTGCAATAAGTCCCTAACAATTCTCATAACTGCAATTTCATCAATTGCTCTGCCTGCTGGCAATTCTTGATTTAAAGGATGACCAATGATCTGTTCTTGTACTAAATAAAATTCTTCATCTTCTTCAAAATACGCCAAAAGTTGCGGAATTTGGGGGTGTGTTCCCAATTTTTCGAGTGTTTGCGCCTCTGAGTTAAATAAACGTCTGGCAAGTTGCAAGGCTTCTGGTTTGGTATTGGCTGGTTTTAGTTGTTTGACAACACATCGCGGATTTCCAGGACGTTGGGTATCTTCGGCAATGTAGGTTTCGCTGAATCCACCGGAACCGAGAACTTTGACAATTCTGTAGCGTCTAGCCAGGACTTTTCCTGATAAGGCTAAACCTCGTTGCTGGATTAGGTCTTGCAAGTCATCTTGTTGGCTGATAATCTCTTGGACAATGGCGGAAGTTTTATATTTCTGAAAAATGTCTACTAATTGGCGTTTTTTGATACTTTCTCTCACTAATGAGGTTCCCAGATAGGAAAATCCAATCATAGCGATCGCCATCATTGGTACAGTAGTGGGAAAAATTAACTGACCATGAACAAATAACCCATAACTAATTCCTACCCAAGTGCCAGACAGGGCGAGGCTATAGAGAAATCTATTGATACTCCGCTTGCGCCTGGTAATCATCAAGGCTGTACTGCCAACTATAATTAGTACAAACAAACCCTGCAATGGTAGACTATTAATCCCTGGAGCGATCGCTTTACCTTGCATCAAAGTTGCGATCGCATTGGCGTGAATTTCCACGCCCGACATGGGTTTAGCGCTGTTGCTAGCAGCGACTGGATAATAATCATTGTGTAACTTATCTGTTGCACCAATCAGCACTATCTTGTCTTTGAAGACCTTTCCTTGCTGCAAATAGGTGTTCCAGTTTTCCGGGTCAAGGACATGCCAAAATGGTATTTGCTCAAATGTACCCGCAGAACCCCAAAAATGAATGCGATCGCCCTTTGGTCGAGGATAATTTACTTGTGCTGCCCTGATTGCTGCTTCATCAAAAGAGGGTAGCTTCTCAATCAAATTATCTTCAGCTAACAACTTAGAAAACTCACTCGCCAATCGATGAACTTTACCATCTACCTCCAAGGGGAAATTAACTGAGCCAATGGATACTGACCCTGTACGAAACATTTGTTGTGGGTCAATCAGCTGCATAAAAGACCCTTGGTGCGTCTGGGAATTTTCATAGACGGCTGCTAAGGTAACTTTGCTGCCATATTTTTGCAATACTGCCTGGAGTTGGCGATCGTCAGTAACTCCATAACTGCTTGGTGTGTCAAAAACGACATCTACCGCTACAGAGCGAACACCTGCTTTGATTAACTTTGTAATTACCTGAGCATAAGCAGCCCGTTTATAAGGATAAGATTTCAGTGTTTCTAAGTAAGCATACTGTTTCGGATCTGTTTTATAGTACTGTTTGGGAACTGATATTGACTGATCGTCTATTGCTAAAATTACGATGTCTTCTGGAGGCGAAATCGGGCCACGCAGTGTAAAAAAGCCAGAAATCGCTTTATTTTCCATCAATTGAACTAATTCCCCACCAGAAGCAGTCAGCACTGCTGCACCCATTGCCCAACCGCCAGCGAGGATATGACCTAAGCGAAGCATCCACCTAGACTGACGAGCCGATGCTGTTGACGTTACTTTTGTCGGTTTACTTGAGTGTCTATTGGCAGCAGAGACATAGTTTTTAGTTAAGGTAGATGTAGGTTCTTCTGCCATATCGTGTTACTGATTGATTTAAGTCCAACACTTTTATTTATTCAGACCACGTTTTAGTGCAAGCACATTGAAATAAGACTTAAATGACAATCTTATACATTTGTAAAGTATCTTTTATTCATCAACAAACTTTTATTGGCAAAGGTAGCCCCCAAGAGATTCCTACTTTGGTACTGTCTAAATTATTATTTTTCTGTTAAGTGAGTTACAACTAGTGATTCTCTCACAGATCATAGCCGGATATACTTCGTCTGTGTACTTGGTTGCGGCGAGATTTCCCCTAACCTAACCAACAAGTACGCTCTTAACTGGGGTTTTACCAGAAGCTGTCCCAAGGTTGTCTTCTGTCTTTGGCGCAATATTGGTACTACCCACAAAGCGTGTCCTGATACTGAAAGCAAAACCTATAGATAGGCATCAAGTTATATCTTACCCTAAGCCTATGCCATACCTCTTTAGGAGTAAACTTTAGTGTTATACAGTAATGAATGCTGTTACTAGTTCAATTTTATTGGTAGATTTTGATCTATAGAGTGGCTCTTGCAGTGCCGGAGGTGAATAAGGTTTAGCACCCAGTATCTCAACTCTAATGTTGCAGGCGTTTTTATGCCTTGAAAGAGGTAGGATAAAAGCTACAGATGAAGAGTTAGTTTATAGATATTAGCAAACAAGGCATTTGAAAATTGCTATAATCTATTGTTCCATCTAAATTCATATATATTATTAGGTGTAAATTTGTATGGGTTCTCCAATGAATCGTCTGTCTATTTTTGTAGACGGAAACAATATGTTCTATGCTCAACAAAAAAATGGTTGGTTTTTTGATCCGCGACGAGTTTTAGAATACTTCAAACATGAGCAATCAGAAACAACATTAATTAATGCATTCTGGTACACTGGCTTAAAAGACCCACAAGATCAGCGAGGTTTTAGAGATGCTCTAATTAGTCTAGGATATACAGTTAGAACTAAAATTCTTAAAGAATATTATGATGATACTTCTGGTCGTTACTCGCAAAAAGCGAATTTAGATATTGAAATTGTTGTAGATATGTTTAATACAGTAGACCAGTATGACCGAGTAGTATTATTCAGTGGTGATGGAGACTTTGAAAGAGCAATCGAACTATTACGTTCAAAAAATACACATATTACAGTAGTCTCGACAGAAGGAATGATCGCTAGAGAGCTACGAAATGCTACTGACAGATATATAGATTTAAATGATATCAGAGATCAAATAGAAAAAGCAGAAGGTTAGTATTCTTAGCAATTATTTACAAAGATAAGAGTAAAAGAAAAACTAAGGTTGAAGATATATTGCTCCGCAAGTAAAAACTAAACAACAAACCACAAATGACAAACAAAACAGATCGAATCATCATTTTTGATACTACACTGCGAGATGGAGAGCAGTGTCCGGGAGCAACCCTGAATATAGACGAAAAGCTAGTTATTGCCAAGCAACTGGCGCGTCTGGGTGTGGATATAATTGAGGCAGGCTTTGCCTTTGCTAGCCCTGGAGATTTTGAAGCAGTCAGCAAGATTGCCAAAATTGTGGGGACAGAAAATGGCCCGGTAATTTGCAGTTTGGCAAGAGCGATTAAAGCAGATATTGAAGCAGCCGCAGAAGCATTAAAACCAGCAGTTAACGCCAGAATTCACACATTTATTTCCACTTCTGATATACATTTAGAGTATCAGTTGCGGAAGTCACGGGCAGAAGTGCTAGCGATCGCCGAAGAAATGGTAGCTTATGCCAAGTCTTTCATGACAGATGTAGAATTTTCGCCGATGGATGCGGCTCGTTCCGATCCAGAATTTCTTTACCAAGTGTTAGAGCGAGCGATCGCAGCTGGTGCAACAACAGTTAACATTCCCGATACTGTAGGTTACACCACCCCTAGCGAATTTGGAGCAATCATTAAGGGGATTATCGAAAATGTCCCCAACATCGACCAAGCGATTATTTCGGTTCACGGTCATAATGATTTAGGTTTGGCTGTTGCTAACTTCTTAGAAGCCGTAAAAAATGGCGCACGCCAACTAGAATGTACCATCAATGGCATTGGCGAACGTGCTGGAAATGCATCATTAGAAGAATTAGTGATGGCGTTGCATGTGCGGCGGCAATATTTTAATCCTTATTTGGGAAGATCAGAAGAATCTCAAGAATCCCTGACAAATATCGACACTCGGCAAATTTACAAAACCTCACGCCTAGTTTCCAATTTGACGGGAATGTTAGTACAACCAAATAAAGCGATCGTTGGCGCGAATGCCTTTGCCCATGAGTCTGGGATTCACCAAGATGGGGTGTTAAAAAATAAGCTCACCTACGAAATTATGGATGCCCAATTGATTGGTTTAACAGACAATCAAATAGTTTTGGGTAAACATTCAGGTAGAAATGCTTTCCGCACTCGGTTAAAAGAATTGGGCTTTGAACTGTCAGATACTGAATTAAATAAAGCATTCGTCAGATTCAAAGAAGTAGCAGATAAAAAGAAAGATATTTCTGATTGGGATTTGGAAGCGATCGTTAACGATGAAATCCAACAAGCACCTGATTTGTTCCGAGTAGAATTGGTGCAAGTTTCCTGTGGTAGCAACGCCCGTCCCACTGCTACAGTTACCTTGCGTACTCCAGACGGTGAAGAATTAACCGATGCTGCGATCGGTACTGGGCCAGTGGATGCAGTTTACAAAGCCATCAACCGTGTGGTGAATGTGCCCAACGAGTTGATTGAGTTTTCTGTGCAGTCAGTAACAGCTGGTATTGATGCTATTGGAGAAGTGACAATTCGTTTACGTTATGAATCTAAAGTGTTTTCTGGTCATGCAGCGAACACAGATATCATCGTGGCATCCGCGCAAGCTTATGTAAATGCCCTCAATAGGCTGTATTCTGCGTTGCAAAGGCAAGAAAAGCCAGAGGAAGTATCTGCACAGAAAGTCTGAGATGATAAGCTGTTACGCAAATAATATTGTACATTTACCTGATGACTGATGACTGAAAACCCGTCAACAGTCAACAGTCAACAGTTAACGACATCGTGTTTATATAGTTTAGACGCGCATCAGCTGAAATAATTAAAGGTTTGTAGTAAGGACTTCAGTCCTTCTTTTAGGACTAAAGTCCTTACTACGAACTGGATTACAATAATTTTACATTACAAAACACATAGTTTGAATTATTCACACCGACTTACTTAAACTGTAATAAAAAAATAGTTCTAATAACTCTCCCTAACTCTCGAAACCCTTGATATAGTTTGTTCTTACGACTATAGTTTCCCAATTTTCGTAACAACATATCTGAAGAAATTTTGCCTTTTTTAATCTGACGTAATGCCCTCAATTCAATCCCAGTTCTTCCTTCAGCGCCTCCGGCACGTTAACTGCTGTTTCTAATCCCCGCACACCTTCCCACTGCTGCTTTTTACCCCAGGTCATTTCTTCCATATTGGCATCGCTGAGGTCAGCACCACCGAGAATAGCGTAACTTAGGTTACTGTGCCTAAGATCCGCACCATTGAGGATAGCACCACTGAGGTTACTGCCACTGAGGTTAGCACTGTTAAGGTTGGCATAGCTGAAGTCTGTACCGAAAAGGATAGCGTCGGTGAGGTCGGCACCACTGAGGTCGGCTTCGCTAAGAATCACCCCACTGAGGTCGGCTTCGTTGAGGATTACCCGACTCAGGTCTACACCACTGAGGTCTGCGCCTAAGAACATTGCACCGTTGAGTCTGGCGTTGTTAAGCTTGGCACCGTTAAGTTTGGCATAGCTGAGGTCAGCAGCGATGAGGATGGCATCACTAAGGTTGGTACTGAAAAGAATTGTGTCACTAAGGTTAGTACCGTTGAGGATGGCGTGACTCAAATCAGCACCACTGAGGTCGGCACGACAGAGGTCGGCATGGTTAAGGTTGGCGCTGCGGAGGTTGGCTTCACTCAGATTTGCACCGAAAAGGATGGCGTTACTTAGGTCGGCATGGCTAAAGTTAGTGCTGCTGAGGTCGGCGCGATTGAGGTCGGCGCGGTTGAGGTCGGCGCGGTTGAGGTTAGTGCTGCTAAGGTCGGCGCGGTTGAGGTCGGCGCGGCTAAGGTTGGCACAGCTAAGGTTTGCACCACTGAGGTTGGTGCTGCCGAGGTCAGTACCACTGAGGTTTGCACCGCTAAGGTTTGCACCACTAAGGTTGGCATCGCCAAGATAAGCAAGGCTAAGGTTTGCACCACTGAAGTTTACGCCAGTTAAGTTGGCATCGCCAAGATAAGCAAGGCTAAGGTTTGCACCCCTAAAGTCTGCCCCAGTTAGGTTGGCATCGCCCAGGTAAGCACCCTTAAAGTTGCCGCCTCTGAGAAATTGCCCGACTATACTGCTAAAATTGCCAATTTCCAGGGCATCGCTATAGTTGATGATCCGTAACAGTTGGGATGTGAAAAAATTGTCTGTGTCTGGTTGAGCAGATGGATAGAAGATAATTTTTTGTTTGAGTTGATCTCGCTCTTGGGCGTAGCGGTGTAACTCTAACAGTAAAATTAGTACGTTTAGCCCTGTATATATGTCAACCTGTCTCAGCCCGATCGCAATATTTTCCGCTGCTAGCTTTAACATTGTTTTCTGAGGTAGGTTATCATCTGGTGTCCCATCGATAAATTCTCCCTGACACCAGCGATGATAAAAATCTTCTAGCCGCCAAAAAAGCAGTTCTGGGCGAATTTTTTGACCAACAACCAATTCCATTAATTGGTTGACTATTTCTCGTTTTAACGCTCCATTGCCTAGTAAATCATAAATCTCTTCATGCATCTGGCGATCGCACACTCGAAAGCAGAACCCAGAAGGTAGTGTGTCTAATGGCCCATAGCCGATCTTAGAAGTCAAACCGCTCTTTGGTATTATCCATTTTTCTAAACTTTCTTCCAGCCTTTTAGACCATAAATCTTCCTGTAAATTCTCTTGACCAAATTTAACGCTTTTATAGGGTTCTTTAATACTTTTTCCTAGAGGTAAAACTGCTTCGGTTTTTACAGATGTGGTCTTTGGCATCTTTTCTAACCTTATATCCCTCACATAATTTCTCAGCAGTTGCCAAACTTGAGATAAATATGTTGACATTTCTGTGTCCGTTGTTACATTTAAATTACTGCTTTAATAATCCAGAATTAAAAACTTTTCTATGGTAGTTTGCTTGTCATTGGCAAAAATTAATAGTATCAATAAATACTACACGAAAAATATCATGCCTTGGCGATTTCTCCGATGGGTTACACCAATGGTGTTACTGGAGAGCGCCTTCTCGCTAACCCGTAGTAACCTTATGTTTATTCTCCTGATGCAAATAAAATTTCATCAGAAAAATTCTTTTAAAAATGAAATAATTTTTCGCCTTTGGCTAATTTGTTATACTTTATTTCCAAGATATTTACTAGTCTGATGTAAAAATAATACTTACTCTTTGTGAGAGTTGCAATTTATCGGAAAAATCCTACTGTACCACAGCGTGAACATTGCGGAAAAATGGCAACTTAAATTTAAGTCTAAACTTTGCTGTTTGATATAAAGCACCTGAAATAATCGACCAAAAGCAGGCGACATAGCTTTGCAAAAGTTAAAAATTAACTACGAAATAACTATCGGAGATACAGGGGATGAAGAACGGATTAACTTTTTATATGATTTTGTTACATGGTTTGTTTTTAGGAATAGCAACGGCTAGCGCCAAGTCACCGTCTGTTAACATTGATACATTGTCAGCCAACCAGAAGGATGTAAGGGTTGTAGAAGCCGTAGTTACAAGAAGTGGAGAGAAATCCAATAGTCAGTTAACGACAGAAACTTCTTCAACTAAAACCTCAGCATTATCGCTAAATAATATCAATATTCCTCAAGAAAAGAGGCTACCATCAGGGCAAGTTTGGGTGGTTAATCAGAATAAACACGCACAGCCTCAACCGTTTATTTGGGTAGTAAAAGACCTTAAAAAAGTAGGACAGCAACCATTCTTGCAAGTTGCAAAACCCGCAGAAAAGCCTAAACCTAGCAAAACACCAACAACAAAGGATGATTTAGAGCCATTTGACGAAGTAATCAAAAACACTCAAAAGTCAGGAGGATTGTTCACCCTTTATCGCAATAAAGAAAAGAATAAAATTTATTTAGAAATTAAGCCAGAGCAACTCAATAAAAATTACCTAGCTACAGCAACCCTGGAATCGGGTATTGGTGAACGGGGTATTTACAGTGGTATGCCTCTGCAAGATTTTTTGTTTTATTTCCAACGAGTGGATGATAAATTAAACTTTGTGATCCGCAATGTTAATTTTCGCACTCGTGAGGGAGATCCCCAGGTGCGATCGCTAGCCCGGTCTTTTAGTGATTCTGTTCTCTACAGCATTTCCCTTAAAAGCATTCATCCAGAACGCAAAACTCTTCTTATCGACTTAGGAGATTTGCTACTGACAGATTTAGGTGGATTATCTGCAAGTTTAGGAGTCCCAGCAACCACAGACCAATCTTATTTTGGTACTGCTAAAGCTTTTCCCCAAAATTTAGAAGTTGAGTCAGTTTTAAATTTTTCTGGTAGCGGCGAGCGTGACAGTGAAGTGGCAAGCTTTGCGTCGCTAGCTGATAACCGTGGTTATACCTTGCGCGTCCACTACAGTCTCTCCCAACTACCTGATAAAGATTATCGCCCACGCATTGCTGACGATCGCATCGGTTATTTCATCACCGCCTACCAAGATTTATCCAAAGACGATCGCGGTGATTCTTTTGTCCGCTACATCAATCGCTGGAATTTGGAAAAACAAGACCCGAAAGCAGCAATTTCTCCACCCAAAAAACCAATTGTCTTTTGGATTGATAACGCTGTGCCCTTAGAGTACCGCGATGGTATCAAAGAAGGCGTTTTAATGTGGAACAAAGCTTTTCTCAATGCTGGATTCAAGGATGCAATTGAAGTCCGCCAAATGCCAGATGATGCCACATGGGACCCAGCAGATATTCGTTACAACACGATTCGCTGGATCAATACAGTCGATGGTTATTTTGCACTGGGCCCATCTCGCGTTAACCCATTGACTGGGGAAATTTTGGATGCAGATATTCTCGTAGATGCTAGCTTTGTACGGGCACTTAAGAGTGAGTATCGCAAAATCGTCCAACCTAGCCAAACAGAAAATCGCAGTACTTTATCAGCTTTGATGCAAAATCGTCTACTTTGCGCCAATGGTTTAGATGCAAAAAACAAGGGTATGCCACAGCAGACACAAGGGCAACTGGGGTTGTTGAGTAGTTTATCAAAAATGGCAGGCGAGTACGATTTATGCTACGGGATGGAAGCTGCTAACCAGTTTGCCTTTGGTTCACTGGCGATGTCACTGCTGCCAGATACCATGGCCACTCCTGACCAGATGAAAGATTACATCAATCAATATTTACGTTTAATCATCGCTCACGAAGTTGGGCATACTCTTGGTTTGCGCCATAACTTCCGTGGTAGTACACTGCTATCACCACAGGAGATGAATAATACGGAAATTACCAAAGCTAAAGGTCTGACAACTTCGGTAATGGATTATATTCCTCCGAATATTGCCCCTCAAGGTACAAAACAGGGAGATTATTTTCCCAGCATGGTAGGGGTTTATGATGAATGGGCGATTAAGTATGGCTACATATCAATTCAAACATCAACTCCTATAGCAGAAAAGCCAATTTTAGAAGAAATTGCTGCACAATCCTATAAGCCAGAGTTGAGTTATTCCACAGATGAAGATGTGTATGACCTTGACCCAACTGCTGATGCTTGGGATAATAGCGGCAATGTCCTGCTTTATTCCCAGTGGCAATTGAATAATTCGCGGGTTATGTGGGAACGTCTCGATAAGCGTTACCCAATGGCTGGTGATAGTTACAGCGATGTGAGCGAACGTTTTAGCACAGTATTGGGTAACTATTTTCAGCAAATATACTATACCACAAAATACATTGGGGGACAGTCTTTCTCTCGCATTCACCCTAGCGAGATACCTTCTGGGAACGGCTCTGAAGTCCGCCAAGGCCGATTACCGTTTGAATCGGTACCAGTTGAAGAACAACGACAGGCCTTAGAAACGCTGCAAAAATATTTATTTGCAGAAGATGCCTTGAGCTTTTCACCAGAACTATTGAATAAATTAGCACCTTCTCGTTGGCGACATTGGGGTAGTACTCCGCAAGTTGGTCGTTTGGATTTTCCAATTCATGACTTGGTGCTATTCATGCAAGGTTCTGTGTTGCGGGATTTGCTCTCAGGCGATCGCCTCTCTCGCCTCAAGGATATTGAACTGAAAACGAAGCCAGAAAATGCACTGACTCTGCCGGAATTATTTGACACATTACAATCAGGTATCTGGACAGAAGTAATCAAACCAAAAGGTCAACCAATGAAGATTGGCAGTTTGCGGCGAGGCTTGCAACGGGAATACCTGGACATTTTGACTGGTATGGTGTTGCGAAAAGAATATGTCCCAGAAGATGCCCGCACTCTAGCTTGGTATAAACTCAGGCAACTAAATGAGAAACTTAAGGGGGTTAATTCTGAGGATGAATATACCAAAGCGCACTTATTAGAGACACGCGATCGCATTGAGAAAGTCTTAAATGCGCCGTTGCAAGGAAATTAAAAAAGTTGTAGAGACGCGATTAATCGCGTCTCTTTAGCAAAATATATTTAGAATGCCCATACAGGCTGAGAAAAACAGTTTATCCCAGTAGTTAGATAGTTAAATGCTGAGGGCAACAATTTACAATTGAGATGGCATAGATAAAGGGGCGTTGCTGAATCGAGGTATGAATTTGGATGTAGAGACGTAAAATTTTACGTCTCTACAAGGATTTTCACCGGAATACACAATCGTTTTTATACCGCAATCAGCAATGCCGATAAAGGCAGGAAAAAGCTAATGACATTACAAAACTTGCAAAAACAGGCGCTACAATTATCGACTAGCGTAGGCGTAGCCCGCCGCAGGCATCGCTGGCAATTAGTCCAAACCTTGCTGGAATCTTTACAGCAGGAAACCCGCACATTACAAAATAAAGGGAACTTGTCCCGATTGCGAGGGATTGCAAAAGGTTCAGATGCGTCAGGTAATGAAGATATTGGAGCAGAATATATTACCTATCTTACTGAGAAGTACCAGTAATGCGAGTTTTGATAGATACTAATGTCGTTCTTGATTTTTTGCAAGAGCGGCAGCCTTTTGTGGAGGATGCAGCAAGACTGTTTCAGAGGATTGATGCTGGTGAGGTTCAAGGATTTATTGCAGCAACAACAATCACTAATATATATTATATTGTTCGCAGAGCCGCAGGCGTGAAGGTGGCTCAAGACGCAATCATTCAAGTTTTAATAGACTTACACATTTGTCCCGTTGAGCGCACTATCTTAGAACAGGCGATACCTTCGGTGGGCTACGCCAACGCATTAAATTTCCGAGATTTTGAGGATGCAGTGCAGTATGCCTGTGGAATAGCACATGGGGTAGATGCAGTTATAACTCGTGATGTGTCTGGTTTTGTAGATGCTCTGATTCCAGTGATGTCACCTAAAGAATTAGATAGGATATTAACTAGTGAATAAATCCGCAGAAATACCGCTCAATTTACTGCTATCCCTTCATAATTTTAAAATTAAGAATAGTTAATACTTGCTTCGATTTACAAAGTCTTTGTCTGTCTGGTGTAGATTAAAGGAGGCAGCAGATAATAAAATCTACCTCTGCTACCTCTGTTTTTTCCTAACTACTCAACGCCTTTAAAAACCGTTGCAAACTCTTAAACACACTGGGCTTTCTCGCAGGTGTCGCATCTGTTGTTGTTTGCGGCTGTCCCTTTAAGAGGATGAGATCCAACTCATCACCCGATGGTTTTGTGGGTAATTCGGCAATTCTTTGATATTCGCCGTTAGTTTCCAGCCAAACTTCCCACTCTCCTGGGTAGCAGCGATACACGGCGGTTTCATCGTCTATAGGGCGGAGGTAATAGGCAGATTCAATGGTACTGATAAAACGATCGCGGACTTTTCTAGCTGTGTAACCAATGCCTACAGTTCCAGCATCTTCTAGGCGGGGATTTAACAAGACTAAAGGGCGATCGCCTATTACTTCACATAACTTTTCCAACTGCGGTACTTCTACGGAAGTGGGGGCGATGAATAAGAAAATTTCATCCTCTGGCTGAATTTTTGTCTGCAAAGAAGCAGCCCTTCCCGTACCAATATCCAAAATTTGAAATGGTGCATCACCCCAATCGCGTCGGGCTAAAGCCGCAGCCCCAGCGTCAGCAAAGAAAATCTTCAAACGGGAATCATATTCTGTAAATAGGGGCAGAAATTGTTCCGCCACCGGCATAAACTTGAGTTCTGGGAACAGGAACTCAACTTGTATGCGAGTACAGCCATCTGCAAGGGCAGCTTGGACAGCTACACGAGATTGAGCGATCGCATCTTCAAGAGTATTAGGAAGTTCACTCATAGTTTGTTATGTGGGTTTAGCATTACTCCCATTGTTCCAGTATTAGCTCTTATTGAGTAGGCATTAGAAAGCTACGGTGTATACACAAGTCAAATTACCCCCCTTAATCCCCCCTACGGTGTACACACAAGCTCTAAAAACCTTACTTGATAAGACTTGCTCGTTCCCCTGATCCGACTGGGAATGCATTCATTGAGTCTCTGACTCAATATAACTTGAGGCAGCAGCCTCGAATCAGGCACTCCCATGCAGAGCATGGGAACGAGAGAATAATGAGAAATAGAGCTTTTTTAGACTTGTGTGTACACCGTAGTTTCCAAGGGGAGGATTAGGGTGGGGTAAAAAATATTTGATACATCAATCATGACTTTTGAAACATCCTCTTAGATGCGAACTGACAGTAAGCTGTTACGCAAATAATATTGTACATTTACCTGATGACTGTTAACCGTCAACAGTCATCAGTCATCAGTCAACAGTTAACGACATCAAAAGTGTTTATATAGCTTAGACGGGCATCAGCTTAGTCTATTGCGATCGCATTCACTAAATGTTAAAACTTTGGATGTATTGACTTATACGCAAATTACCCCACTCTCACTGCGATCGTACACATTCAACCCCCTTCAAAATCCACCACAACCACGTTAAGCTGGATTAGAGTAGCAATTTATTGCGCTTTTTAATATGAAAATCATAGTATCGTATTTATAGGCTAATACCCCTATCTTTTAATGGAGAATTTAGTTTTTGGTCTTCCTCTAGACTAAAAATCAATAGTTTATAAACAAAGCCTGCGTAAGTAGGCTTTGTTTGCTTTTTCTCTGGCATAACCTGGAAAATATTAAGTATAAAACCGCTATAGCTGTAGGGTGTGTTACCGCGTTAGTGTAATGCACTATTTTGGGTTTTCGGTGCGTTACGAAAGCTGTAATACAAGTACCTGTGCAAAATTAATTGTATATTGGGATTGTCTGAAATGCTTGTCACAAGGTCATTGCAGCTTAAATAAATGTTCAATTAATTTTGCGTGAGTACCTATTATATACATTTTCAACGCCTAAAGAGCAGTTTGACATCAAAAATTACTTTATAACTTTAGCAAAAAAGTTAAATAAGTTTCCATTTTGGGAACTATAGACCTATTGAAGCTCAGGCAGATAGGTGAAAAGTATTGATTAGTGAAACGGCAAAACTATTCTACCCCTCGGTGGAGAAATTGGTTAAAGAAATTGTGGCAGTTAACCACGCTTGGAAAGTGGCTAGTGAATTATTTGGAGAAGATTCACCCCTATCTATTTCTTCACGGGATTTAAAAACCTGTTTGCAAGTGCGTTTGTTGCGAAGCTATGCACCAGAACAGGTTTATTTAATTGAGGATAAAAAATCAGAAGCTGAACCACTTTACAGCTTACGTCTGCGAGAACCTATAGGAAACCGCCTGTATGCAGAGCATCTCCCAATGCGGATAGCTCAAGAAGTTTTTGCGGATAAAGAATTAGAGAAATTCAAAAAGATATAACCAAGAGAAACAAGAGGGGTGCAGCGTGGAAATAGCAAAAGTTTGGGACATTATTTGGGATAACGAACCTTTTCATTGGGCAACTGCTTTTGTATTAGTAGTTGCAATTTTTGTCGAACTTTACACATTATGGCAGTATTGGCGCTCAGAGTGTGGCATAACTGAAACCTCAATTAAATTTTTGAGTAATTTGAAAAAGGGAAAGAATGTAAAGCTTTTAGACAAAGTTCGCCCCTGGTTAAAAGAGCATCTAGGAACCGAGGACTTTAGTAGATTCAAACAACAAGATGGTAATTTCATACTGATAAAGTATCCATCGGTCTTAGCCCACCCAATACCTCGAACTTCCTTGCGTTTTGTGATAACCTTGTGTACTGCCATCGGCGTTTTAGGAACCTTTTATGGTATACAAGAGGGACTGCAAGGAATCAATTTATCTACAGAAAATCCTAAAGAATTGATGACCGCCAGTAAAGGGCTACTAGTAGGAATGAAAACAGCTTTTTCTACTTCCTTGATGGGGCTTGGTTCTGGTAGCTTGTTTACTTTAGTTTTGTTTGGGTGTGATTCGCTAAGGCAGGAACGGCGTGATAGTTTGCGTCAAAAATTGAAGGCGATCGCAACTTTAAAAACGGCAGAGAACGACAACCATGAAGTAGCTGAAGCACTTAGTCTTGTAGCAAAAAACTTGACCGGACTAAAGCAGCTAAATGCAGAAGGCATTGGTCAAGCTGTAGGTAGGAGTATTGCAGAACAATTCGCAGGTTTAAATCAATTATCAGCCCAAGCTATTGGTCAATCTGTAGGAGAGCAAGTGCAAACTGCTATCTTACCAGCGCTACGAGCGATTTTCAAAGAGCAGCAACAACTTCGACAACTTCAAGAAAATCAGGGACAGAGAGTTTTAGAAGAACTCATCAAAGATTTGCGAATTCAGGTACTCGAACCGATTGCAGATCGGCTAGATAAAAGTGCGGAGTTAACTCAACAAGCTTCCGAAGCTGTGCTGACTTTGCATAGAGAGTTAGGTGGTATCTCTCAAAGTTTGGCAACTTCCATCTTGACAATTCAGAACTTTCAAAAAGAAACTCTGGTCGAACTCCAAGGATTTGCTAAGAATTTGGGAGACACTCTCAATCAATTTCAAACAGATACAAAAGATGTTTTGCAACAAACAGCCGACGAAATTAATAGAGCCGTAAATCAAAGTATCCAAGGAATGACAGCCCAGAGAAGTGCTTTTGAAACAAGTGCAGTGCAAGCGGCTGCTACCTTCCGAGGAATTCGAGAAGAACTGCAAACAGCGCTACAAGAACGCGCAAGAGTAGAACAGCAGATGCTTCAAGGATTTGCTAACAATATGGGACAAACTTTGAGTCAATTCCAAACTGAAACTACGGGAGTTCTACAACAAACATCTCACGAAATTAATCGAGCTGTAGTTCAAAGTATCGAAGGAATGACAGCCCAGCGAAGTGCTTTTGAAGCCAGTGCAGTACAAGCGGCTGCTACCTTCCGAGGAATTCGAGAAGAACTGCAAACAGCGCTACAAGAACGCGCAATCGTAGAACAGCAGATGCTTCAAGCTACTCGGACTGGAATTATCCATATTCTCACCCAAGCAAATAGAACCTTTCATGAGCAAACTAATACTCTACAAACAGTGGGTAATCAAGCTTCTGGATTGATGAATGATGCCAGAGATAATCTTTTAGCTACTTTAGGAAATATCGACGCAACACTCACAGCCACCCGCCAAACAGTAGAAGATGATTTGACAACATTCCGGCAAGAATATCAAGCGAATTTACAAATGTTTTTTCAAGAACAAAACAACTTACTTGAGGGGACGCTAGGCAACCAACGAGATGGATTATCTGGTGTTGTGAACAATCTCGATCAAGTCTTCAGAGAGGAATTTGAAAGACGTAGTAAATTAACTCAAGAAGTAGACAAAAGTATGACTAAAATTCAGGAGTCTGTCGAACAAATTAACAGATTAGTTAGTGCGGCTGGATTACACGATTCACAACGACTAATGCAACTACAAGAATTTGCTCGTGATATTGGCGAACAAGTGCAAATTGTGGACAATTCATATAGAAATTTGAATCGAAAATTTGACGATAGCCTTCAGGCTTGGCAAGGTCATCTTGAAGTTTCTATGCAAAGGAGTGTTGACTCACAGTTAAGCTTTTTCGAGCAAGCAGATACTTCTATGTCTAGAGTTTGCGGACGTTTACTACAGACAGCAGAAGTGCTGGCTGCTGCACATGATAACCGCCAATTTGGTAATGGTGGAAGCAATCATGGATGATTTTATCAGAGGTGAAATTAATGCAGAGATTATAGAAGATGATGACTCTAGTATCTATCTGTCTATTGGCGATCTGATGTCTGGTTTACTAATGTTTTTTGCTTTGCTATTTATTACTGCCCTACTCCAGCTTGCACAAAAGGATGTACCAAAACGGGTAGTAATTGGTAATGTTGTCGGACAAATGAAAAGCAACAACATCAATGTCAAAGTTAACCCAGATACTGGAGATGTTAGTATCCAAGAATCAATTCTTTTTGCCAAGGGAAGTACAGAACTTAAACCAGAAGGTAAAGCTTTCCTACGTCGCTTTATTCCTGTTTACAGTGGGGTTATTTTCTCAAAACCAGAATTTGAGCAGGAAATTAGCCGCGTAGTTATAGAAGGTCATACTAGCTCAGATGGAGACGACAAAACTAATCTACAACTAAGCTTGCTGAGATCATCATCAGTTTACAACTACATTTTTTATGAGATGAATTTCCCTACTAAAGCACCTTTAAGCCAGAAAATATTGGCTGCTGGTCGGGGAGAAATTGAATCTGACGAAAAACGTGATAATCCAGGCGATCGCAAGGTAGTTTTCCGCTTTCAGTTTCGCAGTGATGAGTTAAAGAAAGATATTGTAAAAACCTCTCTTTAAAGGAGCTAAAACATTGAATTATCAGTCTTCCATTCCTTCCCTGCCTGAAACTCCCCAATGTAGTCCTAATCAACTTATTCAACTTGCAAATAACTTACCAGATGCAACAATATCAATACCAAGTGTTGATAAAATATTGCAAGCTATTGAACAGGGTAAAGCTGATCAAGTAAGTAAGTTGGACTGGGTTTACTGCATTCATGCTAAAGCACAGTGGGATCAGCAAAATATTGACCGATCCAAGAAAACATCAGTAGCCATTTGGAAAGTAGCAATTTCTAACTCATGGTTGCAACATCAGCTATTGTGGCGTATAGCTCTTTATTATGGTGATTGGCAAGAACAGGTGTTAGCACAGTCTTTAGCTGAATCTTTTGATATCTTTGCTCATTCTAACTTAGTTAGTCACCTGCTACCAGTTCAAATTATTCGGGCGTTTCGCAGTAAACAAGCAGGTATAGAATTAGCAAAAATTACTTGTGAACAGCGTATTAATAGAACTGAATTGCTAAACACAATCAAAGAAGATTTACCTCTTTGGATTCCATTATTCAGCAGATTTTTAGAAGAAATAACTCCCTATTTTACTACAATTCGTTCTCCAAATCGGCAGCAAGTAAAATGGTTGTTAAGTTGTTTGGATGAAATGTCAGAGAGTCAGCAAATAAATGCTGTTAATTATTTACTCACTAATGTTTCCAATGATATAGCAAGCAATCATTCTTTACTGGTTGATTGGTTAAGACATAACTATAGAAATGGTGAAAATTGGTATAAACTTTCAGATCCAGCAAGGCAAAGGCTTCGAGAGTGGATTGGAGGTATCAATTATGGTGATTTCCAAAAGTTAGTAAATCTCATATTGAACAAGCTGGATTTAGAAAACTTCGAGTCAAATCGGCTATGTAGTCGCAGGGATTTTTGGGCTAATTACAGTAACCGCTTTGAACGGCTTCGTATCTTGTTACCCAAGACATCACAAATTGCCATCGGGTATCAAATCCAAGGTGATGTTGATCTATTAGAGGATGATGGTAGCGACCCGACAGAGGTTTGTATATTTGATTTTGGCGAGTGGTTTGTAGTCGAATTCTTTCGTGGAAGAGGTAGTGAGACGCGCCTGTTTCCGAAAAATTCTAGAAATGAGCAAAGCCTTTTTGATGAATCCACGCTTTCAGTCAAGCGGATTCGTTGTCTGGGTGGCGATAAGCACGATCATGAATTTCTTTGGCAATTCTTTTGCCGCCAATGGCTTGCAAATAAGGGAATTAACCCAAATCCAGGTACTGAACCTTACAGAAACCCGACAGCAGATCAATTACAACAGCGAGAAAACAGGCTTGGGCGGTGGAATAGAGAAATTGAATATCTGGAACGGCAACATCGAGTCTATGTGTGATGTTAGAAATTTTATAGAGACTACTGATGCACAATAATGGTGTCTCGATTTATTTCAATATAGGAATGCTGCTTAAACAATTCAACTACAGATTGGAAGTTAGCTATAAATAGGGATTCTAATTCTGAGTTATTGATATTGCCTGTCGTTATTAAAAGTAGTTTATAAGGTTCCTGAACTGTTAAAAAAGAGTTGACAAAATCCACATCTTTGGTAATTAAAATCCGATTTTGTTGAATTGATACAGTATTAATCTCATTATCTGGCGTAGCATTTTCCCGTGGTAAGTCTCTAGTGTGGATCGTGTCATAACCTGAAGTTTTGAGAAAACGGGCAAGACGAACTGGTAACTGAGCATCGACAAGAAATTTCATGAGGCAATTCGATGAATGCTTTTGACTTGGCTGAGTCGAGCGGCAAATAACAAGACAGCCAAAATATCTTTAGATTCTAAATCGTCATAATCTACCAATATTTCCTCAGTAGTCATGCCAGAACTGAGTAGTTCCAAAATAAACTCAACTGGATAACGAAGTCCTCGAACGCAGGGTTTACCGTGGCAGATATTTGGATTATGAGTGATGCGTTGTAGAAGTGTGTTATCCATAAACTCTTACCATATTTTTGTTGTCATCTTTTAATTTTAGATGCGAACTGACAGTGGTTCATTGCGATCGCATTCACTAGATGTTAAAACTTTGGGTGTATTGACTTATACGCAAATTACCCCACTCGAATTACGATCGCACACATTCAACCCTCTTCAAAATCCACCACAAGCACGTTAAGCTGGATTAGAGTGGCAATTTATTGCGATTTTTAATATATAAATCTCTGTTCTTGTCAAATTTTAATTTTTTCTGTTTGAGAAACCCGGAATGCTAGACCGAATTTTTGATTACCTCGACTTTCATTTCAGCCTTGAAGCCCTTATAGTTTTGCTGATCCTGGTGCTTTTAGAGGCGCTGTTATCTGCCGACAATGCCATCGCCCTGGCTGCGATCGCTAAGGGGCTGGAAGACAAAGAACTTGAGCGTAAAGCTTTGAACTTTGGTTTAGTCGTTGCTTATGTGCTGCGAATCACCCTGATTCTCACTGCCACTTGGGTACAACAATTCTGGCAATTTGAATTATTGGGCGCTGCTTATCTACTGTGGTTGGTATTCCAACACTTTACCTCGGAAGAAACGAAGGACGATCACCATCACGGGCCGCGTTTTAATTCATTGTTGCAAGCGATACCTGTGATTGCATTTACAGATTTGGCATTTTCTTTGGATAGCGTGACAACTGCGATCGCAGTTTCTCAAGAAAAATGGCTAGTGCTGACGGGTGCAACAATTGGTATTATCACGCTGCGATTCATGGCGGGATTGTTTATCCGTTGGCTAGACGAATATGAAAACCTAGAAGACGCAGGCTATGTAACTGTAGCGTTGGTAGGCTTGCGCTTGTTGTTGAAAGTGGTGAACGATAGTTTTGTTCCACCAGAATGGATCATGATTACTGCCATCTTCCTGATTTTAGGCTGGGGATTTTCCAAACGTGTTGGCGCTCAATTACCCCAAGTAGAACCAGAAAAGAGCGAAGTCTCTAAATAAGTGAGGGGGATGAGGGAGATAAGGAAGAATAATAATTGTTCACTTATTCCCCATTCCCCACTCCCTATTCCCCACTCCCCACTCCCTAGTTTTTTACTCGTGCAACCAAGGCGTTAAGTGTGGTTGCCAATTGACTAATTCTTCATCCTTAAACCATAGGGCTATTTCCTTTTGCGCGGTTTCTGGAGCATCAGAACCGTGGATTAAGTTGCGACCAATATTTATGCCAAAATCGCCGCGAATCGTTCCTGGTTCTGATGTTAAGGGGTTCGTCGCACCAATAATCTTTCTGGCAGATGCAACAACACCATCACCTTCCCATACCATCGCCACCACTGGGCTAGAAATGATAAATTCCACTAGACCAGCAAAAAAGGGACGTTCCCGGTGAACATCATAGTGTTGTTGTGCCAATTCCCGACTGACTTTCAGGAACTTTAAACCAACTAGGGTAAAACCTTTAGTTTCAAAGCGACGGATAATTTCCCCCACTAATCCCCGTTGTACTCCATCTGGCTTAATTGCTAAGAATGTACGTTCCAAAGCTATCTCCAAAAACTTAATGAATTTTTTATTTTGTCATTTGTCCTTTGTCATTTGTCCTTTGTCTTGAGTCTCAGGGTTTTGTACTAATGACTAATGACCAATGACTAATGACCAATGACTCTTGACCAATCAGAGTTTATCTCAGAAATTATCATTGGGTGCATATACGTTCCCAAATGAATGCGTTAAATTGTTAAATTGTGGGCGAAAAACAGAGGTTAGGAATAAATGGGTGCTGATTCAACTGCTACATCTGACGAGGTGGTACTACCGTCCAATGGACTCAAAGAAGTGAAAAATCATAAGCAAAAAAAGCTGTTACCACCTAGTCCTGCCACAGGAGATTTACCTCGCTCCTGGAAAATTGAGGATAGTGAAGCCTTGTACCGCATTGAAGGTTGGGGACAACCTTATTTTTCCATTAGCGCTGCTGGTCACGTTACCGTGGCACCTAAGGGCGATCGCGGGGGATCTCTTGACTTGTTTGAATTGGTCAACTCTATGAAACAGCGCAACTTGGGACTTCCCATGTTGATTCGCTTTTCTGATATTTTGGAAGACCGGATTGAGCGGTTGAACGCTTGTTTTGCTAAAGCGATCGCTCGCTACAATTACCCTGGTGTCTATCGTGGCGTGTTTCCCGTTAAATGCAATCAAGAGCGGCATTTGATTGAGGATTTAGTAAAATTTGGCAAACCCCATCAATTTGGTTTAGAAGCCGGTTCCAAGCCAGAATTAATGATTGCTCTGGCTGTTTTGGATACACCAGGAGCATTGTTAGTTTGCAACGGCTACAAAGACCGAGAATACATCGAAACGGCAATGTTAGCCCAAAGACTAGGGCAAACACCAATCATCGTTTTAGAACAGATTGAAGAGGTAGATTTGGTAATTGATGCCAATCGCCAGTTAGGTATTAAACCGATATTAGGTGTTCGCGCTAAACTCAGTACCCAAGGCATGGGACGTTGGGGAGCCTCCAGTGGCGATCGCGCTAAATTTGGTTTGACAATGCCTGAAGTAATGGAGGCTGTTGACAAATTACGGGAAGCTGACCTGCTCGATTCTTTGCAGTTAATGCACTTCCATATCGGCTCACAAATCTCTGCTATTAATGTGATTAAAGATGCCATCCAAGAAGCCAGCCGCATTTATGTGGAATTGTCGATGCTGGGAGCAGATATGAAATACCTTGATGTTGGTGGCGGCTTGGGCGTAGATTACGATGGCTCCCAAACCAACTTCTATGCATCGAAAAATTACAATATGCAGAACTATGCCAACGACATCGTGGCAGAGTTAAAAGATACCTGTGCAGAGCGGGATATTCCCGTACCAACACTGATTAGCGAAAGTGGACGAGCGATCGCTTCCCATCAATCGGTGCTGATTTTTGACGTTCTCAGTACTAGTGATGTCCCCCTGGATGCACCAGAACCTCCACAAGAGGGAGAATCCCCGATTATTAATTATCTTTGGGAAACTTACCAATCTATCAACCAAGAGAATTATCAGGAGTTCTACCACGACGCGGCACAATTCAAAGAAGAAGCCATCAGCCGCTTCAACTTAGGAATATTACGCCTCAGAGAACGAGCCAAAGCCGAACGCCTCTACTGGGCTTGTTGTCAAAAAATTCTCAACATCACTAGACAGCAAGAATACGTACCCGATGAACTGGAAGACCTAGAGAAAATCATGGCTTCCATCTACTACGTCAACATGTCAGTGTTTCAATCAGCACCAGATTGTTGGGCGATCGATCAGCTATTCCCGATCATGCCAATCCACCGCTTGGATGAAGAACCAACGCGGCGGGGAATTTTGGCAGACCTCACCTGCGATAGTGATGGTAAAATCGACCGCTTTATTGACCTGCGCGATGTCAAATCGGTTTTAGAGTTGCACACTTACAAGCCCGGAGAACCCTATTATTTGGGAATGTTCTTGAATGGAGCTTACCAAGAAATCATGGGCAATTTGCACAACCTCTTTGGGGATACTAACGCCGTTCACATCCAATTAACGCCCAAAGGCTACCAGATTGAACACATTGTCAAAGGTGACACCATGAGCGAAGTGGTAAGCTACGTCCAGTATGACTCCGAAGATATGGTGGAAAACATTCGCCAGCGTTGCGAGAAAGCATTAGAAGAAAAGCGCATTACCCTAGCAGAATCTCAGCGACTGTTACAAACCTACGAACAGAGTCTCAGAAGATATACGTACTTAAATAGTTAGAATTGATAGTTAGGATTCAATACGCTTGGGTTAAGGATTTTTGGTACTGATTTTAGACCTGTAGAGACGCGTTAGCGTAGCGGGACGAAGTACAATTTCGCGTCTCTACCAAGGTTTTTGGGCTTAACCCAAGCGTATTGAGTTAGGATTGGCATTGGGCATTGCAAAGAGGGAGACGGGAAAAATCTTCTCCCTGCTCCCCCACTCCCCACTCCCTAACTTGCGTTTGTCCCCAACAATTCCTCTATCGCTTGTAGCTCAAGAGGCGTATCTGATCGCGGGGTCTGACGGGCATCGGTAATCAGCCAGTCTAAAGCAGCCGCTTGAACATCTATTGCAGCGCCAGTTTTATCCACACAATAACGTCCAAACACCAGCTTATCGACTAAACGCACTCCTGGCCCCAGGCGCGACCATTCAAAAATCACGCTGTTTTCTACTGTTGCACCACTACATATCCAACAGTTAGGGCCAATCATCGCTGGGCCGACAATTTTAGCTCCGTCTTCTATTCTCGTCATCCCGCCAATGTAAACTGGGCCTGTGATATCCACTTTGTCCCAATTTACGGCGACATTTAAGCCAGTGTAAATGCCAGGGGCGACTTCATGACCAGGAATTTGCACATTCTTGATTTCACCTAGCAGCACACCGCGAATCGCCCGCCAATAATCTGGTACTTTACCAATATCTACCCATTCAAAGTCCATAGGGATGGCGTAGAAGGGAGCTTTGATTTCTACCAATTTGGGAAACAATTGGCCACCAATGTCATATTCGACACCAGAGGGGATATAATCAAAAACTTCTGGCTCAAAGATATAAATACCTGTGTTGATGTTGGTGCTGAGGGCTTCTTCTATTGAAGGTTTTTCTTGGAAAGCTTTAACACGCCCCTCTTCGTCAGTTACCACCACACCGTAGCTAGAAACTTCTTCTTTGGGGACAGATTTCGTAATAATAGTAGCGATCGAGCCTTTAGCTCTATGCCATTTAACCGCCGCAGTTAAATCCAAATCAATTAAAGCATCACCGCACAACACCACAAAGGTATCATCAAAAAAGGGCGAGAAGTCTTGGATGCGGCGCATCCCTCCAGCTGAACCAATTGCTTCGCCTTCCAGTTTCCCGTTGTCATCAATTTTTCCTTCAAAGGAATAGGCAATTTGCACTCCAAACCGTTGACCGTCACGAAAATAGTTTTCTATTTCCTCAGCCAAATGACTAACATTGACCATAATTTGGTCAAATCCATGTTGGCGTAACAGTTCCAGCAAGAACTCCATCACTGGCTTTTGCAGGATGGGAATCATTGGTTTGGGAATTGTATAGGTAATCGGACGCACGCGAGTACCCTTGCCAGCCGCGAGAATCATCGCTTTCATAAAATTTATTCCTCAACCACAAGCCAGTTTACTTTTATCAAGTGATACTTAATCATCAATTTTTATTTCTGCTCTAAGTTATCCCCTAAAGAGGGATGACAGTAATTTGGTGGTTATTGCAACCATAGGTATACTTAGATGACAAGCGATCGCTTATCTTTTCAATTTACTCGGATTTTGCGACTGAATCAAAAATCTCTAAATTATCTGTAAAGCTACTTTTCGCTTTTTTAGTTCATCGACTCCTCAAAAGGTTTACCAGTCTTAGCTGATGTAAGTAGCCGAACTTTAATCTCATGGTAAAACTCCTCTTGAAATAGCTCTACTTTCGATTGAGCAGAGAGCAACAGCAGTGCCCAGAAAACGCTAACTAAATTACTGTGTTTAGAATCATGTCCAGACCCCTTTTGGTTGAGATGCTTTGTCTGAGTCCACAGTTCTACAAGTTGTTCTAGATTCAACCAATTTTGTTCTAAATTTAGCTCCCTTGCCGACACATTCAACACCTCCTCCAGTTCCCTAGCTACTTCCGTCAGATTTTCCTGGTGAGCTAACTCCAGCGCCTCCCGCATACTTTGGACGCTAGGCAACCGTCTGGAACGGATAGGTTTGCTGACTTTTTCTACCAGTTTTAGCTGGTTCGCCATAATCTGCAATTGCTTGATTAACTCTTGCAGAGTCACGCGGCGCTTTGGTGGCGGCATTGCCGATGGACGACGACGCAATTGCCGTTCTAATGGTAGACGATGACCCTGATGTGATATTCCGTCTTCATCTTCCAATAGGGAATTATCTACTACACCATCTGTAATATCTCCTACTGTTGACAATTGCATCAAGGTATTAGCTTTGAATAATACCAGCATTGATGCTGACAAAAATGCTTGTCCAGATTGAGACAAGTCCGATTCATAACCTCTTTCTATTGCCTCCGGTGCCATCAGTTCTAAGTAACGGTCAATCACCTCAATCACTTGGACATCCCAAGGGTCAATTTCTCCCTGTTGGGCTTGGTAAATCAGGAATGTGATTGTTTCTAATAGCTCGGAAGCTTCCATTAACGGGTTTTAAGTTAATTAATGACAAGAATTGCCTGTTGGGAGTATTCCCTAAACTTTGGAATCAATCACCATTGTGAATTGTGAGATCGGATTGTGCAACTTTTGATTTTAGGTATTGGGCATAGGGAGTTATAACTTGAAAGTTTACTCTCAAAGGCTCAAAGTTGAGCTTCTGAGGGTGGAAGTTGAGCTTCTGAGGGTGGAAGTTGAGCTTCTGAGGGTGGAAGTTGAGCTTCTGAGGGTGGAAGTTGAGCTTCTGAGGGTGGAAGTTGAGCTTCTGAGGGTGGAAGTTGAGCTTCTGAGGGTGAAAGTTGAGCTTCTGAGGGTGGAAGTTGAGCTTCTGAGGGTGAAAGTTGAGCTTCTGAGGGTGAAAGTTGAGCTTCTGAAGGTGGAAGTTGAGCTTCTGAGGGTGAAAGTTTACTCTCAAAGGCTCAAAGTTGAGCTTCTGAGGGTGGAAGTTGAGCTTCTGAAGGTGGAAGTTGAGCTTCTGAGGGTGGAAGTTGAGCTTCTGAAGTCACCTTCAAGTTTTAACTCTCCTGCTTCCCCTGCTCTCCCTGCTCTCTTAATCAGGGGGCGGGTCATGAGCAATAGTGACAGTTGATACAAAGTCACTTGGCTTGCCGCTCTTGATCGCATCGAAAGTGCCTTTAATAGTACCAGCAATGGGAACAGCAACAAGCGTCCCCAACAACCCAGCAATCTCAAATCCCATCAAAATAGCTACGAAAATCCATATAGGATTCAGCCCAATAAAGTTGCCGAGTAACCTGGGAGCTAACAAGTTATCTTTAAGCTGCTGCATGAGAATTGCCGCGATCGCAACTTGAACTGCCAACCACCAATTTTGTAGCAGTACTAAAATTGTCACTAGACCAATGCCGAGAGATGCGCCGATAAAGGGAATGAGTTCCGAGATGCCGATTAATATGGCAAACAGCAGGGCAAAGGGCACATTCATCACTAAGAAAATTGGCGTTAGGGTTAGCACCATGAACAGTCCTAACAACAACTGGCTGAGAAAAAAGTTCTGAAAATTTAGGCGCAAGGATGCGGTGAGGGGATCTGCAATATTAGAGGGCAAAAGATTGACCAGACCATACCAGACGCGATCGCCATATAAAAGCATATAAAATGCAAGCACGATGACTAACACTGCGTCAAATAAGCCTGATAGCAGTGTTCCAGCAAATCCCACTGCACCAGAAGCTAGCTGTTGTACCAGATTCTGAATATTGGCATTGATTTGACTGCTCACAAGCGTCAAATCAATCGGCAAACGTCGTTTTGCCAGCATCTCAAACTGCTTCAAGTTTGCTTGACTCGCCCCTAACCAATCAGGGATATTATTTAACAGTTGGATTGTTTGGTCAATGATCAACGGCACTAGAGTGACACCCAGAATCCCAAACAGGGTTAATGTTGCAAGTAAAACTATAATCACCGCCTGAGTGTGCGTGATCCGGGCACGTTCAAAGAACTTAACCGGATAATTTAGTAAAAAAGCCAGAATCGCTGCAATGATCAAGACGGTAATGGGATGCTGAAAATAGCGAAAAAGCACAGACAGCAGCCAGACATTGAGAGCGATAATCGGGCCGCTTAGACCATAAATTAACAGGCGTTGAAGGGAGGCCGAACGGTGCATCTTATGCAACTTATTTTAGATATTCTTTAAGAGAATTTGTAAAATTATTGATGGTACTGATCATCATCATAGATATTTTTAACAAAGATATGTATAGGCGTAAGTAAGTCGGTGCGAATAAATCGAACTATGTGAAGTAATGTAAAATTATTGTAATCAAGTTTGTAGTAAGAACTTTAGTCCTTCTTTTAGGACTAAAGTCCTTACTACAAACATGCAAATTATTTACGTCGTTTTACTTATCTGATAGCAAGGAAGTAAATCAAAATGGACAAAACTGTAGCTGACCTTCGCAAAGACTACACTTTGGAAGGTTTAAGCGAACTTGAAGTAGACCTTAATCCGTTTATCCAATTTAAAAAATGGTTCGATCAGGCACTAGCAGCGCAACTCCCAGAACCCAATGCCATGACCATTGCTACCGCCACACCAGACGGTAAGCCCTCAGCCAGAATGGTGTTGCTCAAGGATTTTGATGAACGGGGCTTTGCCTTCTTTACCAACTACAACAGTCACAAAGGACAAGAACTGGCAGAAAATCCTCAAGGGGCTTTAGTGTTCTGGTGGGCAGAACTGGAACGTCAAGTCAGAATTTCGGGGTATGTGGAGAAAGTTTCCGAAACTGAGTCCGACCAGTATTTTCACAGTCGTCCTGCCAACAGTCGCCTGGGTGCGTGGATATCTAATCAAAGCGAGGTGATAGAAAGCCGAGAAGTTCTGGAGCGACGTTTGCAGGAGTTTAAGAGCAAATATGAAAATGAGGAGATTCCCCGACCACCTCATTGGGGAGGCTTACGAGTGATCCCCACAGAAATTGAGTTTTGGCAAGGCCGCCCCAGCCGTCTGCACGATCGCTTGCTCTATAGCCGTTTAGATAATGACACTTGGAAAATAGAGCGGTTGTCACCGTGAAGAAGAGGCAGGGGGCAGGGGGCAGGGGGAGAAGAATCTATAAGCAATGTCCAATACCCAATGACCAATGCCCTGCATGACATTACCAGTGGGTGATTAAATTTTTAATTGCTGCCCGTGCTTCTGATAGAGATTGGGTACGGGCATCACCTTCGTTCAGGCTATTAGCGTTAATAAATTGAATGTCTGTAATCCCAATAAAACCGAAAATCGCCCGCAGGTATGGTTCTTGGAAGTCGTAGGCAACGAAAGGAGATGTCGGGCTAAAGTCACTGCCGCGAGCTGTAATGATCACCGCCTTTTTACCCTCGACTAACCCTCTTAAACCTTGAGCATCTATAGCAAAAGTCCGGTTAGCGCGAACGATTTGGTCAATGTAAGCCTTAAAAGTGGAAGGTATATTGAAGTTGTACATTGGCACTCCAAAGACGTAGCGATCGGCTGCCAAAAACTCATCAATCAGTTCGTCAGAAATCCTAAGTGCCTCAGTTAATTCTGGGGTATGGGTTTCTGGTGCTGAAAATGCAGCTGCAATCCAAGCTTCATTAACGTGAGGAATTGTGTGACGCCCAATATCTCGATAGGCGATCGCATCTTCAGGATGTGCTGCCCTCCAACTACTGACGAATTCCTTAGATAGTTCTCTGGAGTGCGATCGCTCACCACGAGGGCTGGAATCAATATGTAGAATGTTTACCACCAAATATCTCCTGATTAGCTAAGATTTCTGCTTTTACTTTTTTTGAGTCTAAATTTCAAAGCATTAAATTAGATACTAAAAGTAACTAGTTACTAAAGTAAAGTAGTTACCATAAAGTAACTGTCGGACTTTAAGCTAACTTACCGATGTCTAGTCTCTAAAAATCCTGATGCTTGCCCTGTCAATATTCTGATGTCTTTACTATCAAGTCCCTGGACAATGTATATACTGTGGGTGTTGGAATAGACATCTCCAGAAATTAATTATGCGTTACCTGAAACCCTTGTCTTGACGTTGCATTGCAACGTCTCTACATTCATTTTCGGAGCAACGTCTCTACATTCATTTTCGGAGTTATTTTTGAGTGCGGCTCTAAACCCAGAACTAAAGTTATTCCCTATTCCCTATTCCCTATTCCCTGCTACTTTGGGAGAAAACTGAATTCTGGGATCTGGCATGAAATTGTATCTCAAGTACAATCCTCCCCAGACAAACAGGATAATTAACAACGCACCAATACCAAGGGGACTGGGAAGCCAGAAAACGGTTTCTATGTGGTTTAGCTCACCAGGCTGGAGTTTCCACACTAATCGATTGCCATTTTTTTCTGGCTCTATGGCAGTTTCAGTTAGTTGAATATTTTTGGCTCCCCAAGGAGTCTTTAAGCTAAATTCCAAGTCGAGAATTGAACCAGCATTAGCCAAGACGTTACCTTTGCTGGCAATTAAGGATAGCGATCGCAAATCCAAATCATAAATCAATCGATTTCTAACTAAAAGTAAAAAATTGTTTTGTTCCAAAAGGACGTTTGATTCAATTTTCGGTAGTTCTGAGTCAGATTCGCTCTGAACAGACTTAGAAAGTTGATTCGCACGGGAGCTAAAAAATTCGTTAAACTTCTCTTGCAATTCCCTACCACTACTAAAAGGAATTGTGACAATGATTTCTTCTTGGGAAACTCGCTGTGTTTTACCCTCAAGTTTACGGGCGCGGCGCTCTATGCTGTTTAGCCATTCGTACACAGAATCGCCACTAAAACTAGTTAGCCGCTCTCCCAGCTTAATATGTTGTACTAGTTCGCCACTATTTGAATTGTCAAAGTTAAGTTCGACATCGTAATTAACACAGCCAGTTAGTAGCAGGGATGTTAACAGTACTAGCCACAAAATAGGATTTCGCTTGGGAAAGACGCGGTTCATTCGATTTATACCATTCAGTACTGAGAGAAATTTCATATTTGTCAATACAACACTAAATGGTCTAATTAGCCAAAAGAAAATCTTTCCGAAAATTGAAGAATTTGGAATCATAAATCTCCCCAAAAGTCAAACTTTTTAACCAATCTTGACTTCTACTACTGGGCGGCGCAATACGGTTCGGTTAACTTGCTTTATCTCTCGAAGATTCCCCCAACCCCCGATAAATTGGGGGCTATTTTTATTCCTCTATCCTCTTAAAAAGGGCAGGGCTGTTTTTAATTCCTCTACCTCCTTTTTAAGGGGGTCGCCGCAGGCGGGGGATCTAATCCGAACTATACTGCTGAGTGACGAACGGGCTGCAAAAGCACGAAGGAACCCCAGCACGAAAATATCTACTGTTAGGATTAGCCAGGGGTTCCTGAAAAATTCAACCAAACCAAGTACGAGATGGTTAAACCAATGGCAATTAACGCCACCCAGATAAAGCGATTATCTCTGGTATTGACCTGACTGAGGTCAACGAATTCTGGCTCGGCAGGTTTAGGCTTTTGCTGCACAGAAGATTTAGTAGACTTAGCAGGTACAGAAATTTTAAGTTCATTATCGGATAGTGCGCCCAAATCGGGGATTTCGGTCATCCACTCGCTGGGTCTTTTCAGCTTTGGTGCTTTCAAGATGTAAAGCATCCGTCGCGCTTGTTTGCTAATTTCAAAATGGGCATGGCGTTTGAGTCTTTCGCAAAGAGCGATCGCATCATCCGTGCGTCCAGCTGCTTCATAAGCTGTCACCAGATGAATTTCTACTTCCCCCCCAAGGCGAGAATTACGAGCTAACAGGGCGCTGGCCTTTTCTAAATTTTCTATGGCTTCGCGGTATTGCCCATTTTCAAAGGCAGCTTTCCCAGCCTGGTAGCGGGTTTTAGCAATTTCTAAACTTTCTACACTCACGGCTTATATAAAAATCAGCACTATTTTAATTTTGCCAATGCCAGCAATCTTTTTGGATTTTTTTCCAAAGCTGGCAACCTGAAAGTAAATAAACTTCTAAAATTTTAACTAAGTAGTTGCGATTATTTTCTGATTAAAAATTCTGGTATCAAATACAAGTGAGCAAAATATGTTGAAAATCAAGCATTGGCAACTGAATTGGCTCGAAGCCGCCATGACTTTAGCAGTTATGGGTGTAACCATTGCTCCAGCTTCTGCACAGTCTGTGATCGTGATTGATGGTGGTTATGGAGTCAGGCGTAGATGCGAAGCAGCTTGTCGTCAGACATCGCCTGCTGTCGGTTCCTTTATTTATGGTAGTCCGATTCCCACACCTATGCCTGTAGATCCAGCAACGGGACTCATGCCACAACGCAATAATTACCCCGATTATTACTATCCCCAGTTCAGGCAGAACGTGAGAAATTCCACCCTGATTAATCCGACTTTGATTAATCCGGCAATTCGAGACTCAACCATAGTTAATCCGGTGATTATAAATAACTCATGGCGACGTACACCATTTAGCGGTGGGCGATCGCGTGTTTTCATTTATCCCCGGTAAAGAGAGATGAGGGAGATGAGGGAGAGCTTTTCACTCCAAACTCTAAACTCCAAACTTCAAACTACTGACTCGTGTAGAGACGCGATTAATCGCGTCTCTACGTAAACTGCGAACCCAGAATCATTGTCCCAATCCCAACATCAGTAAAGATTTCGAGTAACAGGGCGTGGGGAATGCGACCATCGATGATGTGTGCTGCACGGACTCCTTGAGCAAGCGATCGCACACAACAACTAACTTTAGGAATCATCCCACCGCTAACTATACCATTGGCAATCAACTCGCGGGCTTCACGAATATCTACTTTTGGAATCAAAGTAGATGGATCTTTGTAATCTTTTAAAATTCCACTGGTGTCAGTCAGCAAAATTAACTTTTCTGCTCCTAGTGCAGCAGCAATTTCTCCAGCTACAGTATCGGCGTTAATGTTATAAGCTTGCCCTGTCTCGTCTGCGGCGACGCTGGACACTACCGGAATATAGCCATTGCTAGCCAGGGTGTCCAAAATCTTGATATTCACATTGCTGACTTCCCCCACAAAACCGATGCCTTCTTGACCTTGGGGACGGGCTGTAAATAGATTACCGTCTTTACCACAAAGTCCTACAGCCAATCCACCAGCTTGGTTAATTAGCGCGACAATTTCTTTGTTAACTCGACCAACTAAAACCATTTCTACCACATCCATTGTGGCAGCATCAGTGACTCGCAGACCATTCTTAAATTGTGGTTCAATTCCCAGCTTATCTAACCAACTGTTAATTTCTGGGCCACCGCCGTGTACTACAATTGGACGCAAGCCCACGCAGGATAAGAATACAATATCGCGGATAACTTTGTCTTTGAGTGTGCTATCTTTCATCGCTGCGCCACCATATTTGACAACAACAGTGCGACCGGCGAATTGTTGAATATAAGGTAGTGCTTCGCTTAGTACACGCACACGAGTGGCTTCAGCTTGCCTGATGTATTCAGAATCGTTGACCGTCATGAGGAGCCGCCGTTAAGAGTTAAAACCTATTCCAGTCAGTGTAGAAGACTTTGTAACCTGTAACAATGTCTCATTGCTGCGAAAAGCAAAATAAGCTTTTTGTATAAATTAGGACTTACGCATTTTCCATCACTCACCGCGTCACCCCACCCTAACCCTCCCCTTAGAAAGGGGAGGGAACTAGATTTCTTTTTCCCCCCTTTCTAAGGGGGGTAAAACGCCTGTGGGACATGTATTTTAGCTTAAGTTGACACCAATGAGCAAAGTTTAGCCCCTACAGCATGGCCTATTTACGTAGTTTACCGCCGTAGGCATCGCAGGATAATTAAAAAAAGCCTGAAACAACGGATTTTCGTTAATCCACATCACGATGTATTTGTACAGTGCGTAAGTCCTAAAATTCCCTGTTCGCAGCTTTTTTACTAAAAAGCCTCATTTTTCAATGAGGCTTTTAAAATTTTTAATTTGAGAGATTAAGACAGCAGTACTAGCGTAATCCTCTGAGGGTAACAGACCGTTGTAACTGAGCTAAAGCACGGTTGTAATCCAAAATTGCTGTTACTCGATTACCTTCAGCTCTTGTGAGGTCGTTTTCAGAGTTAATGACATCAGTTTGAGTGCCCACACCAGCTTGGAATCGCAAACGCGCTAAACGTAGAGCTTCCCTAGCTTGTTCTAAAGCGGTATTAGAGGTTTGAACATTCTCCAAACTAGATTGCTGGGTAGAAAAAGCTTGTTCTACCTGAAAGCGAATTTGGTTGCGCTGTTCGGCAAATCGAGTTTCTGCGAGCGCAATATTAGCTCTTGACTGATCTGCTCTTGCTCTTGCTGCTCCTCCATCAAACAAATTTAGGCTTGCCCTAACTCCCAATGAATAACCGTCAGTAATGCTGACACCATCATCGAACTGATCTAGTAGGTTGTAGCTGGCTACCAAACTAACTTGAGGGCCTAGCTCCCCAAGGGCTTGCCTACGTTGTTGTTCGCTGATATTACGTTGTGCCAAAAACTGTTGCAGTTCGGGACGATTTTGAAAAGCCAACACAATACTTTGTTCTAGCGTTGGGTTCCAAAGACCAGCCAATTGTACAGGGTCAGCCGCACTGATATTCACCGCTTGTGCCAAACTCAACCGAGTTGCTAAACGACGACGGGCTATTGCCTGCTGGGATCTAGCAAGGGTTAGGTCTTGTTGGGCATTTGCTAAATTAACCTGCGATCGCAACACATCAAACCGCGTACCAACCCCAGCTCGCTCTAATGCTTCTGCATCACGTAAACTAGCCTCAGAGTTCTGCACAGCCGATTGAGCGATACGTACTTGTTCATCTGCTTGTTGCAGATTGTAGTAGTCTGTGGCAACATTCAGGCGGATTTCCTCAGACTGAGTTTCTACAGCCAACTCATTGAAACGTACCTGTTCTTCAGCCGCTCTGATGTTAGCTTGTACTCTCCCAGAACTGTAGATGTTATATGACAGTTCTGCTTGACCAGAAAAAGATGTACCAGCTTCATCTCCTGGCTGTGGTATGCCCGTCTGTCGTTCTGCTTGTTCCAACTGAAGCTGAGTACCAGCAGACTGACTGCGAGTAATATCCGAATTAAGATTAAGAGTGGGTAATAAAGCAGCTTGCGCCTCCCGTAGGGCAGCTCGATTGCGTTCTAGCTCCAATAAAGACACCTGTAAATCCCGATTATTCTGCCGTGCTAGCTCCAAAGCCTCTGCCAAAGTAATCGGCTGATTTCCCTGAAGTGTCACTTCCTCTGGTTTGGTAGGAAATTGCAGGGGATTTGAGCTAGGAATCAAGTTCTGTGGAATTTGCACTGGCCCTGACGGCGCAGGAGTTATGGTTCTCGGCACTGTGGAAGGTTGCGCTGAACCCTCTGGTGCAGGAGTTACGGTTTCTGGCACAGTAGGAGTTGGCGTCGATTCTGTCGGAATCGGGGTATTACTCTGAGCAATGCGTAAGCCAGCAGCATTTTGTTGTAAGCAGGTACTTGAGGTCAGTAGCAAAGCGGCTGAGGAATCAGTTTTGCTTTTCCCCAACTCTTGTGGACATTTTTGCCCTGACAACAGTTTTGCTGATCTTACACCTGTAGCTGAAGTTTGTAAAAATGTTTGCAACTGAGTAACAGTATTTATCTTTTGAACCACTGGCTGCTGTGCAGAAGACAGGGACAAAATTTCTTTTTGGACAGAAGAGGGTTTTAAAGTGTAGTTGGGAACTACTATGCTCTTTGATTCCTGCCCATAAGCGTTTGAATTACTGTTTTTTTGGTTATTTTGAGCAGAACGGCTGACAGCAAGCTGTTGGGAAGAATTAGAGGTAGGTGTCAAACTGAAAAATCTACCTTCATTTTTCTTAAGTACTTGTTTTATCGGCACAACAGTATTTTCAGCCGTAAACACTGGAATACTGTTATTACTTAAAGGCTTCATACTAAGTTTAGTGAAACCGGAAGCAGGTACTAGGGTTGGAACACTAACATTTGCACCGTAATGCAATTGCGTATTCATGATGCCCCCAACTAAGTGTTGACCATAAGTGGAAGTCAAAACACTAGGAGAAGAGGCCAGCCGTACCCCAGTTAGTTTTACAGTACCAGCCCAAGTCGGCTGAGTTGTTAAGACTGCTGCTGTCACACCAGGCAATAAGCTATGGAATAATTGCTGTCCTTTCACCGCATCCCTCACACGAAAATCAATCTAGCGGCAGAAAACCTTTCTTCACCACAGAATATAGCACGATACTAAATTTAGGAAAGAATATACTACGATACTAAATTTAGGGCTCGGAACTCTGTTTGTCTTCAAAACGTCTAACAATGCGAGAAAGTTCCGCCTTTTCATCGATACTAACGCGAGTAGGAGCACCGCTGATAATCCGTTCGTAGTTTCGGAATGAATCTTTGATATCGGGCCCGTCAGCAGTGATATTATACTCACGAATGCCCTTATCATGCCAAGACCCGCGCATTTTAAATACGTTAATTGCCCGCGACATTTCTCCACGAATTTCTACGTACTGGAGCATCAAAATTGTATCGGTGATCGTGGAAATATGAGAGTCAGTAATGGAATGCGCTCCCAGGAATTGATCGGTTGTGTTGGTAAAGAAACCAGTAATTTCTTCTTGTTTAGCATAACCCGTCACACCAATTACAAACTGCCTAAATGCATTATTGCTCACTCCTCTAGCTAATGCTGATAGGGAGTCAATAGCAATTCGGGCTGGTTTGAATACAGCAATTTCTGATTTTATAATTTGTAAGTGGTCTTCTAAACCAGTTGATTCGGGATAGGTACAAATTATTTTGAGTAAACCCTGATCTTCTAATTCTTCAAAATCAATTCCCCAAGAGGAAGCATTACGAGATAGTTGAGCGCGTGATTCTTCGTAAGCAAATAATATTGCTTGTTCTCCATTCAGGCAGCTATCTTGAATAAACTTACTTACTAACAGGGTTTTACCAGTCCCTGTGGCTCCTGTTGCCAAAATAATCGAATCTTTAAAGAAACCACCACCGCACATTTGATCTAAGATTTTTACACCAGAAGATACCCTGACATTAGAAGATCGTTGAGTCAAGCGCATTGCTCCCAGTGGGAAGATGTTAACCCCTTCATTAGTAATCGTGAAGGGATACTCGCCTTTCATGTGAGTTGTGCCACGCAACTTGAGAATTTCAGTTGTGCGACGGCGGCGTTCTCCTTCTAAAACGTTGCGAACAATTACTACATTATCGGAAACAAATTCTTCCACTCCAAAAGAGGCGACAGGGCCATATTCTTCGCTACGTTCAGTTGTAATAATAGTGGTGACATTGAGTAGTTTGAGACGAGCTACTAGGCGGAAAATTTCGCGCCGGACTACTCCCATCGCTTCATACTGCTGAAATACTGCTGTTATTGAGTCGATTGAAACTCGTTTAGCTTTGTATTTGCGAATAGCATATTGCAATCGCTCAATTAGTGCAGACAGGTCAAAATTACCAACTATATCTTGTCCTTCGGGATCAGGAGATGCATCGAGAATAAACAACTTGCCTTCTTCAATTAACCGTGGCAGGTTCCACCCAAAGACATGAGCGTTTTTAATAATATCACTGGGTGATTCTTCAAAAGTAACAAATACTCCTGGTTCGTCAAAGTAGGTGATGCCGTTATAGAGAAACTGAAGAGAGAATAAAGTTTTGCCTGTACCAGAAGTACCACTAATCAAGGTAGTTCTACCAATTGGTAAACCACCATGACTAATATCGTCAAACCCTTCGATCATCGTGCGAATTTTTTCTACACCCCCAATTTTTGGTGTTTTTTTTGGTTTTACTTGCTCGGTTTCACTCATTGCTTGATAACAAAAGGGTACTAAAAACTGTTTTTTACAAGAAGAATTCAGAACTCAGTAGGAATTTGGTCTATAGGATTGGGTGATACCACGTCCCTTGCGCGTATCGAGAGAGCATCTGTAAGTACTTTCGCCAATAGGGGCGAAACTATTATTAAATATTCTCGCCTTAAAACTCTATCCCTTTATAGGTAATGAATTCTGTATTATGGCTTCTTCATTAATTATTTTCCTCTTCAAAATCTCCTTCACTCAGTTCTTCATAGAGCAAATCTAATCCAATCAATACTCTCTCCCTATCTGAAAGATCCCCGATAATTTTACGAACGGGTGGAGGCAAAATTTTAGATAATGTTGGCGTTGCCAATATTTTATCTTCTTCTGCCAGTTGCGGGCTTTTCAGCACATCGATCACTTTTAAAGCATAAACACCTTTAAACTCCTGCTCTAAAATATTTTTGAGTGTTTTTAATGCCCGGACTGAATTAGGGGTATTTCCTGCTACGTAAAGTTTGAGAATGTAGGTTTTTCTGGCTTTATCCATATACATACAAGTTAGTCATGAGAATATAAATACAATATTTTTTTAGACATTGTGGGTGAGTAACAGAGGTAGCTTCTGCTAAGTTCAACATCGATAATTTAAATTTATCTAGAAATCGAACTTCTGTAGAGTTCGCATAGGTGAGCCAGGATATCTATCAACGTAAGACGATAATCAAGTAAGGCTTCGTTGCTCCTGCCTTCTAATTTTAGCTGGTTAGAAAATTCTTCAATTATCTCCATGTGAATTTCGATGATTTGGGGCACAGGAATATTCCCATAAAATATAGTATTGATAAATTTATCAATTTTTTCTTTGAGTGTTTTATCTGTGGTAAAATAGTTTATAAGAATCAGACTATAATCTGATTTAAGCTGTCTTAATAATCCTTGCCTTTCTGCTGGAGTCATCTCCTGGAAAAGCTGTTGACTTTTTTGGATGTCACTGGCAAATACATAGATATACTTGTCTGTGTATGCTTGATTTAATTTTTGTTGCAGCAAATTTGGTAAATAGTTAATTTTTCCAGAGGTAGTTGCAACAAGGGGTAGATAGCAAAATTGGGCAATAATCGCGTCAATAACTTTCCACACCCATCTGCTCCAACCTTTTTGGTTGTGTAGATCAACTAGATTATTTAAACATTTGTTAATATCAGGTTGCAGAATCAATATCGGTAATAACATTTATTCTTAAATCTATCTCTTGGATCGCCCTGATCAAGAAACGTAGGCTGATAAGTTTGGTTAACGCTTCTAAGGGAATACTAGGTTGCAGTAAACTAGTGATTACACCCCAAAACAATGCTCTATGTTAGCTAGCAGGTAGTGCTAGTACAGCGCGGCGTAAATCAAGCTACCATTTTAAAAGTTGCAAAAGCCTTGATATACAAAAATTTTGACTTTTGACTCCCGCCTTGCGGCCCCTAGCTACTCAACAACTTAGTGCAGCAACTGAGTAATTAGACTTAGTAGGTCTTTGATGATGAGGTATTTGTCAGCATAGCAAGACACAGTAGTTAATCTATTATTTGCATATCTATGTATATAAATAGATAGATTTTTTGATTTTGCTCCTTGATAAGATACTTAAACGAACTTAAAGGATTGTCCCATTCTAAATCATTATAATTCCTCAAGGTTCTAAAGCGATTCTTTGGGGTCATAATTGTTTTAGCTGTCGCTATCGATGAGGAGTTTAAATACCAGTAAGACACTGGAGAGGCTTGTTGCTAGAACTTATAGGACTCATATTTGATTTTTGAACAAAACTCAGTACACCTTTATTCCTTCTTCCCAATCTCCAATCCCCAGTCCCCAGTCCCTTACCTCTACGAGTGATTCAGAAATCAAATCCGATTGCTATAGAAACGTCGCCTCTTGGAAAAATATAAAGGACGCAAAAGTGCCCGTGAGGGTAAATCCCGTTTTTTTAATGGCGTTGAAATAACCAGAGTTGCTTATATGAGTCTTCTTAGAGGATATGGCTTCAGGCGAAAACACCATCAAGATTTGGCAGATGGAAATGCCGGAGGGTTCCACAGGAAGAATGACCCCAAAAGCCCTATGTTAATGCTAGATTACCCGCTTTATGACTTTCAGGCAACCGTACCTAGCTGCCCCCAAACAAGTTCTCTGGCAGTGGTGTTGGAGATTTTTGAGCAAGAGCAGTGCGATCGCTTGGTAGTAGTGAATCAACAACAATCCCCCATCGGATTGCTGTATTCTGCCCGTATAATCCAAAAATTATTAGCACATAGTGACGATAAAAATCTAAATTTACATCAATCACTTTCTATTTGGGGTCAAGGTCTAATTGATCCAATACAGACAATATCAGCTTCTGAGCGTGTAGAGCAATTAGGCTTGCACTTGAGTTATGCCCAAGCCGAAAAACAGCAGAACTTAGATTGGGCGCTGATTGACTCTGATGGTCAATATTTGGGGCTGCTGGATAGTTCTTGCCTGTTGCGATCGCTGGCTAAAGAACGCATGGCTGGGTTACAAAGTTCTGAGCCTCGCCATGAGTATGGTACTCGTGTGCAGCCGCCAAATCAACCCAAATCATTGGGACACCAACCACTAGTGCTGTTGCTGGAAAGACTGCCTTGGCCTTTGATGTTGCAAACGGGTAGTGGCGAGGTGGTAGCACGAAATCCCGCCTGGTGGGAGCAATTAGGAGCCTTGAAAGATCCAGAAGGAGTTAGGCAACAGGTGGAGGCAATACTTGTCCCTAAACCCTCCGAAAAACCAGAATATGTCAGCCAACGAGCAATCAAGGTTTATCCCAATGGTAGGGAGAATGAGCATGGTGGTGAAGAGGAACTGACCCAGCAAGAAGCATCACCAAATCCTGTATATAGTCGCTGCTATTTGGATAGTCAAGTAGGTACTTGTACTTGCGTTGTCGAAGTGCAAAATGGTCAGGAGCGAATCTGGCAGTTTGCCAAAATTCCCTTAGATAGTCCTGAGTTTCAAGTCATGGGTGCTGAAGCTGAGGTTGCACTCAGCGAGGATTTGTGGTTAGTTTTAGCTACTGATGTGACTGAACAGCAGCAGCTTTGCAAAGAATTGGCAGCAAAGAATGCCGATTTAATTCAACTAAATCGGTTGAAAGATGAATTTTTAGCTTGTATTAGTCATGAACTCAAAACTCCCCTAACTGCCGTTTTAGGATTATCGCGGTTGCTGGTGGATCAGCAGTTGGGAGAACTCAACGAGCGTCAAGCCCGTTATGCCGGACTGATCCATCAAAGTGGTCGCCACCTGATGAGCGTGGTTAATGACATTTTAGATTTGACCCGGATGGAAACGGGACAAATGGATTTGACGCTGACTCCGGTGAAAATTCAGGCTGTGTGCGATCGCGCCTTATCAGATGCTAAAGCTATCCACACTCAAACTACCAAAGCATCTGCCTCACCACCTCCAAATGCCCGTTCATCTGCTCCCCAATTCTGCCTTTCCATTGAACTCGGTTTAGACCAGATAGTGGCAGATGAATTGCGCTTGCGCCAGATGCTAGTACACCTACTTTCCAACGCCTTTAAATTCACCGAATTATCTGGCGAAATTGGGCTACGGGTGAGTCGTTGGGAAGGATGGATTGCTTTTACCGTTTGGGATACAGGTATTGGGATTCCTGAACACCAGCAACACTTAATCTTTCAAAAATTCCAACAACTAGAAAATCCCCTCACCCGCCAATTTGAAGGCACTGGTTTGGGGCTGGTATTAACCCGGGCCTTGGCTCGTCTCCACGGAGGAGATGTTAGCTTCTTATCGCGTGAAGGAAAAGGTAGCCAGTTTACACTACTTCTGCCGCCCAGTCCCCCGAAAACGTGCTTTTTGGAACCAGATATGGGAATCACAGAAGAGGAGGAAACACGACACCAACCGAGACGGGAAAATCCCGCAGATCGTCAGCATGTTAGTACGCCCGCACAGCATCATCCCGCCAGTTCCCAACGGTTGGTCTTGGTAGTCGAGGCAGTAGCCAGATATATTGAAGACTTGACCGAACAACTTAAAGGTTTAGGATATCGGGTAGTGATTGCGCGATCGGGGACAGAAGCAGTCGAAAAAGCTCGGCGCTTGCAACCAATAGCGATATTTTTGAATCCGTTGCTACCCCTGCTATCAGGTTGGGATGTGCTGACTTTACTAAAATCTGACACCGCAACCCGTCATATATCTGTAATTGTGACAGCGACGGCAGCCGAAAAGGAGCAAGCGTTTGCTAACCGAGCCGATGGTTTCTTAAGCTTGCCAGTAGAGAATCACCTTTTAGCTCCAGTTCTGGAAAAATTATGTACTTCACCAGCAGTTTTGTCGCAAGGGTTAAACAACAGCGTAATTGTCCCAACTAAAACCCCACTGCGAATTCTCAGGTTGGTGAATCCCCAGTTGGAATCGGTTAATCCCCACCCCTCACTTCGAGAACACCGGGTGATTGAAGTAGATGACTTAGATCAAGCAGAACTTTTGGCGCGAGTATGGCAGTTTGATGTCATTTTGCTAGATGTCGAAAGTACCACCGCCCAAATTTATCTGCAAGAATTAATTCAGCACCCACGTTTGGCGGCTATCCCACTAGTTACTTGCGATGTCGCAACCACCCTAATAGCTTCTAAAATCCCAGAGTTATCTGTATTTCCTTACTTAACACCATTTGCTAAAGACAACAGCCGCCGCACCGAGAAAACGGATGCCTTGTTATCAGTATTGGAAATTGCTTCTGGTATTTGCTGTCCTCCTAACATCTTGGTAGTGGATTTAACAATGCTGCGTGATTTACCACAGGTAAGACGCAAGCAAGTTAAGAGTTATCGGGCAGCAAAAAATTGCTCAATTAGTAGTGAAACTGCTCAACGGGGATCTGAGTGGTTCCAAGCTTTAATTCAGTACCTACAAACAGCAGGCTTCAAAGCGGCGATGAGTCCCTGTTGGGCAGAAGTGTTACAACAAATTCGCCACCAAAGCGTTGACTTACTGCTAATTTGTTTAGGAGAATCCGCTATCCACAAAGATGTGCTAAAAGCACTGAAAACATTGGGAGATTCGCCTGACAAATTACCACCAATTTTAGTACTGAATCAGCGATTAAATCGTCTAGAAACCAGTTTCCAGCCTGGGGTAGCTGATATTGACAAGCAGAAGAAGAATGGTTTGGAATCGATAGAAACTGTTGTTGGTGCGATCGCTACCCAAATATTACCGCGATCGATATCAATGGAAGACCTATTAAACCAGATTAATCATGCTTTAGCTGTCAATGGTTACAATGACAAATGTTAATGGGAATGGGGAGTGGGGAGTGGGGAGTGGGGAGTGGGGAGTGGGGAATGGGGAAGATGGGGGAGATGAGGGAGATGAGGGAGACAAGGAGAATAACCATACTTCAATGCCCAATTCCCAATTCCCAATTATGAAATATCCATTTTTTCACTTTTCTTTTTCTTAAAAGGAACTCGAACCAAGTTATAAGCACCCTTGGTTGATAAACTCTTGTAATCATCTGGCTGTAAGTCCATTTGTAAAAACTTTTTCTGTTCAGCCAACAGCAGCACTGAAGCAGGTTTTATTCCTTTGGCAGCCTGGTTTTTGATATGCTCTATAGCCTCTTGGGGAGATCCTAAATAATTTACGTGAATGTGGCTATAAAATACCACACTAGGCTTTTTGAAGCCAAGCATGATCAATTCTTCATTTGGTTCTTTTGCTTCTAGAATGACAGCAGACAACTCCCTTAAGGGTAATTGACGTTCTCGATCAATAAAGAACGAAGCAGGCGTTAACACAAAAATCAAAAACGCTACAAACCCGATTAAATTAATAGCGATAACCTGGTTCCATTGGCGATTTAGTAATAAAGCTGCAACTAAAAGGGCACAAACTAGCCACATTACCCCGGCTATTACTGGTAAACCAGTTCGTTGAATTTGTTCGTGGAAGTTGCTTATCGCTGGATCAGTACCTAATATGTGGGTTATGTTAAACAGTGCTGTTGCCAGAACTGATAAAAATACTACATTTAACCAACCACTCACTCGGAGAAAAGAGGGGGAGATAGGAGGAGTGGGAGAGGAAGAAACAGGTATTGTTTGCCTAGCCTCTGTATCCTGGAAAAAGTCACTCCACAACAAGGCTACCAAGATTGCTGCTGCTGGCATTAAAGGCAACACATAGCTAGGGAGTTTGGTGACAGCAACGGTGAAAAAGCCAAAGATGCTAGCAAACCAGAACCAGGTAAATAAACCAAACTGCTGAAAACGTTCAAGGGATCGCCAGTGCGATCGCTGCCAAAACTTTAGTCTTACTATAGAGAGTGGTAAATACACTGAGTAGGGCGCAAAACCCAGCAATACTATTAAAAAGTAAAAATACCAAGGTGCTGAGTGACCATTAACTACTTCTGTAAAGCGTTCTAGGTTATGATAACCAAAAAAGGCATTAATATAATTCCAGCCATTGCGCCAAATTACTAAAGCAAACCACGGCACTGATAAACCTAAAATTATCAATACACCCACGAGAAGGCGCATTTCTGACAACACCTCTCGAAATTTTCCCACATAAAGCAAAAAGGCGGCAACAATTAGCCCTGGTAAAACAATTCCCACTGGCCCTTTACTCAAAATTGCGCCAGCAATTAGCACGTAACAAGCTATATACCACTTGTTAGGGAATAGGCCAGAAGAGGCAGAGGGGCGGGGGGCAGGGGGCAGAGGAGAGGAATTTTCCCCCTGCTCCCTACTCCCTCCCTTCTCTGCGTACCCTAGAAAGAAACATAACAAAGCTGATGCCATACATCCGGTGAGCAGCATATCAGAGACACCGATTCTCGCCCAAATAATGGTTTCGGGATTAAGTGCCATGAGGGCTGCTGCGATAAAAGATGTTTTGTAGCGGCGAGTCGGACGCGAAACTTGCTCTAATTCGTCTTGTTTAGCGAAATACCACTGTATGGTATAAAAAACTAAACAAACTAAGGCGAAGGCTGCGATCGCTGAAGGAAGGCGTACTGCCCACTCATTCACCCCTATAATTGCATAAGCGATCGCTTGACACCAGTAAATTAAAGCAGGTTTATCGAAACGAGTGTCACCATTAAAAAATGGGGTAATCCAATCACCTGTGACGAACATCTGACGGGAAGCTTCGGCAAAAAGCGGCTCTGTCTCATCAATCAAGCCAATATTGCCCAAATTCCACCCAAAAGCTATCCAGCCAATTACTATCAACCACAAAATCGACACAGTTCTACCAAGGGCTGGATTCTTTGCTATTTTGTTGAACCACTGATCAACATTGTGCTTAACACTCAATTTCATGCTCATTAGTCAATAGTCAACAATCACTACTCAATAGTCGTTGATTATCTATCTTTTGTTCTTCGGAGTTTTAAATTCAACAATATTACACTTTTTCCCGTTCAGTAACGCCAGTTGTTCCAAGTTGCTAGAAAAACTTCTCCAACACGCTAGTACCGCAAGGCGGAAGTCACGCATTCAAAAGTATTATGGAATAAGCTTTTTAGGGATTCTAAATGGTTGCTCTATTTCCGCCGTCGCGTACTAGTATCTGTCTCATTAATTCTGAAGGGTTATAAAAGTTCGTAGTAAGGACTTTAGTCCTTCATTTGAGCGATAAATCGCTCACTACAAACCTAGCAAAATGAATTTGACGGTTAGGGAGACGCGATAAATCGCCGTCTCTACTCTTAATCTATCCGTCAATTATTTCTTGACAGACTACTAGTACTACTAAATATCGACTATGGACTCAGCACTAGTTGCCATTCTCTGTTTTGGGAATTCCATTTAGGTAATTGAGTTTCGCCGACAACATAGGGGCCCCAGTAACGACGGGAACCATCTTGTGCGAAAGCAACTAAAATATCTCCCTTCTCTAGCTTTAAATTATTCTGAGGTAGGGATAAAATCAATCCCTTCTCACTACCTTCTTGGGGAGCAAAATCCCAATGTGCCGGTACATCATAGTTAGCCTGTTTAGTACCAGAGCTTTTTGCTACCGGCTGTCGCGCCAGTAGAGCCAACCGTACAGGCTGATTTGTTTGATTACTCATTCGCAAAGTTCCTTGATTCTTGGCAATGCTAGCTGATTTATCACGCTCTGCCAAGACAGGATAAGTATTCTCTCTAATACTATGTTCTACTTCATTGGTTGGGGTATTTACTGGAGTAGAAGGACTAGCGGAAATACCTTTTTCAGGTGAAACGGGTGTAGAGGAAGCCGTCTCCCACTGGGTAGTTTCAGTTGGCAGTTGTGAAGATGTGTCTGGGTTTGTGGACTCAAAGGATACACTCACTCCAAAGTATCCCACCAGAGCAATAAGCAGTCCCAAGCAAGAAGCTGTAATACCGACGTTACGATATACTGAGGATTTCATATTGATAGTTATTAGAAATAAATATTTTGTCTAGGCTTGACCAAATAGTAGCCCATTATCACAAAAAGCAATCATAGAAAGTAGCCTAATATAGACTTTCCTAAAATAAGGGATACCAATGTATTATAAATATCATTTTAATTAGAAAATATTTGGAGAAAATTATTTCCTTGATGTTTGATAAACTTGGGGGGATAAAACTAAATATTTATATCCAAACATCCTCTAAGAAAGTGTACTTCCCTGAAAATGATAAAATTGGCAAAATTGGAATAAATACTGGAATCCCAGTAAGTATGTACAATTTTAACAAACAAGCTGATGCTAAAACCAATATCCTCCTTAATATAAGTAGGACGGCGGAAATAATTTGCATGTTTGTAGTAAGGACTTTAGTCCTAAAAGAAGGACTGAAGTCCTTACTACGAAATAGATTACAATAATTTTACATTACAAAACACATAGTTTAAATTATTCACACCGACTTACTTAAAAGATATTTCAAGATATCTTGACTTTTCCGCAGAAGCCCTTGTAATGCAAAACACTCGTCTCAATAACTTATTCGATGCCATTGCTACACGCTTGGGGCAATGGTTTTTAAATCCTTGGCGGCGACTATCGTTGCTGCTCATTAGTTTTTTTTTCGGTTTTTTTCTGGGAAACGCAGTTTCCACTACAGCCGGTCAAGAGGGTGTGTTAGATATTGTGGTAGCTGCTTTTTTAGTACTGTTGACGGAAGTTACCAGTAGGATATTTTATAGTCCCAGGTTTTTGGAAAGGCGATCGCTCTTGATAGACTCACTAAATCTCCTGAAGGTTGGTTTCATCTACAGCCTGTTTCTCGAAGCCTTTAAGCTGGGATCGTAGGGGGATGAGGGAGATGAGGGAGATAGGGAAGCAGGAAGCAAGAGAAGCGGCGTTAGCAGATGGGTTGAGGGCTAAAGCTTTTGGGATCACGCCGGAAAATGTCGATGAAGTGATAGAAAGGCGATCGCATTTACTAAAATCTGTCTTCCCAGCTTTTAGCCAATTGTGCCAAACTACTCTTCAAATCGAACCCAAGGAAATGTTACAAGTATTGTGGGACTTGTGGCTGCCTTTGGGAATCAAGCTAGCATCGCAGCGCCAACAGTTAAAACGCCCCCTGATTCAAGGAATATTGGGAGGACAAGGCACTGGTAAAACCACCATGTCTAAAGTTCTCAGCTTGATTCTCGATCAGTTGGGATATCGGACTGTGAGTTTATCTTTGGATGACTTATATAAAACTTACAGCGATCGCTTGGTTTTAACACAGCAAGATCCCCGCTTGATTTGGCGCGGCCCACCAGGAACCCACGATGTAGATTTAGGCTTAAATGTACTAGATCAGATTCGCGAGTTGCAAAATCCTGTGATGCTTCCCCGCTTTGATAAATCTGCTTTTGGAGGTGCTGGCGATCGCACTACTCCAGAAATTGTCACAGGTGTAGATATTGTACTATTTGAAGGTTGGTTTGTGGGTGTACAACCAATTAACGCAGATATATTTGATACTGCACCGCCGCCAATTGTCACAGATGAGGATAGAGCATTTGCCCGTGATATGAATTGTCGCCTCCATGATTATTTACCACTGTGGGAGCGATTAGACAGCTTAATTTTGCTCTATCCAACTGATTATCGCTGTTCTTTGGAGTGGCGCAAACAGGCGGAACAGCAGATGATTGCTGCGGGTAAATCGGGGATGAGCAATGCAGAGATAGAGCAATTTGTCAATTATTTTTGGCGATCGCTTCACCCGGAATTATTCATCAAGCCGTTGGTAAAAGATGCGACAGTGGTTGATTTAGTGATTGAGATTCATGCTGATCATAGCTTTGGTAAAGTGTATTGCGATCGGGCTAATTCGTAATTCCTGTACGCGATTAATCGCGTCTCCTATGATTTTGACGCAGATTTAGAAGCGTTACTAAATAACCAAGATAGAAGATTTGCAACTGTAGCAGCACCAAAAGAGAACAGCGCAATAATTGCATCACGAGGTAAAACGCCATCTAACCAGCTACCCTGTATTTGAGAAACTGGAAAATCTTGATCTAAACCAATTTGAATCTCTTTAGTTTTCCCAGAAAAGCGGGCTTCTATACCCTTTTTAGGCACAATTTGTAGATGGCGTATCAGTTCAATATTTAGAGGAGTATCAGGATTTTCTCCCATAAGAAACTGATTTGGTTTAATGTCCTGTTCCTGCCCTACCATGCGGATTTTACCTTCCACAATAGTAGAAAATTTTAAATCGTCTCTGGCATCTTTACCATTTCTATCTAAATCTAGAAATTTCACATCTTTGGTTTCTATTTTTTCTCTAAACCATTGTTCTGATTCATATTTGGGAGGTTTTGCTAGGGTAATATAAATATTGGTATTTGGTGCTATTTCTAAATTAAATTTTTTATTATTTGGATTTACTATAAATTCTAGCGGTGTTTGCTTATCGGGTTGATTTGGTAATTTTAAATCTAGTAATTCATAACCTTCTACTATAACTTTTATTGGTTGTTCACCTAAATATAAGTCTAATGTTGTATTTTGGTTATTTTTTAAGTCGGATTTAGAGTCAGATTGCAGAGAAAAAGCAAGCTGATTGCGATAAAAATCATAACTTAGTCCAGCTACTTTTGTATTTGGTTGTACTCGGAGTTCGTCTAAGTTAATATCACTTGTTGCTTGGAGATTAGCCGGAGCAATAATCCATCTACTCTCGCTGTCTTTAAGCTGTATTTTTAACGAGTCTAACTGATTAATTTCTGACCAAGTTTCACTTTGAAAATTGCCTGTAAAAGTTAGGGTTTGTCTGCCTTCATTTTCTAGTTCTTTAATACCGCGAATATCTTGAATAAAGAGTTTAGATACTTCTCCGTTATAGGTAAAAGTCATTTCCTTAGAAATGATATTACCTTCAAATGTATGTGTACCCGGTACAATAGCGGCAAAGGTGACGAGAGTCAAAAATAAAAGTAACAGCAACACTAAAAAGGTATTTTGATGATTTGAAATAGTTCGTAGTAAGCGCTTTAGCGCTGAAGCACTGACTACAAACAAAGCAACTAGATATGTTTTCAGAAAATTCAACCATTGGCGAATCTTGATGAAGTCGGGAAACTTTTGTTTGGCTTTTTGCCGAGATGCCATGATTTATTTCAACCAATTTGGGTTATGTTCAAATACAATTCGCCTTTCGATGCGATCGCTAGCTTCACCTATTCGGTCAATAAAAGCAACGTAGCGCAGTTCATAGCGCCCAGATGGCGCATTACGACCATCCCAGGTAAAAATAGTTTCACCCTTTTTCGGATTCTTGCGGGAATCGCTATAGATTGATTTTTCACCTTGGGGGAGGATTTCAAAGGTGGTAAATCTCACTCTGTCTTGGGAATAAAAGACAAATTCATACTTACCAGAAGTTTGCCCTACAATAACTGGAACAAATACAGGTTGGGAACCAAGGTTATAGGATGCCACAGCGCGAAGGCTGTTAGCTGGGATTTTTGCTTGCCTGAGAACGTAAGTATCCCAGCTAAAGCTGAAACCCGAATCATTATTAGACAATAACAAGTCATCCATTTGATAGTGATAATTATCTCCCAAAGATTTCACTCTTACTTCAGGATTTTTACCTCCATTGATGCGGGGAATTTGCACTGTGAGGGTTTTGCCAAAACTGGTTAAGTTTCGGGTAGCAATAGAAATCAGGTTCAAGCTATTGCCGCTTAATTCTTCTTCTTTGATGCCTTCGCAACGGTTGGGTGGTTTGCGGCGGATATAATCGGTAGATTTGGGGTTCCCTTGTGGGCAAGAAGCAGCAGCAGGAAGATGGCTGATGCTGAGGATTAATAGGCTGGCAAGAATAATTTTATAATTCATAATTTATTCAAAGTTAAAGAAACAGAAAAGTGATTCATCACTTGTAGAGACGCGATTCATCGCGTCTATTTAATTTTCCAAGTAGACAGTTGTTTTTGAATCTCAGACATGGGATAAGCCAAATCTCGGCCTTCACCTTTTTTTTGAGCAAAGACGATACCTAAAATTTGATTTTGCGAATCAATTACAGGACTGCCAGAATAACCAGGTTTGAGTGCAGCTTGAAACATTTCTAATCGCTGGTTTTGATAGCTGATTTGTCCTGATTGCATAGACCAAGATTTATCTTCACCTCTTTGAGCAAAATGACCGATAATCTGAATGGGCATTTTTGGGGCGATCGCACTTGATGAGATGGGTAAAGGTTGGATATCTTCTGGCAGTTTACCAATAACTTCCAAAACAGCTAAATCGAGTTGTTCGTCTGTAGAAGTCATTTTGAACAGCTTGCCATCTCGCCGCATTCGCACTCGATTTGACGGCGGTGAACTGAAAAATTCTACCTGAATATCTTTACCCTGTTCATAGCCATCAAAAATGACATGACGATTAGTGAGGATTAATGTCCGGTTGTCTTCTCGCTGAATTACTACGCCAGTACCAATCTCTGTTCCCTGGCGTTCACGGCTAGAAAACTCGGCAGTGATGCGTACTACAGAACGTTTAATGGGTACAGTTGGATCATTTTTAGGCAACCATTGGCGATCGTCTTCTACGCTTGCTAGTTTATTCTGTTGTTCTGTCCATAACTGCCTTGTTTCTATATTATTGTTCTTGGCATAGACATAATTAGGGTCAATTTTTTCTGACTCGTCAAAATGTTTAATGGCTTCTTTTAGTTTTCCTTGCTGTTGGAATATTAAACCCAAGCCATTGTGAGCAGCAGTATGAGCGGTGGTTGAACTTCCAGAATTATCTTCTGGCAATGTTAGGGCTTTTTCATAAGCCGCAGCTGCTGCATCTAATTTCTTCTGGTCACTCAGGGCAACGCCGAGATTGGTGTAAGCATAAGCAAAGTTAGGGTTGAGTTGAATCGCTTTTTGCAAGGCGGCAACTGCTGCATCTAATTTCTTCTGCTCTCTGAGGGCAACGCCGAGATTGGTGTAAGCATAAGCAAAGTTAGGGTTGAGTTGAATCGCTTTTTGCAAAGCGGCAACTGCTGCATCTAATTTCTTCTGCTCTCTGAGGGCAACGCCGAGATTGCTGTAAGCTTCAGTTAAGTTAGGGTTGAGTTGAATTGCTTTTTGATAGGCGGCAACTGCTGCATCTAATTTCTTCTGCTCTCTGAGGGCATTGCCGAGATTGCTGTAAGCACCAGCATCGTTGGGGTTGAGTTGAATTGCTTTTTGATAGGCGGCGACTGCTGCATCTAATTTCTTCTGCTCACTCAGGGCATTGCCGAGATTGCTGTAAGCACCAGCATCGTTGGGGTCGAGTTGAATTGCTTTTTGATAGGCGGCGACTGCTGCATCTAATTTCTTCTGCTCACTCAGGGCATTACCGAGATTGTAGTAAGCAGTAGCAAAGTTGGGGTTGAGTTGAATTGCTTTTTGGAAGGCGGCAACTGCTGCATCTAATTTCTTCTGCTCAGTCAGGGCATTACCGAGATTGCTGTAAGCCTCAGCATAGTTAGGGTTGAGTTGAATTGCTTTTTGGTAGGCGGCAACTGCTGCATCTAATTTCTTCTGATCATACAGGGCAATGCCGAGATTGCTGTAAGCCTCAGCAAAGTTAGGGTTGAGTTGAATTGCTTTTTGGTAGGCGGCGACTGCTGCATCTAATTTCTTCTGGTCACTCAGGGCATTGCCGAGATTGTTGTAAGCATAAGCATAGTTGGGGTTGAGTTGAATTGCTTTTTGCAAGGCGGCGACTGCTGCATCTAATTTCTTCTGGTCACTCAGGGCATTGCCGAGATTGTTGTAAGCATCAGCATAGTTAGGGTTGAGTTGAATTGCTTTTTGCAAGGCGGCGACTGCTGCATCTAATTTCTTCTGCTTCCTCAAGGCAATGCCAAGATTGTTGTAAGCATAAACATAGTTGGGGTTGAGTTGAATTGCTTTTTGGAAGGCGGCAACTGCTGCATCTAATTTCTTCTGATCATACAGGGCAATGCCGAGATTGTAGTAAGCATAAACATAGTTGGGGTTGAGTTGAATTGCTTTTTGGTAAGCGGCAACTGCTGCATCTAATTTCTTCTGCTCCCTCAGCACATTGCCCAGACCACTGTAAGCAATAGCCAACTTAGGGTTAAGTTGCAAGGCTTTTTTGTGAGATGCTAATGCCTCCTCTGATTTCCCTTGAGCATTTAGCGCGTTCCCTATACCAACGTAAGCCTCAGCATCATTAGGGTTAAGTTGTAATGCTTTCTGGTGCGCTGCTAATGCTTCCTTTAATTTCTCCTGTCGCCGCAAAGCATTCCCTAAATTGTTATAAGCTTTGCCATTATTGGGTTCAAGTTGCAAAACTTTACGCCAAATCGTCTCCGCTTGGGAGTTGTTACCCACTGTTTCGGCAGCGTCGCCTTGTTGAAATAGCTGTTCTATATTGTTTTGAGCAACTACAAGTTGGGGTGTTGTAACCAGAGAGAGAATTAATAATAAAGTAGTAAATATACGCTTGTGCATAATCATGCTAATACGTTCTCAGATTGTATCAGGACTCACGGAAAACTCGCCAAAAACCTGATGAATCTTTGATATATAGTTGTGAATGAGTCTTTAATACTCGCGGACGAGTCTTTGATACTCGTGGATGAGTCTTTGATACTCGTGGATGAGTCTTTGATACTCGTGAACGAGTCTTTGATACTCGCGGACGAGTCTTTGATACTCGCGGACGAGTCTTTGATACTCGCGGACGAGTCTTTGAACTCGGTTAACGAGTCTTTGATACTCGTGGACGAGTCTTTAATACTCGTGAATGAGTCTTTGATACTCGTTAACGCGGTTTGCAGTTGAGTTTAATATAGACTTAACAAGAACAGCCCCAACCCTAGTAGGGCTTGTCATGACCCAGATTTTTTGTAACAGTCAAAGTATTGCGCTTCACCCATATCCCGCCCAGAACTTAAGTTCTGGGCTAATAGCTCAAGTCCACTCAAGTGGACTAAAATTTTTGTTGAGTCCTCTTGAGAGGACTTAAGCTATTAGCCTTGGAATTTTATTCCAAGGCGGGATAGCAACGAAGTGAGAGATTAAAAAATATTGGTAATCACAAACCCTACTAGCGTTGGGGAGTAAGGCTCTTTGGGGAGAGGTTAAAGTTTATTATATACAAATGCGATCGCTTAAATAATTCTTACCATGTGATATATTTTTCTTAAAGCTGGCAAATTGCTTTGAGAGCCTGTAGCAACTGACTTGAACGCTCTCTTTCCATTAAGTTTAATTCTGGTAACAGATAATAAATAGGGGGATTTCCTTGTTCAATATAGGCAAATTGATAACTTCTACCATTAGTCGTTAATCCCCAAACTGATTTTTGATTATCTAAATTTTTATAAGAGTATGTGAGTAGCTGAGGTAAAGCTGTTGAAATATCAACCTGACTATTTTTAGATTCAATTAATAGTACCCAAAAATATGTTTGAGGTTTTGTATGTTTAGCTTTACTAATAGCTAAAATATCAAATCTGCCTTTAATTCTGATATCTTCATCTTCAACTTCAATCTCAGCAATATTCTCCTCCAAAACAATTTCGATAGGATAGCGATAAAAACCAGCTAATCTTAATAAAGGGGCAACAGCAAGAAACTTTACCTGACCTTCAGAAACTTTGCCTGCTGTAAGATATCTGTCAAAGTCATTTCTAATTTGCAGAAGTTCCTGCTGTTCTAGTTCCGTGAGAGGTTCGAGAGATAAGTAGTTAGAAAATGAGTCACTGTATTGTTTTTGGAACCCAAACAGACGATGAACTTCTTCTAAAGATAAATTACGAGCGTTGAGAATTGTCATAAACTGAACTGTATTGACCTATATAAAATCTATGTTAACCCCTGGTTGACTGAACAACTTTGTTAAGCTGCAACAAAAAAATTTGTCAGTTAATCAAACATTAATCCTCAAGAAACTCCTCTTTAACTTCTTAACTCTGTGTTCTCTGTGTCTCTGTGGTTAAATAAAAAACTTTGAACCGCAGAGACACAGAGGGCACAGAGAGAAAAAGAGATGTTAAAAGTATATTAGCCAAGTCTTCTTTTAACTTCTTCAGCCAAATCTACTAATAGTACTTCTACTTGCTCACCCGTTTTCAAATCTTTCAGCGATGACTTTTGTGCTGCTGCTTCCTCAGAACCAATAATTACACAAAATTGAATTCCTTGTTTATCTGCTAGCTGAAATTGTTTACCCAAGGGACGCTTATCAAAGTTAGTGATAACATTAATTCCAGCCTGACGCAGATGTTGCGAAACTTTTAAATAAGTTGGCATTAAATCTTCTTGCATATTCACTACCATCACCTGGGCTGGTGTAGCAGCTAAGGTACTAAGAATACCAGCTTTTAACAAGCGACTAATTAAGCGAGTTAATCCTATAGAAATACCTACACCAGGCATTTTCTCACCCAAGAATACCCCGACTAATTCTTCATATCTGCCGCCAGAACAGATACTACCTAAAGCTTCATGTCCTAATAAGGTTGTTTCGTAAACTGTGCCAGTATAGTAATCAAGTCCACGCGCAATGGATAAATCAATACAAAAACGATTTTCGGAAACTCCAAGATTACGCACGCCTGCAATTACCGTTTCTAGTTCGCTAATTCCCAGACTTAATTGCTCGGTTTCTGACAGATTTTCTGCGAGATGCTTGAGTTTATCTAATACTTCATCAACGGAACCATCTATTTTAATAAAATCAATAATTTTTTGAGTCTGTTCTCCTGAAACTCCCTCTTTTTCTAACTCTTGTTTTACTTTACTTTCACCAATTTTTTCTAAATTATCAACAATACCAATACACGATTTAATTTTATCTTCAGTAATTCCTACTGACTTAAAAAACCCTGTAAGGACTTTACGATTATTGATGCGAATCAAAAAATCACCAATATTTATTGCTTCAAATATCTCAGTGATAATTGCAGGCATCTGAGCATCATAGAGCAAGCTGAGTTCACGACGAGCAACTACATCAATATCGCACTGGCGGAACTGACGAAAACGCCCATCTTTCGCTCGTTCACCACGAAAAACTACATCCATTTGGTAGCGAGCAAAGGGAAAGGTTAACTCATTTAGATGACGAGCAATATACGCTGCTAATGGAACTGTTTGATCAAACTTTAAAGCTCTTGCTTCTGAACCAGTTTCGCCCGATTTATCTCTCTCAGCTTGCCGATTTGGTGGCAGAATAGGGTCAATGCCATAGATGATATTGTCGCCTTGATTCCCTTTAGCTTGCAGCACTTCTAAACGTTCTACAGCAGGTGTTTCGATGGGCGTAAATCCATAGCTCTCAAAAACTCTACGGATGATATCTAGCAAATATAATTCTAGACGCTTTTCGCTAGGCAGAAATTCTGGGAAACCACTAGGAGTAGAAAAGTTTATTTTGTCACCTTTTGCCATGCGTATACCTTACTAAGTTGAAATTGATGAAAGCCTAACGACTGGAAGTCGTGGCTACACAAACTCTCGTCCGCCTGCGCGGATTAGAGAATAATGATTGGTTATCTCTGAGCGAATAAATTACTATCTTAGCCGTTCTTCTTGAATTAAGGTGCGTTGAAAGATTTGGTTGTTCTTAAACCAATGCCAAGTTCGGGCACGATTGTTATTGTCAGAGCTAATGTAGATCATTTCATACAAACTCATTTCTGGGTTTGTCTTATAACTAAACCGCAAAATAACAATGGAGTCATCGGCTTCTAATGTTCTTGTGTATCCACACCAATATCTTTCGTAGTCCCGCCGACTGCGATCGCCAGTTGACTGTTTTATTGTCCACGCCCTGGCTTGCAATCTGCAAAACCCAATGCCTCTGTGTCGAGAAAACTTGCGATCGCCATCTCAATAACTGCTTCGATTGGATATTCAATTTCAGTAGCACGAGCAATTAGAGCGGCGCGAATTCTTTCAGGTAAGCATCCTAAAATAACTTCGGCATCATTGGGGGAAAGTTGCTCTTGGAGTTTTGCTTGCATCGCTTTACTACCCTTCGGTTGGAATTTGGACGTTGTAAGGAGGTTCGCTAGCTCTTAAAATAATGGCTTCTAGCTCCAATAGTAACGTAGGGTTTTCCCAATGTGAAATCAATTGCACTGCGATTCGCACATCTTCATCGTTATACTTATCGAGCCACGCCCACAAAAAAGCTTTGTGTCCACCACTGAAACGTCCCCGCAAGCTTTTGGTTTTACCGATGTACAGCAATCCGTCAGTTCTGTGCCTGATTGCATAGATGCCAGGACGAGCCGGAATACCTGCAAACTCACGGGTCAAGGGTTGGCATTGTTCAAAGGGAATGAAGGCGATCGCATCCAGAATTCTCCGAGCTTGAGCTTGAAGTTCAGAATCATTTGTCGGCATGAAAACGAAATGGGTGATTGCACAGAAATCATCCTCTCACGAATTCTGCCATAACCTACAATTATGCTAAATAAACGACTTTAGGCGTTGCTGAGTGGAAATATGAATTTGTATCACGCAGAGAGTAAGAGTTCAGAAGAGTTGATTTTTAAATATGAAATTTAAAACTTTACTTTAAGGGTTTGCGGGGGATCGACGATCGCACTTAAGGTTGAAAGCGAAGGTGTTGGAGCCGTCTTACTTGGGCAATGGTTTCAAAGTCGCGATCGTTGTGAATCAGAAGCAAATTATTTTCCAGAGCCGTTTGAGCAATGCAGCAATCGATTGGGCTGCGAACGGTAAGCCCTTGGCGGCGCAAGTCATAGTAAATACGAGCAGCCGCTTGCCAAGAATCAATCGAGGGTTCAATATAATTTTGTGTTTCGAGGTAGGTGGAGAGGAGAGTCCATTCTTGCTCGTTCAGGCTACCTTAAAGCAATTCAAGCTGAGTGAATCGGGTGAGTAAAACTTCTCGACTAGCAATCAAAGTTTCAAGCTTTTGGCGAACTTGACCGTTGCGGTCGCGGAAGACGACTATCCAAACTGATGTATCAATCAGCAGCATGACGAGTCTCGCGCAGAGTTTTGTGGTCAAAGTCTGGGGCAAACTGAATTTGTCCAGCGAGGTCGAAAAGGTTTCTCTTGCGGTGTGATGTTCCAGAATCACTTCGTGAACGCACAAGTTCTTGCAGAGCAAAATTCACTAGTTCTTCTTGAGTAGTGAAGTTGGTGAGTTGTAAGGCTTCGTTAAGGAGAGATTCATCAAGGTTAAGGGTAATTTGCATAGGTATGAGTTGAGATAAATACAATATTATCCTCACATTTTAATCCGATTCTGTAATGATGCTCTGAATGTCATCTGCGGCAATATCGACTTGTTCAGATTTTGCATAAATAGTCAGCAAAATAATTCCCGTTGCTGTCTTGACATAGTAAATCAGACGATAGCCACCGCTTTTACCTTTTTGAGTGTCGCTATTTCGAACTCTTAACTTGAAGACCGCATAACCAACACCAGGTATTTGATCTCCTGGGAACTCTCCCTGTTCAAGTTGTTCGATGACGGGTTGTATATCATTCCGAATACTGCGATACTTCTTGGCAAGAGCGCGTAGATTTCGGTTGAATGTTGGCGAAGCTTCAACTTAAATGAAAGGCTGATCAGTCATTTTCCAGCCCTTCCCAAAGTTGAGCCACCGGGATAGTTTGACCAGTCATGGCTTCGTGCCAAGCTTGCCGAAAATCTGCTAACACTTCTGCTTGAGATTGCTCGTGCAGAACTTCCTCTTCTGGAATTAGAATAATAACTTCTACGCGGCTATTTTTATCTGTTATGAGAGGATGATCTAACGTTAGTTGTCCTTGCTCATTAATCGTTGCCATGACTTTAACTGCTTTCATTGTTATTCCAAGATGTTAAGTTGTAGTGGTTGGGTTAATGCCCAAGGCTTTTCCTAAACTCGACTTTCACGCTTTCGGCTTTAAAAGTTCAAAGATGGACTCACGGCTAATTAGTTCAGTTGTTTCACCTTCAGCGATCGCTTGCTCTATTGCTACGTCTTCAATAATTTCTGCCATAAATTCAGAAGCTTCTTTTCGATTGTCACGAATTAATTCGATAATCGCGCTTTTCAAGATTTCCTTAAGTTGATCTGGGTGTGTTCTGAACGAATAGACTCGTGTTCTGAACGAATGAACTCATGTTCTGAACGAATAAGCTCGTGTTCTGAACGAATAAGCTCGTGTTCTGAACGAATGGACTCGTGTTCTGAACGAATAAGCTCGTGTTCTGAACGAATGGACTCGTGTTCTGAACGAATGGCCTCGTGTTCTGAACGAATAAGCTCGTGTTCTGAACCAAAACATCAAAATTCTTCCAGGTGCTTTGGTTATCGTAGACGAAACTGTGTCAGAAGCGATCGCCATTGGTTACGGTAATGAGTTGCATAGTGATGATGGCAGTCACTCCCCAGTCTCAAACCACCAAGGGTCATTAGTAGCGTTAGTTTTAATTAAAATAGCTTTTTTTCGCATGAACCGTTTCAGCGCGGCTGCACCCATGCGTGACCCTCCCATACCGGAGAATTTGAAGGCATTTTTCTCTCCCTCGTGCATGAGGGCGGTAAGTGCAGCATCGTTGATACTAATAGCACCTGCATCTATCTGCTGGGCAACTTCTAAGGCTTCGGCCTCCAAGGCAAAGACAGCAGCACTCAATCCATAAATTGAGTCGTTCGCTAAAGATACTGCTTCCTCTACTTTTGAAAAAGGCATTATTGGCATAATGGGGCCGAAAGTTTCTTCGGTCATCACTTTCATAGAATGATTAACCTGGGTGAGAACTGTTGGACGACACCACCAACCCCCACCTAAGTCTTCAATTACACCGCCGCAGTGAATTACTGCTCCCTTTTCCACTGCATCTAAAAGATGGTTGCTAATAATTGCTGCTTGTTTTTCGGCGATGATGGGGCCAATTTCTCCACTTTCGACTGTGGGGTAGGCTAGTTGAAGGCGATGTGCTTTCGCTACTAGTTGATGGTAAAACTTTTCAAATATCGATTCTGCAACGTAAATTCGCTCAATTGAGAAGCATGACTGTCCGGTGTTGACAACGGAACCCCACAATATTGCTGAGGTTGCTAATTCTAAATTGGCTGATTCTAAAACGATCGCAGGGTCTTTTCCTCCCAATTCCAAAAAAGCTGGAATAAACCGTTTGGCAGCCGCTTCTGCTACTTTTCGCCCTGTTGCTACACTGCCTGTAAAGCACACCAAATCTACATTATCAATCAAAGCAGCTCCTGTTTCACCTGCTCCTTCAACAAAAGTTAATACATCGCGCAATTCAGGAACGGCGCTGAGTGCTGTTTTCAGTGGTGCTACGAAGCGGGGAGCAATTTCACTGGGTTTGACAATCACACCACAACCCGCCAGTAATGCCGGAATGGTATCAATCGTAGACAGCAACAGTGGAATATTCCACGGGCTAATTATCCCAACTAGGGGATAAGGAACCGATGTTTGTTGCAAAGCGATAAAGGGAATTGCTGTGTTTTTGGCAGAGTCTTGTAGCAATTCCGGCGCTAACTTACACCAGCGATCAATGCTAGAGAGGAAGGAGTCTATTTCTAATACTGAGGTCGATAATCTTCCTGTATCATTTACCAAAGCTTCTGTGAGGCGATCGCGCCCTGATAATATCGCTTTTTTCCACTGCTGTAAGGCTTCAATTCTCCTCTCTAAACCCAGTTGCTGCCAGCGAACTTGCGCTCTGCGGGTACGCTTACATTGCTGTGCCAGCAGCCTGGGAGGCGGCGGGATAATTACGTAGTCAAATTTGCCAGTTCGGGGATTGCGGACTTCTATTGTTTTTGTCATTTGTCATTGGTCATTTGTCATTTGTCAATAATTAATAGTTATTCTTCCCTTGCTCCCCCTACTCCCCACTCCCCATTCCCCAATTCAAATAATTCCCAGTTTGGCTAACCGCTCAATGGTGGCTTGCTGCATTTGGAGGAAGTGTTTGAGGTCTACTTCTCCCTCCAGCATAGTATTCGCTGGGTAAAAGTGTGATTGGCGATAACTTTCGGCGTATAGTTCAAATCGCTGGCGGGAAAGTAAATTATTTAACCCTGGTCGGCGGCGATCGCGGCGTAATGCTGCTAAATCAATCTCTGCAAATGCTGCCATGCTCTCACCTGCACCTGTCTCTGCTAAAACGATTCCGCGATGGTCAATGATTTTAGAACCACCATCAGCCGAAGAAATAGGGATAGCAATATTAGCGATGCCTGCGGTATTAGCTGAAACTACATAAGCCATATTTTCGACGGCACGAGTGATTTTTGCCGCGTCTTTAGCTGTGAGGTTTTTGTTGTATACTTCCGAGGTGGAATGGACAAAAATCTCCGCTCCTCGCATCGCCAGACACCGCGCCACTTCTGGATACAAAATTTCTTCTGATGCTAAAGCTGCCAAATTACCGATCGCTGTTTTGGCTACGCGGAAAACTCCCTCTAAACCATAGCAATCAAGATATTTATCCCAAACATCATGGGGTGTGGGAGCAAATAAAGAATTTAGCCGCCGATATCGCAAAACAATTGAGCCAGAAGGGTCAAGAATAAAGCAGGTTTGGAAGTACAATCCGGGAAAGTTGGGGTCAACTTCGTAGGCATTACCAGCCAAATAGATTTTATGCTTTTGGGCAATTTTACCAAGTGCCTCATACTCAGCACCAGCCATTTCTATACAAGCTTTTTCTGCCCATCCTCCGAGGGTATCTCCCATGCGCTTGGAGGCAATTGCTTGTTTGGTTGACTGCATGACAGGTAACTTGCAGTGCCAAAGCGCGGTAGGATTCTGGATTAATGGGCATGGGGAGTAATGACTAATTTATAGAATGCGATCGCCAACAAGCGTGCTCGCACAAGTTTATCTGTCAACTCAGATCCAAGGACTTTGTTTTTGTCGCCGCAACTTTCCAATCGTTTGGTCTTTGTTGAAGCTTTTTGCTTGGATGTTGTTGATCAGAGGCAGAAACCTTAAGTTCTGATATTAAAACTTGAGGCTTTGAGTGCAAAAAGTGCGCGAAGACAGTCTTAATTTTAGGTTAAATTGGCAAAGCTGTAATATAATCTCATACATAGCTAAAATGGCATTCCCAAAAAGAGCATATTTTTGTTTATTTTTCTTCGTTAAAGAATAATAATCTGAATAGTTATCTAATATTGCAAATAAAAATTATAGGGGATACTCCATGAGTGACGATAATAGTAACAAGGTAAATTTTTGGACTACAATACCAGGGATTATTACCGGAATTGCCGCTTTATTAACGGCTGTTACAGGTTTAGTTACGGCTTGGAACACATTTAAAACTTCTTCTCCACCGAATTCTCCAAGTGATATTCAGAAAACTCCTACTACTGAAAACAATATTCTTATCCTTAAAAGCGGTAATGATAAAAGCGATGGTAATTTCAATGTTCCAGCAAACTTGCAACAAGGATTTCCGATTAAAAATATTGGAAATCGTCGTCTGAAAATTAACCTGGATGCTCAAGGTGAATGGATATATGCTGGTACACACCTAAATTCGCCTGAAGGTGATCCAGAGCAGCAATTCTCATTTTGAAAAAAAATCAGAGAAAATTCTGTTATTTAAATAGAGAACTTGTGTCGAAGCATCATTTTTTGACAAATAATTATCATCCAACGTTGGAGATAGACAAGTTTTAAGAAAT
>JAIVFU010000229.1 GCA_020829485.1 Nostoc sp. CHAB 5834 | reverse complement strand
TGTAAACAAAGTGACCAAGGGCTCGAATCCCTGGACTGAACACTACAGCGCTGTGATGGCCGAAGTGCCGGACACCGAGGACCCTTCCACTCAACTCAACCGAGGGCTTATCGACATCCTGTCGCAGGCCGACCGGGTTCTTATCGCCGGAGAAGCAGGAAGCCACTGCGTCCGAGCCACCACTGAGCACATTGCCGACAACTTCGGTGAAGGCAACCTCAGCAAGCTAGTCCTGCTCACTGATTGCATTAGCCCTGTCTCCGGCTTCGACAGCGCATACCTGGACTTCCTCAAGGATATGAGCGCCCGAGGGCTGAATCTGGCTACGTCAAAGGACGTTCTGGGCGAAGTACTCAGCAACAGCCGCAAGTAACACACCCCCACTCAAACTGATAATAGGAGACTGCAATGAAACTCGGTGACGACACACTTCTGACAGGTTCGGTGGCGGGGTATCACTTCTCGGCTGTCCGCCCCGAAACGCTTGGGGCCACAGAGTACACGCTGGTCACTTTGGCAATTGACAAGACCGGGTCCGTATCCGATTTTGCGGATGACCTCTTCAAGATAAAGCGGACCGTTGTTGAGGCTTGTCGCAAGAGCCCCCGGAGCGAAAACCTACTGCTGCGAGTCATCGAGTTCAACAGCTCAGTGACCGAGGTTCATGGCTTCAAGCCGCTCTCCGAAATCGACCCTTCGGGCTACCAGGTACCTCATTGCTGCGGCTTGACCGCGCTCTACGACGCTACGTTCGCCGGCATTAGCGCCGCTAACAGCTACGGGAAAAACCTGGCAGCACAGGACTACTTGGCAAACGCCATCACCTTCATCATCACCGATGGTGACGACAACGCCAGCAATACGAGCGTTGCCAAAGTCAAAGAGGAGTTGCGCAAGGGAATACTGGGCGAAAGCCTGGAGTCCAGCCTGACCGTTTTGGTGGGAGTGAACTCTTCTCTGCTCGGGCACAAGTTGAAGGAATTCAAAGATTCTGCCGGCATAGACCAATACGAAGAAATCGAAACGGCTACCGCCCAAAGCCTGGCCAAGCTGGCGGATTTTGTCAGCCGCTCCATCAGTGCTCAATCTCAGTCCTTGGGTACTGGCGGGCCCAGCCAAGCGCTCACCTTCTAAGGCTTTAGGGAACAAAACATGCAAGTAGTTTACGCACAGGCCCCACTGGAGACGTCCATCTTTCTGGCGGGGCCAACCCCTCGTGACAAACAAACACCCTCGTGGAGGCCTGAGGCTGTTCACATCCTCAAAGAACTTGGTTTTCAGGGGAAAGTGTTTTTGCCCGAGACAGAGTCCGGCGTGTTCCCTCCCGACTCCTATGACAAGCAGATTCAGTGGGAGTGGGAAGCACTGAACCAGGCAACCGTTGTGATTTTTTGGGTTCCCCGAAAGCTCAAGGACATGCCCGCGTTCACGACCAACACCGAGTTCGGGCTGCTCGCGAGCTCCTCGAAGTTGCTGTTGGGGTTTCCACCGGAGGCCGAAAAGATGCGGTACCTGGACCGACTTGCACAGCGGTACCAGATTCCAGTTTTCGAGACCCTTCGAGAGCTTTTGAGCGCCGCTAGTATGCGAACGCAAGACCCCTACCCTCTCAACAGGGCGAGCCGCGACATCCCGCTCTAAAAAAACGATTACTCAAAGAGCCCATCATGATTAAAAAAATTGCAGTCTTCAGCAAGCCCAACAGCCCACAGGCCTGGGGCGTTCTTCAAGAAGTGGTGGCGTGGGCAGCTCAAAAAGGATTGGCCGTAGTCCATGTTCCTGAAAAAGGAGGATGGGACGGAACCAACTGGTCGGAAGCGTATTGCAAGGAGGTCCGCGAGACGGCCGACATGGCGCTGTCCATCGGCGGAGACGGGACGCTTCTAGGAGTTGCCCGTAGCCTGTTCGGGTGGGAAAAGCCTTTGCTCGGGGTCAACCTGGGCCATCTGGGGTACCTTACCGACATCGCTGCAAAAAACATCGAAGCCATGCTGGAGGCGCTCGCCCGCGGCGAATACGAAGTCGAAGAACGCATTCTCCTGGAAGCGTTTTTTGACGGCAAAGAGGTCTCGGGGCTTGCGTTCAACGACGTTGTTTTCAACAAAGGCGAGTTCGGCAAGCTGGCGGAGTACGATGTTTTCGTGGACGGCCGGCCGGTTTTCGCCATGCGCGCTGACGGCTTCATCATCACTACGCCAACGGGTTCGACCGCTTACGCCCTGTCTGCAAACGGGCCCATCCTCCACCCGGCCCTGGCCGCCATCGCACTGGTGCCACTGTGCCCCCACTCCCTGACTGCACGGCCTATCACCCTGCCCAGCAGCTGTGACGTCGAAGTGGTAGCCCGCGGAGCCGTCCCCTCCCGCCTTTACTGCGATGGCCAACCGGTGGGGGACCTGCTTCGAGATGGTGACAAGGTACTCGTGAAACGCGCGGCCACCACGGTGAAAATGCTCCACCTGCGCGACTACGACTTGTTCAAGACCCTGCAGCAAAAGCTCCATTGGAGCACCCCTCGCGGCCTGTAACGCTGCATAGAAAAAACGCCCCCAAGAAGTTCTTGAGGGCGTCAAATAAGTTGCGGTCAATTCGCAAACGTATACCGCTTGGTTATAGAAGCCACCTCATCCTTGTAGACCGGACCAATGCCCAGAGCCGTAATGATGGGCTTCCCGTCAAAATGCGGCGCAAGCACGTGACCTCGGTCGATAATGAGTGCACAAGGTAGTCCGAGTGCTTTTGCCTCTTGGTATGCACGGAGCAGCTGGCCAAGGTTTTTAGCGTACATGCACAATTTCGTGCCGTTGCCGGTGCCTCTGTAGAGCTTCGTGATTTCAGGCCGCTCCAGGCGCCCCACTTCGTGGGCCAAATCGTAGGCGTGGCCACATTGCGCCACCAGCTTGCCGGCAGGCATCTCAAGGTCCGCGCGATAGAGCGCATAGATGCCCAAAGGCCGATGGTCCTCCGTGAAGTCCAGCATGGTTCGGGCGCGCTCATCGAGCATCGCCTGAATTGATGCGTCAATCGTTGTCAAAAGCGGCCTCCTTAATTTCCCAGATTTCCGCTGTAGCGTAGCCAACTCGGACCCGCTGACCTGTATCGTTGAAAAGGCCTGTTTCCCATAGCGGAGTGCGCAGGGGGGAGTTCTCTCCCCAGAAGGCCATTGCAACCAAGTTGTCGTTCAACTCTTGGTCGGGCAGGTTAATCGTCATTGTGCCGAAAGGGATTCCCTCGGCCGTAACCAGGCATAGAGCGCGACGTCCGTTCTGATAGCGAGTCGGGTTGATTCGGAGGCGATAGCCCGCGAAAGAGAACTGAGTTGGAGATTTGCTGCAAACAGTCATGGCTTGTTTCTTTCTAAATAAGTGATGTCCTCCTTGGTATAGGTCCAACTCAATTTCTAAAAACTTCTTTTCTAAGGCTGAAGCACTCCGAGAGGTTAGTGTCTTAGTATATCACCTGTACTAAGTATGCTATACTGAGAAAACGGAGACAAGATGCATACCGATTTCGCACAACTCACGGGTAGCAGCCACATTCAAACCGCCACACCCTCTCAGGACTACTGCGCCGTGAGGGAAAACGGTGCAAATGCTTGGGCGGGGGTGTCCGACGGCTGCTCAACCGGTGGCCATACCGACAAAGGGGCTCGCGCTTGGCTCGCCGCACTGGAGCAGGTCATGGCCGGGTCGGTCGGCACCCTGATGCGTCGAGCTGACTTGCAAAACAGCTTGCTGGCAGCCATCGACCGGTTCACCCCAGGCTTGATGGAGGCCGATTTGCTGGCAACAGTTGGGGTGCTTCAGGTAGCGGGTACCCAGTGCTTGGCAACATTGATGGGGGACGGCGTTTTGATGCTGAGGCATCACAACCAAGATATCTCGATGTACTCCCTGCAGTACTCTGAAAATGCTCCAAACTACCTCTCCTATAACCTCAGCCCTCTGATGGCAGCGGCCTACGACAAGCAGTACGGAGGGCAAACCCGCACCGTGAACCACTACCGGTTCGACGAGAGCGGAGCTGCTTTGAGCATGGCCATGGAAAGCGCGGAAGCGCGAGATGCGCCCTGGGAGCTTGCTTTCGATGCGGAGCGTGATGAAGTCGAGCTGGCGGTCATTGCTACGGACGGCATTGCATCCACTGCGCATGGACTCCATAAGGCGGTGATGGACGTCATGAGCGTCAAGAGCCCCGCGGGCGCCTTCCTAAAACGTCGGCTGGGCAAACTGGCACGAACATGGCCCAATGAACACCTGATGCCGACAGACGATTTGGCAATCGCTGGCGCGTGGCTTTTGAGGGGCTAAAAGATGGCTGACCGTATATCCGTCTACGAAGAAGGCAAGTCCAAAGCGCTCATTCTGACCAGCGCGGACCACATTGCCACGGGAGGCGAAGGCGCGGTGTACGCCCGGGGCAATCAGGTATTCAAGATTTACCTAGCTCCCGAGAAAGCGATACGTGCGGGTATCCCCAAGAAGCTGGCCAAGCTCAAAGAACTGCAGCACCCCTGCATTGCCTCCCCTACTTCCGCCCTGGTCGACAAGAACGGAGATTTCATAGGTCTTGCGCTCCCCCGGGTAGACGGAGAGGCCCTTTGTAGATTGTTCACCAACTCGTGGCGAGACCAGAACCAGTTTGGTAACAAGGAGGCTGCCCGCGTGGTCAAGGACATGCAGGAGGTGGTTGCATTCGCACATTCAAGGCAGGCCTTGCTGGTGGACTCCAATGAGATGAACTGGCTGGTTCAGGGGCTCAAGCCTGTGGCCATCGACGTGGACAGCTGGCAACTCCCTGGGTTCCCCGCTACGGCCATCATGCCTTCCATCCGGGACCCGTTGGCAACAAAGGGGTTCACCGAGCAGAGCGACTGGTTCGCATGGGCCATCGTGTCATTCCAGCTTTGGACGGGTATCCATCCTTACAAAGGCATCCACCCGTCGTTTTCACGCGGCGCCCTGCAAGAGCGAATGGAGGCCGGGGTTAGCGTGTTCAATAGAGAGGTTCGCACCCCCGCAGCGACACGCGATAAGGCCAACATTCCATCCCGACTTCTTCAATGGTACGAAGGTGTCTTTGAGAGCAAAGACCGGTCGGCACCCCCTGTAGCGTGGGATGCGGCCGTACCGGCTCAGACAGCCCCGAAGCACCGAGTCGTTCAGACGGGCTCCAGCGCAGTGGTCCATACCCGGCTTGGGAACGCGGGCGGAAAGATTGCCGCCGGCTTCAATGGATTCGTTATCGCGCGAACCAATGGAGGGCTGGTACTTTGGAATGCTGAGACCAAGAGCCCCGTCGACTGGGTGACCGAATCCCAATGCCAAGCCGTCCTGAACCGAAAAGCTGCTGTCGTTCGCGTAGGGGCTACAGAGGCACTGGTTGAACTGGGGAACGATGACGCCCTATGTCTGTACTCGTCGCAAGGCCGAAGCCCGATGTCCGTGCCGACCCGTGCCACCCGCATCTGGCAAAGCGGCAATCGGGTGTTCCTTCTGGGGGAGGGCCACTCCAATGGACTTCAGGAGGTGTCGGCGGCTCAGCTGGGCGACCGAATTCTTGTCTCAGCCGCAAATGCGTGGCCCGTCAGCATACTCTCTGCAACGTTCATGCTGGGCTGCTTTGTGCAGGACTGCCTTGGAGCACCCTTCATAGGGGTCCTAGAGGGCAACGGTATTCGCCAGCTCCGAGCCCCCGCGCTCAAAGCCTACAAAGTGGTGCAAGGCTTGGGGCTAGACGCCGACAACGTATGGCTGTCGGCCGTACGAAAGTCTGATGGTGAGTCTGTACGGCTCCACCTGGCTGCAAGCTCTGTGGAGTTCGCGCTCATGAGCGAAGAAATCACTGCAGAGCCGGACCTCAACGGCGCACGACTGAACTCTGGGGTTGGCGTCCTGCAGCTGGGGCCGGACCTTCGGGTGTCTAAAGGACCCAGCTGCAAGGTCGTTCCTAACGCTGGGCTGAGCCCCCGGGCGCGTCTCTTCTCGCTAGGTGCCTCCCTGGGGTTGTTCGAAGACAGCGAAGTCAGCCAGCTCCGTCTTCAGTAGGTTCTTCAGCTTAAAAAAGCAAGTTGATAGCTTGCGTACCCGCGAAACAGCTAGCCTGCTTCCAAAGCAAGGCAAGAGGGGCGGTTACCCGCCCCTCTTGCCCCTTCCTCTGCCGTTAAACCTCGGTTTAGCTATCGCAAGTCAACGGCGCAAGTGGTTAATTTGGGCTATTGGCAAAGCCGGTCGGATTGCCGGGGCCCCAGTCGTTAGAGCACAGACCAGGCGATGTTTGCACGATATTGGCCACAGAACCGGTGACCACTTCAGCTAGCAGACACCAATATTGAACGGAAGTTTGCTGATTGGGAAGGTCGACGTTCAACTCTAGTCCGCGGTAGATATCAGACAAAGTTAGTTTGAAGGTGGACTGCCATGCCGAAGGACTTCCGATGGGCACCGTGTAGTAGTCGTTGCCGTTTTCATCTACGTAGTAACCGTACTGATTGCGCAAGTAGAGCGAATACTCGCTGCCTGACATCGCGGGCTGATATGACTCGATAAGCTTTTGCCAGTTTGCAGGCGGTTGCGGAGGGAATATGCTGGGGTAGTCAGGCAAGACATCCAGCATTACCCCAGTTGTGAATCCGTTGTCACCCCCAATCAGATTCGAAACTTGCTGGTCAGGTTTAGATTTTAAGGTAATCATATACTTGCCGTTATTCTCTTCAAAACGAACTTGAACAGGCATTTGAACGCCCTGCGTTTTGTAGTTAAGTTGGAACGGTTGTGCGCCTGGTGCAGGGCTATCAGTAGGGCTAAGGTCTCCGGTACTTACCCCCGGAATCAGCAACAGCCAGCTATAGAGATTGGGCATCATAGGGGTGGGGACATACGCCTCACCCGGTGTGTAGCTGACTGTGATATTGCAAGTTGCGTTGGGAGCCAACACAGTTCCGCAAGTATTAGTCTGTGTCAGCCCATGCTGGAAATTGACTGCGTTGTCGTAGTAATAAGACCTCCAACGAACGTGAACGGCACCAGGAAATGCTGAAATATTGCGTACAGTGAAGGTGCGCGTGTTTTTCACCCCCACTGGGCTCGTGAGCAACGGGGCACCATTCACGCCGTAGCCGAGTGGATAGGGAGTAGCCCCTTCGGAGACCGAAACCGCAATCTTTTCAAAAGATGAAACGCCGAGGTTTAAGGTTACATTACCTTCTGAACTATAAAGGGTAGCCGATGTCGCATGATTGCCTACAGTGACAGGGCTGGCCTCCAAATACAGCGTACACGAATCGTTTGGTTGCAGAGTCAAGGGCGTGTCCAGATATTGGCAGTTCCCCATGTCCGCATAAAAATTTGTGGCGTCGTTAAGCGTAAGGTCTGATAGTGCGATTGCACCCGTGCCCGTGTTCTGTAGGGTCACGGGGTGGTAGGGCTCGGAATAATCGCCAATGGGTGTGTGAGGGAACTGCACATTGGTG
>JAIVFU010000228.1 GCA_020829485.1 Nostoc sp. CHAB 5834 | reverse complement strand
TAGGTATTATCAAACACAAAAGAAAGCCAAATGTTAAGTTGATTATCGCTCCTTTTCCCGATCTTCAACGAGGGTCTGACCAGTTTTTTTTCCACAATTCTCTGAAAGCCTCTTGACAAAGGATTTATAGCCTTAACTTGTCACCAATGTTTAATAGCAGTGGAATCTCCATTGCAAGAGAGGATAAGCTTACTCAAAAAGCTAACTCAAAAATGCATTAATAGTGCTATCAATTGTTATCTTTGGATGTTAGAGGATGACAAATTATACCAGTTAACAATAAGTGATTGGGGATTGGCATTCTCAGAAATTAAAGAATACAAGAGAATCGCTTTCAAAGTTGTACGGGAAGATTCCTTTGAGATTTTGCGGTTTTGGAAGACAAGCCAGTTACAAGGGATTTTGATCCTGGAAGGGATATACCCGTGGCTAGGGCAAGGAGCGACGGATGCAGATTTCTTCCTGACAGCAGAATGGATTAAGTCAGCCCTGATTAACATTAAGCTTTACAATGATAACTCCGGTAAAACAGCTTTGTTGCTGGGGTCAAACGCAAGCCTCAAGTCAGATATAGCTGGTCTAATACCGATAATTACCCAAGAATTACCCACAGTTAAGGACTCAAGTGGAGAAATAATCTAGAGAGCGATCGCGGAATGTTGTTTAACTTGGGTCGAGAGTATAATAATGTACCCTTTTGGATGCACCAAGTTAAAATGCCGTTAGACATTATATACCTTAAAAATAATCTGGTGACAACAATAGTTCGCAATGCACCACCATGCATGAAAAATCCTTGTCCAATCTATTACGGTGTCGCTGCGACCCAGGTTTTAGAACTAAAAGCGGGTGCTAGTAATATTCAAGTTGGGCAGAAATTGATAATAGAGCCTATATCTAAAAAGCTATGAAGAAGGGGAAAGGGGGAAAGGGGAAAGGGAAAGGGAACCCCATATTTTAAAATAGGGGTTTCAAATATGGACGCTGATTTTATCGCACTACGTGTCTTAAAAATCTTCTTTTAATATTCTCCATATTTAAAAATAGGCGATGCACTGAGCGTAGCCAAAGTGGGCTTTATACCGTATAGGGAAAAGTTTTAACTTTAATTCCTTTACCCCTTCCCCCTTCCCCTTTTCCCCTTTTTGGTAATAAATATTCTCTGTAGCCAAAAGAACTAGTTTTTTTTGTACTAGAGTCTGTAGGATTTTAAAAGTGACTTGTGAATAATGTGGATAAGATTTCATGCGTTCACAAATTATGCAAATATCAGACTACGAGAATTCCAACACAACAAGCTTTGAGACAAGACAAACAACGCTCCTACCATCAAGAAAAAATATTGGAATTGAAGGTAGCACAATTGGGTTGATGGGAGTAACAGGAGCGTTAATGATTCTGGAGATGTCAGTCCATGACATAATGCTTGGAGGATTGATGATTGCAGTCGCAATAGCAGTTGCCTTACCTAAGCAAACACAGGCATTGTTAACAAATTTTGAAAAGCTACAACGCAAATGGGGAGTGAATTTGTATGCAGTATTGTTTGCATTACTGTCGATAATATTTCTGCTAGATTTTGCTTCTGCTCCAGCCGATGCACAGTTTTTCAATAATGCTCAGACCTGGATGAATGGAGCTTTTGGTAATGCTGGAAACGGACAAACACAAGCAGTTATAACATTATTTTTCAATGTGTTGAGGGGTCTATTCCTACTCTATGTAGGTATCAGCTTAGTCCGAATTGTTCAAGCGTCCCGCAACGACGAAGATTGGCAAACATTAGCTAGAACCCCATTAATTATTGTACTTTCAGTCTTTGTTGGAGATTTAGTCACTGGCTTAATTATTGGCACGGCTTAAATCAGTGAACAGTGAACAGTGAACAGTGAACAGTTATCAGTTATCAGTGAGAGACTGATAACTGATAACTGTTAAAAGCAACACCGATTCAGTTGCAGCATTTCTTGAATGATAAAAAGTGCCCTGATTCCAGAAATGCTTCATATTAACAAGCGATAAAAAAGATGAGAGATGAAAATAAATTTAGAAGTGTAAATAGAATCTTAGGAGATAGACCCCGATTAGGCCCATTTCCCGCCGATCAGATTTTCCCTTGGTCAGTTATAGCAATATTAAATGTATTCGTTTTCAACTATGTATTGAAAACAAGTTGGTTAGGCACAGGATTAAGTATAGCTTGGGGATGGGCTACATGGTGGTTACTTTCATCAAATCAAGAATTTTTTGGCAAGTTTGTGGCAGTGCCTCGAATTAGCAGAGGATACAAACGATTTCTCAGAATTCAGGATTAAGGAGGGAGGTTGTATAAGTATTTATCTCCTTAGTCCAAAGAGATAACCAATGACCGAAACAATTCAAAATTCAAAATTCAAAATTGAAGAATAGCTCAGTAATTTTGAATTAATTAATTCAGCTTACTTGCCCCTAAATTCATTTATGGAGATAAAGATTTATAAACTTGTTGTTCAAGAAAGAGCATTTATGTATGGGGTATTAATTTTGAATTTTGAATTGATAATTTTGAATTCGAGCGAAGCGAGTGACGCAAGTAGGGCTATGGCAACAAAGCAGACGGCTAAAGGTGAGGATAAAATTAAGAAAAGAACTTTCTTAACCGAGCAAATTAATGTAGTAAAAACTCTCACACCTTTTGAAGACATTATCCACTTAGCTGGGGTTTGCGACGTGTCTTTGGGAGGAAGAAAAGGGATCGGAGCATTAATTCTCAAAAATGGGGAATCGATTCAAATCAAATTCTGTTTTGATTGTGTAGGAATTCATTCTAATTTAGCCTCGGAGCAAATTCTCCCAATATTTGAGAGCATAGAGGCAGGTTTAAAAGAGATCCCATCAGGAGAGTCATTAACAATACATTTAGGTTCCTTTACAGACGATTATTCAAGACAATCCGAATTAGAGTCTATCGAAACCAATTGTGATATTCAGCAATTAAAGTTATTAATTAGGAGTGAGAGGTTACGAATCAAAGAACTAACCCAATCGGGAGTAAGGAAGAATAAGTTTTTAAGATTATGGTGTACTTATACTGCACTAGCTGAGGCAGAAAGAAGTCAAGATTTGGTTGAATCAGCAATCAAAAAATTAGAGAAAGTTTGGTTTAAATTCACTGGAGAAATTCACGCTTTTAATAATGGCAGGATTGAAAATATTCTCAAGAACTCATTTAGCGATGGTTTTTTGCAGTGGGAATCGTTGTTAAGTAACAAAATGAAGCTAGGGATCAGAGTTTTGAGTGCTGAGGACATCTGGAAAGTCTTATGGCATCAATTTAATTTGACATCACCAACAGCAATTCCTAATCCCTTAGTAATTAGTCAAACTCAAGGATTAGTAGAAACTCAAACAAGTGATTTTCATATTCGGCATCATTTGTTGGAGAATGAAGAATCAGTTCCATTCTTAGATCGGCAATGGGTGAAGATTCAAGATAAATATATTGGGGTGATGAACTTTAGCCAAAAACCAGGGGGGTGGTTAGATGAACGCTCTCAATTACGATATCTTTGGGAATTAATTTCCAAAGAAAGTATCTCGGATACAGAAATTATCTGTCAAGTTACTAAAGCTAATCAGGCAATTACGAAAACGAATTTACAACGCATTACTAAACAGTCAATTACATCGACAGCCTTATCAACAAGTAAAGGAAACATAGATGTCAAAGCCGGAATGAATATTGAAGAATCTGTAGAGGCGCAACGAACGATTTACAAAGGAAGCGTTGTGGTTTATACCGGAGTAGCTTTTCTTGTCCATAGAAAATCAACAAGAGAACTCAATGAAGCTTGCAAATACTTAGCTTCATACTTTTTAAGGCCAGCAGCAGTAGATCGGGAAAAAGAATATGCATGGAAAATATGGCTTCAATGTTGTCCATTTGTTTGGGAGCCACTGCTGACAAAACCCTTTAACCGGAGATTACCTTATTTTAGTTCCGAAGCACCAGGGCTAATGCCTCTGATGAACACAGCCACAGGGGATCAGACTGGGTTTGAGTTGATTGCCGAAGAGGGAGGTACACCAGTACATCTAGATTTATACAAACAGCATAAGAATATAGCAGTTTTTGGTGCAACTCGAAGTGGGAAATCAGTACTGGTGGCGGGGATTTTAACACCAGCACTAGCCCAAGGCATACCAGTAGTAGCTTTAGATTATCCCAAACCAGATGGGACATCAACATTTAGTGATTATACGAATTTGTTGGGTCAAGATGGTGCATACTTTGATATTTCCAAAGAGTCAAATAATTTATTTGAACTACCTAATCTCAGGGGGATGGATCAAGAAACGATTAATGAAAGATTGAATGATTTTAAGGAATTCTTGAAATCAGTGTTAATGACAATGGTGATTGGAACTAGCGTGATTGGGGTTAACCCTTCGATGATTACTAATATTGAATCAATCATTGCCCTAGCCTTGAAAACGTTTTTTAATGATGATGAAATCAAAATCCGCTATAAGTTGGCATTAGCCGCAGGAGTTGGCACTAAAGCTTGGTTGGACACCCCCACATTACAAGATTTTTTGAATTATTGTTCGCCAGCATTTCTCAAGATAGATTCCATAGCCAGCAATAGCCAGGAAATTTTATCAGCTTTGGAGCAAATCAGATTGAGATTAAAGTACTGGCTCTCAACAAGAGTTGGAGAATCAATCAGTCGTCCCTCAACTTTCCGAACTGATGCTAAGTTGCTGGTATTTGCGCTGCGGAATTTATCAAGTGAGGCAGATGCAGCGATTTTAGCTTTATCAGCTTATGCCGCAGCCCTACGACGTGCTTTGTCTTCCAAAGCCAGTATTTTCTTCTTGGATGAAGCGCCGATTTTATTCCAATTCGATGCCATCTCCGAGTTAATTGGGCGGTTGTGTGCCAATGGTGCAAAAGCAGGGATACGGGTGATTCTCTCGGCTCAAGAACCAGAGAGTATTTACCAAAGCAAAGCAGCATCCAAGATATTCGCCAATATTACAACACGATTGGTAGGTCGGATTCAGTCATCGGCGGTAGATCCCTTTGTTGATAGATTTAAATATCCTTATGAAATCATTCAAAACAATAGTACAGAGGCTTTCTACCCAACAAAATCCGGTATTTACTCACAGTGGTTATTGGATGATTTAGGCAAACTTACATTCTGTCGTTATTATCCAGCCTATTGTTTATTGGCCGCAGTCGCTAATAATCCTTATGAGCAAGAATTACGAACTTTATTCCTGAAAAAATATCAAGATAATACAATACTTGGACTCGTCAAGTTTTCTGAAGATTATATCAAAATGGTTCGAGGAGAGCCATTATCATCATCAGCCCAAGAATTACTCAGGACTTTAACTCTTAAAACTTTGGTAGTCAAAAAAGATGGAGCATTGCAGCATGAACAAACTCAAAAGATTTAGTTTCGCCGTGATTATATCTAGTGGAGTTGCAAGTCTATTCATCGCTGTACCAAGTTATGGACTATCACTAAATCTAGATAGTTTTTTAGCTGAAATTAAAAGCCAAATTCAGGGGGAAATGAGCCAAATTAGAAGTATAGCTGACGATAAAATTAATAATTTGTGGGCAGCAGCCCAAGAGGATGCTAACTCCGCAATTAATGGGGCTACTGGTGTAATGGGTGCGCCAGATCCAGTTGAAAGTGGTCAGCGTCTTAAAGTAGCGTTAGCATCGGACTCTGACTGGGCAACAGCATCAACACAAGCACAAGACTTACAGCGAGAAATTACCAGAGCATCAGTATCTGGTCTATTAGGGCAACAAGGTCAGCAAGATACTGCCAACAAAATTGATCAAACTACACAAACGGCTCAAGATGCATCAGACCTGGGACAGCAAGCGCAAGAGATGAATGCCTCACAGAATATTTTAAAGGTAATAGCAGCCCAAAATGGACAGATAGTTTCTATGCTGGCACAACAGCGTACTGATTCTTTGCAATCACGCTCTGATACAGCACAGTCTAATATGATGCTGACGCAGATTGCAGAACAATTAGCAGCAAATCGCCAAAAAGAAGACATTCGAGAAGAAGGATTGATTTCTCTCAATCTCGAAGTTGCTGCTATGTCTGTACTCGATCCTACTTACTCACCGTAGGTGGAGAGTGTGGGAGGTGTGGGGAATTAGTCGAGTAACCAGTCATCTGGATGGGTAATCATTTTGACTAATTCACTAAGGACTTGATTATAACGAGCGTAGAGTTCTCTTCCTTGCTCAACTGTGAGGTACTCGCATTTCACTGCAAACTTTAACCAAACTTGAGTTTCTGCTGCCTCCGATTGTCTGCGACACGCTCCGCGAACACAATCATTCAGTTTAGCGATAAAAGCGGCTCTATATCTCCGTTTTTTCCAAGCCCCTGCCAAATTAGCACAGACTGAACGAGACGAGCGACGAATTTGAAAGGTTTTTGAATATTTTTCTTCAACTGGAAACTTTTTAGAATATTCAAAAATTTGCATTGCTGTCTCAAATGCCAATTGATAAATGGCTAAGTCCTCATGAGTTCTAAAATACTTTTTCCCTTTCTCTTCCATTTTCTTTAATCTCGACCATTCTTTTATCCATCTTCCCACACCGACCACACTCCCTACGCAAAAGAAAGGATTCTTGTATGTATTTATTAGCACAACAAGTACTTGGTGGTGAGCTAGTCAAAAAAGCTGCTGAAACAAGTGCATCAATATCAGCAGGATTTGATGATTTATGGAATAAAACTTTAGCGGGGGAACTGTACAACAATATATGTACAGTCGGGGCATTATTTGCAGTTGCGACATTAACTTTTTTCATGATTGAGTGGACAAAGCAAATGATAAATGGTGATGAGCAACGAGCTTTCACCGATTTTATCTGGCCGTTGATTGTGGTGGTGTTGTTGTCAAATCATGGCAAAGTTCTAGGAAACTCGACGTTAGGGATTAGGAACTACATCAACAATGTAAATAATATGGTGTTGATACAAACGGCTTCGGGGCTAGATTTAAGAGTCGCATTTCAAAAAGCAGCAGGGGTATCAGTAGCTCGAAGTGCTATCGGATTAGCAATTGAAAGATGTCGGAGTTCTTCATTACAGCCGAATGAAGCAATTAATTGCTTACAACAGGCTAAAGAAGATTTAAGTCAAAAATACCCGTCAGCTTTCGATCAAAATAGCGGCCCTTTCAAATGGTTTTTGGCCGCGATAGATAAAGTCGTTGACGCTCCGATTGATGCAATAAAAAATAAAAGAAATCCCCTTCAGATATTATTTTCTTCCATTAGTGGTTTTATTGGTTCCGGTGTGACTTCAACAATTTCATTGGTGATGCTGGCAATGAATGGCTCATATCAATGGGGAATTGAACTAACAATGTTAGTCACAGCATTTTTAGGTCCACTAGCTGTTGGAGGTTCTTTATTACCTTATGGAGCAAAATCAATTTACACTTGGCTGATTGGTTATTTCAGTATTGGCATAGGTAAACTCTCTTTTAACATGATTGTTGGTTTTGCTGGACAAT
>JAIVFU010000227.1 GCA_020829485.1 Nostoc sp. CHAB 5834 | reverse complement strand
TGATTGGTGGTATTCAAGCTAGAGGGGAAAAAGGAAACTACAGTACACAACGTATTAAATTTAGCTCTAACAGTTCTGGTTAACTTTTCGTTACATAGTTATGATTTTTCCTGCCGACTTACTTATAACATACATTAAATATTTTTAATTACCTCGTGAGTCAGGCGATCACTTTATTTTTAAATCTTTGGTGGTCTACCATTCGTACACCACCATAGACCGTGCTTATCAATTACACATTTTTGAATATACTTCTTTCGACGAATATCAACTGCTATAGCGAAACCGTATTTAAACTTATTTTCAATTACTAATAATTCACCATTAATTGTGTAGAAATCGAAATGCTCACCTCTATGTAATGGTAGTCTTTCTGCTTCTGCCCAACCATATTTTTTCATTTCTTTAGCAAATGTTTTTTCATCATAATTGTGTGGTAAATATAAATTAACACCTGTTCTATTATCATCAATTTCTAGTGGTATATCCCATGCCTCACAAACACCCTTACAATAATTAGAATTTGAGCATTTTTGCCAGAGTTGTAAACCATATTTATTTCGCTCATCGAACTCTGAACAACCTAATCCAAGTGGACATTCTTTATAATCATCTGGTGTTAGTTCACGCATAAAACTATGGGTAAAAGACGTAAAAAAACTGAGGTGGGTTGCTGGTTATTTCTAGACTGTGAAATCTTAACAGGCAAACCTCCAGAAAAGTGTCCTAATTATAAATCTTGTAAGCACAATGCTCTGCATAGTCAGAACAGATGGTGCTTTCTCCCTTGTCAAATGTGGCTTCCAGACAGAGATCAATTGTTTAAAATACCTACACTAGAGGTTCTGGCTTGGATACCAACTGAGGCAAAAGAAGCAGGATATGGTACTGCAATTGAAATTTGTTACAGTTACAAAGATTCATGTTTAACTATTGGTAAAGATGAGCATGGCTTTAGCCTTGACATCTCAGAAGAAGCAAGAACTTTAGGTTTTGCTGAAGCGGACAAAATCCCTTACAAGTATTGGCGACTTCGAGAATGTGGCAAGCTAGAAGTTAACTATGATTCTCGAAGATTCAAGGAATTAGGATGGTATATACCTGTATTTTTACCTTACCACTTTAAACATGATATTGATACTGGTAAGGTATTTCTAGAAGTAGACTTTAATCATACTTTGTCAGAATATAAAGAGGCGATCGCGTGTGGTTGGTATCCTCCATGTAGATGGTATCCACGTAATATTAACAATATTTGAAAGTTAGGTACAGCAGTGAGCTTGAGCATAAAATGACCGACATGGTGAACCATAAATTAGCGAGCCAAATCCAACCTCCAACACTTGGCCATTCGGCTGAATGTCGAGCAGGTCGATCACCGAATAGGTGAACGCTTGATTTATGGATGCCATAATCATGCCACCTAACCTGCCTAGCATACCCTTCGGGCGACCAAACATCTGCATGAATATACTGTCTACAATACTCATCAGTGTTAATCGCCTCCCTACTGTGATGCCTCTATGCTATCTAGTATTGAGTTTTTAACACATTGTCATTCTGCCTACAACTACAAACACAACCATAATCACAAACATCACAAAAGTTACTACTGATTTATAACTAAGTAAAAAGTAATCAATAACTTTGTATCTTTTTTATCATGCTTAAACTTTGACATCACGCTGAATAAGTATTTATCAATAAAAAGCTAAGTAAAATTTCTACGGCAAAGTATTTTTAATTACTCATAAATTGTTAGTAGAAATTAGAAATTTGTTGAATAGATTACCGATAAAGAGAAAGTAAAATTAAACTCTACGGGTATTTTAGTGCCAAAAAGTAAAAATTTATATTTAATTTTATAAGTTTAATTGTTCGTATATGACAATTCAAGCTAAACATTTTGACACTAGATTAAATCAATGCATTCATACAGATGGTAATACAAATAATCCAGATTCGTTACTAAATGAAGAACTTAATAATACCCTACTAGAATATTTCTTTCCTGGGATTAACTTTTCGTTCGGGCATATGGACGAAAAGTCTACTGTGGAACAATTAATTAATCATCCTGAAGGTCACAAATTATTATTATCATCAAAAACACGGTTGCTATATGGGCCGGAAGAATGTCTAGATAGAATTAAACAATTATGCCCTGACAACAAAGATAGAGGTGCTTACGGATCTATTTTTCTCGGTTCGTGTAAAAATAGCGTCAATAAAGAGTTAAGTATTCTAATTGTTGATGACAGTAATGGTGAAAATGGTGGCGTTATTAGTAATGACCAAGCATATCGGCTAACAGGAGACTGTTACGGGCAAATATCCACAGACTTATATCACGAATTAACCAAGCATCAAAAAGGTGATAAATATCGAGTAATTCAGCACCGCTTCGGCTGGACTGACCAAGACGGAGACGATAACAAATACCGCTTTGGCAAAGGTACTTTACGACCTGCAAACCTTGACCAAATCCTCAATTATTCAGATCCCAACAAATCAACTAAAATTGACTTAATTCTTCCCTTATCTGCATTCAAGGGAACTGATAAAGACAACCCTAATGGGCCAAGCAAGCCCCAAATTCAACCTGGACTGTACAGGTAAAATATCTGGCTAGGGGAAAAATCACAATCTGAACTCGGTAAAACAGCTATCTCGCAGTTACTCGCTTCATTCCCTAACGGGCTGAAAGACTTTACCGAACAGCTAGAACTTGAAGCCAAAAAGCTTAAGGAAGTACAGGACGACCCCCGGCAACTTGCACAACTTTACTGCGAAAAGTACGAGAAACGGAAAGCTTTTCTTGAAGAACAAGCAGCAGAAGATCCAACAGTAGTAGAAGAGTTAGAAACTTTGCGCGATGGCGCGGGAGCGATCGCCTACGGCGGGCGCATTGCTACTGACTCTTTCATTTACAAACTTATCAAAGCTGACCTGCAAGGAGAAAGTCAACTTCTTGAAACTGAGAAAGTACAGCGCGAACTCGCCCGGTTCGTCCAAAACGAGTGGAAAGAAATCGCCATCGGCAAGACGCTCACATTTGAGCGGGCAATGGTCATTCCCTCCAAAGATTTGCAAAATGGGGAAATCTCCATCCCACACTATCAAGATGGGGAAGAAGTTTTCAACTTCCGTTCACCTTTTCTCAACTCAAATGGTCTATGCGTCTCAACTAACAAAGTTGTAGAAGACATCCTTGGGCCTGATGGTCAACCTCTGGCAGGTGCGATCGCTGTCTCGGACGAAACAAGCGATCGCATTTATAACCGCCTTAACGAGGAGGTTAAATCTATCCTCTCAGAAGCTCAAAGTAAAAATATTCAGTTAGAAGGTATTGAAAATTACTTAGATAAAAATATCGGCAAGCTTGAAATTTTGAGATTTACTATTACTATTGGTTGTATTATCATCAGACATGGCTTTTTTACCCTTATTGGTTCTATTTTGTGACATAAAAATCCTCTACAAAGCAAATACACTTTGTTAATGTAAATCGAAATTTTTAAACCTTCTTTTTAAGAAAACATTCATTTGCAATAGTTAAAAAACATTTAGTATAAGCAACCTTTTACGATAAAACTAGTTGATTATACAGGTTCTCAGCAAACCACATAAAATGGCTACATCCTTCTATAAATACTTCCATGATAAATAATCAAAAGTATATTTATGCAAAAATGTCAATGCCTGCATCAATTCTAAAATGCTCATATCCTTGCCCTAAAAATTAGCTATATGATGAAGCCAATAAATACTCATTATTCAATGAAACCTAACTACTCTGTTTCACATAGATTGGTTTTAGTATGTAACCTTTACCTCAAAAAGCCAATCAACAAAACTTCAATATTTAACCAACATTTATTGATATATAAATTAGTAATAAATTTCATTTAGTTTGCCGAAAGTATCATAAAAGATGAAAATATATACAAAAATGCAGGGAATTTATTCAGCTAAAATGTCCTTGAATAAACTTATAAAAATCACAAAAGTTACCAGATGAAAGCGATGCCTAAGGCAACCTCATGGAACGCTACTTAACAAAAAGACGAAGTTACAGATATGCGGGTTTAGAATCACCTTTTTAGTCTGGTGAAGACTTTGATGATGATTTCTAGTCAGTTTCAGTATCATCATCTAGCCAGTCATCATCTTCCTCAGCAAAAGCTAGTTCAAATACTTCTTGTAACTCCTCCTAATCTATAAGTCTATCATCATTAATGCAAAGGTCTTTTCTACAGTCTTTACAGATAACCTCACCTATTTCTGTATAAAGTAAATCACTAAATGAGCCGCAACTGAAACAACCATAGTTAAACTTCTCAAACTTTTCTAAAATTCTAATTGCAATGTTTTTGTCTTCTATGCCGAATTGCTCCATTGCCCATTTGATATCTAGCATAGTTATTTTCTGGTAGATTGAGCTTTACTATAGCTTTTGATTATCCCTCAAAACTAATCAATAACTACACTTGTGGGATAGTGCTACTGATCCGCAGTTGTTACAGCGCGATCGCTCTTGTGAAGGGTGCGATGCCTACGCTGGTCACTGAGCGCGTCCGTTGTGCGGGCTGTTCGGTGTCGCATTTTCCCTTTAAGAGTATCTCATCGCTACCATGCCAAAAAACGAACTAAAGGCATAAGCTTGTTAGCCCCACTCCTCCTCTAAAAATTAATCCGCTCCCTCTGTCTTATCTTCTGAGGAATTCTGGGAAGAAATTTTTTTGGCGATCGCATCCAATATCGTTGATATCTGATCGGGACTATTTAAATTAACTTGGTATACATTCGTAGCATGAACTTGATTACTCCCTATTACCACTTGTAACCCAGGTTCACCCAGCAGATGCTTGATTAACTTAGCTTTTCCCTCGGCATCCAAGTGATGCCTACGGCGGGCTGCGCCTACGCAGTTTTCCATTAATTTTTCTAAAAAATCATCCTCACCCTTGTTTACCACAATAAGCGCCTAAGTGTATGTAAAAAATTTCTCAGGCTATCATACTGCTACTTGCAGGTCTGTAGTATCCGTATTTTTTCCAGATATGGCCCCTGGCTGTAATACCCAAGCGGCGATCGCTTGTAGTATTTCAGCCTTTTCTTTAGGTGTGGCAGATTCAATTAGTTGAATAGGCGTTAACTCAACTACTCCTATTCTCGCTAGTGCTGGAATTCTACAATTTTCTGGCAGGGCATGAAGGATTTTGAAGTAATTACCAGCTTTTAGGTCGTTTTTGCCATCAAGAAACTTACTAATAGTACTCTCATGGACACCAGCCCTAACAGAAATCTCTCTTGCTGTTAAGCAACTTTCCCTAATTGCTGTAATTAATATTTCTTGATGTTTATCCATATTGCCACTACTTGCTTTTTTTCAAGTTATTGAATACTATCAAATCTGTCTAGAAAATACAATTTATCAAAAATCACACTGGCTTAATGGTGCTGGGGTGACAGTTTTGTGAAATTTTAGCGACTTTTACAACAAACTAGCTCTACTTGCATATGCGGGTAAGGGCAAAACTCGTTTTATCCATATTATGACAGACACAAAGATTCAGGGGAAGTTCTACCCGCTCCAACATGAAGAATGGCTAAGAGCCTGCCGGGAATTAACCCCAGCACAGAGGGATGTACTCTACTACCTTCGCACTCTCGACCCATACAGTACCGGAATGGAAGTATCACCCTCAAGGATTGCCAAGGATTTATCTACCGTAGAAAAGCCAGTTCACCGCAGCACTGTAGGGCGTGCCCTCAAAGCGTTGGATGAAAAGGGATTTGTCGATATGGAGCTTCTTAAGGTTAAGGTTCACGTTCTCACCAAAGGCTTGCACTGTTGCGATGAGGCAACAGGTTGTGATGAGGCAACAAGTTGCGATGAGGCAACAGGTTGCGATGAGACAACAGGTTGCGATGAGACAACTTTGTTGCCTCATCACAACTTAGGTGATCATGACGCAACTTGCGCGATCGCTACGCAACTTGCGCGATCGCCACGCAACAAGCACGAGCCAGAAGTATTACCAGATAAAGATTCCAGCACACCTAAGATTAATAAGACTTATTTAGAATTTATAGACTCTCTCTCAGAAACCGAGCGAGCGAATTTTTTGAATTTTTGTGAGGAAAAGACAAAGAATCTTAGCCAGCCAGTGAATGACATTGAGGCTTGGTTAGCTCACACCACTAAAGCCGGACAGAACCGTTGGGAAGTTTATTACAAAAAATTTGTGACCTACCAACAAGCCGAGTCCAAAAAATCTCAAAGTAGCCGTAGCAGTCAAATGAAAAAGTTTCAAGAGGAACTTGAGCAACAACGACAACAAGCTATGTCCATGTACGGCAACACAAATGAATCAATGGAAGCTTTGCCCAATTCAATCTAAAGTTTCAAGTTGCTTATGACAGAACAACTAAGTTTCCAAGGTGATGGTAGCGATCGCTTACCACCGCAAAATATTGAGGCGGAAGAGGCAATTTTAGGCGGTATCATGCTTGACCCAGAAGCAATAGGTAGAGTGAGCGATTCTTTGATTCCAGAAGCTTTTTACATCAGCGCTCACAAAGATATCTATCAAGCAGCTCTTAAGCTCTACAGTCAAAGTAAACCCACGGACTTGCTTACAGTCACCAGTTGGCTGACTGACCATGATTTACTTACCCGCATTGGCGGGAGAAATAAATTAGCAACTCTAGTAGACCGCACGGTGTCAGCTGTGAACATCGACGCTTTGGCAGGGTTAGTAATGGAAAAATACCTGCGGCGGCAGTTAATCAAGGCTGGCAATGAAATTGTGCATCTGGGTTACGAAACTGAAACCGAGTTACCACAAGTTTTAGATCAGGCAGAACAGAAAGTATTCCAGCTTTCTAACCAAAGCTTTGGTTCAAACACCGAACACAACAGCACAATTAGTATTGCTGCTTACAAGGAATTAGATTCAGGAAGCCCTATCTACTCTACAGGACTTGATGAACTCGATAATTTAATGGTCGGATTTGAAGGCGGTACGCTCACCATAGTTGCGGGTAGACCGTCAATGGGAAAGTCCCAGATTTCGCTACAACTAGCTCTCAAGATGATATTGCTCCACGATTTACCTGTGGCTATCTTCTCGTTGGAGATGACAAAGAAACAATTAGAGTACAGGCTGTGGAGTTTAATTAGCGTCACCAATGCCTACAAACATTTAGGATTAACGCCACTAAGGAGCGATCGCATCCGCAGACATCGAGCCAAATTTCAACCTTTAGCAGATTGGGAATTCACGCTTATTGCCAAAATCGTTGATATTGCCTCAGAACTGCCGCTTTATATGAATGATTCAAGGGGTATCACCGTTTCACAAATTGCATCAGAATGCCGCCAAATTAGGGCTAAAGAGGGAAAACTGGGGCTAGTTGTAGTCCCTAGCTATCTAATTGGTATTTCGAGGCTTGGAACTCAAGCACAGTAAGAAGTTCCGTATGTTGATCGACCAAAGCTTGTATTGTAGTAACTGGATTATGATGAAGGCGATGTTTTTGTTGGCG
>JAIVFU010000226.1 GCA_020829485.1 Nostoc sp. CHAB 5834 | reverse complement strand
CCCTGGGTACCCGGGTGTGGGTGTGTACCGCTTGTGGGGCATCTCACGAGCGAGACCACAACGCCGCCAAAAACATACTGGCGCAGAGTCTAAGAGACGCTGCGCCAGTGAATGAAGAATCGAAAGCCCCCGGTGCGGGGGTTTTAGCCTGTGGAGAGGGAAGCTCTGGCCGAGTGCGCAAGCGTTCGGTGAAACTGCCCTCGGCGAAGCAGGAAGTTAAGGCATAACCTGGCCAAATGGCCACCTTATGCTTTACGGCACAGCTACCATCATCGTCAAAGGTGCTCTAGAAGTTCTGCACTGATTGAAAAAGCCCCGCTTGTCGTCAAAAAAAGCGGGGCTTTCTTTTTGTGTCAGCCGCTCAGACCGCGGCTATTGGCTTCAGAAGACTCCAGGTTGCGCGCCAGAGGGAACGGGGTACTTGAAGGGGCTTTGACCAAAAATTGCAGACACTGAGCTGTCGCCAACTAGGACCGCTGCTGGCGTCAGGGCGAATGGGGAGGGGGGAGGGGGAAATGAGCGACACGTTGCCATTCCCCACAAACCACTTTCGGCCCTTGCGGTGTATGCTCCCAGTACGGACATGCTTAGAAAACAGTGGAATAATAGTTTTTTTTCACATTGTTGCTTGGGTCGGTTGTGTCAGGGCTATCTGTGTAGCGCTTACCCTTATCTTTTTTTGGGGTGTAATGTGAAAAATCCTTTCTGCCTTCCCGGTTGGTCCGTTCTTGAGGTTCGGCCAGGGTCTGCCCCAGAACTTCAACTCACCGTCGTATACCTCAAACAGCCAAAAGCCTGTTTGGGTTGTGGAGTTGAGAATCAGTTGCAAAGAACAACTTGGCGATATTTAAAATTACAGGACCAGCCTATTTCAGGTGTCCCAGTAAAACTGCGTGCCCGATTGTCTCGCTTTCTTTGCAAAGAATGCGGTTTTGAGTTCAGTCAGCCAGTTACCGGGATTGACCAGAAATTGAAAATGACAGAACGTTGTGTGCAATACATCGGCACAGCGTCTCTTTCTACGCCCTATTATGAGATTGCTTCCGCTGTAAATCGCAGTTTTGACATAGTTAGGGAAATATCTGAGGCCTATTGGTCCAAAGAACTGGACGCTAGTTTGCAATATTTGCCAACAAACATGGGCATACATACAGTTAAGCTTGGTCGAAATGATTGTATTTTGATTACAGATTTGGCTAATAGGGTGCTTGTCGATTTGCTTCCTTCAAAAGAATCCTCTGCCCTAGAAAAGTGGTTTTCAAAGCGTAAACCTGGGGCCCCTACGGTCTGCTTCATTTCCAGCAAAGATTCGAAGATGCTAACCTTTGTAAGGACTCAATTCCCCTCTGCTACCTGTGTGGTGGACCGGAACTTTGTCCTTAATGAGTTTCAACACGTGCTGGAAAAGTCGAAAAAGGCCATTAAGAAGTTGACCCCGCCAATCGTTTTGCAGCGGTATAAGAAGGCCTTTCACTCGGAAGGCGGGGATGCCTCTCAAGGGCAAGAGGGGAGCCACGCCGCATTGCCTCCGGAACTCGGCGAGATGGAAGCAAAGTGGCTTGAATCGTTCTTTGAACTTTCTCGAAACGAGGCTGAGAGGGCGTTGGTCGAGTACTTAGAACAACTGGAGGCGCGGACTTATGACCGGCTCCCCTTGCTGGTTGAATTTCTTAAAACATGGCGCGCGCAAATGCTGGACTCTTTGGACTTCGACTTGAGCTACGGAAGGCAAGAGGCTCTAGATGACTTGCGGTACTTCCTTACCCCCGGGGGAGGCGTGGCCAGTCTTGTCGCCCTGCGTTGCCGGATACGGTTGGGACCCGATTTTTCGGCTTGCGACCCCCTTGAGTCTATTAATTAAATGCCGTTGAACCGCTGTACATACTTCTGGGCCATCTCAAGGATGAACGTCTGGTAGAAGCCCACGGAATCCTTGGATAGATAAGGGGGTTCGTTGAGCAGCTTCACTTCCGATACCCCGTCATTGGCAAGCGAGATGACTCCGATGCCCAGGGCGTCAAACCCGTGGCCGCGGTAGGTGGAGGCTCGTGGGAGGTTCTGCATTGCGGACACCACCTTGAGAGCATCCGTCGGCTGGTTATGCTCGGAGACCACGGGGCTCTTGCCGCCGGGCTGGGGCAGTAGCGGGTGCTTGTTCATTACAGGCGAAATGAAGGTGCTGGAAGCGTTCACGAGCACCAGTCCCGCAGCAATCGCCCCTTCTGAGGCCGAATGCACGGTGGTGTGGACCGCATTGAGCTCATCGGGCAGTCGAGACTTGTAGACCTTCCCGTGGGCGGTCATGGCGGCCTTCGCATCGATACCCCCCAGGATTGGAAGGCTGGACGATGTCAACAGGGGCACTTCGGGGAGGGAGCGCAACAGACGCGCTTCAGTCCTGCTCAGCACCATGCCGTAGTGGCGCCCCAGCGCAGCGAAGGTCTTGGGACCTTTGCCGATAGCGGGCTCATCTCCGGTGCGCCTTGCAATCACTAGGCCGATGTTCTTTTGGCGGCCGGTGGCGGGGTTGAGCAGGGGGTGGTTGACGCCGATGCCGACCTTCTTCTCCCGGATGTGCTGCTGGAGCAGTGGACAGTTGGCCAGCAGGTCCAGGAACGCGGGCCACAGAACGCAGTTCGAATGCCGGTCGCTCTGTGAGTTGTATTGCCATTCATTACCGAACGCAAACCGGTTCTCTCCCTTCATTGGTTGGGAGAGCGTTCGGGCGAAGATGTTGAGGCCGTGCATGGTGCAATTTCTGGTGCTATGCAAGCGTCTAGAAATTGGTTTTAGCCCCCTCCAAAAAACTCGTTCTTTGAAACATGAAGGGGGCATTGGCCCCCTGTTTCAGTCGAACTGGCGAACGCCTCGCTTCTGGCGCATGTACTCCACATGCTCACGGATGAAGTCTTTCACCTCCGAGCCGTCCTCGATTGCTCGAAGAGTGACCCGTGGCTGTAGCTTGTCCGAGGTGAGGAGTACCACGTTCGACAGTCCGAATATGCGCAAGTAAAGCGGCTCTTGCACCTGAAAATCCTTTACGCGGTAAAGCTCCACATCATCGGAGACTTTGTTCAGTACCCCATGCCGAATTCGTAGACGCTCAGGGGTCTGGTTGTACTCGATGTTACGTACCACGAGCCAATGCCACATAGCGTAGAAAATAGGTATTACGAGCCAGCAGAGTAGTCCGCATATGATGAAAATCTTTAGATTCACAATCTGGTGCGGGCGTCCCGACCAGATTACGGATTCAGAGGAGTCAGAAATTGGGTTCATGGCGGTCTACTGAAAAGGTAAAGCTAGTCTAGGTAGTCTTTCTATTTTTCGGGCTAGACACGAAAAAGCCCGGTCAATGCCGGGCTCGAATCAAGCAGTTACTTCGGATATTCGCGTCACCTTCATGTAGGCGCCAGTGGGGCCTGTCAAGCCAACTTTACCTACGGCCAGACCACGTATGGCCAGAATTCTCTTTGCCTTTTCCACGTGTTCGTTGAATTGGGAGCCAGTTTGTCGGTGGAGGTCTTGCGTCCCGTCGGGGTAGGTGAGGAGTTTGACGGGCATGTTTCGCCCCCAACTGATATCGAGCTCATTGACAATGATTTCTTCCGTGAGGCCTGGAATGGTGTGCATGAATGTCCTTTCAAAAAAGTTGTACTACTACGTCTAGCGATTCGAGACCCGCCCTAAATTCGAGCCTCAAAGAAAAAGCCCGCGGGTGCGGGCTCAATGGTGGAATGGGCTTAGCTCAGTTCGAGCTCTTGCTTCTTGACCTTTACGACCCGCAGTACGGTGCCATCAGGGTAGCGGGTCAGGCGGAACTCGTCACCGGTCTCGCTCGCCAGGTCGACCACTTGGGTTCCAAGGCAGGGGCCCCGTCCAAGTGTGCGGATAGCCACGCAGCGAACGGGTGTGCGCTGGATGGAGTACAGCTTATTGATTTCAAACGGCTTGACTACAACGTGCATTTTGATGTCCTCAATGAATATCCACGTGTAGCGACTTCAAGCACCGGATTTAGGGCAGCATCTCTTCAAGCGCTATACAAAGTTAGACCCCCTAAATCGAGGACCCCCCATGGCCATTCTTCTTCCAACAGACCACCCCGACTTCGTTCAGCGCTCTGGCGAGTCATTCCATGAGTACTTCAAACGCACTCAGGAGAAGTTGACAGAACTTGACATCAAGTTCTTTGAAACCCCGAAACCAAACGTAGAAGGAGGCGTGCTCGCATTCCCTGTCGCTGACGGCCGTGCGCTGTACCTGGTTGTGAGCGAATCTCCGCTCACGCTTCAGTACCTGCAGTTTGGCGACGGTTACCAGATTCCTGCCGCGCATGTTCGTGGACTTGAGCTGGAGGATGTTCGCGAACACCTGGCTGGCCGACGTGGTTGGCATGCTATGGCGCTCAAAAACAAGAAGTGACTTCCGTGCCGCTTGGTACCCAAGCGGTTTAAGCCCTGAGCTCATTCCGGCCCGCATCTCTGATGCGGGCTTTTTTCGGGGTGTATGCGGCGGTTTTCATAGAAATCTCGTGGCGCAAAAGTGGGGGAGGGCTCATTTCACTTTTGCTGCGAGACCCCGCCGCCAACCCCTCATAGAAGCCAGCGCCTTTTGGGCGGATGTCTCGCAGCCCTTGATTCGCATTCCCCGCACCCGCAACGAAACGGTCGAGTGTGTCACGCCTGGCCAAAAAAAAGCCCGGCAGGTGAATGCCAGGCAGTGAAGAACATCAACTCTGTGTCCAAGGGATACCGTGGGCGTCCAACAGATTGTCGACAAAGGTCTTGAACTGACGTGGGGCGTCAATCCCAGGGCTGGAGCGTTCCAGCGTCTTGCCTTTGAACCGACCTGTCATCAGCGACACGGTTTCTTGAAGTAGCCGCTTTGCGACCCCCTTGCGAGGCAATGACGGGTCTACCGAGACGAAGCACAGCCACACCACGTTGTTGTCATATGGGCTCGGCTGCAGTTGCAACATGCCCACGACCTTTCGCATGAATCTGCCGTTGTCGGGGTCGTACACCACGGTAGTTGCGCAGCAGTAAACATTTTCGAGGTCGACCGGTGCTCTCATCGAGTTCGGCATGTAGTAGCGGATGCGGGGGCTTTGAAGCCAAGGGGATTCCACGCTTCCATCCTTGAGGACTTTGCCGCTCACAGCATCGTCAAGCTCCGATTGGGTCAGCGTATCGATGCGCAGGCCTCCAAGTGGTGCGCTGTCGAAGCAAGCCACGCTTGAAAAGTCCGCCTTACTCTCCGTCGGGAAATGGGTGATAGTCAATTTGTTGCCCTATTGATTAACCTGCTTCGTATAGCCAATGAAAAACCGCTGCGTGTGCAGCGGTATCGAATTACGCGGGGCAATCCTGTAGACGCTCAACGGTTCCTAGCGGAGCTTTGTAGCCAGTTGCGGCCCAGTCCAGCAGTTCTTGACGTCGATAAGGACCGTAGTGGTTCTGTGTGACGCCTACCCGGGGGTTGATGCTGTACAGCACATCGCCCGTTTCTGAGTCGAAGCGAGTTTCCCAGAGAAAACCGGGAATGTCGTGCTTATGACACTCTTGGCGCATATCAGCGTAAAGCTGGATAATGTTTCCACGTGCTTTTAACTGAATGTTAGCAATGAAGTCCTCTTGGGCTGACTTCACTTTGGATTTGGATTCGTCATCGAGGTATCGATAATTGACGAACACAAGCCCTTCCAGCTGCAGAGAACCGCGGGCTTGGAGGAAGGTTCCCCCAAAATATGCGTCACCGTTGAGCATTGCTTCGTACATCTGGCGCAAGGCCTTGCAGTACTTTTTGCCTCGGACTTTAATGGCGAAATCGCGTTCATCCCATGCCGCCGCAATGTCAGGGTCCCGCAGCTCTGACTTGAACGAGGGGAAACTCAAAGTCGGGACATTGCCGCGCTCTGTGGAGAACAGCATTGCTGTCTCTTCGGTTCCCTCATGCGTTATAAACTCGATGTGCTCTTTTGCTTTCTCTGCTGCGATGCGCTTGCGTTCCAGTAGGGGCTGGATTTGTACGGTTGCATTATGGCGGTATAGGTCGGCCCACTCATCCAAAGAATGAGTGGCCGCAGTCAAGCGCCGCTGAAGTCGATTTGAACCGATTTCATGCTCAGCGCAGGCGTCGGAACCTGTTGTGAATGCCATCAGGTTTCCAGTTTTTGTGAAAAGCAGACGGGGGTTGAAGCCTTGTTCCATGGTCTATGTCCTTAAAGAATGAATCTTTTAGGTATAGCGATTGGGTGCGCGAAGATAAGCCTGCTTATCTATACGAAGGAGGACTCCTTACTTTTTAAAAATGACCACTTCAAGCGAAGAAACTCTCGAAAATTGGTATGTCCTGCAGGACAGCCGCGGAAACACCGGTGACTGCCTGATGTTTTGGGCACAGACCGGCGGCTACACCAGCGACTTGATGAAGGCCGACCTCTTCACGGAAGAGCAGGCCTTCGCGCAAAGCTGCAGCCGCCACACTGACATACCATGGCCCTTGAGCTACCTCACCGCGCGCAAGCGTCGGGTTGTGGACATGCAAGTCGTGAAACTCAAAGACGTGCAAGAGGTCGCCGTGGACGCAGAGGTATACCTCCAACCAATGATGGTCCCTTTCAACGGGAACGACATCGCATTTCTCAGCATCAAGGGAGGACTCACCACAAACCTCGACAAAGCCAAGGTGCTTACCGCGGACGAGGCTACACGTTGGCCAGGCGTTCCGCGCAGCAAGAAGTACATTGACGCCAACAGCCGAGGCGTAGCTTATGCCACCAGCGTATCCCTCAAGGATGCCTTGCGGCCAGAGCTTTACTCAGTCATCGTCGAGCAGCAGAAGGTGAATCGCGAGCGCCATTCTTACCGTTGTTGGAATTGCGGGATTTTCGTAAGCCCGAGCACCTACTACGGCGGACGTTGCCCGCGTTGCGACAACGCATGTGGACCTTAAGCCCTGAGTTCAACAACCTTATTTACTCCCCCGCGCCTCAAAAGCTTGGGGGAGTTTTTCCGCCGGCCGCTTGAGGGGGCCTGAGCGCTACTTCAGGCAGGACTCTGTCCTGAAACTGAAAGCGCCCTGTCGAGTTACCTACAGGGCGCTGAATGAAAGAGAGGGCGAATTCCCGTTATGACGAAGGCTCGTGTACCGTTACCCATAACCAGACCTCAAAATAAAGCATAAGCTGTCCTTAAATTAGTGCTTTTAGACAGGTTGGTATGCTAAAATAAAGCATAACTTGGCCATTCGGTCTAAAATAAAGCGTAACCTGTCCGTTGCTGCGCGCCCATAAAATCCGCTTGGACCCTAACCTCGCTCAGGCAAACCACTTTGCCCGGGCCTGCGGTACCGCGCGCTTCGCCTGGAACTGGGCGCTTTCCGAGTGGCAGCGGCAGTACTAAGCCCACCTGGCCGACCCCGCTCTCCCCAAGCCGTCTGAAGGCGCCCTGCGCCGCCAGCTCAACGCCATCAAGCGCGAGCAGTTCCCCTGGATGCTGGAGGTGACCAAGTGCGCCCCTCAAGAGGCCATCCGGGCCTTGGGTGTGGCGTACAAGAACTGGTGGAGCTCGCTCTC
>JAIVFU010000225.1:5000-7678 GCA_020829485.1 Nostoc sp. CHAB 5834 | reverse complement strand
GGAGAGCTGGTGGTATTTTCGGAAGGAAGAAGGCTGGAGAGCTGAGCTGGGGGCAACGCCCCTCGCGGGCAGACATGCGCTGCCTCAACTATTGAACGCTCTCAACATGAACCAGCACGCCCCTTTGCTGATTCATTTTTCGGACCTGTAAAGCAAAACGCCCCTCTACTCGATCGAGCAGAAGGGCGGTTTGGGCTGTAAGAGCCTGACGATGACCTACTTTCACACGGGAACCCGCACTATCATCGGCGCAAAGTCGTTTCACTGTCCTGTTCGGGATGGGAAGGAGTGGTACCAACTTGCTATGGTCATCAGGCATAACTTGGTGTCGCGCTGCTTTTGGAGCAACACAACGAATTCATAGAGTTTGGAATCAGATTTTATGTATTTGACTGCGTCAACTTGGCATAACAATCTTTGAGCTTTCACGCATTGCGTGTTGGCGATCAAAGTTATAGGGTCAAGCCGCACGAGCAATTAGTATCAGTTAGCTTAACGCATTACTGCGCTTCCACACCTGACCTATCAACGTCCTGGTCTTGAACGACTCTTTAGGGGGCTCAAGGCCCCGGCAGATCTCATCTTGAAACGAGTTTCCCGCTTAGATGCTTTCAGCGGTTATCTCTTCCACACTTAGCTACTCGGCAATGCCACTGGCGTGACAACCGATACACCAGAGGTGTGTCCACTCCGGTCCTCTCGTACTAGGAGCAGGCTTCCTCAAATCTGCAGCGCCCACGGAAGATAGGGACCAAACTGTCTCACGACGTTTTAAACCCAGCTCACGTACCTCTTTAAATGGCGAACAGCCATACCCTTGGGACCGGCTACAGCCCCAGGATGAGATGAGCCGACATCGAGGTGCCAAACACCGCCGTCGATATGAACTCTTGGGCGGTATCAGCCTGTTATCCCCAGAGTACCTTTTATCCGTTGAGCGATGGCCCTTCCATACAGAACCACCGGATCACTATGTCCTGCTTTCGCATCTGCTCGACTTGTCAGTCTCGCAGTTAAGCACGCTTATGCCATTGCACTATCGTCACGATGTCCGACCGTAACTAGCGTACCTTCGAACTCCTCCGTTACGCTTTGGGAGGAGACCGCCCCAGTCAAACTGCCTACCATGCACTGTCCCCGATCCAGATAATGGACCTAGGTTAGAACCTCAAACACACCAGGGTGGTATTTCAACGTTGGCTCCATGAGATCTAGCGACCTCACTTCAAAGCCTCCCACCTATCCTACACAGATCTGTTCAAAGTCCAATACAAAGCTACAGTAAAGGTTCATGGGGTCTTTCCGTCTTTCCGCGGGGAGATTGCATCATCACAAACATTTCAACTTCGCTGAGTCTCAGGAGGAGACAGTGTGGCCATCGTTACGCCATTCGTGCAGGTCGGAACTTACCCGACAAGGAATTTCGCTACCTTAGGACCGTTATAGTTACGGCCGCCGTTTACTGGGACTTCAATCAAGAGCTTGCACCCCATCATTTAATCTTCCAGCACCGGGCAGGCGTCACACCCTATACGTCCACTTTCGTGTTTGCAGAGTGCTGTGTTTTTATTAAACAGTCGCAGCCACCGATTTTTTGCAACCCCGTTGGGCTCGCCTTGTACAGGTTCACCTACTTGGGGCATACCTTCTCCCGAAGTTACGGTATCAATTTGCCGAGTTCCTTCTCCTGAGTTCTCTCAAGCGCCTTAGAATACTCATCTCGCGCACCAGTGTCGGTTTGCGGTACGGTCGTCAATAGCTGAAGCTTAGTGGCTTTTCCTGGAAGCAGGGTATCACTCACTTCGTCTGCAAGCAGACTCGTTATCACCCCTCATCTAAGCCCGGCGGATTTGCCTACCAGGCACGACTACAGGCTTGAACCAACATATCCAACAGTTGGCTGAGCTAACCTTCTCCGTCCCCACATCGCACTATTGATCGGTACAGGAATATTGACCTGTTTCCCATCAGCTACGCATCTCTGCCTCGCCTTAGGGGCCGACTCACTCTACGCCGATGAACGTTGCGTAGAAAACCTTGCGCTTACGGCGAGGGGGCTTTTCACCCCCTTTAACGCTACTCATGTCAGCATTCGCACTTCTGATACCTCCAGCATCCGTTACCAGACACCTTCACAGGCCTACAGAACGCTCTCCTACCACTTGCAATAAATTGCAAATCCGCAGCTTCGGTAACTGGCTTAGCCCCGTTACATCTTCCGCGCAGGACGACTCGATCAGTGAGCTATTACGCTTTCTTTAAATGATGGCTGCTTCTAAGCCAACATCCTGACTGTTTTAGCCTTCCCACTTCGTTTCCCACTTAGCCAATTTTAGGGACCTTAGCTGGCGGTCTGGGTTGTTTCCCTCTTGAGTCCGGACGTTAGCACCCGGTGCTCTGTCTCCCAAGCTGTACTCGTCGGTATTCGGAGTTTGCATAGGTTTGGTAAGTCGCCATGACCCCCTAGCCTAAACAGTGCTCTACCCCCGACGGTAATACTTGAGGCACTACCTAAATAGTTTTCGGAGAGAACCAGCTATTTCCAAGTTTGTTTAGCCTTTCACCCCTATCCACAGCTCATCCGCTAGTTTTGCAACACTAGTCGGTTCGGACCTCCAGTACCTGTTACGGCACCTTCATCCTGGCCATGGATAGATCACTTGGTTTCGGGTCTACAC
>JAIVFU010000224.1 GCA_020829485.1 Nostoc sp. CHAB 5834 | reverse complement strand
GCGAAATCCTTGAGAATTACTTGAAATATGCACGAAATCTTCGTACAGTTATTTTCGCCTGTAGCTTAGAACATTCTCGTGCCCTGGCTGCGGAATTTTCTCGTAATTATATTAGTGCCGAACATTTTGATGGGAAAACTCCCCCACAAGAGAGATTAGAAATATTGCAGCGTTTTCGCAATGGCACTACCCAAGTAATTACTAATTACGAAATCTTAACCGAGGGCTTTGATTGTCCTAATATTGAGTGCGTCTACTGCGTCCGTCCGACTGAAAGCTCTACTCTTTGGCTGCAAATGCTGGGGCGGGTTCTAAGAACTTACACTTTAAAACCAACTGCGGTGATTATTGATATTACCGATAATTGGAAAAAGCATGGGCTTCCTGATGAAGCCCGCAAATAGACTTTATTGCCTGAAACTATATCAGAAATACAAAACAAAGGCTTAATTCAATGTGAGCATTGCACCCATATTTTTAAACCGCTAACTGATGAATTAGCTAAAATTGAAGCCGAAGTTGACGAGGATGGAGTGCTGATTCAACATCACCAAGCTATTTGTCCAAGCTGTGGTGAAACGATTAATTTTACTAGTAAAGAGAATCCTACAAAGCCAAATTTTAGCAGAATCCGACTTAGACAGGGTTTTAGCCTTGAGCTTACAGAAATTGACCTTTCTGTTTCTGCTTACAGATTAGATTTAGTTACTGATACAATCCGAAGGCAAGGTTTACGGGGTGCGAGTCCCACTAAAATTTATAGCGCCATTTTCATCGCTTTTATTGAAAATATTACTAGATTTACTCTTGGAGATTGGCGCGAAATCGTTAAAATTGTTGAGCCATCCCAATCAGCAATTACCAAAAAAGCATGGGAACTGTACAAGGAAGCTTTTGAGCGACATAAGAACCGCATCCTAGCTATGTCTTTTGTTGAACAGAGAAAGCTAAAACAAGAAAGCAGTAGCAATGTGGCAACTAATCTAACGACAATAGAAGCCCTTGGGCAGTTGGAGAATAGTATATTCTGGGAACCAAAACCACAAGAAAAGTCATCTAAGTTCAAAAAGAATTTAGGAGATAATTATTTTAGAATGAAGTACAAATCACAATGGTTTGAATCTTTAACTTACTTAGGACTTACGCAACTGGCATAATGCGATCGTCAATTGCTAGTACATAAGTATTAGTTAAATCTGATTCTGAAAGCTTTGTATTCGTAATAGAAGCCGGTGTATTGGAAGCAAAGCATGAAATATTCATGAGAAAATAGGTAGAGGTTGTATGAGATAAATGTTGCTTACGGTAATGAGATTTACTAAGCTTAATTACTGCCAATACTTATTAAGTAGTCAAATTAATTATACGATGACCAATTTGGCAGAGCATTTAGAGACTATATCCATATTCTCCAATCGCATTTGATGTTCTAAAATTCCAGCATTATTGACTAGGGCAGTTACTTCTCCTAATTGTTCATCTACCATTTGAAACAATTTAATTACATCCTCTTCCAAAGCAACATCAGCCGCAAATGCAATCACTCTACCTCCCATCTTTGCAATAGAACTAACAATTGCCTGTGCCGCTTGTTGATTATGAAGGTAATTAATACAGATAGCATAACCCTGCTCGGCAGCAAGATAAGCCGTTATGTTATCTTTTTAACCTTTTCCAACCCCGACTGAGCAAAGAAATTTCACGGTTGAGGATGCTGAAAATAGTTTTGAAGGAGGCAGGAGGCAGAAGGAGTAAATCAGTAGGGGATTCGACCCCTACTGATTTAGCAGCCCTGAACAAGAGTTCAGTGGGGGTCTTAAACCCTTGCTCTATGAAGTCGCGGGCTGTTACAGAGTGCAGTTTTCCTCCTGCCTCTTGCCCTCTGCCTCCTGCCTTCCTCGATAAATGTTACAATACCTTCGCCAAAACAAGAGTATGAAGAGAGAGGGCGCTTTGTAGTAGAGTTGTTATCTTACCAAACGACAACTCAAAAACTACAATTCGGCCATGTTCGACATCCTATCACTCATTGACCTTTTTTGAATTTTTAATTGGAGCGAAGCGGCTTGACCAAACTCTTGACGGTAAGTATCCTTAAACTCCAGCACCACGCCGCAACGCTCATCAATTCTCTGGGTTCTGAGCATACTATGTAGTGTAGTGAGCAAATTTTAAGTATTTTTAATTTAGAACTAAAAGTTATGTCATTCAACCAAAAAGTTAACTTATCAAAGGTAACGCTTCCTAACAGCAATGAGATTTTTTGCCTGCAAAAAAATGAAGAAATATTTTTAATGTACGAGCAAGTACAAGAGTATTTTCGACATGAAGTTGAACTAAATGAAGGCGATACAGTGTTTGATATAGGAGCTAATATTGGTATGTTCTCCTTATGGGTATATAAATTGTGTAATAAAAATGTAAACATATATGCTTTTGAGCCAGTTCCTCAAATATTTCAGGTCTTGGAGCAGAATCTTAAAAGCCTCGATCCAGAAAAAATAAAGGCAGTACCTTGCGGCATTTCACAAAAATCAAAGATTGAGGCATTTGCTTACTATCGCGCGATTGGTGAAGAGGAAGCAGAGTAGATTATGCCCAAGCCGTTAGATCCCAAGTGTCAGCTATGTTCCAAGCTACCAACAGCAAAAGCTAAAGTTTTACATGGAACAGCGGGGGATGGGTGTTGGAATCCAAAAGTCTGCCACAATCGCCGCTCATTCTATCGCCACCGCTCCCAGAATAATTCAGCAGAAATTGATGCAATCGCAGTCGAACCACCAGCAACATATTTTGCAGTGCTATATCTATATAAGGAAGCAGGGGATAAACCATTACACGCTATGTCGGCAGAACTCTGGCTGGGACAACAGCCTATTTGTCGCTAATTGTTGCCTCTTGTTACAGAAAATGAAGAAATTATCAAAATCATTGCAGCCATAGTAGTGAAAACTAAACAAAATGAGTCCAAATAATTTTGAATTTTGAATTTTGAATTTTGAATTTAAGATGAGAATCTGGGATGTATTAGATGAGTTGTCCGAATCTCCACCCACATCTTCACTTGTACCGATGTGGGAATGTTTAGATGCCGAGCTAGAAAAATTACCCTTGGAGGCACAGTTATCAACCGCAGCGCTTGCCTTCAGTCAAATTGCAGATATTCTTAAGTCTCGTGCCGAAGTGCTGTTGCAAGATACCCGCGATCGCAATAGTCTTTTGGGGCCAATTGTTAGCACCGATCTCTTTGCTGGTCTAGTGCGGACAACAATGCACCTAGATTTAGATGATTTGATTGAACCGCAGACACCACAAACCTTTAAACCACACGGCCCACACCAATTTTCATATTCTAACCAGGAGGGTGATTCTGTAGCAGCACCTGTTGAGAAAGCGAATGCTTTTTGCAAAACGTGGGAAAAAGCTGCATATTAAAGGTCAACCCCAACTCTTGGGGAGGCTGCGCCAACGGATCAGTCAGCACAATTCGCAATTCGCTGCTTTTCGCAATGGGCTACGCCCCGCTACGCTAACGCAATTAATGCCCACGGATAAATCCGGGGGCTTGTACCATCAAGGAATAATTGGTCAAAATTCATTTGTCAAAAGTCAAAGTCAAAATACAAAACTTTTACAAGTAGGCTTGACTCCTGTTGCCCACTTGTGCAATTCGCAATTCGTGCAGTTAATTTCCCTTTTAGCATTGTGTTTACAAGACTTACTCAATCCACTGATATTTTGGTCATGGTTTGCACAGCAAATACAGAAGAAAATCGAATTGCAGCACAAAGATATACAAATCACTTTCTGGGAGTGGGTAAAACAGCATCCAGAGATTCCGATTATCTTATGCGAGGGGGAGAAGAAAGCCGCTTGCTTGCTGAGTCTGGGGTTTGTAGCGATCGCGCTGCCGGGAATTTGGAACGGGCGCGTGGGCAAACAAGATTTCGATGAACGGTTGCATCCTGACTTAGTACCGATGGCTCAGGCGGGACGCAAGTTCATAATTCTTTTTGACCCTGTCTTCTCAAGACGATTGTATTGGTGGGGGTTCCAAGCCCCGACCAATGTTGTCTTCCCTACACCCTACACCCTACCCCCAACACCCTATTCTTGACTTATCAGAAAAATGTTCATCTGTCCCGGCTCTTTATGATATTTCACAAGAAAAATTGTTCACTCCCTGTATTAAAGGAGCAGGGGAGCACTTGTGTAGGGGAGTAGAGGAGCACTTGTGTAGTGGAGCAGAGGAGAATTTTTGTATAAATTCTTTCCCCTCTGCCCCTCTGCCCCCCTGCTCCCCTGCCTCTTTTCCCTCTGCCCCCAAAAAATCCTTCCGTTTTCCAGAAAAAGGACTGGTTGTACTGTGGAGCGATATGGGCACGGGGAAAACTGAACTTATGCGCTGGTGGCGTGACCAAAATCCTGATGCCAGATTTCTCAACAATGGACATCGCGTTAACTTGTTGAAAAATCTTGCCCAACGCTTGCAGACGGCGATGTACTCCGACTTGGGTTACACAGGTTTAGCCCAAGCCCAAGCCCTTAGTATTACTATTGACAGCTTGCATAAGCTGAATACTCAGTCTCTCACCTACGGCTGCATATTTATTGATGAGGCTTGCCACTGGTCGGTTCATTCAGACAATTCTGGCAGTGATGAAAATGTCGCTTTCATCAAAGATATCACCAACGCCGTCAAAAACTTCGATGCCTTGTTCACCTCTCCCAGTCTGGGAACTGGTGTCGATATTTCAGAGTATCATTTTGATGCCGTGTTTGGTGTGTTTCACGGCGTTTCCCAAACTGCTACCGAGTGCGCCCAACAACTTTACCGTTATCGCCCAAAAGTTCCGTTTCACGTTTGGGTGGCCCCGCGCCCTCCCTTTGGTTACAAAGATACCAATGCTACCAAGATTAAAGAACGACTCCTGCAATCGAACGAAATGACGGCTTTCCTGATTCGGATTCACAGAGATTCGGGTAAGCGGGGAGCTGAAAAAGATTGGGCGCTAGAGGCTTATTGTCAAATCCAGGCTAACCGTAACTATTCTCTGAATAATCTCCGCGATGATTTGCGATCGCTCCTCACCGAAATGGGCAATACCTTTATATGTGTGGGAAATGATTCAGATCCTCAAGCAAGAGAAAGTTTAAAAGCAGCAGCAGAAGCCTTGGACAGTGCCCACAATTCTCATGTTGCCAAGGCGAACAATATTACTTTGAGTGAGTACCGCGCCCGTCAGAGCAAAGATTACCTTGACCCTAGCGAAATTTTTGAATGTGAAAAGTTTCGCATTTCTGACTCTTATGGCATCGAAGTGACCGAATCACTCGTAGAAATGGATAAAGGTGGTCGCTTAATAAGAGCGATCGCCGGACTTGAGGCAATTTTAGCAAAGCCCGAAGAATCAATTGTTGACCCCAAAACTGGGCGAAGTTATCCTACGCCACCAACAATTGTCACCCAAAAAGACCGCACCGAGCGGGACAATCTACCTTTGTGCATCGACTGGGGTAATTACTCGGCACGCTGGCTAGATTTAACTTGGGGCTGCATCAGATTCTCACTTCTTTAGTGAGGGGTGATGAAGTTACCGCCTCGGATTCCACCTTACTCAAGATGAGGGAGATCGCTATACATTGTGCTGCTCACGTCAAAGCAATTCTTGGGTTTACTATTCCCCTAGACTGTAAACCTATTTGGTTGCTAGGAACTTTAGTCAAGCAGTTGGGGTTAAAGTTGACTTTCCGTAAGCAGGGTAAGCGGGGTCAACAGGTGAAACTTTTCTCTTTATCTAAAGAGCAATTGGAATTTGCAATGCATGTAATTGCTCATCGTGAAACGAAGCGTAATCAAAAAGAAAATCGAACCTATTATGCTCCCCAAACCCCTGCTGTGTATAGTGCAAACTCGAATCAGCAACCCGTATCCATCCCCCCCCTTGATGCTATAGGGAACTCCCATTGCCAAGGGGAGGATACTACCGAATTTGAGTCGCCTCCGACCGATCGCATTACGCTACTCCACTGCGTAGAAATACTTCGCTCTGGTATTTCTCGTGGAGTTGAGGCAATTAAAGGCATCATACAGCGATGGGTTGAGGATTTGCGCTGGGAGACGGTACTGGAACTTGAAGCGATCGCGGCAAATGAACTGCGACTTGTGGAATCTCAAGTTCCTGAATTTTACAGCTTGCTAAGTGAAGAGGTATTGCCGATGGAGGGATAAGAAAGAGCGATCGCCTTAGCGCGCAATTATGAGACAATTACTTATCAGAATCTTGCTTATAAGAAAGACAGTTCTGATAAGTAAATGCCTCAAACCATTGAAAACAGCACACCCTCTCCTCTCGCTCTAGCTTCTCCCATCCCACTAGTCGAACATCCCGCTGCGGTCTACTTGGCGACCCTTTCCCCTGGTTCCCGCCCAGCTATGCGCCAAGCTTTAAATGCGATCGCGCGATTGTTAACCAACTCGAGTTGTGATGCGATGACCCTGAACTGGGCAGCACTGCGCTACAAACATACGGCAGCAGTCCGCTCTGTGTTGAGCGAAAAATATGCACCAGCTTATGTCAATAAAGTGCTGTGTGCTTTGCGGCGAGTTTTAAAAGAAGCCTTGCGGTTAGAGATAATGGATGCTGTTGATTTTGCTCGTGCTGTAGATATTCCCAACGTTAAAGTCACCAAGGAATTGCGGGGACGTGTTCTCACGGCAGAAGAAATCGCCCAATTGATGCAAACTTGCTTTGATGACCCTACCCCCACTGGTTACAGAGATGCTGCAATATTTGCAATACTTCGAGGTTCTGGAGTCCGCCGCTCTGAAGTGGTGAATTTAGACCTGAGTAACCTTGAAGAGAATACTGGGGCAATAGAGGTGCGCGGTGGCAAAGGTGGTAAAGACCGGACTGTGTACTTACCCGAAAGTGGTTTAACTGTCGTTTTGGACTGGTTATCGCTTCGAGGCAACGAGGCAGGCCCCTTGCTGTGTCATGTCAACAGAGGCTCAAGGATAGTACGACGACGGCTTACCTCTCAAGCAGTGCTGTTCATCTTGCAAAAACGTGGTTTAGAGGCGGGAGTAACTAATTTCTCCGCTCACGATTTCCGTAGAACTTTCATCTCTGATCTGCTCGATGCTGGTGAAGATATTTCTACAGTTCAAAGGTTAGCTGGACACACTCACAGTGACCAGACTGCCAGATATGACCGTCGCGGTGAAGAAACTAAACGCCGTGCTGTCCAAAAGTTGACTATTCCAGGACAGAGGAAGAAATCTCCTCTATTGATGTAGTTTCTACACTTTTTCTATAGGTTCCTGGCTCTGAAATGCGAGCGCTCTTCTTTTCAGTTTAGGGCTATAAGGGAATGGGGAATTTTATCTTTGAGCTTTAATCCTACTGTTGCCTGTTTCCTATTCCCTATCCTGAACGCGAGTGCGTCTTTGCAGGAGAAGGGGTCGGTAAACTACAAGAAATGGAACACTATCAGGACTTACGCAACTGGCACAGCGCGATCGCATTTATGTACTATATAAGAGTGGTATAGCCAAAGGGAATTGATGAAATTAGTAACAGTAATCGGCTGTGTTAAGTATTCTTAAAATCATGAGAAAATTAGTTGAGGACGGATAAAATAAATTCTGTAGTTTATGAGATTTACTAAACTTAACTATTGCCAG
>JAIVFU010000223.1 GCA_020829485.1 Nostoc sp. CHAB 5834 | reverse complement strand
GTTCCCCGAGGTCGCGCTCTATGCCGATGACGGGGAACTCTTCGCTTTCAGCAATGAGTCTCTCCCTAAGTTCCAGGAAGATGCGTTCTTCAACTCAGGGTTCTACCGTCGGCATGCCGTCAAGGCATCTCCAGGGCAGCCTAGAGAGCTTATCGTAGCGGCTCACCCGCAAGTACTACGGCCCTTGGCGTATGAGCTCCAGCATTGCTTCTTTGATGAGCAAAATTTGCGGCCCTCTACAGCTGAGCAAGGAGGCCTTGCATCGGAAGGAGCCCTCGGCTCTTATTCGAGAGCACTCGACGCCCTGGACGCTTTGGGCCGGATGCTCGCAGGCGTTCGCTTGGGGCATACTTACGACGAAGCACAAGACCAGCTGTTCCACCTGGTCGCAGAGGTGTTCGGAAAGCAACGGGCGTGGAGCGTTTTCGAAGTGCTGCGGCACCGCGGGCTCTTCGCTGTGCGCAAGCGGGTTCTGATGCACGAGAGCGCTTACCGCGTGGTTGTGGAAGAGTTTGCAGCACGTGAAATCCGCTCAAAGGCTAGCGAACCTCCCCGCTCAAGCCGGCTCACGCTTCGTGAGCATGTCACGGATTTGTTCACAGAGTTTTATCGGGGCTTCACCGCCCGTCAGGACTTCCAAGGCCACAAGTTGGGTGCCGCCCTTCCAGTTGATTGGGACCACCAGCTTCACCAGTACGCGTCACTGGACATGACGGGCAAGTATGCCCAGTTAGCCCCGTTGACTAACTTGTGGTCGCTCCCAGACCTACCGTTGATTGGGCACTACTGGGGAGGCGTTTCTCCCGATGAAGCCCTACGAACGGTAGACCACGACTCGCTCGTTGACTTCTTTGTGTTTCAGTGGGCTCGGCAGCACCTTCGCATTGACTTCCGCGTACCAGATGAGCGCCTTCCGTTTGGGGAGGTAGTGGTGACCGGGAAAATGCACAGGGTAGCCGCTGGTGCACTGAAAGCAGCAGGACAGGGAAGGAGCCGTCCCTTAGACATTTAGCTCTTGACATCCTCCCCTTCCTTTAGGGAGGGGAGGATGTCAATGCGCTCGGCGATGGCGCGTAATTTAAGGCTAAACACATTGGTTACACAGCGTTTACCTGTAAACGCCTGTGATAACTCGCACTTATCCCGAGAAGCTCAACGACTTGCCCCTTAGTCCCCTGGCTGTGCAAGCGCTTGAAGCCATTAAAAGCATTAGTAATGAGATGCCGCAGTTGGTTTGGCCGGGAAAATCGAAGAAGCTTGATGACCCCACGAAACTGTCAGCCAAAAAAGAAAAAGAGCTGCTAAAACTCGAAGGGCTGCCGAGCCTCTACAACATGTGGCTTAGCCAGGAGCTGCAAAAAGCTGGATTTGAGGCGGAGTGTCCAGTTCGCGAGGGGCTCAAAGTCACCGACAACCAGCGGTTTGACTTTTCTATCATGGTCGAAGGGGGAAAGCGGGTCATGGTGGAGGTGGAGTTCGGCTATACGGCTAGCATTGAACGCAACTTTTTAAAGTTAGCAGATGCCTACCACCACGGCCGCAGTGCTCTGGGTGTCATCGTGCTGCCTACTAAGCGGCTGGCCGGCACTATTGCCTCCGGTGTCGCTGCCTTCGAGACAGCTGCAAGGCGTCTAAAGTCTTTCCACCCAAATACTATGCCGGTCCCCCTTTTGCTCGTCGGGCTGGACCATCGGGGGGCCCGTAGGCTGGATTTGAGCGAAAGTTGGCTGCCCGATGCCTCCTGCCTTTCTGCTAACAGCGACCCGACCGTGCTCTGGCACGTCGCAAGTGAATTGCGCGCAGGGGTTGGTGTGCGGGAAATTGACCTGCCTAACGCGCTCAGGGAGAAGGAAGGCCGGGTTCGTACAAAACGCCCACGGCGTGCTGCAGATATTCAGGACAAGCTGTTTTGAGTGCAGGGCGTAAGCTCAATTCGGGCAGAGCAGGGGCCTACCGCTAGGCGCCCCTAGCGCGTTGGACATCCCGGCAGCCCTCGACCCGGAATTGGCGACGGATGCCAATAGCCCGCGTTTTGCGGGCTTTCTCGGTGCCCGTACCAAAGATTGCGGAGCGCTATACCTGAAATGAACACATTCTTCCCTTTTCGTGCACGCTGTGCTGCCTTCGTAATCCTAGCGCTGTCCAGCGCCAGCTATGCGCAACTACCGCCCACATATGCGGTGGTGGAGCCCCTAAAGCCTTCCCTGTGGACAGAGGTCCAAGAGTTCAATTGCAAGCAAAGCTTTACAGGAAAGGGAGACGGTGCGTGCAAAGGAGTTCTGCGCATTCATGCGCGAGATGTGCCGTACCCCATGAAAAGCATCAAGTTTTCATGCGATATTGTTTACAGCTACAGGGTCAACGAGGACCGGGGGCGGTCTTCGTTCAAGACGCGCAGTACGTCATTTGAGCTGGAAAAGGCTGTGCCCAGCCAGACCTGGATTTCAACGCAGGCTCCTTTAGAAGTAGACTTCTCAAGCGCAACTGAATTGGCTGATTACGTCAGTGTTCAACGGCATAGCTGCTCAGCGAGCTGGGTCTATTGAATTCGCCTGTAGACCCTGCCAAGGTGCCTTAAAGGGCCGCTTCACAGGCCCTCACCATTCAGCACCCTGCGCTCAAATTCCAAAAACACGTTCTCTGTAGTCAGCAGCACCCCATTGAACAGCTGGGGCTCTGAGCTATCGAGAAGTTTTCGGAGCACAGGGTTCGGAACAACACCTGCCTCAGCGTTCAAGAACACGAAGTCCATGAGCTGCAGGAACCCGCAGACTGCCTGCATCAGCATGAGCCCCCTGGCCATATCCGCCTGCGGCCGGGAAAGCTCCTTGAGGTAGCTCGTCAGGTTGAGCCGCTCCCCAGGCTTAAGGCTGAGCCCCTTGTTGACAATCAGCATCCCCAATTCCAAGTCGCGCTCTGCCTCTTGGGTGGATTGGCATCGGAACTGGGCCATCTCGATGAAAGCGTTCCAGTGTTTGGACGCTTGGGCCCGGACTTCGTCCGCGGTGAATTTCGCAATTTTTGTCATGTCGGGTCTCGTAGCGGTTTCGAGAGCCTGGCTACTTGCCGGTCCCCATGACTTCGTATATCCACTGCTTTCAAACGCCCTGCTACCAAATTGCGGACACCCAACAAGCCCCTTGTTCTCATTACCTACACAAGGCAGGTTCAACTAACAGAGATGCAATATGAAGACACAGAACATTTACGTGGGTATCAACGGTGCAACGCTCCAGATGACCGGCGGTAAGGCCGTGGCCGTTTACGCGGCCAAGAAGGGCGACACTGAGTCGTACCTCCTTATGGAGTCCGGCAACTTGGCTACGCTGAAAGGCAATCGAATCCAAGGCGTTGGCGCCGCTCGGTTTTTGACTGAGAACGGTTTCAAGCTTGCCGAACCCGGGGACCCTCAGGCGCAGGTACTGGCCGACATGCTGGACATCCGCGCTGGCACCAAGCTGGTGGAAGAGGCCACCCGAATCACGGCTATCACCCTGCAGCAGCTCTTTGGCGGCAAGCAGGCAGTCTTCATCCCCTTCGACGCCGAACAACCACTGGTTACAGTGACGGTCAAGCCTCCGGCTGGTTTCAGCTCGGTGGCTTTCGACCTGGCTCAAGGTATTTCGAGCGGTTCGGTCTCCCTGGAATATGACACGGCCTTGGGCATGATGAACTACCAAGTCAGCAATGGCTGGCTGGTGGCCCCTAACGAAGACGCATCGAAGTATCCTCGCGGTACCGAGTATGGCGGCCTGGTGGAGCGTGCAATGCACATCATGGCCAGTGCCGGTTTGGGCACTCTCGTGGGTAACCCCCACCTGGAAATGGCCGAGGATGCCGCTGAAGGCAACAATCGATTCCCCCGGGGCTCGATGACGCTGAAGATTGCAAACGGCGATGAACTGGTGGCCGGCATCAATGCCGTCGATGACCTGGTCGTTGACTATGTGCGCAATGGAACGACGGTCTATTCACGTGAAGGCATGAGTCGTCCTCGCCTGGGTGAAGTCGTTGGTTGCATCGCGGCCGTGCTCGTGCGCGTTCCGGAAATGGATGCTGTTCCCGAGAAGAAGTCACGCAAGAAGTAAATACCTTCTTGCTCCCGTAGTTAATCATTCAAAAGTGCCCCTCTCGGGCACTTTTTTTTGCCCCATTCGAGCTAGTTCAGCTCTTTTCCGCCAACGTAGAACTTTGGTTCTTCGCACAGCTTGGTCATGCGTTCACCTTCGGCGGGCGTGTCCAGCCGTGCGTTACCTTCGTTGTAATCCGCATAGAGCGCATCGATGGAGTTTGCTTTCAGGCTCTCCAGCTTTTCTGCTATTGCCTCAGCGTTGGACAGCTGTTGGGGCGTCAGGCTTGCCATCAGCGCGCGGATGTGCTGTCGTAGGAGGCCGACACTCTTGTCCATGGCTTTTTGTGCCAAGACCACGTGTTGCATCTCATGGTCATAGACCACCTTGAAGCGGCAGTCCTTAGGGGTTATCTCGCGGGCGATGTACACAACCAGCTTCGTAGCATTCACCTGCGCTTGAACCGTTTGGAAGGGGCATGGCGCTCCCTTCGGCGAGGGTGAGAACTGCCAGGAGATGTTCGCCTGGAAATCGGTTATCCCGTCAGTGGTACCAGGCCTGCGGATGGACGCAGCCATTGATAGCTGGTCGCCAGGGGTCACGTTATCAAGGCTCGGCTGCACCAGCCGAGCCACTACGTCCACCCGCGGGGCGTTGTCTCCCCCGCAGTTGGCACCCCCCTGGGCATAGGCGCTGCCCGCGATGATGGATAGCAGCAGGGGTACCGACCAAAGCTTATGTCTGCAAAGCGTTCTCACGGAAGTTCCAGGCTGGATGAAATGTGCCCATCTCCGCTGTCCCGTGTCGATGAGCCGTCCTATAAAAATAGCGACCCCTGTTTATTCGTTTTTTTAGTGTCCCCTCAACGCGTTGGTCTTTGGTACTGAGCCCCAAGCGCAGGCGGCTGGTACTAAGCGGACATCTGTCTTTTTCATTTAGGCGATTGCCGGGGGTCTCTTTAATTGAATTTTTGTCTCGGCTCTTTCGTTTCTATACATCAAGTAAGCCCCTGGCTTTCACGTCTCTGATTCGCGCCTGTTTCAGGTATGGAGGCACTGCATACGCAGACCATTCTTAGACATTTGCTTCTTACCAATCCTGGTGAGGCTTATGACTGCAATGCGAATCCCAGTTTGTTTTTGGCCTCGCCAAATTGATAGGAACTCAAGATGAATAAGGAAATTCGCCAAATCGCCAACCGTATGACCCGTCGCGCCACCGAGCTCGGCTTGGTGTCCAAAGACGGAAAACCCGTGGTTGTCGACTTGATGGAAGAATTGCTGGCCGCCGGCCAGGGCTACCGCAACGCTCACGCGTATCGTGCGGCCCTCAAGGACCGGGAGGCTCTCAAGGACCGTGAGGCCCCAGTACTGGAGCAAGAGAACCCGGAGCAATCGGGTTGCGACTATGCGCTGGTCAACGGCACAAGCTGCTGGATTTCGATGGGCGTTTTCTCGGTACACCCGATGCTCACCGATGAAGGTATCGTCGTCGACGTGTTTGCCAAAGGCGCAGAAGACGCTTCCATTGCATCCACCTGGGCGATGAGTTCCGATGCTGAAGCCGAGTTCTGTGAGAGCAACGAAATCGACCTCGATGAGGTGGACGAATGGCAACTCAAGCAGGGTGGCGAGTCATTGAATACCCTCAAAGCTGTGGCACGGATGGAGCGCATCAAGCTGTTCATCAAAGAACGGCGCGAAGCTGCGCCGCGCAAAGCTATTGAGCCGACGGTTGAAGACACTTTGTTCTCATCGGGTGCGTGTTCTATGGGCGCTGCCTTTGATGTGACGCCAGAAGATTTGGCGGCCGTGCTCTACACCCATGGCCTCAAATTGGATGATAGCTCGTACGATTTTGAGGAGCTTTGGGACGACTTGGACAAGGATTCTGTTGCTCAAGCGGCTCTTGCTGCCGACACAACCGATGACGATGAGGTCACTCTGAACAATCAGACGACTGCCGCATTGGAGGACATCACCCGTCAATTGGTAGCAAAGAATATTGTGACGATGGTGCATCTTGCTGTGGCCAAAAACCACTTGCTGCTCAGTTCACTGATGCCTAAGGAGCTGCTGGAGGAAGTTAGCACCGTTGAAAACTTCGTGCAACGAGTGGCCATGGCGCGGAAAGCTGGCAACCCAGACAACTGGCGCCGTTTTGTCCCGCTGAACTACTGACTTTGATTTGAAGGGGCTCGCTTCGCGCGGGTCCTTTTTTTTTGTCCCGCGCTCCCCCGGGCCGTCATGCCTACACAGGACAGGACTACTAAAGGACATTGTGACCACTACCGAAAAAGCAAAGGGACCGGGGTATGAGGCGCTGATGTACCGCCAATCGGACATCGTCTACGAGCTGGAGAATGCATATCTTGAGGGCAAGCCTGTCCCATGGCCATTGCTCAAACCGTCTTTCGTCCATGAAGTCTGGAGCAAGTTTTCAGACACAGGGTACGTTGACGAGGTCGCTTTGGACAGCATCTACGCCAGTATGCGAGACAACTTCGTACGGCTGCAGATTTCCACCATCGTTGCCGGGCATGAGGGCGTACCTCCAGAATTCATCCTGGAGTCCTGCGCGGACCAAGTTGATGAGTTCTGTGCCTGGCTGATTGAGACAGAGGAGGGTTGGCGAATCAGCGACTACGGGATTCGACCATTGGCCGATGCGCTTGCACTCGCATACGAAGCGAAGACTCCTGCGCAACGTCTCAAATACCTTGACCGGGCACTTAACGTCACGCACATGCGCGGAGACCTCTCAAAGCTTTTCATTGAAGGCGGCCGGGGCCCCGTGCAGTGTTTAGACGAAGAGAACGTTCATTGATTGAATACGGACTGCTATTTTGCAGTCCGTTTCTTTTAGCTCAGCGTCTTGAGCAGAAAAAAGCCCCTGCGAACAGGAGCTTTGAAATCATGTTAAACAGCAACAAGTCCAGCTGTTACCAACTTTTCTGTGCTGCTTTCAAAGCTACCGGATGGGGCACACCCACTTGCTCAATGAGCTGGGCGTGGTTAGCGATAGCGATGTCCTTGGCCTTCTTTGCCAGGGCTGCGATGGTGTCGTTCTCATAAGCTTCGATGGTGTCATCCATGTCTTCAACGGTCTCCCACGACTGACTCGACATGCCGAGGCCGTCGAGCATGCGATTGGTCACAACGTCCACCATGAGCTTTCCATCGCGGATTTCCGGACGAATCATGGTGATGTAATGCTCGCTGATTTCCTTGTTCAGCTCGAAGCGCACAAAGGGGGTATCGTCTTCGAGCATTGCCTCGCTGTTCATGGGCGACAGATGAGCCAGCGGCCGTGCGGCGCCAAAGGCGCGCTCTAGCGCTTCCAGCAGCTCTGCGGCCGCCTTCACCGTCTTGCACTTTGACGCTTGGGCCAGGAGAGTTTTTACTTTCATTTTTGCCTTTTTGACTGTTGATTACTGCTGAAGCGCCAGCTCTTGCTGTGCAAGGGCCTGGGCGTTTTCGAAAACGGTCGATGTGACCGAGACGCCATGTTGGGTAAGACTCGCATCTAGCCAGAGAGCAACATCGTCCGGCGCTAGCGCTGGGTTGCTGTCGACAGGTGCAATGATGTCCATGCGAACAAAGACGGTGCGGCGAACGGTTTGCGTCATACAGGACTCCCTTGTTCCCGAGCATCTCGGGCATTGAGTGTTCCAGGTACGCCAATGACGTACTTGAATTTTTGAAGGTGCGATGCGA
>JAIVFU010000222.1 GCA_020829485.1 Nostoc sp. CHAB 5834 | reverse complement strand
GTGATTGGTGGTATTCAAGCTAGAGGGGAAAAAGGAAACTACAGTACACAACGTATTAAATTTAGCTCTAACAGTTCTGGTTAACTTTTCGTTACATAGTTATGATTTTTCCTGCCGACTTACTTAGGTGGTTTGCATCTATCAATTTATAATTGTATATGATTAAATTATGGAATGTAGGTAGAAGGTAAAAATATGACAATTACTACCAATTTAAAGCAACTCTATGAAACCGATGAAAATTTATGGTTAGAAGAAACTATTGAATTGTTAAAACAAAAACAATTTAACCAACTTGATTTAGAACACCTAATCGAGGAATTAATCAGTTTGGGTAAAAGAGATTTAGCTAAAGCCAAAAGTCTTTTAAGGCAAATTATTATACATATATTATTACTCCAATATTGGCAGGTAGAATATGAAAGAAACTATCGTAATTGGATTGGAGAAATTAAAACCTTTAGATATGACTTAAATAATCATTGAACGACGAATTTAATAAACAACTTACAGGATGATTTAGAGAATATTTATCAAAGTGCAGTTGAGTTTGTGAAAATTAAAACCGATTTAAATATTTTTCTAGAAAAGTGCCCTTACACTCTTGTTCAATTATTAGATCACAATTATTTACCTTAAATATATCAGTCTTATCTAATTTGTGTGAAAATATGCAAAAGAGCGATGTCTACGCCTACGCAGTTTCACGAATAGTCATGATAATTGCCTTTTTCAGTCTTCTTCATTTTTACTCATGTTTATCTAATTTTGTAAGAGCCAGGACTGCTGTGTATTATGAAATTATAAAATGGAGGTGGAAGATTCATTAATGCAGTTAGTCAGTCAGGAGCATATTGAAATCTCTTCTGATGTGCGGAGTGGAAAGCCCCGCATTGTTGGTACTCGCATTGCTGTAGAAGATGTGGCAATGATGCATTTAAAGCTAGGATATTCCTTGATAGAGATTGCTGGTAAGTATGACCTGTCACTGGCATCTGTTTATGCAGCAATGGCTTATTACTTTGATCGCCGAGACGAAATTGATCGCCGCACAGCAGAAGAGGATGAGTTAGTTGAGGTACTAAAGCAAAATCATCCGTCGCATCTTCAAGAGAAACTCAGACAGTTGAGGAATGAGTGAGCGAATTCGCTTTCATCTAGATGAAATGTCGATCCTGCGATCGCGCTTGGCTTGCGCCGTTATGGAATTGATGTTACAACAACCAATGATGTGGACTTACGTACTCAAAGCGATGAAGTCCAGTTAGCATTTATTCAGGAAACACAGCGAGTATTATTCACCCAAGATGCAGATTTTTTGATTATTGCAAGTTCTAGGCTCGATCATCCTGGTATTACCTACTGTAAGAAAGGAACTCGTTCAATTGGTGAAATCATTGAAACTTTGGTTTTGATGTATGAGGTGATGACACCTGAAGAGATGGTGGGACGTGTCGAGTTTGTGTGAAATGAAAGCAGTACCGAGAGGCGATGTCTACGACGGGCTATGACGCTCGCGGACTCGCTACCGCTACGCTATCGGTGTCGCACTGTAAATCTATGCTGCTAATTGGCGATCGCTTTCTGTAATAATCCCTGCTGGCTAGCGATGTCTACAACGGGCTACGCCTACGCACAGTTAATTCAAAGGGACATACTGGCGTTGCTAAACCTCATCTAAATCGTGATTTGGTTACTCATTGCTTTAGACTGAAATAATTTCAAAGGTATCTTGATGACCAATTCGATAAAACAAGAAATCAGAATCGAGGGTGAGAATTTGACGATAGCCTGTCTTTTCAGCCGTCAAAACCAACGTTGCATCTGCTAAATCCATTGGGCGATCGCGGTATTGTTCCATCAGCGCCAACAAACGGCTGTAATCACTTTCTTGAATCTCGTAAATGGTCAATAGTTTATCTAAAAGAAGCTGCCCCAACTGTTTTTGCATTTGCCATCTGCCACGATGCAGGGCAAGATACATGGCTTCTGTCAGGCATGACCAGGTTGTGACGAGAGGCTTTGCCAAACGCATCACTGCGATTTTATAAGCATTGTGCTGAGGCTGAGTGGGATCAACTAAACACAATAAGACTCCTGCATCGCACAGGATCATAGCTCTAGCCCTTGTTGCCGATATTTGTTGAGTAGGAGTTGCTGATAGTTGCTGACTGCTTCAGGTGGAGATACCTCTAGGGAATCCACAGCCTCAAACCATTGTGACCATTTTTCCACAAGTGGTTCATCAGGCTCACTGTCAGCAATTTTAACTTGATGTTTGTGCATCACAAAATCAATGAAGTCAGTCACTTCTTGCAGGAGTGGTTCAGAAAGTTGCTGCAATTTTGCGATCGCAGTTTCACGAATAGTCATGAGAATAATCCTTTTTCAGTCCTCTTCATTTTTACCCAAAAACTTGACTAAATATAGGGCAAGGGCATAGCGCTTAGTAGACATCGCTTTCTGTAAGAATTACTGCTGGCTAGCCATCTGTATTTACCAACAACTTGAGGAGCTAACGTTACGCGGCGTTGATTATGCTGATTCTAGATGAATGACCGGAATTTGTTCGCTTCTTTCAGGGGGTTTGGCTCCAGTTGCAACAGCATGAACCGCATGAAGAATATCGGCAGAATAGTACCGATTGCCACAGGTATCACAAACACCAATCGTCACATCTTCCAGGATGACAAATCCATCTTTATGTTTAAATGCCTCGCGCTTTACAATTCGAGGTTGAACAGTTCCTTCGCAATACTCGCATCTATATCCATACATACGGCTAGCCCTTAGATCGTTCGTGAGAGAGTTGCCTGAATTCTTTTTTGAACCTCTTCATACTCTCTCAACACATTGGCTTCCATATTCTTCTCAGCAGCCTCTATCCGAGACTTAAGAACCTCTACTCGCTCTTCGAGCGTCAGATTCTTTAAAAAATCAACTTTAATCACATTTGACTCATCTTTTAACCAAGCAAGCAGATGTTGGAGCTTCTCGCGTGTTGTATAACGAGTTCTTGATTTGGCAAGTTTGCTTTCAATAGCTGCAACTACATTTGAGGTAGTATAAAGCCTAAGACCGCTTTTTCTTCTCGAAAAGTCTAATCCCTTAATAACCTGCTTGACCAAATAGTCAGACAATCCATACTCTCTTAAGTCTTCTTGGGTAACGATGCGAGGTACTTTATCCATAGTTAACTACTCCCCGCTAGCCAGAGGTAAGCCTCTAAGCAAACCTTCCATCTCTGCTATGATTCTAGCTTGGTTTGCAATCGTTCTTTCCCTATCGACAATTATTTCATTTTGTGTGTTGATCAGCCCGTCTTTCCTCTCCAATTGCTCGCTGAACTCAACTTTCATCTTTTCTGTGACATTTTGTAGGTCATAAATTAGCTGCTCTAAATTTTCAATCCGCTTCTTGTACAACGCTTCCTGTTTTTCCACATTCCTAAGCTTTGGAACAGACCATTTTGCATAACACAGCAAAACGTCATACTTTGAGTTGATTTCCGTCTCGGTATCTTTGATTGCTCGTTTTAGAGAAGCAATTGAGCGATCAATCTCTTGAGCCACTTCTCTAATCCACCTCTCTGTGTCAGTCATATTTTTGCGTCTTCTCCTGCAAAAAGTCCTTCAAAAATTTTAATCCAGGTAAATCTCCAATTTTTTCCCCAAGCTGCTTATTACACAAGGGGTGAACTAACCTAAGATACTGATAAGAAATAACAAAAACTCTCAAGCTTGCTAAGTCAATCTGTGGATTGGCTTCAGCATACTTCTGCAAAAGTGCCAATGGTGCTAAATGATGAACTTCTGAATGATTAATAAGCACACCATTGGCTCCTGAAACCTGAAGCGATCCATTACACTTAATACATTTCCCTTGCTGATCTATGAAGAGTTTTTCTTTAACAGCTTGACCTTCCTTTGTTTTGAGCCACCAGTTAAAGTACCTACGAAAGTTTGTAACCTTCTTAGCTTCCGTTAGAACGCCATCTATTTCTGTGATAGTCTCCTCCCAGATTTGGCGGTCCCTTGTGTTTTGAACATTTTGCTGATGCAACTTTGATAGCAATTCGTCATTGCTCAATTGCTGGTTCCTCAGTATCAATTTTCTATCTGTGTATTGATATGAGTTTACCTTTTTTAGGTTTATAGATCACAGTGAGTATAGGGAGTGGTGTAATTTAATCAATTGAAAAACGTTGTAAATAACAAACAAAAAAGCCCGCATCTGCGGGCTTTTTAAATTAATAAAGTAACTAAACTTACCGTTTCACTAACTTCTTCGACATCTTCCGTAGACGAATTGATTGGGGTGTAACTTCCACCAATTCATCGGCGGCGATGTATTCCAAAGCACGCTCTAGGCTCATGTCTATCGGTGCTTGCAGTTGCACCAATTCATCGCCACCAGCAGCCCGGTGGTTGGTTAACTGCTTAGTCTTACAGATATTCAGTTCCAAATCTTGGGAACGGTTGTGTTCTCCAACAATCATGCCTCTGTAAACCTTTGTGCCGGGAGTAATAAAGAATGCTCCTCTATCTTCGGCATTTCTCATGGCGTAGAAGGTAGAAACGCCCTCTTCAAAGGATATTAAAACGCCTTTATTACGAGCTTCAATGTCGCCACTAAGTGGACGGTAGTCTAAGAAACTGTGGTTCATGATGCCTTCACCACGAGTCATCCGCATAAATTCACCCCGGAAACCAATCAAACCACGGGCGGGAATGACAAACTCTAGTTGGGTGCGATCGCCACTACCTGGTTGCATATCTTGCATTTCGCCTTTGCGTTGTCCCAGGCGTTCAATACAGCTACCCACACCATCAGCAGGAATGTCTAACACCAAGAGTTCAAAAGGTTCGCAAGGTTGACCGTTGATTTCGCGGTAAATTACCTGTGGCTGAGATACCTGAAACTCGAAGCCTTCCCGACGCATGGTTTCAATTAAGATACCCAGGTGTAACTCACCACGACCGGAAACTAAGAATTTATCGGGAGAATCGGTTTCTTCGACACGCAAAGCAACGTTGGTTTCGAGTTCGCGGAATAGGCGATCGCGTATTTGTCTTGATGTTACCAACTTGCCTTCTTGACCAGCAAAAGGCGAATCATTCACCCAGAAGGCCATTTGCAAGGTTGGTTCATCGACTTTAATTAGTGGTAAAGCTTGCGGTTCATTGGGGTCAGTAATCGTTTCCCCAATATATGCATCAGCAAAACCAGCTACCGCGACAATATAACCTGCGGTTGCTTCTTCCATCTCTACGCGCTTGAGTCCTTCAAAGCCCATCAACTTGGTAATTTTACCCTTGACAATGGTGCCATTTTCTGTAACTAAAGCTGCTTGTTGCCCTGAGCGGATAGTACCGTTATGAATTCTGCCAATGACAATCCGTCCCAGATATTCAGAATAATCTAGGGTTGTGACTTGCAATTGTAAAGGCTTATTGCTGTCGCCTACTGGTGGTGGAACATGTTGCAGAATCGCATTAAACAGGGGTTGCATATCTACCGATTCTGCTTCCAGGCTTTCTTTCGCAAAACCTGCCATACCGGAGGCAAACAGATAGGTAAAATCACACTGGTCTTCATCTGCGCCTAATTCCAAGAACAGATCCAATACTTTATCAACAGCAACGTGGGGGTCAGTTTTACCACGATCAATTTTGTTGATGATAACGATGGGGCGCAGCCCTTTTTCCAAAGCTTTTTTGAGTACAAAGCGGGTTTGGGGCATGGGGCCTTCATTGGCATCGACAATCAGAAGACATCCGTCAACCATACCGAGTACGCGTTCAACTTCGCCACCAAAGTCAGCGTGTCCAGGTGTATCAACAATATTAATTAGTGTTTCTTTGTAGCGAACCGCCGTATTTTTCGACAGGATAGTAATACCCCGTTCCCGTTCTAGGGCGTTGGAGTCCATAACGCAATCCGGAACGTCTTCGCCTTCGCGGAAAATGCCGGATTGTTTGAGGAGTGCGTCAACCAGCGTGGTTTTGCCGTGGTCAACGTGGGCGATAATGGCGACGTTGCGAATTGGGAGCGTCATAGAAGCTTTTGGTGAACTCTAGAGGGGGTTTTAAGATTTACATTTGAATGCTAGGCTGTTTTAACAGAATTGGGGATGATCAGCAAATTCTGTAAAGAACCTTTAACAATTCTAGCGTAATCGTCACAATTGCGGTGAGGTTTGTCAAGGCTGCATTGCGATCGCCTGAGTAAACGTCACCCTAAAAGAGGTTGAGAAATATTGTGTCGAAGTTTGCCTATCTTTAACCAGTTGCTTTGAGCAACTTGTCTAGTTAATTTAGATGGTAGCTGGGTTTACGCCGTCCTGTAGTAGTAAATTGATTTTTAATAGTAAAAATGTACTAAAAGAATATATTTAAACTAAAATAGAAGTGTAAGTGACCGTTAAAAACAGCTAACATATTTAACCAGTCTTAATTTGCGAGTCTGATTATGATTGATTGTCTAAATGTGGCTCGCTACTTCATCGTTAGAGCTTACGAAGATAGTATAAAAGCAGAAATGCCCAATATAAAAACTTTGCAAGAGACTACCACTGGCACTATTATCTTCCTTAGTATCTTTTTTAGTACACCCAAGTTACACCCAAAATCACCTAAAAAGAGCTAAAGTTTGTTTCTAGCAAAAAACAAATATACCGTCCTCAACGCAAGAGGTTACAGAGCAAATCCTTGAAACGCTTGTCAAATAAGGCTTTTTTTTAAGCGGGCGATGGGACTCGAACCCACGACGTTCACCATGGGAAGGTGACATTCTACCACTGAATTACACCCGCGAATTGCTGCCATAAACTTAGGGATAACATCAATAATACCACTATTTACAGATGTTTTAAATTGACTAGAACATACACTAGCTAATGACGGCACGCACTGACTACCATATTTAACTAAAGAACAATGTCTTCACCTCGCTCCGTGAAGCGAACCTCTTTAATATTCCATTGGGCATTACTTGTTAGGGTTTTGCGGAGACTGCCAAATAGAGCAAACTGTTCACAACTAGAAAGAGAAGCTATTTGTCGCTTTGAATCAGGGGATATTCGCAAATCAACCGTAGCAATGCCATTTTTGATGTTGACACGATACCCAGACAAGCTCAAGTCGCTTGTATCTCTTTTTTCTAAAATTTTACTCACCACATTTGTCACTGGTTCCTCAGCTGGTACTGAAACCTTTTCTGGAATGAGTTCTTGACATTGGGTATCACTTGTATACATCGTGACGTTGGTAGTTTTGCTAGTGACAGCTTTAGGAGTTGATGAGGAAGGCGTATTTTCCTTAGGAGATTCTTGATTAGGAGATTTTTCTCTTAATTGAGCAACGCTAGGAATTTGGCTGGGAGCCTGAGACGATGCCCTATTCGCCTGTGTTGTAGTAGGAGATGGGGTTCCACTGTCAATATTACCAGCGGTGGGGTTAGAACTACAACTGCTAAGGCTGACAACAATTGTCACAAAAATAAGGGGTAATAAATATCTTTTGGTTGTGCTCATAATTTTGCTCATAAGTGATGGTGATGTTGCTGCTATCAACTTCAGTGTGCCTGGTATCAATTCCACATATATTTATGAATATTGAGCCAGTTTATAAAGTGTCAACCCGATAAAGTCGAGGGCTATACTATACACCCAAATTACAACATCTGCTGTTCAATGAGCGATCTATGACAGCAAGCCGCTTTGCGTCTACGCCAATTCCAAAAAGCTTAACCACAAGAAGCAGAGGTGTAGCAAACAAAAATATACTGACTCTTAGTTAAATCAATGTGGTTTATTTCTGTGACATACTCCTACACTCGTCCTTCGGACTGAGTGTAGGCTTCCAAGACAATCCGGCTATTGCTTAGGAGGCTCTTGGCTTTAAGAACGGAATGCCCTGCCGCTCTATTTTTCACGTTAATCGCTG
>JAIVFU010000221.1 GCA_020829485.1 Nostoc sp. CHAB 5834 | reverse complement strand
TCCGATCTCCAGACACTTCCGCAGAAAGTTGAGGAGAGGTTAAGCTGACTAGGTCCGCATAGAGCTCCACTTTTTCGGTGAGAACTACCTCCTTCACATCCGCTACGACAACCCGCGGCAGCTTTACTGTGGCGCTCTGGGCTTGAACAGGATGAGCAGCTTTTTCTGCTTTCAACAAGTAGCCTCCCACTCCTAGAAGGCCAATTGCGATGCTGACAGCGATGACTTTGTTTCGGCGACCTGTAGGGGGAATGGGAGGGAAGGAGGGGTTGGATTTCGTCATTGGCTGTCGTTGTTGTTGTAGGAAAGTTGGAAGTTGCCCGTCGCTTGGCTCAGTCGCATCTTTGCCAGGTGCCATGCGTTGGATTGAGAAACGTGTTGTTGCTTGGCGTCTGCGAGGTCCGCCTGCGCTTGAAGCCAGTCTTGAAGGGTTCCAACACCCTCGCTGTACCGGCCGGAGGCAAGCCGCTCACCTTCTCTGGCCGCGTCCAGGTAGGAATTTGCAGCCTCAAACGAGGCATAGGAAACACGGACTTGAGCATCGGCTTTGACTAGCGCGGTCAAAGTCGTTAGGCGTGCGGCTTCCAGGTTGGTTTGGGCGGACTCGACCTTGAGCCTTGCCGAGTGCTTTTGAGCGTCTCGCAGCCCGTTGTCAAACAGGGGCACTGTCATCGTGAGCCCGACTGACGTACCCGAGTCCCTAAGCCCGGAGCCCGCGCGTGAATGCGATGCCGAGATGGTGAACTTCGGCAACGTCGAGGCCTTGACTCCCTCTTCGGATTTACCAGAGGCATCCAGGAGGGCCCTGGCCTTCCGAATCGAGGGGTGGAATTGCTCAGCCCGTTGCAGGAGCGCAGCGCTTTCTTCGAGTAACTCGGGAGTGGGAGAGGGCAGCTTGTCGAATTGATACCGGGTGTCCGCAGGGTCTCCGAGGTGCCGGGCTAAATCTGCGGTGGTGGCAACCGCTTCGGCTTGGGCTTGAAGGACGGCCAGCTCCGCTTTGTGTGCAGCAGCCTGTGCTACGTACACGTCGTGCCGTGTCGTTTTTCCAAGGGCAAACCGGGCGTTAGCCACGGCAAGGCTTTGCTTGGCAGCGGTTAAACGCTCCTTGAGTACTCCCTCCTTCTCAGCAGCGTCAACAGCTTGGATGAATTTGGTGGCACCTCCGTAAAGAATATCTTGGGCTACTGAATTCGCTGCGAAGTGGGCGGCTAGCGCTTGAGCTCGCAGGGCTTCAATGGAGTTTTTTTGTTGACCAAAGTCGAAAAGGAGATAGCTAAGGTTCAACTTCGCCGAAGTGGCTGTTCCAGCAGCTTGGCCGTCCTGAATGGTTGAACTCAGGCTGCCATCCAACTGGGGGCCACTTGCGGCCTGTGCTTGGGCTGCCGCTACATTTGCGGCCTTCAGCTCCAGGTACGCGGAGCTTAGTTCAGTGTTTTGACACAACGCACGTTCCAGCGCAGACGGGAGAGACAGCGCGGACTCAGGAGGTTGGGGAAGGCACCCAGTAGGGGGAGAGGCCATCGCCGGTGCGATAAGTAGAGCGCCGACAAGGGCAAGGATGATTCTGTTTAGAGGTAGATTGCTCACATTCGCCTTCGGGATTACACCTAAAAATGTAGCTACCTCATTTATTAGTTGGGCAACCATTTCGAACCAAACCGAACATCTTTACAAAGATGCTGGCTGTATCGTTGTATACTCTGGTTGTGTTTTACAGTGGCTTCCGTCAGATTGGAGCCGTACCCCTTACTTAGCTTTACCTTTTAGACATGAATGCTTCTGACCTGAACGACTACCTCGAATCGGGCTTTTCGTTTGCACCCGTTGTGTTTCAACGAATCGCAAACAACCTGGCTGAACGCACCAGCGCGGATGCGGCACCCCAACATTGATTGTGGTCGAGTGCTATGAGCTGGGTACAAATTGGAGCTGAAGTCATTCCTCGCAATGCAAACCAGCAGATACAACTTCGAGTGCTGGAGCGAGAGGCCCCTGTCGAATCAGGGGCCTGCACGGAAGAAGAAAGTGACTGCTTTGGACGGCAGATGGCGCTTGCATTGGCGGACTGCTTGTCAACAAAGGACTTGCGAAGTCTCGTCAGCAACCTAAAGCATGAGATGACTTGCCGAGAGCTGGAGACAGAACTGCTTTTGGCGCAGTTGAGCTAAGCCCCTAAAAAGCCACCCCGTGTTGAGTGGCTTGCTTTTAGTTCAGGCTTACCGCGACGATGTTGGATGTTCCGATATACAGTGCGGCGTTCCGCTCAATCAAGTTGGCAAAACTTCGCGAAGAGGGCGGACATCCGACTTGAAATGAACTCCGGCCCCATATAGCGCCAGCTCACCATGATGCAGTTCCAATGCAAACAAATCGGCTTTAAGCTTGTCGAGTGCTCCGCGATAAAGAGAAGTTGAAAACCGGAAGTTCCAAGGGCCATCCTCGTACTTGTCAGTGAAATGCTTACGGTACCCGGTGCTTGGCACATGCCAGAGGATGAAATCGCGTTCAAGGCTCAGGAAGACATCTTCGTGGTACCCGGCACAGCCAGGAACGCCGCATGCGCAAGTAAAGAGGCTGAAATCACCTTCCTTTGTGCTTTGTTCGAGAAGGCTCAGCACGTCAACGATAGGGCTGCCGGACGTTAGGGGCAGATTATCGAGGAGCAGTGCGACATCTGCATGAACAACTTCTGCGTCCTCAATTACAGCCTGTGTTGCTGATACCGCAAAAGAAATTTGATTTTTCATAACAGAACTCACTGGTCGCTTATTCCCTATGGTTTCAAATCCAGTTGAAGTAGAACTGATTTTAGGGGTATTCCACAGTATACCGTATTTCCACAAGCGAATAGCTAGACTTTAGTAACTCTAAAGGACAAAAAAATGTGGAAAAGTCTTGTTGGTGCATTGACTGCACTTAGTTTGGTCGGCTGTGGCTCCTTGAGCTCACCTGAAGACATCGGCAAAAGCATGATGGCTTTTGGTAAGCGGATGGATGCGCGTGAAGATTCTGAAACCGCTGCTGCGGTTAATGCTCACTCCGGCTCAATCTCATTTAGGACCTCAAGGTTGCACGCGTTACCTAAAACACATGAAGCCATGAAGGAGTCCTGTAAAAGGGGCAACCACGTAGAAATCATTGTTCCCGTCAAACTTAGGGGAATCCTGCAGCGTATGCCTCGGGATTGTATTCGGGTGTACTTCTCGGACCACCCGGAACTCAACGAAAGTCAGAACATTCTTGCGGTCAACTTCGACCTATTCTGGGTCGACGGTATGCCTTCTCGGTTCACCCGAGATGATATTCAGAGAGAATATCGTACCAGGCAATATTTCAGAAAGTATGCGCTCTGAATTCTCCATCTAGAGAGCATTTCAATACTTGCTTCAGCCTTCTCACATCCGAGAAGGCCTTTTATTTAACCAAACCGGATTTCTTGAGGGAGGAGCTCTAACCCCTAGTGGCGAAAGATATTGCGGCTCTCCGGATTACCGTATTGAAACCTCTCTCATCTTCCCCAGCCAAAAACCCCTGGATATACTGTGGATAAGTACAGCACCCCCGAGCGTGCCTTCCTCCCGTAAACCCTCCAAGCCCGCGGCACATGTCGTGCGCAGCTACCTTTTTAAGGTCGATGAGCGGTTCCGGCATTTTGAGCGGCACCCTTGTTCGAGCTAGCCGATACGCAGGACTCAAACGTTCAAAGCTTCAAGCAAAACCCGAGGCCGGCAAAGTCTGTGCACTGGAAGATATAGCCAGTATGCGATACGGCGCTATTCTGGGTTCTAGCATAGTGGACGAGCACCTTGTGCTCAATTCCCATCTGCTTGTTGGTCAGCTCACCCTGTAGAAAATTAAGCAGCGCCCCCTCGGGATGACTGCATTTGCTCTCAATCTCCCCGACTGTGGCACCGCAGGAGTCCAGTGGTACCCATCCCCGTTGGCCGTAGACAACGACAATATTTTCGGGTGCCACCGTGGCCCACACCACGTATCGCCCTTTTGTTCCCAATGAGGGCAGGCGAGCATCTGCATACACAGTAGCTTCGCTCTTGTTGAAGCGCTTCCCGTACTGGAAGTTGATAGTAGGGGACTCAGCGCAGTAGCCAGGGTTGCACAGCATGGGCGTAGACCATGCGCTGGACACTGACAGCAAGCCGAGCGCTCCTAGCGCGAGAGACTTGAATGAAAACATTGACCTGGAGCTACGAGAAGAATAAACAACTCCGGCGCATGAGGCCGGAGTAGGTGCTTAGTTGGCTGGGGAGGCTACTGGACTAAAGAGCTGAGGTGAGGTGTGGCCCTGCAGCCCGAGCAGGGTTGCGAGGGCCGGGGTGGGCAATGCGCCCTTTTGAGTCACCACTGTGCCAGTTGCCTGGTTCTTGGCGATGACGAAAGGAACCGAGCCCAAGTCGAAGCTGCTAAAGAGCTTTCCGTTTTTCTTGAGTTTCAGCACTACGTCAGCTGGAATGCTGCTAGGAGCCGAAATGCCCCCACCTCTTTGTGTGATGGACTTTTCATGCTCCGCCATGGACTTGAAAGGGTCCGCTGCTGACAGCAAAACAGCACCTTGAGGACCACTGGACTTATTGAGCATCGCCACGGGAATCCAGATGAACTCTGCTTGGTCCAAGAGGGGCAACGACGCATGCCACAGCGCCGCACAGTGGGCACACTGGGGGTCGAAGAAAACGTATGCCTTTGTAGTACTTGTCTTGGAACCCACTGAGAAACCAGAAGCGTGGGCGGTCACGGACTCAAGCGAAATGGGGAGCTTGTCGGGGATTGCGCTCAGCTGCGCTGCCTCGGAAGTGTTAGGTGTGCTGGTAGGAGACTCCCCACACGCCATCAGCGCCAGAGGAAGGAGGGCCAGGGTCAGGAACTTGAGTCGTTTCATGGTCAGTTTGATACTTGTTCAGAGGGTTGAACGGTAGTGAGCGTTTGAGGGGATGCCGTGGTGCTTCGAACGGTGGCGTTACGAACAGCGGGTACGGGAATAGGGCGAGGGGCCTTCAGGAATTCCCCGCGGGTGCGGCGAACGCGACGCTGGCTCTCGTCAACCTTGGACGGCATGCGAAGCGAGAAGGCTTTCTGTGCCCCGACGACTTCGGCATAGCGCACGACTTGCCCAATGGACACCGAGGCGTCTCCGCGCTCGATGCGGGAAAGTGTCTGTCGGCTGAAATCGCAGGCCTCAGCTACTTCTTCATGTGTAAGGCGTCGAATCATGCGGTATCCGCGCAGAGCTGCGCCCAGCGCAACGAGTTGTCCGGCCACGGTTTCAGGGGTCTTGAGCTTCTGGTTGATTTTCATATTCAAAGAGGATGTCTGTTGCGTAAATTATACATCAGAAATTCTGATGGTGCATCCAAGCATACAATGAGAACCTATTCCCCGACATTGGGCACTCAGTAATAGGCTAAACTTTCTCTCTAGACTAGGCCTCTCCCTCTCAAATTTAGATTGCAATGAAAAAAGTTACCGTTCTCGCTGCCGTCCTGGCTTTTGCCTCATTCGCTCATGCCCAAGCCCCAGACGCAGGGATGGCTAACCAGCTGAAAAAAGATGCGGTACCCGTGGAAAAGCAGGCTGAGGAGTTCGTGGTCAACCTGGCCGAGTTCTTTGCGATGCCGGCTCTGATGCAAGACCTGTGCAAGCATTCCACCAAGCAAAAGGCTCGCTTTCAAAGCGTTTTCAAAATGATGCGCACTAAACTGCTCGATGGGCACACCCCAGAGGTAACGAAGCAATTCGACGCCAAGTACCTGTCCACTGTGGAGAAGCTGCGCACTCAATCCAAGAGTGTGCCAAGTGAGCAAATTCAGGAGGCCTGCGTCCAGTTCAACAAAAACTTCGATGGCGAAATGGACCGCCTGGACGCCGCCCTGAAGAAGGACGCTCCTGTTGGGAAATAACCCGCGATTAGCAAAATGAAGCCCCTCAGATGTTAATTCTGAGGGGCTTTTTCAATTAGGGGTAATTCTGCTTGCGAGCATTAAAGCTTCGCAGGCGTTACTTTAGAAGGCTCAAAAAACTCGTACGTGGTTCCCTCGCTATCCACAAATGCCTGAGCTTCGTCACTCCAGGTGAGGGACATCAACTGTCCGCGGGTCAGGCTTTCTTCGTAATCCAGCCCGTCCTCTTCCACATGCAACTCAAGAACGACTTCCTCATTGTCGGTACAGTCCACGTCAGTCCAACGAACGGGGAAATACTGCCCGTTGATAAGCACCGAACACAAGTCCTTAAGCTTTGCCATCAGCCCATTACCGCCAGAGCGGTCCGCGGTTGTTCCCTCCAGCGACGGGTTCTCATGCAGATGCCGGCCGAAGCATTGAAGGAGCGCTCCGATTTGCTTCAGCGGTGCGCTTTCAACGTTTTTAGCCGTAACCCGATGGATTTCTCGGCCTAGGGGGTCCACGACTCGGGCGTGGGTAAACAAACCGGAGGTATCGTGGGCATATCGCAAGCTGAATCCGGAAGTAGAGGCTATGAACCATTCGTTCGAGGCCATCACAGCCTCAATTGATTGGTTCACGTGCGTTTGTTCCACTTGCGAAAGCAGTTGGTCTACCGCTTCTTTTTGCGATGCCTTCAGCTGGGCCCAATTTGCGAAACCGTTTTCCTTAGCAATTACCTGCTGAGCTTGTGCGTGGGAAGGAACCGGAACGCCCATCAGTTTTGCGGCATGACGCAGAGCGTCCGCTGCTTGTTGAGCTTGTGCGACGGTTGTTGCTTTGAATGCTTGCATGTCATTTCCTTGTGTGTGCGCAAGCGCATTGATGAATCTCCTTTAAGAGATGCCTGGTTTCCGCGACCTACAGCGCCTGCTTACGCAGAAATGCCTAGGGGTTTGATTGAAATACACTTTTTCAGCCAGATAAATCTGGTGCGGAGCGACGGCAGTGAGGGCCTACTGAAGTGTAGCCACCGATTCGCGCGAGGGGCGCCCTCCCTTTTGTCCAGCCGCAACACGGCTTAGTGGCGGAGCCGCTCGTATTGGCGGGAGGGGTAGCGACACCTATCTGAAAAGAGCGCCCAAACGAAGAGACCCTGCTACACCAGGAGGTGTGCAGGGTCTATCGAATCAGGCGAGTTAGCTTGCCTTTGTTTCGTTCCACTTGTCCAGAACCTGGCAAAGTGGCTGGTCGCTGATGCCGAGTGCGTCTGCGAATGCGTAGATGCATTCCCATTGAGCACGTGTTCCCCAAACCGATTTGCTGGTCTTCTTAGCGGGAACGTCAGAAGTGCGGAGGGTTTGTGCGATGGCAGTAGTCATGATGAGGTCCTCAGAAGCCGAAGCTAAAGTTGTTACTTCATCGTGTAGCTACAAAGTCAATTTGCCAGTCGGGCAGCCCGCGACGGATGGGAAAACGTTTCTTCCTCCGGAGTCACGTCCGGGCGACGTATCAGTGAGATTAGCCCCTCTGGCCCAAAATCAGCATCTTCCAGGATTTCCTTCGCGCGACTGTCTGCCGACAGTTCCAATTCATGAAGGAACTGCTTCGTCATTGGACTTTTGGTGTTGTTGAGCGCGTCGGCAATCGCTTGTCCAATGGAAATCCCTTTGTCTTCAGAAAGCGAAAGTGCAAAGCAGCCCCACAGGACAGGGTCATCCTGCTCCAAATGGGCGAGCTCATGGGCAAGCAGGGCCGCCTGCTCGTTCAGGGAAAGCGGTCGGTCGGAGCTCTTCCAAACGGCCGAAGACACTAAGAGCGATGTGGGCCCTGCAAGGTGTGCATTTGGCTGAGCGTGTTCATAGCCAATGAGTTGGAAGGCCGATTCCTGCCCTGCACGGTTGGACGCCCGCACCAGCTTCTGAAGGATGAGTTTCAGTTTAAGGGGAGGGTCTTCCCGGCCGTTTTCTTGCTGCAACTGGACAGCCGAACGCTGGCTTGCCGCGTAGGCTTGACGTTTGCGAGCGGGGTCTTTCGAGCAGGCCTTCACGAAGCTAATTTGCTCCGGGGTGGGTGCCTCGGCACTAGCGGATAACGGCAGTTGCATTGCGAGCAAAAGCGTCAGGAGTGCTGCTCTTTTGAACAACTTTGATTTAAACATCGGACTGGC
>JAIVFU010000220.1 GCA_020829485.1 Nostoc sp. CHAB 5834 | reverse complement strand
TATATGTCCAGTAAAAAAGTTCGTATAAACTGGACACTTATAGAGCCATAAATGCTATAACTCAATTCCCACAAGGGTTACGGCTTATTTGCAGTTAATGTGGTTTGAAAACCCTTGTTTGCAGTTTGAAAATTATGTTTGCAGTTTCATTTGCAAATAATGTGGTTTTGAGACCCCCCTTATTTGCAGTTAATGTGGTTTCAAAATCGCCTTGTTTGCGGTTTGAAGCGTTTATGTTTGCAGTTCACTACACCTATCAGTCTTTTTCGATTGCTCCTTCCAGCAATCCCAAGCCACCACTACTTCCTCGCCTAAATCCTCTACCACCTCACCCCTTTCCACATACAAAGTGCGGTAGGGGTCAGCATGAGACACGATAGAACCAACGCCAATAGTGTCTGGTTGAGAGGATGCGTTCTGGAGTGCGGTAATTAAATCTATTTCCTCTGTGCTTAATTCTGCCCAGTAGTCCTGTTTGATTACCTCGTACTCTTGCGCCACTGCCCAATAGTCCTCCCAACTACACCCAGGTTTTGCAAGTACCTGCCGAATATCACTAACAGCTTGGGGCAACATTTCCAGTTGCTCGGCTCGATATGCGATCGCATTTGGTGTAGGCTCACTCCCCAGGATTATCGCAGCAGCCTCTAACGCTTGAGTATTGTTCATTGCGCTGGCTAAGTTTTTGAGCGCCATGCCCATGAGTCGTAGACATTCTTGGGCGTTTTCCTTGGGTGGTTCAACTGCCAGCGATCGCAAATCAATGGTTTTCTCTAACGCCTGTTTTACCTGCTTGTTTAACGCTTTGGTCGCTTGCTGGGTCATTGTATTTCCCCACTGTTGGACAGGACGTTCTTCTACAGCGTGTTCTAATTCTTGGATACGTTGCTGAAGTTGCTGATTCTCAATTTCTAACTGCCGTAGTGATTCCATTTCATTCAGCCGTTGCCGTAACTGGATATTTTCTTCTTTCTGTTGCTTGTACAGGTTTTGCAGAGATTGGATTTGTTCAATTACTTGTTTTTCTGCTTTAGCGACGGCTTCTGACTGTAGCCCAATCCTCAATTCCTGGGAAAGTCGCTCTAGTTCCTGCTGGTGCTGCTCTTTTATTTGGGCGATCGCTTCCGTATATTCTGCGGGGTAAGTGCGCTCTCTGGGGAATGGAACACTGGCAGCATTTAGATCCCCATTATTGATCAACAGCCTCTCACCATCAGAAAAAATCACAATCTGCTGCCAGCGATTCGGCGCATCTGCCTCAATCACTCCTGATTCTCCATACCTTGGATGGGACTGTTGTGAAACTGTGACAATAGCTTTTTGAGGAACCATTGGTTCTTCAATTTTGGGAACCATTGGTTCCTGAGTAGATTGCTTTTTGCGTGGAAGTTGAGGAACCACTTTTTTGGCAGCAGCCGCAAAGTCTGAAACACTTGGGTCAGGATTATCTTTGAGAGCGATCGCTACAGCTTGTTTTAGTTTCTCTGGTTCCTTGACTAACCGTAGTAGTGGACGGGCTTGACGCTCATTTTTGATGTGTCCCCCCAATTCGCCAACCGCGTCTATGACCTTTTTAGCTCCTAGCAGTTGGTTGATTCGTCGGTATCCACCCCAGGCGTATAATTCACGCTGGCAGTATTCTTCAAAATTTTTATATCCAGCTTGCAAGTAAAGCTGCTGTTCCCTCATCTGGAGGATTTCATCTACCGCTTGCCACTCGAATCGGTCGATAGCAGCGAAGGTTTCGTGGATGCTGGTGTTGAGGTTGCTGTAATCGAGTGCTGTTGTTTGTTCTCTGTCTAGTGTCAGCATATCTCTTGCCCACTATGTATGGTAAATGCTTGAAGTTGGGGTGTTGCAGTTTAACCAAAGTGAACTGAGGAGATACTGAAGGGTGTTTGCCCAAAAATATGTCAGCATTGTAATAAGCTCACTTTGTGACCAACGGATTGAGCAGGCGATCGCGTTGCTTGGCGGCGGGCGATCGCTTTACGCTGCAATATCCTCAGTTGCTTCTTTATCAGTTTTAGGAAGTTGGTGTTTTGCTATAGCGATTCCCTTACTTAGTTTCTGTTGATTTTTTTCCGCCCTTTCCGCATCGTTATCTGGGATATAAATCAGTAAGTCTCCAGGTTGGCAATCAAGAAATTGACAAATATCGTTTAGCCGCTCAGGTGACATCCGAGGCATGGTATCAGTTTTCCGTAACCTGTAAACAGAAGTTTCGGTGATGCCGATACCTTCAGCCAGGTCTTTATTTCTGACTCTTTTTTGGGCCATGATTTCATTCAGCTTCCAGCGAATCACTCTTTTATCCATCGTCATTACTCCACAATCCTAATATTCATAGTGGAAAAACGATTAATCTTCTTTTAGCGTCTACAGCCTTATTATACATAAGACTACTATTAAAATAATTATCACTACTAAAAATATTCGTGAGATGTTGACAAAAGTATACGCCTCACGTACATTTATAAATATAGGGGCAAGGGAAAGCAAACTGCCTGCACCCGGACGCAATAAAGGGTTTGCACTATCTGAACTTTGACAGCACAATCCAGAGTGACTGCTTGAGGAGCAACCGAGGCACTGGCACAACCAGAGAAGGCGAGGGGTACACAGCATGGAAATGGATTTGCACTGAATAAGAAATTACCGGCAGGACGGCGGACGATATTTGAAGCGTTTGAAGCCGTACACGTCGCCTGATACGTTGTATCTCCTGTTTTGGTATTGCTCAAGTGCCACTGGCTTTAAATCAGTGAACAGTAAACAGTTATCAGTTATCACAGTAACTCTCTCGGAGATTTGACCCTAACTGTTACCTACCACTTTTTAGAAGTGGGGGACTCTGACAAATCGGATAAAAAATCAATATGAACTGATAACTGATAACTGTTGATGGCTACGCCAAATCTTGTTGAGAGCGTTGTGCTGAACCACAACGTTTTTTACACACGTAACAAAAGCGATCGCCCAACCCTGGAAAGTTTGCCATCGCTTTTTACCCTTTTATCAAGGAACTCTATTATGCCTTATACAACACATACACAGCAAGCAATTCCTACTTCTTCTCGTGATGAGCAAGCCCTCGCCCAAGCTGAACTCGACAGCCACATCGAATCGCAAGCCGAAGCTGTAGCCCCAACCCAAGATCCTCTCACCAGCAGAGATCGCCGCATCATTGGCGAGATTATCGAAGTCCAACCCGAATCAATTCGCACCATCTGGATAGAAGGCGGGATTACGGTATGGGTGCAGTTCGTGCAAGGGGGACGGTTAGCCTTTGAGCGCGACTGGTTCGCAAAAAGAGTTGCAGAGGTAAAAGCGACTCTACCAGAAACACCGAGAGAACGGAATCAGCGCTTGGAGTCCGAGTTAAAAGAAGCTTGCACTGTTTTTGGTTTGTACCACGGTGAGATTGACTATCTAGTATTCAGTACGAAAGTCTATCGCCAGGGCAAGTTAGTTGGCTTTGTTGGTTGGGATGAAGAGGGTTGGTACGCAAGACCAAGACAGTACGGACGCAATCGCGTGGCTCCTAGTGCGGAACAAGTGATTGCATCGTTGGGAGTCCGGGCAACAGTAGCCGCTTAATTCTGGAAGTGAGAAAGGCGATTGCAGCCATAGAGTTATGCGATCGCCGCTCAACCGAAATTTAGACAATCGAAATCATCATGGCACATCAAATATGATTAGCCCATTTTCTCTTCAAGAAGCCGATTGGGATGAATCCCCAGAGAAAATTCTCCTCCCTCCAACCGATCCCAATGCAGAGGTACAAGAAATTCCTCCCTACAAACTCGTATACGTGAATGGAGCTTGCCCCAGAACTTATCGAGTCTACGCAGATGATTCAATGCTGGGAGTGATATTTCAGCATATTACGCACTGGTCGAATGCTGTAGATAAGATTCGATACGCCGAACCGATTGATGCAGCAGTTGGACTAGATGACTTCATGAATGTGGCAAGGGTATCAAAAGCGACTACAGAGCAACCAGCCACGGAAGAAGAGTTGCTTGATATTGAATTCGATTCGCTCACGAGGGAGGATTGGGAGCAATTGAAGAGATACCTGCCAACGCCAGAAACTAGCGATTTGGTAGCAGCTTAAGGAAAAAGGTGGGTCTTGACAGCCCACCTCCTCAATAAAACTATTTAGCTTCATAAATAATACCAATGGAAACCACAGAAATACTGAACCAGTTCAACTCCTGCTACTTGAAAATTCAGGCGATCGCTCAAGATGAAAACTGGCTCAAGTTGATTGCGGATAAGAAGATTGATCCAGAAGCAGGAACACACTTGGGTGATGTTCTGCACTACTTGGATCAGGCGATGGGTTGTGTCGAAGAAATTATTGAAATCAAGTTTAATCAGGAATCAAAATCATGAAACTCTACGCAACAAGTATTCCTCAAGCTTTGCCAAGTTGGGCAACTGTTGTATCGAATAAAGCTGGTTTAATTGAGGTAGAAATTAATGATGAAGACCCTGGCTTTCATTCAATCATTGAGGAATTATCTACTGAAATTCAACCAGAAGTTATTGGTGTAAAATCTAGCGATTTATGTCAAAGACTCAACATTCAGATGGTTGATACTAACGAAGAAAACTGACAATCAAAATTTAGTAAACCCCAAAAAATGAAATTTACAACTGTATCTGTTAGCTACTCTAGAAAATTTAATCTTGGCGACTATGAATCATTAGAACTGGGCTGTTCTCTATGGGCGCAAGTCGAGGATGGGGAAGACGCGGATGGAGTGACACAATTTCTCTATCTGCAAGCTAAAACTTCGGTAAAGCAAGCGGCAATACCTGTGCTAAAAGCCTCAGAGTTTCAGATAAATAAGGCTAAGTCTAGCAAAAAAGTGTCTGGTGATATTAACGAAAGTTACTGGTAAAACAGGATCTGGACAATGCAAGAATTAATCAAAGCTTTAATCAAAGCAAAGGCAGAGTTTAATCCCATTCAAAAAGACGGTACTAATCCTCACTATAAACGTAAATATGCAACCCTAGATGCTGTATTAGATGCTGTCACTGCTGCATTGGGTAAACATGGATTGGTAATAATTCAAACCACCGAAATACTTGAAGGTAAAACCGTGCTACGGACTCATATTTTTCATGAATCTGGAGAGAGTATCGCTAGTACTTATCCTTTGCCTGAAATAAGTGATTCCCAGAAATTGGGCGCAGCCTTAACCTACGCGCGTCGATATGCCGTCTGTGCAATTTTATCAGTCACAGCAGATGAAGATGATGATGCTGAAAGCAGTGCTACTCCTAAGAAGACTGAACAAGCGCAAAATAATATTAGACCTCGCAAAGAAAATCAACAGTACAGGATTCAGCCAACAAAACAATCTGTAACTCCGCCAGCAATCAACTCAAAAGATTTGCGAGTCAAAGAAGTTCGCACACTTTTGAATTATCCGTTGGATTTGGTGAAAGAATGGCTGCATTCTCGAAATGTGACTAGTCCAAGTGAACTTGACTCTCTTCAAATTGATGAATTAGTCAAGACTATGTGTTTGGCTTGGGCTGGTAATAAGTTTGGGCATTTGAATCATGCTGTTAACTCTTATCAGAAACACGTCGTTGACGCTGTGGCACGAGATGTTTCTGAGATGGAAGCAATTCAAGCATGGATGGAAGGTGCGCTTGCACAATTGCCTGAACTTAATTGAAGCAAACAAAAATCATACTTCAAGAAAAATACATTCGGCAGCAATCTTAACCTTCTCTTAGAAACGCTGGTTTTGCATTAAAAGTGATCGTACTTATCAAACAAAGAGGTATTGTTGTCAACAAGCAACCACCGTACTGAGTATCAGACAGAGAAAATCGGGACTTGAAACACAGCCCTCGTTGAGCCGATTCAGTACAGGGACAGTAGCAAAATCACTTTTGATTCTCGGATTCTCCCTGCTGTAATTGTTGCACAACTTCTACTGGTAAACCAGTAACCCGAGCTATCACATCAACGCTGATAGCCTCAGCTAATAAATTGATAGCAATTTTACGGGCTTTTTTATCGCTCCCTTCTTGCCGTCCTTCAGCCTTGATTGACTGATAAATAACTGATTCACGCATGGTATACCTTCGGGAAAGCAATTTTAACAAGCAGTGTATTGCTTATTTGAGCTACTCAACGTCTGTGATGAGCAAGCTTTGTACTTGTTCGATTGTTAACCCAGTAACTTTTACTACCATTTCAATAGGCATCTTCTCTTTAAGAAGGTTAACTGCAACAAGGCGAACTCCTTCCTCAATTCCTTCAGTTCTTATTGACTGATAAATAACTGACTCGCGCATTATGTCCTTCCTAAATAAACGTCTAATCACTTCTTGTTCTAATACTAACCCAGCCAGAATTGCAGAGGCGGCAGCAATATTACTTTGTGTGCGCCGATCAGCAATTTGGTCAACAGCCGCAGATGACTGTTGTAATGTAGCAACTTTGTTCTCAGTAGCACTCAAAACCGCAAAGGGCAGTAATCCTGGTGCTGCCAAAAAGACCTCTGGCGGTTGCTCCCACAAACGAATCACTGAAAATTCATGTTGTAAACTTCCAGCAATGAAAGTAGTTTGATACACCTTCTCCGATTCAGTTTTATCTAAGTAAATTACGACTTGGTGCATTCGCTTCTTGGGAAAACGGCGATACACCCTCAAACGATAATCAGCCATCCGAAAAGGCATATCGTCATCTGGTTTGGTCTGGAATTCAATGTGGAGAACAACTTCATCTGATTGCAACAAGATTAAAGCATCAGCACGAATAGGTTCTAAAGACAATTCTGTAGGACTTAATTTGGTCAAAGTAATAGGCTTTCCTAACAGCCAAGTGGCGAAATCGGGAGAATACATTTCAGCGATAAATTTGCAAGTGTTATCAAACATGAACACCTTTTTTCAAATATGAAGAGATTTTACCACCATCTTAGTTAATCAGAGCAATTAAATTTTAGTTGTCAACACAATAAGAAGGTACTAAGCCAATGAATCTTTGGTCAAGAATGGATTTAATTGCATTAACAAATGAGCGCTTTCTAGGGGACTTTTACGATTTTATTTTTGATTACGATGGCGGATGGATGATTAAGTTCTTCTATCTGATTAAAGTAAATGTTGCTCTCTGGTTTGGATGGGAGTCAACTTCAATTCGCAATTCGCAATTCGCAATTGATTGAATCAGTGAGAGCTTAAACCCACCACTGATTTAAGACCACTTTTTTTTGAATCAGTGGCGGATTAAGACCCATTAATTAACAATTAAATAACAAGTGATTTCTTGTATTTAATTGCGAATTCCGAACTGCAAATTGCGAATTGTAAATGACTGAAATGCACCAAGAGGAGCTTGTGATTGGCAAGAAATCTGTACTCCAGTCAGTTTTCTAAAATGGCAATATGGTATCGGAGTAAACTCGAATTACTAATCAATAATAGGCTGTTTATTAAAGGATTAAAAATGGCTAATCTTCCAGCAATTAATTCAGTTGTCAAAGTCATTAAAGCACTGGGAGAACAAGACCCAAGGTTAGGGCAGTAATTCAGTATTCAGCACACGGTATGGTTTGTGTTCATTTCTCAGATATGCCAACTGGTCAGGGAATTTTTTTCAATGCACATCATTTAGAAATCATAGAGTCATAGTCAAGATTATGCCGAGAAAATCCACTCATCCCACTCCTACTGACAATTCCTCACTATGCCTACATTACCTTCGACGTTGTGGGGGTAGCGCTCGATTATGCACCATCAATTTTAGTCTTAGTGTGATTCAAACATTGGTCAATCGAAAGCTGGTGAAAGTGATAAATACTGGTGCAGGTTTTTTTGTGGAGTTAGATGAAGCCGAATGAGAACTCAAAAAATACTTCAACAATCGTCTATGCCTTTAAACAGTAAACCGAAATTACTTCTACGCCGGACTCGAAAAAGATTTAACCCCAGGATTTTCATTGATCGCACCATAGAAACAACTGCAATTGTCTCTCTGCTCTTAACTGGGTTTTCAGGAGTTGGAGCAATGGGATGCTGGGGAATGGAGATTGCCACAAGTTCTCAACATT